>NZ_CP030918.1:87500-830000 GCF_003324675.1 Paracoccus suum
CGCCGGCATAGACGCGCAGGTTGGTCATCTGCTGCTTGCCCAGCTTGTTGCGGCTGATCATGCGCTCGACGGCTTTGGTCACGACGCGCTCGGGGTGGGCGCCTTCCAGCACTTGGCGGGCGGTGCGGAACTTGATCCCGCCCGGATGGCCGGTGTGCCAGTAGTAGCGCTTGTCGTCGCGCTTGTTGCCGGTCATCTGCACCTTGTCGGCGTTGATGATGATCACGTTGTCGCCCATGTCCATGTGCGGCGTGAAAGTGGCTTTGTGCTTGCCGCGCAGACGGGTGGCGACGATGACGGCGAGGCGGCCCAGAACGACGCCCTCGGCGTCAATCAGGATCCACTTCTTGTCGATGTCCGCAGGCTTGGCGGTATAGGTTTTCATTGCTCTCAGACCCTTCGGGGCAGCGTTCCATTTCGGGATGCGGCTGTATCGTGGATCGCGCTTCACGGGTCAAGCGGCAGAGGCGCTATTAAATTGCATTAAAACATGGTGTTACAAGATAGGTAATATAATACCTATTCAGAAGCGCTTGCTTTAGCGGTCTCGCGGCGGGATCGAGTAGGTCATCGAGGCCCGGGCCAGGATTGCCTCGTCCCCTTCGGCGCGAACCAATCCGTCGGCCACGGCCAAGCTGCGCCCCAGCTTCAAAAGGCGCGTCTCGACCAGCAGATCGCGGCCGGCCCTAGGCTTGCGCATAAAGTCGATCGAGGCGTTGGTCGTCACCGCCAGACCCACCGGCCCGATGCGCGACAAGATCAGCAGGTAGACCGCCAGGTCCACCAGCCCGAACATCGACGGCCCCGAGACTGTCCCACCCGGCCGCAGATGCTGCGGTCCTGCGATCATCCGGCAGATCAGTCCCGCCTCATCCACGGCCTCGACCCGGTAGTCATTCGCCACTTGCGGAAAATCGCTCGCCAGAAAGGCGTTCAGCGCCGCCGCGTCCATCCGCACCATGCTTGTCCCGGCCACTGCCCCGCACACAGCCTCGCCGCTCGCGCGGCGCGGTGCAAGTCAGCCGAGCAGGGCGAGCGAGGGGAACGTTTCCAGAAGCCAATAGGAGAATGCGCTGAAGGCACCGGTCAGCAACGCCACGCCGACAAGGACCAGCAACGCGCCCATCACCCGCTCGATCACGCCCATCCACGGCTTGATGCGGTTCATCAGCCCGATCGCGCGGCTGATGAAGATCGCCGACAGGATGAACGGGATGCCGAGGCCGAGCGCATAGACCGCCAGCAGCGCAGTGCCTCGGCCCGTCGCGCCGCTCTGGGCGGCCAGCGACAGGATCATGCCGAGCTGCGGGCCGATGCACGGCGTCCAGCCAAAGGCAAAGGCAAGGCCCAGCAAATAGGCGCCGATGGCGCCCCCACCCTTGGCGCCAGCGTCGATCCGCGCTTCGCGGTCCAGCACGGGGATGCGGAACAGGCGCAGGAAATGCAGTCCCAGGATGATGACCATCACGCCCGAGGCGCGGGACAGCCAGATCTGCTGCTGCAGGAACGCCCGCCCCAGCGTCGAGGCCGCGGCACCCATGATCAGAAAGACCGTCGACAGGCCCATCACGAAGAACAGCGCCGGCAGGACGGCGCTACGCTCGCGCGTTTTCAGGCCATTGACCCCGACGCCGGTCATGTAAGCCAGATAGGGCGGCACGATCGGCAGCACGCAAGGCGACAGGAACGAGAGCAGGCCGGCCGCAAGGGCAACGAGCGCTGCGGGCAAAAACCCCGAAGAGGCAAGGTCGATGGCGTCCATGCCCGTTGCCTATACCCCCTTCCGTGCCGGCGCGAGGCGACGCTTGGTCACGCCTGTGTCAAGCAGGAGGGGTCGCACTGACAACTAGCCCTCGATCCGCGAGAAATCGGCAATCGGCGCCGCAGCCTCGCGGATGCGATGCAGCAGGTTCAGACGGTTGCGCCGCACCGTCTGGTTGTCGGTGTTGATCTGCGCCGCCTCAAAGAAGGCGTCGATGGGCGCGCGCAGCCCGGCGATAGCGGTCATGGCCGCGGGGAAATCCTCTGCCGCTACGGCATCGCGGATGCGCGGCTCTGCTGCATCGAGGGCGGCAAACAGGGCGTGTTCCTCATTCGTCTGGGCGAACTTGAGATCGGCACCGTAGCTGTATTCCACGCCGTCCTTCGCCTCGGCCTGCGACAGGATATTCGCGGCCCGCTTGAGGCCCTGCAGCAGGTTGGTCCCGTCCTCGGTCCCCAGCATCGCATTCAGCGCGGTGGCGCGGGCGACGACAAGGGTAAGGTCGTCATTGCCAGGCATCGCCAGAACCGCGTCGATCACGTCGTGGCGGACGCCCTGCTCGCGCAGGTGGACCTTGAGGCGATCGTGGAGGAAGGAGAGTAGGTCAGAGGCTATGGACGGCGACTGCATCCCGATGGTTGCAGAACGATCCTCAAGCCAATCGTGCACACGATCAAGGTCGGCAATTTGGCGCGGCGCGACTACCGCGATAGCAGCCTCGATATGTCTGCGCGCTGCCGAGGAAACATTTTGGGCTATCCAGTCTGTCAGCGCCAGCACATTCCAAGTTTCGCCCTCGGCTGTGCGGGGGTGATGTCCTTTACCCAGCAAATAGTTTTGCAAATCGCGGACGCCCGTCAAGGCCTCGGAAACGGCGCCATAATCTTGATTGCGCTCAATCGAGGCCTGAAGGATCACACCCACTCCAACCCGAACCCCATTCCCCAACACCAACCGGATAACCCCCAACGCCGCCCGGCGCAGCGCATAGGGGTCTTTCGACCCGGTGGGCTTTTCATCAATCGCCCAGAACCCCGTCAGCGTGTCGATCTTGTCCGCCAACGCGACGGCCACCGATACGGGCGCCGAGGGCACCGCGTCGCTCGGCCCCAGCGGCGAGTAATGATCGCGCGCCGCATCGGCTACCGCCTCCGACAGCCTCGCCGCCTGCGCGTAATAGCGGCCCATGGTGCCCTGCAATTCGGGGAACTCACCCACCATCGCCGACCGCAGATCCAGCTTGGCGATCTTTGCCGCCTGCTCGGCCTCGTCTGCATCCGCGCCCACCGCAGGCGCGATCTCGCGCGCGAGCGCTGCGATCCGTTCCACCCGCTCCGCCTGCGAGCCGAGCTTGGCGTGGAACGTCACTGACTTCAGCCCCTCGGCCCAGTCCGTCATCCCGGCCCTGGCCTCGCGCAGGTCTCCCTCCCAAAAGAACACCGCATCAGACAGTCGTGCCGCCAGCACCCGCTGGTTGCCCTTCAGGATCGTCGCGCCGTCGTCCTCCGCCTCGATATTGGCGACGGTGACAAAGCCCTCGATCCGGCCGGTCTTGGGGTTGCGCGCTGAAAAGAATTTCTGGTGCTCGCGCATCGAGGTTTGCAGAACCTCGGGCGGCAGGTCGAGGAAACGCGCCTCAATCTCGCCCATAAGCGGCACCGGCCATTCGACCAGACCCGCGACCTCGGCCAGCAGGGCGTCGTCGGGGACGATCTCCAACCCGCGGGCAAAGGCCAGGGTCTCGGCCTGATGGCGGATCGTCTCGCGCCGCTCGGCGGGGTCGAGCATGACCTTGGCGCGGCGCAGCTTGGCGGCATAGTCGTCAAAGCTGCTCACCTGGAACGGCTCCGGCGCCATGAAGCGGTGGCCGCGCGTGGTGTTCCCGGCGCTGATCCCCTCGATCTCGAACGGGACGACACGGCTGCCGGCGTCGTCGGACAGCAGCGCGATGATGCTGTGCAACGGGCGCACCCAGCGCAGGCTGCCCGCGCCCCAGCGCATCGACTTGGGCCAGGGGAAATCGCGGATGACGGCGCCCAGCACCTCGGCGACGATCGCCTCGGCCGGGCGGCCGGGGCGGGTCACGCTGGCAAAGAACACCTCGCCCTTCTTTTCCGCCCGTCGTTCCAACTGCTCCAGCGTCAGACCGGTGCTGCGCAGAAAGCCGTCGATCGCCGGTTGCGCGGCGTCGGTGCGCGGACCCTTGCGCTCCTCGCGGGTGGTCGGGCTTTCGGCGGACAGCCCCTCGACCGCCAGCACCAGCCGGCGCGGCGTCGCAAAGGCCCCGGCCGAGGCATAGGTCAGGCCAGAGGTGACCAGACCCTCGGTCATCAGCCGCCGCAGGTCATCGGCCGCGCGGGCCTGCATCCGGGCGGGGATTTCCTCGGAAAACAGCTCGATCAACAGGTCGGGCATCAGTCCATCACTCCGCGCTCGGGCGTCTTTTCGTTGAATTGGTGCCAGGCGACGCCGTGACCGTCCGGCCAGATGGCAAGGACCCGGTCGACGTCGGGTCGCACTTCGGCCGCGCCGAGATAGGCCTTTGCCTCGCCCGAGGCGAGCGCCGCCGTCACGGCACCCGAGTCGTAGCAGTCAAACCAGGACGGCCCGTTCAACGGCGTCGGCGCGGCGAACGGCACCATGTCCGCGACCGGCGCGGGCTGCGAAAGGGTAAAGCACGCCCGCCAACGGACCGGCGAGGAATTGGCGTCGATCCCCTCGGCCGAGGCGACCGGCAGGACGCGCAGCGTGCCATCGGCAAGGGTGGCCGTGATCTGCGGGGCGACGCGGTCCTGCGGCAGGGTCTCGTAAAAGCCCCAGACCTGCATGTACCACACCCCCGCGCCGGCGGCCAAACCCGCCGCCACCAGGGCCAATGCCGGCCACTTGCCGTTCACGACAGCGCGCCTTGTTGGGCTTCGGCCGCCACGAAGGCGTCCGCGCAGGCCTTGGCCAGCGTCCGGACCCGGCCGATAAACGCTTGCCGCTCGGTCACGCTGATCACGCCTCGGGCGTCGAGCAGGTTGAACAGGTGGCTCGCCTTGATCGCCTGATCATAGGCCGGCAAAGGCATGGCGATGGTGCGCCCTGCCCCGTCCTGCGGATCGGCAGCGAGGATGCGGCCGCATTCCGCCTCGGCATCCTCGAAATGCCGCAACAGCGTCGCGGTGTCGGCAATGTCAAAGTTCCAGCGCGAATACTCTCGCTCTGCCTCGCGGAAGATGTCGCCATAGGTCAACGGGATCGGCGAGGCCGGATCGTTGAAGGGCATGTCCATGACATGCTCGACCCCCAGCACATACATCGCCAGCCGCTCCAGCCCGTAGGTCAGCTCGCCCGACACCGGGCGGCAGTCATGACCGCCGACCTGCTGGAAATAGGTGAACTGGCTGACCTCCATGCCGTCGCACCAGACCTCCCAGCCGAGGCCCCAGGCGCCGAGGGTCGGGCTTTCCCAGTCATCCTCGACAAAGCGCACGTCATGTTTCAGCGGGTCGAGGCCGATCGCACGCAGGCTGCCCAGATACAACTCCTGCAGGTCGGGCGGCGAAGGTTTGATGATGACCTGATACTGATAATAGTGTTGCAGTCGGTTCGGGTTTTCTCCGTAGCGCCCATCGGTTGGCCGGCGCGAGGGCTGGACATAGGCCGCGGCCCAAGGGCGCGGGCCAAGACTGCGCAGCGTCGTCGCGGGGTGAAAGGTTCCGGCCCCGACCTCCATGTCATAGGGTTGCAGGATGGCGCATCCCGATGCAGCCCAGTGGCCCTGAAGGCGCAAAATCACGTCCTGAAAGCAGCGCGGGGCGGTCTGGGGGCTGGTCATGAACCCGGTCCTTTTGCATAACTGCGGCGACGGTTGGGCGCGTTCTAGGCAGGGGCCGGGGCACGGTCAATGCGACCCGCCGCACGCGACCAGACCGGGCGCGCAACACATGAGGCCGCGCAGCACGCGGCAAACAGCGCGCCAAGCGCGACGAGGACGAGGCAGGACGAGATGCGGCGAGCGGGACTGATGATGCTGATGGCCGCGGTGGGCCTGCCGGGCCTGGCCGCCGCCGAGGACGCCTGGATCCGCATCGAGGCCAAGCGCGGCAATCAGGCCGAAGCGGCACTGGCCGGTTGGCGCGAGAAATTCCAGGACGTGCAGAGCTTCAAGCTGCCGAACGGCATGACCGGCATCGCGCTCGGTCCACAGGACGCCGCGGCGGCAGCCGCGCGCATGGCGCAGCTGAAGGCTGCGGGCACGATCCCGGCTGACAGCTTTCTGACAGCACCGGGCGGCATCGCGCCGCTCACCGGCGCCGCCCTCGCCGCGCAGGCCTCTGCGGGGGGTGACACGGCCGAGCCTCCGGCCGCTCAAACGCAGGCGGGCCCCGATGGCACCCATATCCAGTTGCAGGCGACGCCCGGTCGGATTTCGGCCAACGAGGCCTTGGCGCACTGGCAGACGCGCTTCCCTGAGGCCGGTTTGTGGCGCCTGCCCGGCGGCATGTTCGTCGTCGCCCTCGCCCCGCAAACCCCCGAGGCTGCGGCCGCGCGCCTTGCCCACCTGAAGCGCGACGGCAGCGTGCCCAGCGACACCTACCTGGCCACCACGGCAGAGCTTGGGGCCGTCTTGGTCACGCCCGGACAAGCGCAGGAGCCACCGCCCGCGGACGCAGCGACACCAGAAGGCACCGCCGATCAATCGGCCCCGGCGACACCGGGGGCCGTCCCGGCCGCCGCCTCGACCGCCGGCCTCGATGTTGTCGCGTCCCCATCAGAGCCACCGGCGCCCCCCGCCCCCGCGGTCATGCCGCCGATCGAACAGGTGCAGGCCGCGCTGCGCTGGGCGGGCTTTTACGACGGACCGGTCGACGGAAAATCCGGGCCCGGCACCCGCGAGGCCATCGACAAGGAAATCGCCGCCAGCGAGCAGCCGGACCAGCCTCCGGCCGAGGCGATGATCGCCCTGATCGCCCGGCGCGAGGCGTGGCGGACCGAGATGGGCCTGACCCGCCTAGACGACGAAGCCTCGGGCCTCGGCCTCAGCGCGCCGATGGACCGACTGGCCTTTGACCGGGTCGAGCGCGGGCTGTCGATCTATGGGCCCAAGGATGGCTCTGGCGCCGCCCTGATCCTCTTCCGCCAGGCAGGCGGCCAACAGGAAATGCTGGATATTGCGGGACTGGTGACCGCCCTCGGCTGGGTGCCACACCCCGAGCGGACGGTCACGCGCGGCGCGGTCAAATTGGCCGGCCACGACGCGCAGCATCGCGGCCATGCCGAGGCACGGGTGGCAGGCGATAAGGTCGAAGGCTGGGTGCTGATCTGGCCCGAGGAGGACGCCGAAAACGCCGCGCGCCTCGCCGTCGAGGCAAGCGAGAGCTTTTCCGCGACCCCGGCCCCTGCTCCGGTCGAAGCGTCGGCCGCGGCCTCGGGCGAGACCGCCACGCCGGCCAACTAATCCCTCAGCCTGCCACCACTTGGCTGCGCCAGAATCGCGGCAACAGCAGCACCAGCACCGACACCAGCTCGAGCCGGCCGAGGAACATGCCGGCGATCAACAGCCATTTCGCGAAACCGGGAAACTGGTCGATCGCGCCATTGTCGCTGGTCCCCGGTCCCCAGACCGGCCCGACGTTGCAAATCGAGGTCCAGGCCGCGGTCAGCGCAGTCCGCGGCGCCAGTCCGGCCAGCGACAGGCCGACGATCAGCAGACCGAAGCACAGGATGAACAAGGTCATGAACGTGACCACCGAATCGAGCACGTCCTGCTCAAGCGGTCGCCCGTCATAACGCAGCGGCAGTATCCGGTGAGGCGAGGACATGCGCTGCAACTGCACCCGCACCGCCTCCTTCAGCACCAGGAACCGGAACACCTTGATCGAACAGCCGGTCGAGCCGGTGCAGCCGCCGATCAGCCCGCAGACGATCAGAACCCCCAGCGCGAACGGCCCCCAGGCGGACACGTCGCCAAAGCCGAAGCCGGTTCCGGAAAAGGTCGAGATCACGTTGAAGAGCGACTCGCGGAACAGCACCTCGAACCCGTCGGGGGCGCCCTCGTTCAGCCAGCGCCACAGGATGATCGCGACGACGGCTATCCCGATCCAGCGCAGATAAGCGCGCACCTGCGGATCGCGCCACAGTGCGCGCGGCCGTCCGTGGACCATCTGCACCAAGCGGATAAAGGGGATCGAGGCACCTATCATGAAAAGGCACGCCGAATACTGCGCGCCGCGCAGATGCGCGCCAAAACTGGCGTCATGGTTGGAAAAGCCGCCCGTCGAACAGGTCGACAAGGCGTGAAACACCGCGTCATAGGGGCTCATCCCGCTGATAAGGAAGGCCACCAGGCATGCCGCGGTCATGGCGATGTAGACCCAGGTCAGCTCTGCCGCCATGTCGAAGGCGCGCGGCAGCTCCTTGCCCATGGTGTCAAAACCCTCGCTGCGAAAGAACTGCATGCCCCCGACCCGCATCGCGGGCAGGAACAGCATCGCGACGATGACGATCCCAAGGCCGCCCAGCCAATGCAGGATGGCCCGCCACAGGTTCGCACCGGGCGGCAGCGCGTCGAGATGCGGAAATGCCGTCGTGCCGGTGGTCGTCAGTCCGGACATCGATTCGAAGATGGCGTCCGTAAAGCCGACATGCGGCGCGCCGACCATGAACGGGATTGCGCCGACCACGCAGCAGACCGACCACAGCGCGGTGGTCAGCAGGAACGCCTGCTCGACCGTCAGCGATCGCTCGTGCCCGCGTGTCGCGGTCATGATCAGCCCAGCCACGAGGGCGGTCAGCGCGCTGACAATCGCAAACGCATGCCAGTTGCTGTTGCCTTCGGACCAGTCCACGACCATCGGAACGACCATGGTGGCCGCCATGCCGACCACGACCTTGGCCGTCGCGTATATCACCGGTCGAAGCGCCAACATGCCGCCTGATTGGCCCGCCCCGCGCGGACGGTCAAGCGCGCCGCGAGCGCCCCGCAACGCACGCATCAAATTCGCACCGCCGCCGCTGCGCGCGCGCCTGCGACACAATGGCACTGCACGCGACACCGCTTGCGATGCGCCGCTGCGGCCCTAGGATGCGCCGCCAGACGCTAGGGCCTCCCTGGCCACCTGTTTCGGAAGGACCAATATGTTCCGCAAGATCCTCGTCGCCAATCGCGGTGAAATCGCTATCCGCGTGCTGCGCGCGGCAAACGAACTGGGCAAACGCACCGTCGCCGTCTACGCCGAGGAGGATAAACTGAGCCTGCACCGCTTCAAGGCGGACGAGGCTTATCGCATCGGCGAGGGCCTCGGGCCCGTTGCGGCCTACCTTTCTATCCCGGAAATCATCCGCGTGGCGCGCGCGTCCGGCGCCGACGCGATCCACCCCGGCTATGGCCTTCTGTCCGAGAACCCGGAGTTCGTGGACGCCTGCACCGAAGCAGGCATCGCCTTTATCGGCCCGACGGCCGAGACGATGCGCGCCTTGGGCGACAAGGCCAGTGCCCGCCGCGTCGCGATCGAGGCCGGCGTTCCGGTCATTCCCGCCACCGACGTGCTGGGCGACGACATGGCCGAGGTCGCGCGTCAGGCCGAGGCGGTCGGCTATCCGCTGATGCTGAAGGCCAGTTGGGGCGGGGGCGGGCGCGGCATGCGTCCGATCACCGGCCCGGGCGAGTTGGAAGGCAAGGTCCGCGAGGGCCGCCGCGAGGCCGAGGCCGCCTTTGGCAATGGCGAGGGTTATCTGGAAAAGATGATCCTGCGCGCCCGCCACGTCGAGGTGCAGTTGCTGGGCGATTCGCACGGCCACCTCTATCACCTCTTCGAGCGTGACTGCACCGTCCAGCGCCGCAACCAGAAGGTCGTCGAGCGCGCGCCCGCCCCCTACCTCACCGACGAGCAGCGGGCCGAGGTCTGCGGCCTCGCGCTGAAGATCGGCCAGGCGGTCGGCTATCGCAACGCAGGCACGGTCGAGTTCCTGATGGACATCGACAGCGGCGCGTTCTTCTTCATCGAGGTCAACCCGCGCGTTCAGGTCGAACACACCGTCACCGAGGAGGTAACGGGCATCGACATCGTCCAGGCCCAGATCCGCATCGCCGAGGGCGAGACGCTGGCCGCCGCGACCGGCGCGCCGAGCCAAGCCGATATCACGCTGTCAGGCCACGCGATCCAGTGCCGCGTCACGACCGAGGACCCGCAGAACAACTTCATCCCCGACTACGGCCGCCTGACCGCCTATCGCACCGCGACCGGCATGGGCATCCGGCTGGACGGCGGAAACGCCTATCCCGGTGCGGTGGTGACGCGCTTTTACGACTCGCTGCTGGTCAAGGTTACCGCCTGGGCACAGACCCCGGACCAGGCCATCCGCCGCATGGACCGCGCCCTGCGCGAGTTCCGCGTCCGGGGCGTCAGCACGAATATCGATTTCGTCATCAACCTGCTGAAGCATCCCACGTTCCTCGCGAACGAGGCGACAACCAAGTTCATCGACACAACGCCGGCGCTGTTCCACTTCCGCCAGCGGCAGGACCGCGCGACCAAGATCCTGACCTACATCGCCGACATCACGGTCAACGGCCATCCGGAGACCGCGGGCCGCCCCCTGCCCCCGGCAGAGCCGCGCAGCCTGCGCGCGCCCGAGCCCGTCGTGTCCCCGCCCCCGGCCGGCACCCGCCAGTTGCTGGAGGCAGAGGGCCCCCAGGCGGTCGCTGACTGGATGGCGGCCCAAACCCGTCTGCTGATCACCGACACCACTATGCGCGACGGACACCAATCGCTGCTGGCCACGCGCATGCGCAGCATCGACATGATCCGCGTCGCGCCCAGCTATGCCGCCAACCTGCCGGGTCTTTTCAGTGTCGAGTGCTGGGGCGGGGCGACCTTCGATGTCGCCTACCGCTTCTTGCAGGAATGCCCCTGGCAGCGCTTGCGCGACATCCGCGCAGCCATGCCCAACATCATGACCCAGATGCTGCTGCGGGCCAGCAACGGCGTCGGCTACACCAACTATCCCGATAACGTCGTGCAGGCCTTCGTCGCCCGTGCGGCCGTGAGCGGGGTCGACGTGTTCCGCGTGTTCGACAGCCTCAACTGGGTGCCGAACATGCGGGTCGCCATGGACGCGGTGGTCGAGGCCGGCAAGCTGTGCGAGGGCGCCGTCTGCTATACCGGCGATATCCTCGACCCCGACCGGGCCAAGTATGATCTGCGCTATTACGTCCAGACCGGCAAGGAACTGCGCGATGCCGGCGCCCATGTGCTGGGCGTCAAGGACATGGCGGGCCTGCTGAAACCCGCCGCTGCCCGCGTCCTGATGGAGGCGCTGCGCGACGAGGTCGGCCTGCCGATCCATTTCCACACGCATGACACCTCCGGCCTTGCCGGGGCCACCGTGCTGGCTGCGGCCGAGGCGGGCGTTGCCGCGGTCGATGCGGCGATGGACGCCTTTTCCGGCGGGACCTCGCAGCCCTGCCTTGGCAGCATCGTCGAGGCACTGCATCACGCCCCCCGCGATACCGGCCTCGACATCAAGGCGATCCGGGCGATCAGCAACTACTGGGAGGCCGTGCGCGCCGAATATGCCGCCTTTGAAAGCGGCACCCAGGCCCCAGCGTCCGAGGTCTGGCTGCACGAGATGCCTGGCGGCCAGTTCACCAACCTGAAGGCCCAGGCGCGCAGCCTCGGGCTGGAAGATCGCTGGCACGAGGTGGCGCAGGCCTATGCCGACGCCAACGCCATGTTCGGCGATATCGTCAAGGTCACGCCGTCCTCCAAGGTGGTCGGCGACATGGCGCTGATGATGGTCGCGCAGGGCCTCAGCCGCGCGCAGGTCGAGGATCCGGCGGTCGAGGTCAGCTTCCCCGAATCCGTGGTCGACATGCTGCACGGCAACCTTGGCCAACCGCCGGGCGGCTGGCCCTCGGCCTTGCAGGCCAAGGTGCTGAAGGGCGATGCACCGATCACCGACCGGCCTGGCGCGCACCTGCCGCCCGTCGATCTGGAGGCCGCGCGCTCGACCGTCTCGGCCGAGCTGGAGGGTGCGCAGATCGATGACGAGGATCTGATGGGCTACCTGATGTATCCCAAGGTGTTCCTCGACTACATGGCGCGCCACAAGATCTATGGCCCGGTGCGCACTCTGCCGACGCGAACATTCTTTTACGGGATGGAGCCGGGGGATCAGATCAGCGCCGAGATCGACCCCGGCAAGACGCTGGAAATCCGCCTGCAGACCATCGCCGAGGCGGACGAGACCGGCGAGGCCAAGGTGTTCTTCGAACTCAACGGCCAGCCGCGCAGCGTTCGGATCCCGAACCGCAAAATCAAGGCAACGGCCACGGCCCGGCCCAAGGCCGACCCCGCCAATGCCGGCCAGATCGGCGCCCCGATGCCGGGCGTTGTCGCCAGCGTCGCCGCCCGCGCGGGCCAGGCGGTCAAGCCGGGCGACCTGCTGCTGACCATCGAGGCGATGAAGATGGAGACGGCGCTGCATGCCGACCGCGCGGGCACCATCCGCGCCGTCCACGTCGCCCCCGGCCAGCAGATCGACGCCAAGGACCTGCTGATCGAAATGGAGGCCTGACCGGCCCGCCAGGACGGCGCGGTTAGGGCTGCGCCGGCACCACCTGCACCGGGACCTGCTCGGTGTCCTCAGCCTGATCCGGGGCCGCCTTTGGCTCGGTCGTTTGCTCCTGCGGCGCACGCCCGGTGGGCAAGTCGGGCGGCGGTGGTGGCGGCAGGTGACCGACCAGGCAGCCGCGCGCGACGTCGAGGTCGCTCTGCCAGTCATCTGCCTTCAGCGGATGCTCGAAATCGGCACAGACGCGATAGCTGTCGGGCTCGACCGGCTCGAAGCGGTAAGCCGCGGCGGTATACGGGTCGGCCAGCCGCACCTCGCTCGGGCAGGCCGGCGTCGGCGCCAGTTCCGATGGCAGGCGGCGCGGGCCGTTCGTCGCGAGGCACTGCACCTGCGACGACAGGCGGCGCAGGTCATTCATCCGCGTCTCGTCGCGCCGCTCGGACCGTCCTGTCATCGGGCCGCCGGTGAACACCAGCGCCCCACCGACGCTGAGCGCGGTCAACAGTAGCAACGCGGTCGAGGCCCGCCCCTGCGTGCTACGAGACATCGACTTCGTCCCGCAGATAGACCAGCACCACCCCGGCCAACAGCGCCACCCAAAGCGCCTTGGCCGCGAACCGCGCCGTCAGATCACCATTGAGAAGGGCGTAGATCGCCGTGACCAGATCCCCCAGCAGCGTCAGGGTCGCCAGCACCACCACCACCGAGGCCAGCCATTTGCGCACCAGCGAGCGCGCCTGACCCGCGTCGGTCCGCGTCTGGCGCATGACCCGACCATTCAGCCACCAGAACACCGGCCCGAACACCACCAGCGAGGCGATCGACCAGCGCATCGCGGATCGGGGCGGGTCGTAGAAATCGCCGACATCGGGGATCACCTGGTTGATCACCTGCCAGCCCAGCGCGCCGACGCCCCAGATGACATTGCCAAGCGCGATGAACAGCAGCCCGTACAGGACCGCGTCCCGCGCCGAAACATAGGGCGTCGGACGCGGCACCGGCAGCGCGGCGATCCCGGCGGGCGCGGGCAGCCACGCAGCCAGCGCCGCATCGACCTCGCGCGCCGACCAGCCGGCGGCACGAAGCGCCTCGCCCAACTGCGCGGGCGGGTGCCCTTGCTTCAGCCCCTCATGGATGAATTCGGCCAGCTGTTCGCGTGACGCCATGGCCAGCCCCTTCGTTTCTCGCGGTCAGCTTGACCGGCGGGCGGTGCCTGTCAAGCATTGGCGCGAGCGCGTCCGGAAGGGTGAAAAATCCTCTTGCGCCCCCTGCGCGCCTCGCCTAAATGACGCTCCACCGGCGGCGAAGGTCGCAAGGGACTGGAGTGCGGGCGTAGCTCAGGGGTAGAGCATAACCTTGCCAAGGTTAGGGTCGTGAGTTCGAATCTCATCGCCCGCTCCAATACCGACGGTAGAAAAACAGCGGCCCCGACGGGGCCGCTGTTTTCGTTTGCACTAATGCTTTCGGACGGGATGACGGCGGCACCTACCGCTCGCGCCGCACCCGTTTACGCTTCACCGACGCCGCGGTGGCCTTCGACCGCACAGTCCCGCCCCCCCGCCGCGGGCCCTTGCCGCGCGCCCTGTGCGGACCGGTGGGGACGGCGCGGCCGTCCAGCTCGACCAGTTCCAGCATCAAGCCGCCTGTCATCGGCACGGCCTCGGCCAACCGCACGGTGACCCGCTGGCCAACGGCGATTTCGGTCCCCGTGGTCGACCCCATCAGGGTCTGCCTGTCACGGTCGTAAACGAAATACTCCGCCCCGATCTCGCGGATGGGCAGCAGCCCGTCGGCGCCGGTCTCGTCCAGTTTCACGAACGCTCCGAACCGCTGAACGCCGCTGATGCGGCCGGTCATCTCGGTCCCGACCCGCTCGGACAAAAAGGCGGCCAGGTAGCGGTCGGTGGTGTCGCGTTCGGCCAGCATGCTGCGCCGCTCGGTGTCGCTGACGTGCTGGGCGGTCTCGGGCAGCATTTCCTCGTCGGCGCTCGACAGTCCGTCGTCGCCCCAGCGATGCCCGGCGATCAGCGCGCGGTGCACGATCAGGTCGGAATAGCGCCGGATGGGCGAGGTGAAATGGGCGTAGGACCGCAGCGCCAAGCCAAAGTGCCCCAGGTTGCCCGGATGATAATAGGCCTGCTGCATCGAGCGCAGGGTAGTCACGTTGATCAGTTCATCGAAGTCCGTGCCCTCGGCCTGCCCCAGAAGCCGGTTCAGATGCGCCGTCTTCAGTACCTGCCCCTTGGCGAGTGTAAAGCCGGACGCCTGGGCGACCTCGCGCAGCGCATCCAGCTTTTCGACCGTCGGCTCCTCGTGAACACGATACAGCAGCGGGCGCCGCAGACGCTCCAATTCCTCGGCCGCGGCGACGTTGGCGAGGACCATGAACTCCTCAATCAGGCGATGCGCGTCAAAGCGCTCGCGGAAGTTGACTGATTTCACACGACCGTCATTGGTCAGTTCGATCTTGCGCTCGGGCAGGTCCAGTTCCAGCGGCTGGCGACGCTCGCGGGCGGCCTTCAGCAGCCCATAGGCCTTCCAGAGGGGCCCGATCACATCGTCCAGCAGGGGCGCGGTCGCGTCATTCGGCGCGCCATCGGCCGCTGCCTGCGCCTGTTCGTAGCTGAGCGAGGCGCGGCTGTTCATCATGCCGCGATGAAAATCATGGCCGATCTTGTCGCCCTGCGCGTTCAGCCGCATCCGCACCGCGATCACCGGCCGATCAACGCCCTCGTGCAGGCTACACAGATCGCCAGAGAGGATATCGGGCAGCATCGGCACGACGCGGTCGGGGAAATAGGTGCTATTGCCGCGCTTGCGCGCCTCGCGGTCCAGTTCCGAGCCGGGGCGCACGTAATGGGCGACGTCAGCGATGGCGACCCACAGGACCATCCCCTCCGGATTGGCGGGATCGTCCTCGGGCATCGCGCCCACGGCGTCGTCGTGATCGCGGGCATCGACCGGATCGATGGTGACCAGCGGCAGCGCACGCAGGTCCTCGCGACCCGCCATGGAGGCCGGCGTTTGGGCATCTGCCTCCGCCAACACCTCTGCCGGAAAGGCGTCGGGGATACCGTGCTGGTGGATGGCGATCAGGCTGACCGCGCGCGGTGCCGATGGATCGCCCAGCCGCTCGACGATACGCGCCTGCTGGGCCCCCATGCGGCCTTTGGGGCCGACGGGCTCGGCCTCGACCAGCTCGCCATCGCGCGCGTCGAAGGTCATGCCCTCGCGCACCCGCCACTCGCGGTCCTCGCCCTTGTTGATCGGAAGGATGCGCCCGCCCTCGGTCGCCTTGCGAAAGATGCCGACCACGCGCACGGCGGGCGCGACGCCGATGCGGCGCATCAGCCGCGCCTCGTAGTCGTGCTTTTCGTCACGCGCCTCGGTCAGCCGGGCGAGGAACCGCTCGCCTACCGCAATGGCGGGATCACTCGCGCGCGGCAGGAACAGGATTTTGGGCTCGGCCCCGTTGCCTTGCCATTCCATCGGCCGCGCCCACAGATCGCCGGCGGCATCCGGGCCGCGCAATTCCAGCACCGACACCGGCGGCAGCTTGGGGGCGTCCTGATAGTGCCGGCGGCGGCGGGCCAGGCGGCCGTCACCCTCCAGTTCGGCCAGCAGCCGCTTCAACTCGACCCGCTCGGCGCCTTTCAGGCCAAAGGCCTTGGCGATGTCGCGCTTTGAACTGGCGGTCGGATGGGTGTCCAGCCAGTCGATGATCTCGGATTTTGAGGGGAGGCGTGCCATGCGCGCAGGCTAGCACGCGCAAATCGCCGGTGTGAGGGCAAAATCACAGCGCCGCCGTCCCGCCCGCGGCGCACGCGCCGCTAGAGGCGACGCACCATGTCGCGATGCGGGATGCCGGCGTCGTCATAGACCGGGCCATACACCTCGAACCCGAGCCGCTCGTAAAAGCCGATCGCGTGGCATTGCGAGCCGAGCTTGGCCTGAGCCGCGCCGCGGTCGCGCAGGCTGGCGATCGCGGCGTTGATGAGGGCCGCGCCCGCCCCCGTGCCCCGTCCCTCAGCCAGCACGCAGACGCGCGTGATCTTTCCGGTATCGCCCTGCAGCAGCAGGCGCGCCGTGCCAATCGGACGATCCCCGTCGAGCGCCAGCAAGTGGACCGCGCCGGCATCGAGGTCGTCCATCTCGTCCGCTTCGCTGACGCCTTGCTCGTCGATGAACACCGTCCGGCGCAGCGCGTGGCAGGCCGCCAGGTCATCCGTCTCGGTCACATGCAGCGTCATGCGAAATACCGGCGCAGAATTTCGCCATAGACCGCCTTCAGCGCGATCACATCGGCCACGTCCACCCGCTCGTCGACCTGGTGCATGGTCTGCCCGACCAGCCCGAACTCGACTACGGGGCAGTGATTTTTGATGAACCGCGCATCCGAGGTGCCGCCGGTCGTTGACAGCGCGGGCGTCACCCCCGTCACCGCGGCGACCGCGCCCTGCACCAGATCGGTCAGCGGGCCGGGCGGGGTGACGAAACTCTCGCCTGAGATGCTGACCTCGACCGTCATCTCGACGCCCATGTCGGTGGCGACCTGCGCCGCGCGGTCCTGCAGCATCCGGCTCAGAGAGGCACCGCTATGCGCGTCGTTGAAGCGGATGTTCAGCATTGCTCGCGCCGCGCCGGGGATCACATTGGTCGCCGGGTTGCCGACGTCAAAGCTGGTGACCTGCAGGGTCGAGGGCTGGAACTGCGCGGTGCCCGCGTCCAGGGGTTGCGCCGTCAGGCCGGCGAGCAGGCTGACCAGCGCATGCACCGGGTTGCGCGCGCGGTCGGGATAGGCGGCATGACCCTGCACCCCGCGCGCCTCGATCACCGCGTTGAGCGAGCCGCGGCGGCCGTTCTTGATCATCTCGCCCATGACCTGCGGGCAGGTCGGTTCACCCACCAGGCAGGCGCTCATGGTCTCGCCGGCATCCGTCATCCAGTCGAGGATTGCGGGCGTGCCGTCGACGGACGAACCCTCCTCATCGCCGGTGACGGTGATGACGAGGGCGCCGTCCGCTGGCAGCGGCGATTGCGTGATGTAATCGATTGCAGCCGCAACAAATGCGGCGACGCCGGACTTCATGTCGGCCGCCCCGCGCCCCCAGATCACGCCATCCTGAACGAGGCCGCCGAACGGCGGATGGGTCCAGTCTTGCGCCGGTCCCGGCGGCACGACGTCGGTATGGCCGTTAAAGCCAAAGCTGCGCCCGGCGCCCTTGGCTCCGATTCGCGCGAACAGGTTGGCGATGCCGCCGCGATCGCAGCGGTGAACCTCGAACCCGGCGGCCGACAGCGCATCGGCCAGCAGGGTGATTGCGCCGCCTTCTTCGGGCGTGACCGATGGGCAGCGGATCAGGCGGGCGGTCAGGTCGACCGGATCGACGGGCATTGGCATTTCCTGTGGCGACATCGGGCGCGAAGCTGGCCGAGCCGATGGCCGAGCGCAAGCGCCCACCCGCCGACTACCGGTCAGATCAGCCCCAGCTCGATCGCGCGGCGCACCAGGTTAAGGCCGCTCAGCGCCAGCAGGCCCTGCGTCCAGCGGCGAAACTGGGCCACGTTCAGCCGGTCCTGCACCATGAACCCGGCGCGCATGCCGATCATCGCCGGGACCACCATCGCCAGCGATGCCCAGAGGTTCGGCCCGCTCAGCACGCCGGAGGCGAGATGCGCGATTACCAGCGTCACCGCACCGATCAGGAACACCACGCCCTGAACCCGGATCTGCTCTTCCTTGGGGGTGTCGGTAGACAGCAGCATCACGATCAGCGGCGGCCCCCAGATGCCCGAGACGCCGCCGTAAAGGCCGCCGATGATGCCGCTGACGATCTCGAACCGGCGCAGGTGGTGAACCGGCAGTCGCAGGGACCGCCCGGCCAGTTGCCACAGCGCGAACAGGGTGATGGGCGCGCCCAGCAGGAAATACATCCAGCTTTGCGGAATGCTGCTGGCGAAGCCGGCAGAGACGATGATGAAGATCACCACCATAGCGATGTGCCAGCCGAACTTGCGCGTCGAGTCGATGGCGGGACCCGTGCCCTGCCGCAGCGCCTGGACGAGGTTGGTCACCAGCGTCGGCATGATCAGCAGCGCCAGCGCCGTGGTCGGCGGCAGGAAAGAGCCGAAGGCCGACATCATGATCATCGGCATGGCAAAGCCGATCGCGCCCTTCACAAATCCCGCGAACCCCGTCACCGCGAAGGCCAGCCAGAACAGGTGCGGATCAAGGCCAAGGATCATGCCGCCGGCCTAGCAGTGTGGCCTGGCCGGCGCCAGTTCGTGGCCGCGCAGCGGCGCTTGGTGTTGCTTTGCCGCCAAGGTCGCCGCTTTGCCGTCCCCATCTGTCGCCGTACGAGAGCAGCGCGCGCCGGCACGACTGAGCATCCGCTCCACTGTGCTGCCACTCGCGATTCGGACCCGGCGTCTCCTACCCCGCCAACCGCCGCACGAGGGCGGCTCGCGCCGGCGGGACCGGGCGGCCAATCAGCTGCGCTGCCAGCCGCGATTCGATGAAATGGCCGGTGAGGGCCAGCCCCTCGCGGAGGCCCCCGCCCGTGCCGCCCAGCAGCGTCGGAAGGGCGAGCAGGCGCGGGGCATACTCGCCCGCCCCTTCCACAGTCACGGCACGGCCGCTGCTGGGGCTGACGTATGCGAGGCCTTGGGCGTGCCCGGTCACGGCGCAGGCCGACAGATCAAGGCCAAAGCCCATCTCGTCCAGCAGCAGCATCTCGAACCGCAGATAGTCCTCGGCCCAGCCGGCGCTGCCGGCCTCGGCCTCGATCCGGTCCAACAGCGCCTCGGCCGCGGCGGCGAGGCGCGGATGCGGGTCACGCTCTGGCAAGGACCAGACCAGCAGCGCGGTGACCGCGTTCAGCCCGGCCAGCGCGGTTGCATCGGCCAACAGGTTGGCGCGGGCGCGCACCGGCTCGACCGCGAAATGACCCAACGCATCCTCGCCCCGCGCGCGCCAATGCAGCATCACGCGGCTGCCGGGCTGCAGCATCGCCGTGCGCCGGCCGCTTGCACCGCCGGGGACGAGGCCGGCGTGGCGCCCTCGGGCCGCGGTCAGCACATCCAGCAGGACCGCCGTCTCGCCATGCGGGCGGCGGCGCAGCACCGTCCCCTCCTCGCGCCATTCCATCGCCGCTTTCCTTTGCCCTGCCCGGCGGCCAGATTGGCAGCAGCACGGCGGAAGGACCATGAAAATGCTGAAACCCTGGCCCGAGGCCCAACCCCGCCTGGTCGAAGTCGCCGCTGGCCGCGCCCCGGCCGATCTGGTGATCCGCAACGGCGTCTGGCTTGCGATCCATACGCGCGAGCTGGTGCCGGCCACCGACATTGCCATTGCCGACGGCCGCATCGCCTATGTCGGCCCCGACGCCGGCCCCTGCATCGGCCCGGAGACTCAGCTGTTTGACGCCGGCGGGCGGTTCCTGATCCCAGGCCTGATAGACGCCCACATGCATGTCGAATCGGGCATGCTGACCCCGGCCGGCTTTGCCGCCGCCGTGATCCCGCACGGCACCACCACGATCTTTCACGACCCGCACGAGATCGCCAACGTCCTCGGGCTGGAGGGGGTGCGCCTGATGCGGGACGAATCGCTGCTGCAGCCGATCAGCATGTTCACCCAGATGCCGTCCTGCGCGCCCTCGGCCCCGGGGATGGAGACCTCGGGCGCCATCATCACCGAGGGCGAGGTCGCCCAAGCCATGGGCTGGGAGGGGATCATCGGCCTTGGCGAGATGATGAACTTTCCGGCCGTCGCCGCGGGCGATCCACAGATGCTGGCCGAGATCGCGGCCACCCGCGCCGCCGGCAAGACGGTCGGCGGCCACTATGCCAGCCCCGACCTGGGCCGCCCGTTCCACGCTTATGCCGCCGGCGGCGCGGCCGATGATCACGAGACCACCACCGAGGCGCAGGCCGTCGCCCGCGTGCGCCAGGGAATGGCAGCCATGCTGCGGCTCGGCAGCGCGTGGTATGACGTCGAGGCGCAGATCACGGCAATCACCCGCTCGGGACTGGACCCGCGGCTGTTTATCCTCTGCACCGACGACAGCCATTCGGGCACGCTGGTGAACGAGGGGCACATGAACCGGGTCGTGCGCCACGCCATCGCCCATGGCTGCGATCCGCTGATCGCCATCCAGATGGCCAGCCTCAACGCCGCCCAGCACTTCGGGCTCGAGCGGGAGTTGGGCAGTCTGACCCCTGGTCGCCGCGCGGACGTGATCGTCACCTCGGACCTGACCGCACTGCCGATCGAGGCGGTGTTCGCCCAGGGGCAACTTGTCGCCGAGGACGGGCAGTTGCTGGTGGACTGCCCGCGGATCGACTGGCCCCAATCTGCACGCAACTCGGTCAATCTGGGCAGGTTGCCCGATGCAGCAGCCTTTGGAATCGCCGCCGAGGGCACCGAGGCCGAGGTGCGCGTGATCGGCGTGATCGAAAACCAGGCCCCGACCCGCGCGCTGACCGCCACCTTGCCGGTCCGTGATGGTTTCGTGACGGCCGGGGGTGAAATTGCCCATGTCGCCGTGCTGGACCGCCACACGGCCAGTGGGCGAATCAGCCGTGGCTTTGTCAGCGGCTTTGGCTATGTCGAGGGGGTCGCCATCGCCTCCAGCGTCGCGCATGACTGCCACCAGCTGTTGATCGTCGGCACTTGCCGGCAGGCCATGGCCCGCGCCGCGGCCGAGATCGAGGAGATGCAGGGCGGCATAGCCGTCATCCGCGATGGCGAGGTCCTGGCGCGGGTCCCGCTGCCGGTGGCCGGGCTCATGTCCGATCGCCTCGCGGCCGAGGTTGCCGCCGCAGCCGAGGCCATGACCCGCGCGATGAAGGACTGCGGTTGCACGATGAATAACGCCTTCATGCAGCATTCCCTGCTGGCGCTGGCGGTGATCCCGCAGCTGCGTATCAGCGATCTGGGGCTGGTCGACGTCGATGCCTTTGCCTTGACCACGCCGGTCATCCAGCGCGCACAAGCCCCTGCCGTTCGGCTTGCCAATGCCCCACCCCCGCCCTAGATAGGCGCGTCCCGCAAACGAGGCCCGCCTTGCAGAACGTCGTCCTGACCGTGCACCTGATCCTTGCCGCGCTGCTCATCGGCGTCGTGCTGTTGCAGCGGTCCGAAGGCGGCGGCCTCGGCGTCGGTGGTGGCGGCGGCGGCGGCGGTGTCATGACCGGTCGTCAGGCCGCCAACGCCCTGACCCGCCTGACCTGGCTTCTGGCCGCGGCTTTTCTGGTGACCTCGATCTCGCTGACGATCATCGCCGCGCGCGGCACCGGTGGCGGCTCGGTCGTCGACCGCTTTGGCGGCGCGCCGGCTGGCACTGAGGCGCCGGCCTCGAACCTGCCGCAACTGCCGACCTATGCCCCGCCGCCCGGCGCGGGCCAGCCGATCACGCCGCCTTCGGCCCCGGCAACTGCCCCGGCGACGACTGCTCCGGCAGCGACAGCACCCGTTGCTCCGGCCACTCCCGCGGCGCCCGTCACTCCGACCGCGCCAGCCTCTGAATCGGCCGCGCCGGCTGCTCCCGCGGCGGATCCTGCCCCCCCGACCGCACCGGCGCCGGCGGCCACCGCGCCTGCCACGCCCCCGGTCACCCCGGCGACGCCCGCCACGAATTAAGCCATACCGGGTCGGGCGTCCCAGCCCCCCGCCATCAACAGCGGTCCGTTGCGGCGGGGCGGGGATGACGTTATAGCTTTACCCCCGTGATGCCGGCGAATTCGCGCAGCATTTCCGCCTGAACGACGACAGCACGGGGGCCAAATGGCACGCTATATCTTCATCACCGGCGGCGTGGTTTCGTCCCTTGGCAAGGGCCTCGCCTCCGCGGCGCTGGGGGCCCTGCTGCAGGCCCGCGGCTATACCGTGCGCCTGCGCAAGCTGGACCCCTACCTGAACGTTGATCCCGGAACGATGTCGCCCTTTGAGCATGGCGAGGTGTTCGTCACCGACGACGGGGCGGAAACCGACCTCGACCTCGGCCATTACGAACGCTTTACCGGCGTCTCGGCGCGGCGCACGGACAGCGTGTCCTCGGGGCGCATCTACTCCAACGTCCTGGAAAAGGAACGCCGCGGCGAATACCTCGGCAAGACCATCCAGGTCATTCCGCACGTCACCAACGAAATCAAGGACTTCCTTTCCATCGACGAGGACGGGGTCGATTTCATGCTGTGCGAAATCGGCGGCACCGTCGGCGACATCGAGGGCCTGCCCTTCTTCGAGGCGATCCGCCAATTCGCCCAGGACCGCCCGCGCGGACAATGCATCTTCATGCACCTGACGCTGCTGCCCTACCTCGCTGCCTCGGGCGAGTTGAAGACCAAGCCGACCCAGCACAGCGTCAAGGAATTGCGCTCGATCGGAATCGCGCCGGACGTGCTGGTCTGCCGGTCAGAGCAGCCGATTCCGGAAAAGGAGCGCGCCAAGATTGCGCTCTTCTGCAACGTCCGCCCCGACGCCGTGATCCCGGCCTATGACCTGAAGTCGATCTACGAGGCGCCGATGGCCTATCACCGCGCCGGCCTCGACCGGGCGGTGCTGGACGCCTTCCAGATCAGCCCCGCGCCGCGTCCCGACCTGACCCGGTGGGAGGACGTGATGAACCGCCTAACCCATGCCGAGGGCGAAGTCCGGGTCGCGATCGTTGGTAAATACACCAAGTTGGAGGACGCCTATAAATCGATCTCGGAGGCGCTGACCCATGGTGGCATGGCCAACCGGGTTCGCGTTCGCCCCGACTGGATCGACGCCGAAGCGCTGGAAACCCCCGAGGGCGTCCACCAACTCGACGGCTACCACGGCATCATCGTTCCAGGTGGCTTTGGTGAGCGCGGCACCGAAGGGATGATCACGGCCGCCAAATACGCGCGCGAGAAAAAGGTGCCGTATCTGGGTATTTGTCTGGGCATGCAGATGGCGGTGGTCGAGGCCGCGCGCAATCTCGCCGGCATCGCGGATGCCGGCAGCGAGGAGTTCGACCACGAGGCCGGCCATACCCGCTTTACCCCGGTGGTCTATCACCTCAAGGAGTGGATCCAGGGCAACCACAAGGTCGAGCGCAAGCTGTCTGACGACAAGGGCGGCACTATGCGGCTGGGCGCATACACTGCGGTCCTGAAGCCCGATTCCAAGGTCAGCGCCGTCTATGGCGGCGCAACCGAGATCGAGGACCGCCATCGCCACCGCTACGAGGTCGACACCCGCTATCGCGAACCGCTCGAGGCCGCCGGAATGCAGTTTTCTGGAATGTCGCCCGACGGCCGCCTGCCCGAGGTGGTCGAGTTGAGCGATCACCCGTGGTTCATCGGCGTGCAAAGCCACCCCGAGTTGAAGTCCAAGCCCTTTGATCCCGCGCCGCTGTTCGCCGATTTCGTCCGCGCGGCAAAGGATCTGGAGCGGATGGTCTGAGGCGAAACGACCCGGCGCTAACCGGCTGTTAAGGGCAGGCATGGTAGACCATGCCCGTCAGGAACAGGGGGGCGTCGTGACAGATCGCTTGGTGGGCGCCAGTGAACGGATACTGGCAGTTGACGAGCTTTGCTATTCCCGCACAGACGCGCGCGGTGTGATCGCCTGTGCAAATTCTGTCTTCCACGAACTCTGGGGGTATGCGCGGGGTGATTTGGACGGCGCGCCGCACAGCATCATTCGACATCCAGACATGCCCAAGGGGCTGTTCTGGCTGCTGTGGCAGACGCTTCAGGCCGGGCTGCCGGTTGGCGCCTATGTCAAAAACCTGACGCGAGATGGAAAATCCCACTGGTGCTTTGCCCTGATCGAGCCGGCCGCGGGCGGTCATGTCTCGGTCCGGATGCGCCCGCAGGGTGGGTTGTTCGGGCCGGTGACGGCGCTCTATCCGCAGATGCTCGCGGCCGAGGCGGCAGGCGCGACGCCGCAGGAGTCCTCGGCGTTGCTACTTGCGGGCCTGTCTGAGGCAGGCTTTGCGTCCCACGCCAGCCTCCAGGGCGCCGCGATGCTGGCGGAGGCACAGGCGCAAGCGGAGCACAGACGGGACAAGGGACTGGCGACGACCCTGTCCCAACTGGCGCGGCTGCGCGAGGCAACGAGCCAGCTTGCGCGCGAGAACTTGCAGTTGATGGACCTGTTCACCTCGCTGCATCTGGTGCCGACCAACATGCGGTTGCTCGCTTCGCGGATCGAGCCGTCAGGCGGCCCGATCACCGCGATTTCCGACAGCTACAAGCGCGCCTCGGCCGAGATCGTCGGGCTATTGCATCGCCTGACCGGCAGCGCGGCGCAGGGATCCGGGCTGATGGCGACGCGCCTTGATGAGGCCGCCTTTCGCACTGCAGCCGCTGGCGTCCAGCAGATGGCTTGCGCGCAACTCCGCGCCGAGGCGGGCCGACCTCCCGAGGGCGCAGGCCATGCTGAAGCAGCCATCCTCTGCGCGACCTCCGCGTCGAGCCTGGCACGCGCTCGGGCCGGGATTGCTGAACTCGGCGCCTTGGTTGAAGGGGTGCGCCGCGACGACGAGGCACTGCTGCGCCAGATGTCGGGTCTCGATCAGATCCGCATCCTTGGGCAAGTCGAGAGCGGCCGGAACCGCAATCGCGACGGGGACCTCGTTTCGGTCATGGAGCAGCTTTCCGGCTTTCATGCCGCGATCCACAACCGGCTTGATTCCATCCTGACCCTGACCGCGCAGATGCAGGCGATCACGGGCGCACTGAACGACGCGGCGCAATCGCAAACCTCCTTCAAGGCGGCTTAGCGCGCGGCGCCGCCGGGCGCCGCCGATTCGGCAGCGCGCCGGAATGCGACAATTTAATGGATTTCGGGTTATGTTCAGTCGGAACCGGGTGCGCCGGCTTGCCCTTGTAACGGCCCGTAAAATCCCTAAACGTGGCGGCATGTTCCGGAACCTCCTGTCCCGCCTTTTCACCGAATCCGACGATGCCCCGGCCCTGAACGGTCAGGACGCAGAAGTGGCAATTGCCGCCCTGCTGATCCGCGTGGCGCGTGCTGATGATCGTTATTCCGACGCGGAGCGGGCGCGTATCGACCGCATTCTTGGCCGTCGCCGCGGGCTGAGCCCCGACGAGGCCGCTGAACGCCGCGCGGCCGCCGAGATGATCGAGGCGGAGGCCCCGGACACCGTACGCCTTACACGCACGATCAAGCAGCGCGTGCTGCTCGAGGATCGCCTGACGGTCATCTCGGCTCTGTGGGAAGTCGTCTATGCCGACGGCGGGCGCGGTGCCGACGAGGAGGCGATGGTTCGCCTCGCCAGCGGTCTGCTCGGGGTCAGCGATGTGGACAGCAACCTCGCGCGGCAAAGGGTGATTGCCGAGATGGGGCCGACCGTCTGACATTTTGTGGGATGCGTGTGTTGGCGCAAAATTCACTGCGAATTCGCGCTGTGACTTAAGCGGGGCGATTCATTAGCTGTCTTTGGCCTTGGCCGCAGACATTAAACAATTTTAATTAAATAACGCCGCGCTCCCCGACTTCCCGCTGGGCGCTGATATTTGCGGGCGACAGCCACCGCGCGACCACCCGCCCCCGAACCGTTCCTGACGCGAAAGCGTCACGCAAAAACCGTTGCATTCGGACGCCAAATCCCACCACATGGCGGCATCATGACGTCTGCCTCGCCCAGCGCCCTTGCCGACACCGGTTCCCCTCTGACCGCGGCCGCCGTCCAGACCGCTGCCCCGCCCGTGATCGAGGTGCGCGAGTTGCACAAGGCCTACGGCCCGCTCGAGGTGCTCAAGGGCGTCACCCTGACCGCGCCGCGTGGCCATGTCGTCAGCCTGATCGGCTCGTCCGGGTCGGGCAAGTCCACCCTGCTGCGCTGCCTTAACCTGTTGGAATTCAGCCAGCAGGGCGAGATCATGTTCGAGGGCGAGGCAGTCCGCTGGCGCGGCACCGGCCATGCCCGCCAGCCGGCCGACAGGGCGCAGGTCACGCGCTTTCGCACCAACCTTTCCATGGTGTTCCAGCAGTTCAACCTGTGGGCGCACATGACAGTCCTGCAGAACGTGATGGAGGCACCCCTCACGGTCCTGCGCCAGCCCCGCGCCGAGGTCGAGCCTCGCGCCCGCGCCCTGCTCGATAAGGTCGGCATCGGCGACAAGGCCGAAGCCTGGCCCGCGCAGCTGTCTGGCGGCCAGCAACAGCGCGCTGCCATCGCCCGCGCCCTGTGCATGCAGCCGCGCGCCCTGCTCTTTGACGAGCCGACTAGCGCGCTCGACCCCGAGTTGCAGCAGGAGGTCGTCAAGGTCATCAAGGATCTCGCGGGCGAGCACCGCACCATGGTGCTGGTCACGCATGACATGCGGCTGGCGGCCGACGTCTCGGACCATGTAGTGTTCCTTCACAAGGGGCGGATTGAAGAGGAAGGCCCGCCCGCG
Source organism: Paracoccus suum (assembly GCF_003324675.1). Taxonomy (NCBI): domain Bacteria; kingdom Pseudomonadati; phylum Pseudomonadota; class Alphaproteobacteria; order Rhodobacterales; family Paracoccaceae; genus Paracoccus; species Paracoccus suum. The sequence continues at coordinate 114,226 of NZ_CP030918.1, forward strand.
CAGCTTTTCGGCGCCCCGCGCACCGACCGGCTGCGGCAATTCCTCAGCGCCAGCATGGCGCACTGATCGACAGGAGAGACCTGATGAACCGACTGCTGCTGGCTGCCGCCGCCCTGGCCCTGAGCGCGGGCCTCGGCCACGCCGATACGATCCGCATGGGGACCGAGGGCGCCTACCCTCCCTACAACTTCATCAACGACAAGGGCGAGGTCGACGGCTTCGAGCGCGAACTCGGCGACGAGATCTGCAAGAAGATCGACGCCCAGTGCACCTGGGTGAAGAACGACTGGGACAGCATCATCCCGAACCTGGTGTCGGGAAACTACGACACCATCATCGCCGGCATGAACATCACGGACGAGCGGCGCAAGGCCATTGCGTTCAGCGTCCCCTACACCCCGCCGCCGCCCTCGGCCTATGCCGCGCTCAAGCCTGACGTCGACGTCACCAAGGGCGTGATTTCGGCCCAGACCAACACCATCCAGGCCGCCCATGTCCCGGAAACCGGCGCGCAGGTGCTGGAGTTCGCGACGGGCGAGGAGACCATCGCCGCCGTCCGCAACGGGGAGGCCGAGGCCGTGTTCGCCGACCGCGACTTCCTCGCCCCCGCCGTCGCCGATTCCAAGGGCGAACTGGTCTGGGTCAACGGCCAGGACAAGGTCGTGCTGGGCGAAGGCTTGGGCATCGGCATGCGCCAGTCCGATACCGCCCTGAAGGAGCGCATCGACAAGGCCATCGGCGAGATGCGGGCCGACGGCTCGCTCGACAAGATGATCACCAAATGGTTCGGCCCCGAGGCGATGACCTTCGCCGCGATGGAAGCCGAGGCAGGCAAAGCCCCGGCCGCGACCGATGCGGCGGCGGCACCTGCAGCAACGCCTGCGACCCCGGCTGCGCCGGCTGATGCCGCAGCGCCTGCGGCACCGGCAACGCCGGCCGCCCCGGCGGACGCAGCTGCACCGACCACTCCGGCGGCCCCAGCTGCTCCGGCGGCTCCCGCGGCGCCTGCCGACCCCGCAGCTCCTGCGGACCCGGCGGCTGCGCCGGCGGCGGGTACGGACCCGGCTGCGCCGGCGACGCCGGCGACCTGATCCAGCGCCAACCTGCGGGTCGCCCCTTGGCGGCCTGCAGGGGATGCCATGATGTTCGCAACCTGCGCCGATCCGAAGGCCCTTGAAGGCCTTGCCTGGCTGATGTGTTATCTCACATCGGGCAAGAACCTGCTGTTCTATGCCTCGTTCGGCACGGTGCTGCTGCTGCTCCTTATCACCGCGCCGCTGGCGCTGATGATGGGTTTTGGCGGCGCACTGGCCGCGCGATCCCGTATCGCACCGCTGCGGTGGCTGGGACGCGGCTATGCGCTGATCGTGCGCGGCGTGCCGGATATCGTGTTTTTCCTGTTCGTGCCGATCGCGGTCGACCAGGGCATCGAATGGCTGCGGGCAAAGGCGCTTTGCGATCCCTCAGTACCGATCCGCCAAGGGAATGAATTTCTGGTCTGTGCCGCCGCCAAGATGCCACTATCGACCGCGCCGCAATGGATCCACCAAGTCTACGGCTTCGGCCTCGCCGCGGCGGCCTTTGCGGTGGTGTTCGGCGCCTTTGCGGCGAATGTCCTGCTTGGCGCCATGCAGGCTGTCCCCCGCGCGCAACTGGAAACGGCCGAGGCCTACGGCATGAGCGATCGCCAGGTCACCCGTCGCATCCTGATCCCCCAGATGTGGAGCTATGCCGTGCCGGGCCTTTCCAACCTCTGGATGGTCCTGATCAAGGCAACGCCGCTGCTGTTCCTGCTGGGGGTCGAGGACATCGTCTATTGGGCGCGAGACCTCGGCGGGTCCAAGACATCGGCCTTTGCCTATCCCCATGGCGACTGGCGGCTCTATTATTTCCTCGTCGTCCTTTGCTTTTACCTGGGCATGACCTGGCTGTCAGAGCGGGTGATCCGGCGTCTTGCCGGGCGCCTGTCGCGCGGCCAGGCGACGCTGGCCGGCGAGGCACAGCGCCGTGCGGTGCCGGCATGATCGCAAACCAGTGCCTGCACACGCTTGCCGATTACGGCCTGCGCGCCATCGGCATCGGCGAGCGCGCGCTGCCGCGCGGTGATTTCACCCTGTGCCAGCAGGTGGTCCTGATCGGCAGCGGCCTGATCTGGAACCTCTATTTCGCGATCACCGCGCTGCTGATCGGCTTTGTGCTGGCCAACGGTCTGGCCCTCGCCAAGGCCAGCCCCGCGGCGTGGCTGCGCCGTCCGGCAGAGGGGTTCATCTTCCTCTTTCGCGGCTCGCCGCTGTTCATCCAGTTCTTCCTCGCCTACGAGATTCTCGTTCGCCTGCCCCGCGCAGGAATCGAGGTGTTTGGCTTTACCGTCGCGACGTCCTGGCTGACCAAGGCCTGGGCCGGGGCGTTGATCGTCCTGATGCTGAACACTGCCGCCTATTCGGCGCAGATCTTTCACGGCGCGCTGATGAACGTGCCCAAAGGCGAGGTCGAGGCCGCAGACGCCTATGGCCTGACCGGCTGGAACCGGTTTCGGCGCGTGATCTGGCCGACCGCCATGCGCCTTGCCTGGCCCGCCTACACGAACGAGGCGATCTTTCTGACCCACGCCACGACGCTGGTGTTCTTTTCCAGCTTCCCTGCGTTCCAGCAAAAGGGCGATGCCCTTTATTATGCCAGCTATTTCGCCGACAAGACATTCAACCCATTCGTCGCCTACCCGATCGTGGGCGCGTATTTCATCCTCGTGACCCTGGCTCTTACTGGGGTCATGGGGTTGATCAACCGGCGGCTCAACCGCCATTTGCCGGGGGCGCGGGCGCGGTTGCGCTATCGCCCCCAACTCATCAGGTGACATCATGGACTGGCTCCGGGACCATCCCGAAGTAAAGACGATCCGCGTGGCAGCCTCGGACCTTAACGGGGTGGCGCGCGGCAAGCGCGTTCCGGCGCGCTTTGCGGACAAGCTGTTGACCGAAGGGACCAAGTTCCCGTTCTCGGTCCTCAACATGGACATTTGGGGCGAGGATGTCGAAGACAGCCCGCTGGTGTGGCAGTCGGGCGATCCCGACGGACTGCTGTTGCCCACCGAGCGCGGCTTCATGCCGATGCCATGGCTCGACGCCCCGACCGGCCTTCTGCCGCTGTGGATGTTCCACCCCGACGGCCAGCCCTATGACGGCGACCCGCGCCAGGCCCTCGCACGCGTGGCCGAGCGTTATGCCGCCGCAGGGCTGACCCCCGTGGTGGCGACCGAACTGGAGTTCTTCCTGGTCGACGATTCCGGTGGTCAGTTGCGCGTGCCGCCCAGCCCGCGCAGCGGCAAGCGCCGCACCGGGGCCGAGACGCTGTCGCTGCGGGCGCTGGACGCATTCGATCGCTTTTTCACGGCGCTCTATGACGCCTGCGAGGCGATGGACATTCCCGCCGACACCGCCATCAGCGAGGCCGCGCCCGGCCAGTTCGAGATCAACCTGATGCATCAGCCAGACCTCTTGAAGGCCGCCGATGACACATGGCTCTTCAAGATGCTGATCAAGGGGCTCGCGCGAAACTTCGGCTTTGCCGGCAGTTTCATGGCCAAGCCCTATCATCTCTACAACGGCAGCGGGATGCACATGCATTTTTCGGTGCTGGATGCCGAAGGCGCGAACATCTTTGACGATGGCACCGACACGGGCTCGCGCAAGTTGCGGGATGCGGTCGGCGGCTGCCTTGCGGCGATGCCCGGCTCGACCCTGCTTTTTGCGCCGCACGAGAATAGCTACGACCGGCTGGTCCCCAACGCCCATGCCCCCACCGGCATCGGCTGGGCCTACGAGAACCGGACCGCGGCGATCCGCATTCCTTCGTCCGGGCCAAAGGCCCGCCGGATCGAGCATCGGGTCGCGGGCGGGGACGTGAACCCGTACCTGTCTATCGCCGCCGTCCTCGGCGCTGCGCTGAACGGGATCGAGGATCAGGCGGACTGCCCGCCCCCGTTCGAGGGCAACGCCTATGACAAGGGTCTGGCGCAACTGCCCGGCAGTTGGGCCGAGGCGATCGATGCCTTCGAGGCCAGCCCGGAGATTCGCCGCATCTTCCCCGCGCATCTGATCGAGAACTACGTCATGACCAAGCGGCAGGAACTGCACTACATGGCCGATCTCAGCGACGAGGAAACGGTCGAGCTGTATCTCGACATGGTCTGACGGAGCGGGGCGCGGACAACCGCGCCCCTTTCGTTTCGGGCCGAGTTATGCCTTCAACACCGTGTCCAGCACGGGGGTCAGTCGGGCCAGCGTGCCATCAACGTCCTTCAGCTTGTCGAGGCCGAAGAGGCCCAGCCGGAAGGTACGGAAGGAATCTCCCTCGCCGACCTGCAACGGCACACCGGCCGCCGATTGGGTACCCTCCGCCAGAAAAGCCCGGCCGGATTGGACCTCCGGATCCGCGGTGTAGCTGACGACGACGCCGGGGGCGGCAAAGCCCTCGGCGGCGACCGAGGGCGCGCCGCGCTGGGCAAGGGTGGCACGCACCTCGCGGCCAAGGCGCCATTGCGCGTCGCGGGCGGCGTCAAATCCCATTTCGCGCGTCTCGGCCATGGCATCGCGCAGCGTCATCAGCGCGTCGGTCGGCAGCGTCGCGTGATAGGCGTGGCCGCCGCCCTCGTAGGCCGCCATGATCGCGCGCCATTTCTTGAGATCGAGGGCGAAGCTGTCCGACTGCGTCTCCTCCAGCCGCGCGACGGCGGCGGGCGACATCATCACCAGTCCGGCCGAGGGGGGCGCGCTCCACCCCTTTTGCGGGGCCGAGATCAGCACATCGACGCCGGTCGCCTGCATGTCGACCCAGATCGCCCCCGAGGCGATGCAGTCGAGGACCATCAGCGCCCCGACCTCATGCGCGGCCGAGGCCATTTCGGTGATGTAATCGTCGGGCAGGATCAGTCCGGCGGCGGTCTCGACATGGGGGGCGAACACCACCTCGGGGCGGGTCTCGCGGATCTTGGCCACGACCTCGCTGATCGGCGGCGGGGCGTAGGACGGTTGCGGCGCGTTGCCGGTCGGGCGCGCCATGACGACGGTCGTCTGGTCGGTGATTCCGCCGGTCTCGAGGATCTGGCTCCAGCGGTAGCTGAACCAGCCGTTGCGCACGATCAGCGCGTGGGCGCCCTGGGCGAACTGGCGGGCGACCGCCTCCATCGCGCAGGTGCCGCCGCCGGGGATCAGCGCCACCGCCTCGGCGCGATAGACCTCGCGCGCCATGCCCGAGATGTCGCGTATCGCGGCCTGAAAGCGCTGCGACATGTGATTGAGGCTGCGGTCGGTAAAGACGACCGAAAATTCCATCAGGCCGTCGGGGTCGATATCTTGGTGGATGGCGCCGGCAGGGGTCATGGGCTGTCTCCGTCAGGTTTGCGCCGTTCTAGCATGCGCCGGCGGGGGGTGAAGCCCGCACGCGCATCCTCTTGCGGCACCCCCCGCCCGCACCCTAGGTTGCCGGTAACTGCAACCCGAGGTGCCTGATGCGTATCGGAATCCTGAAGGCCGGCCAATCGCCCGACATGACGCGGGCCGAGTTCGGCGACTACGACAACATGTTCGAGGTGATGCTGGCCGGCCGCGGCTTCACCTTCGACAGCTACCACGTCGAGGCGATGGAGTTTCCGGCCTCGGTCCATGCCGCGGAGGCCTGGCTGATCACCGGCTCGCGCCATGGCGTCTACGAAGATCACGCCTTCATCCCCCCGCTCGAGGATTTCATCCGCCGCGCCTATGAGGCGGCCGTGCCGATGGTGGGCATCTGCTTTGGCCACCAGATCATCGCCCATGCGCTGGGCGGCAAGGTCGAGAAATTTGCCGGCGGCTGGGCCGTGGGGGCGCAGGACTACCAGTTCGAGGGCCAGCCAGTCACGCTGAACGCCTGGCATCAGGACCAGGTCACGACCCGGCCGCCGGGGGCAGAGATCGCCGCCAGCAACGCATTTTGCGAAAACGCGGCCCTGGTCTATGGCGATCGCGCCTTTACGGTCCAGGCCCACCCCGAGTTCGGCGAGGGGTTCATCGAGGCGCTGATGACCCACCGCGCCCCCGGCGTTGTGCCCGAGCCGCTGCTCGACACCGCCCGTGACCGGCTGGGCCCGGCCAAGGACCAGGCGCTGATCGCTGACCGGATCGAGGCCTTCCTGCGCCAGCCCCGCACTGCCCTTGGCAACAAGGCTACGGAGCATGCCACGCGGGGAGCCGCCTGATGTCTATCCTGTCCGCCGCCGGCAAATGGAAGGCCGGCCGGAACCGCTCGGAAGCGGCCGGCCCGGACACGGTGCCGGCCCCGATCCGGCCCTGAAGCCAAAGGCGCGCGCAGTCCCGCGCCATTCCTGAAACCGAACGCTGAACCGAAGGGCCGCGCGCCCGGAAAGCGACCCCCATGACCGCCCGCATCGCCCCGAACTGCCCCCACCACGACCGGAGGGCCGTGTGATGGCTGACTGGCTGAAACAATCCCCCGCCGCTGCCCGCGAGTATGTCGAGGGCCGCCGTCTCGATGAGGTCGAGTGCATCGTCCCCGACATCGCCGGCGTCGCCCGCGGCAAGGCCATGCCTGCCAGCAAGTTCGCCCGGCAGGAAAGCTTTTACCTGCCCAACAGCATCTTCCTGCAGACCATCACCGGGGAATGGGCCGACAACCCCCAGGGCGCCTTTACCGAACCGGACATGGTCTGCGTGCCGGATTTCTCGACCACCAGTGCCTCGCCCTGGACCAATGACGTCACCCTGCAGGTGATCCATGATGTCTTCGACCAGCAGGGCGAGCCGGTGCCCGCTGCGCCCCGCAACGTGCTGCGCCGCATCGTCGGCCTTTATGAGGCGCGCGGCTGGCAGCCGATCGTCGCGCCGGAGATGGAGTTCTTTCTGGTCGCCCGCAACATCGACCCGAACCAGCCGATCCAGCCGCCGATGGGCCGCAGCGGCCGCCGCGCCGCCGCCAAGCAGGCCTATTCGGTCAGCGCGGTCGACGAGTACGGCCGGGTGATCGACGACATCTACGATTTCGCCGAAGCGCAGGGGTTCGAGATCGACGGCATCCTGCAGGAGGGCGGCGCCGGACAGGTCGAGATCAACCTGGCCCATGGCGATCCGGTCCACCTGGCCGACCAGATCTTCTTCTTCAAGCGTATGATCCGCGAGGCGGCGCTGCGCCACGACTGCTTTGCCACCTTCATGGCCAAGCCGATCGAGGGTGAGCCGGGCAGCGCGATGCACATCCACCACTCGGTGATCGACCGGGCGAGCGGGGCCAACATCTTCAGCGATCCCCAAGGGGCCGAGACGCCAGAGTTCCTGCATTTCATCGCCGGGATGCAGACGCACCTGCCCGCGGCGGTCGCGCTGCTGGCACCCTATGTCAACAGCTATCGCCGCTATGTCCCTGATTTTGCAGCGCCCATCAACTTGGAATGGGGCCGCGACAACCGCACCACAGGACTGCGCGTGCCGATCAGCGGGCCCGAGGCGCGGCGTATCGAAAACCGCCTCGTGGGGATGGACTGCAACCCCTACCTCGGCTTTGCCGCCAGCCTCGCCTGCGGTTATCTCGGCCTGACCGAAGGCAAAATGCCGCGTGCCGAATGCCTTGGCGACGCCTACATCTCCGAGGACGAGTTGCCCACGAACCTGGGCGATGCCCTCGACACCATGGTCGACAGCCAGCCCATGCGCGAGGTGCTGGGCAGCGGCTTTGTCGATGTCTACGATTCGGTGAAGCGCAACGAATACAAGGAGTTCCTGCAGGTCATCAGCCCGTGGGAGCGCGAGCACCTGCTGCTGAACGTATGAATCTGCTGCACGCCAACGATCGTCAGGGCCAGTATCCGGACAGCTGGTATGCGGCGACCCGCCGCCCGCTTGACCCGTTCCCCCCATTGCGCGGCGAGGTTCGGGCCGATGTTTGCGTCATCGGCGGCGGCTACACCGGGCTCTCTGCTGCGCTGCATCTGGCGCGGGCAGGCCGCCATGTGACCCTCCTAGAGGCACACCGGGTCGGCTTTGGCGCCTCGGGCCGCAATGGCGGGCAGCTCGGCAGCGGCCAGCGGCTCGAGGTTGATGAACTGGAAAAGCTGGCCGGCAAGACACGCGCCCACGCCCTATGGGACATGGCCGAAGAGGCCAAGGCGCTGACCCTCGCCCTCGCGCGCGACGCTGGTGTGTCCGTCCGTCGCGGCATTGCCCATTGCGCCCGCACCCCGGCTGAGGTGGCCCATGCCGCGGCCAATGCCGAACGGCTGGACCGCGATTATGGCTATGACCAGATCGAGCCGCTGGACCGCGAGGGCCTCCGCGCCCATGTGCCGGCAGAGATTTATGCCGGCGGCGACCTCGACCATGGCGGCGCGCATCTTCATCCGCTGAACCTGGCGCTGGGCATCGCGGCAGCCGCGCGCGATGCTGGCGCCGATCTGCGCGAGGGCAGCGAGGTCCATCACATCACCCATGGCAGCGCCAGCCGGCCGAGCGTGGTCCAGACCGCGACAGGGCGTGTGCTTTGCGATCAGGTGATTCTGGCCGGCAACGGCTATCTGGGCGGCCTCGACGGACGGGTCGCGGCGCGGGTCATGCCGATCAACAACTATATCATCGCGACCGAACCACTGGGCGAGCGGGCGCAGGAGGTGCTGCGCGGCGGCATCGGGGCGCATGACACCCGATTCGTGGTGAACTACTGGCGCCTCAGCGACGATGACCGGCTGCTGTTCGGCGGCGGCGAGACAGTCACCTATCGCTTTCCCACTGACATCAAGGCGTTGGTGCGCACACCGATGTTGCGCATCTATCCGCAACTGCACGACGTGGCGATCACCCATGCCTGGGGCGGAACGCTGGCGATCACCATGTCGCGCATGCCCTATTTCGCCCGCCCGGCGCCCAACTGCCTGTCGGCAAGCGGCTTTTCCGGGCATGGCGTCGCATTGGCGAACCTAGCGGGGAAGCTGATGGCGCAGGCAGTGATGGGCCAGTCCGAAGGGTTCGACACGATGGCCGCCCTTCCCGCGCGCCCCTTCCCTGGCGGCGCCACGTTGCGGTGGCCGCTGCTGGTTGCGGGCATGTCCTGGTTCGGCCTGCGCGACCGTCTGGGAGTCTGACGCGCTTTAATCGCCGATTCAGGAATCCGTGTCACGCCTTGGGGCATTGCGTGCCACGGCCGGCGCGGATCCGAATCAAAGGTAGCGCGGAAAATCGATCTTGGGGCAGCGATTCTCGATCACGGTAATTCCCGCGTCTCGCGCCTTGGCCGCCGCCGCGGCATGCGCCACACCGATCTGCATCCAGATCACCCGCAGACTGGGCAGGCTTGCCAAGGCCTCGTCGACGATCTGCGGCACGGCCTCCGGCCGGCGAAAGATGTCGACCATGTCAACCGTACCGGAATCGGGAATCGCTGAAAGGTCCTGCTGGCAGACCTCACCCAGAATCAGCTCGCCGGCATGGCCAGGATTGACAGGGATGATGCGAAAGCCCGCAGATTGCAGGTACCGCGCCACGCTGAACGATGGTCGGTCAGCCTTGGGCGACAAGCCTACGACGGCAATCGTGCGCGTCTCACGGGCGATTCGGCCGATCTGGTCCTCGCTCATGCAGTCCTCCATCCGGGGAAGTCCCAAAGAAAAAGCGCCCGGTCATGGACCGGGCGCAAGTAGCGGAACGAGGGACAGTGATCTGAACATGACCGTTCCGAGGTCGTGTTCCGAAACCATAATGCCACAGCTTTACGTAAAGTTCCATCTTGCCGAAAAAAAACATTTTGTGGTCACTGCGCCAGCTTCACGAAGGCCGCCTTCGCCTCCATCAGCCAGCGACGTGGATCGGCGGCGAACTGGCCCCGTGCCTCGTTCGACCGGAAGAAATAAAGTCGCTGCCCAACGATTGCGAAGTAGCGCGGGTTCCCCTCGCGCAGCTGCCCCTCGGCCAACGACACCGGGCAATGGCCGTCAAAACCGGGTGCATAGGCGCGGGGGTTGGCCTCGAACAGGGCGCGATGATCTTCGCTGGAAAAATGCCATTCCTGGCCGCCCCAACGGGTCGCGATCGTGGCCTGTCCCGGCACCGCGGCGTTCTGCGTGCGATAGGCGACCGCATCCATGCCGCCAAGCGCCCAACTGGCCGCAAGCGCCAGCGAGGGAAGCAGCCCCGCAATCAGGGTGGCAAGGATGGCAGGTTTCAGCATAAGGGGCCTTTTCGCGACTTACCCTGCGGATGTGGCCTGCTTGTCCCAACTGCGCAATCCCGCACAGCCCGCCCTTGCGCGCTTGTGAACGTATTCTACCGCCCGGCATTGCCGGCATAGAGCGCCACCGCAGCCGCATTCGAGACGTTGAGCGAGCCAAAAGCCCCGGGGTGATCGATCCGCGCAAGGTGATCGCAGACCGCGCGCGTTCCCTCACGCAAGCCCGGTCCCTCGGCGCCAAGGACCAGGCAAACCGCAGCGCCGGCGGGCCCCGAGGCCAGCACCTCGGCCAGCGTCGGCTCGGCCGCACCGTCGAGGCCGATCACAGTGAATCCCATGTTCTGCATCTCGCGCAGGGCATCGTTGAGGTTCGGCACGCGCAGGTAGGGCTGTCGCTCCAGCGCGCCCGAGGCGGTCTTGGCCAATGCCCCAGTCTCGGGCGCGGCATGACGCGCAGGGGCGATGACGGCCCGCGCGCCGAACACCTCGGCCGAGCGCAGGATGGCACCAACGTTATGCGGGTCAGTTACCCGGTCGAGGGCGACAACCAGCGGTCGCGCGCCTGCCGGCCCCTCGCGCAAACAGACCTCGCTGAGGCTGCCCCAGCGCAGCGGCCGCACCTCCAGCGCGGCGCCCTGGTGGACGCTGTCGGGCGCCAGCGGCACGGTCTTGTCGAACACCCTCGGGTCGATGATCTCTGGCGTCATCGCCAGCTCGCCCAGCCGGTCGGCGGCATTTCGGGTCAGCACGAGGCGCAGTTTCTCGCGCGCCGGGTTCGTCAGCGCATCGCGCACGGCGTGCAGTCCGAACAGCCAGATCGTCTCGGCCGCCGAGGCGCGGCGTGCGCGTTCCTTGTCGATCACCCAGGTGGGCTTTTTCGCCTTCTTGCCTTCGCTCATCGCAGTTCCGCCCTGCCTTCCGCCGGATATCCCACCCGTCCGCCGCCGCACCGCGCGGCAGACCGTCATCACCCCGATTGCCCGCTTGACGCCCCCGACGCCAGCCCTTAATCCCGCGCTGTGCCGCAGCAATGCGGGCACGGGCGACGAGCTGCAAGGTGCGGCAGCGGACTGTAACTCCGCCGGGGAGACCCACGCCTGGTTCGATTCCAGGGTCGCCCACCATTCCCCCTCATGTTGTGCAAGATCGGCCGCGGGGTCGTCTGGTCGACGGCTCTACTGCGCGCCGGAATCGTCGCGCGACAGACGCAATCGGATCGGTCCGACCGCGGTGCGCGGGTCGGCCGGAACGCCCTTCTGTGAGGCCTCGATCATACCCTCATCCTGAAGCGCGCCGGCCTCATACCGCACGGCATCCATCAACGGACGCCAGTCATCTGCGAGGCGGCGCGCAACCTCCGATGGGCAGAACGTCTGCGGTGCCCGCCCTTGGGCGAGCACCATGATTTCGCCACGGATCGCCTCCGGCTTCAGCGGCCGAGCGCCGTCAGCGCCTCGTCGCAGCGGGCGCAGACACCAGGGTGCGCGTGGCTGCCGACGTCGGGCAGGATCTGCCAGCAACGCTGGCATTTCTGCCCTTCAGCCAGGGCGAAGATCACCCCTACGCCCAGGACGTCAGCCAGTAGGAATGCGCCCTCCGGTGCCGGGGCCGGCGTCAGGGTCAGGTCCGAGGTGATGCACATGTCGGCGAAATCGACGTTCTCCAGCACCGCGAACATGTCCGGATCCTCGACATGGACGACGGGCGCCGCCTCGAGGCTGGCGCCGATGGTCTTGTCGCTGCGTTTGACCTCCAGCGCGGCGGTGACCACGCGGCGGGCGCGGCGCACCATGTCCCAGCGGGCGGCGAGGGCATCGTTGCGCCAATCAGCCGGCGTCGGCGGGAAGTCGTGCAGATGCACGCTGTCGGTGTCCGAAGGCCAGCGCGACAGCCACACATCCTCGGCCGTGAAGGGCAGGATCGGCGCCAGCCACAGCGTCAGGCGGCGGAAGACCGCGTCGAGGACGGTACGGACGGCCCGACGCCGCAGGCTGCCGGGCGCGTCGCAATAGAGCGCATCCTTGCGGATATCGAACCAGAAGGCCGACAGATCGCTGGTCGCAAAGTTGAACAGCGACTGGAATACGCCCTGGAAGTCGTAGGCTTCGAAGCCCTGGCTGACCTCGGCATCCAGTTGCGCGAGGCGGTGCAGGACCCAACGCTCAAGCTCGGGCATCTGTGCGGGCTCGACCCGCTCGGCCTCGTCGAAGTCAGCCAGCGCGCCCAGCAAGAAGCGCAGCGTGTTGCGCAGGCGGCGATAGCTGTCGGCGGTGCCCTTGAGGATCTCGGGCCCGATCCGCTGGTCAGCGGTGTAGTCGGCCTGCGCGACCCAGAGGCGCAGGATATCGGCGCCGTATTGCTCGATCACCTTGGCAGGAACGATGGTGTTGCCGAGCGATTTGGACATCTTCATGCCCTTCTCGTCCAGCGTGAAGCCATGCGTCAGCACCCCGCGATAGGGCGCGCGGCCCTGCGTCGCACAGGCCTGCAGCAACGAGGATTGGAACCAGCCGCGATGCTGGTCCGTGCCCTCGAGATAGAGGTCGGCGATCCCGTCAGGCGCGCCGTCCGCGCGGTCGCGCAGCACGAAAGCGTGGGTGGAGCCGCTGTCGAACCACACGTCCAGCACGTCCATGACCTGGTCCCATTCGGCCGGGTCATGGAGGCCTTCCAGCATCCGATCCTTGAAACCCTCGGTGTACCAGACGTCGGCGCCGTGGATCGCGAAGGCCTCGCGGATGCGGGCGTTCACCGCCTCGTCGCGCAGTAGGAAGTTGGGCGCATCCGGGCGTGCGTTGGCGCGGGTAAAGCAGGTCAGCGGCACGCCCCAGGCCCGTTGGCGTGAAAGCACCCAGTCGGGCCGATTCTCGACCATGCTGTGGATGCGGTTGCGCCCCGTGCGGGGGGTCCATTTGACCAGCTCGTCGATCGACGCCAGCGCACGCGCGCGGATTGTTTGGCCATATTCGCCCATGCCATCGTCCAGCGGCTTGTCGATGGCGGCGAACCACTGCGGCGTGTTTCGAAAGATGACCGGGGCCTTGGACCGCCAGCTGTGCGGATAACTGTGCTTCACTTTGCCCTTGGCCAGCAGCGCCCCTTGCCCCGCCAGCGCCTTGATGTTGCTGACGTTGGCAGGACCTTCCTTGCCCTCGGGCGTCAGGATGGCTTGACCGCCAAAGACCGGCAGGTCCCCGCGGTAGCTGCCGTCGGGCCCGACGTTATGCGTCATCGGCAGGCCATGGCGCAGGCCCATCTGATAGTCGTCCTCGCCGTGGCTGGGGGCGGTGTGGACAAAGCCCGTGCCGGCGTCCTCAGTGACATGATCCCCGGGAAGGAGAGGGACAGGGAAGTCCCACTCCCTGCTACCTCCATCAAGTCCGCGGTAGGGATGAGAAAGTAAAATATTGCTTAGAAGATCACCCTTGAACGCCTCACCAATCTCATAGCGTTCAATTTTGGCTGCTCGAGCAATATCTTCAATCTGAGAGGACGCAACGAGAAGTTGTTCGCCAACTTTGGCGGTGCTCCCTTCAGTAACTGCATTCACGCGCAAAACTGCATAATCAATTTCAGGATTGTAAGCGACCGCACGGTTCTGCGGGATAGTCCAGGGTGTAGTTGTCCAGATCACCACCGACACGTTATTCCGCACCAGCGCGTCCTGCAGGTTCATCCGATCATCAACAATGGGCACGCCAGGCGAACTCCGCGAGACCAATGGAGCCAAAACTCGAGCAGCCTCAATCACAGGAAATCTCACCCACACCTGATGACTGGTATGATCGTGATACTCGACCTCGGCCTCGGCCAGCGCGGTCTTCTCGACGGGCGACCACATGACCGGCTTGCTGCCCTGATAAAGGCTGCCGTTCATCACCAGCTTCATGAACTCGGCCGCGATGACTGACTCGGCGTGGAAGTTCATGGTCAGGTAGGGATCGGCCCAGTTGCCAATGACGCCTAGCCGCTCGAACTCCGCCCGCTGGGTGTCCACCCAACCGGCGGCGAAGGCGCGGCATTCCTGGCGGAACTCGATCATGTCGACCGCGTCCTTGTCCTGACCGCGGGCGCGATACTGCTCCTCGATCTTCCATTCGATCGGCAGGCCGTGGCAGTCCCAACCGGGGACATAGCGCGCATCGCGGCCCATCATCTGCTGGCTGCGGGTTACGATGTCCTTGAGGACCTTGTTCAGCGCGTGGCCGATGTGCAGGTGGCCGTTGGCGTAGGGCGGGCCGTCATGCAGGATGAACGGCCGGCGCCCCGCCGCATTGGCGCGCAACTGGTCGTAGATGCGGAGACGCGCCCAGCGGGCCAGCCATTCGGGCTCGCGCTGCGGCAGGCCGGCGCGCATGGGAAATTCGGTTTCAGGCAGAAAGACGGTGTCGCGATAGTCGGCGGCATCGGCATTGTCAGATTGGACCGCGGGCGGGGCGGACGTGTCGGCGCACATCGAGGCTATCCTTGCAGGCGTTCAGGGTTGGGCAAGCGGCAACGACCCGGCAGCGCGGCCCGCAAGGGCTCAGGCCGCCGGGCGGATAATTCGATGTATCGCGCCCGTCATCAGCATGCGGTGGTTATAGGCAGCGCGGATTGCCGCCACAAGACGCGGGGACGAGGGGCACTGCCTGGGCCGCGCCTTTGCGCGGTGTCAGTTGGCCGGCTTCGCGTCGGCCGTGGCGGGGGCGCCATGGTGATGGCCCGCGGCCGGCGCCATGTCGTGACCGGCATGGGACATGGGCGCACCCGAGGCGCGCTCGTTGTCGACCGGGACATCGGCCGGGACCTGACCGCAGGGGCCGAAGTCGAGTGTCAGGGCGACAGTCTCGCCCGCCTTCAGCGGCTTTTCGAGGCCCATCAGCATGACGTGATTGCCGCCACGCTCCAGCTTCAGATCGCCGCCGGCTGGAACGGTCAGGCTCTCGACCTTGACCATCTTCATCACGCCGCCCTCTTCCTTGTGGCCGTGCAGCTCGGTCCGCTCGGCGACCGTGCTTTGCGCGCCCTGCAAGGTGCAGTCCGCGGCGCCGGGGTTGTGGATGGTCATGAAGGCGGCGCCCGCGTGGGCATTGGCGCTGCGCGCATAGGCGTCGGCCACGGTCGGCGCGGGCTCGGCCGCGGCGGCGATCAGGGGCAGGCAGGCGGCGGCGAGGGTCAGTGCAGTCGTTTTCATGTCGGTGTGTCCTGTGTGCGTTGCTTTCGGTTCGGGTCAGGCGGGCACTACAGGCGGGGCGCGGGCCCGCGGCGGCATCGGCGCGGGCAAGACGAGGTGAAGGGCGGCCTGCTGCGCTGCCAGGAGGCGTGCAGTCGGGGTCGGCCCGACGAACTGAACCGGCGGCGCGCCGATCGCGGCCATCAGCCCCAGCGCCATGTCGGGACAGATTTCTGCATGTCCTGAGACCGGCCCCCCGTCCGGGCCAGGCAGGACCGCAACGCGCAAAGCCTCGCCCGAGCACAGGATGACCGTGCCACCCGCCAGCACCCGCCCCCGCGCATGCCCCAAGGCGATGCCGGTCAGCAAGGTCACGATCAAGAGGGCGAGGCTGGCGGCGTTGCGCATATCGGGGTCAGTGCTACCCGATCAGGGCAATGGTTGCACAGGGGCGATGCGTCGCGTTGGCGGCAACGTCAGAACGCAAAAGGCCCCGCCATTGGGGCGAGGCCTTGATACAGCAATCCGGGACGGTTCAGGCGGTGGCCTGGCCCTTGGCGATCTCGCGCTTGATCTTCAGCGCGCGGTCCGACAGCTCGTCGTCCTTGGCTTTCGCCAGGAACGCGTCAAGGCCGCCGCGGTGGTCGACCGAGCGAAGGCCAGCGGCCGAGATGCGCAGCGCGTAGCTCTTGCCAGTCGATTCGCTCAGCAGCGTGACGTCGTTGAGATTCGGCAGGAACCGGCGACGGCTCTTGTTGTTGGCGTGGCTGACATTGTTGCCCGACATCGGGCCTTTGCCGGTCAGTTCGCAGACGCGCGACATGGGCGTAATCCTTCGTGTCCTCGAGGCGGCGCGGGTCTGACGGGCAGCCTGCCGCAATATGAAAGGGCGCCGCGAGGCAGCGCCCGAAAAACTGTTTGGCGTCCTTAAACGGACCGGACCTGCCCGTCAAGCCTGCCCGTCGGGGTTCTCGCCATCGCGGGGGCTGTCCGGATGCAGCGCATAGCGGCGCAGCAGGCCAACCTGCGCCATGAAGAAGATGAATAGGATCGCGGTCATGCCGAAGATCTTGAAGTTAACCCAGGTGCCCTCGGACATCGTGCGCCAGACGACCTCGTTCAGGACGGCGAGGCCGGCGAACATCAGCGCCATGCGGCCGGTCAGGATGCGCCAGCCCTCCTCGCGCATGGGCATCGCCTCGCCCATCAGTCGCGCCAGCCAGTTGCGCCGCAGTGCCAGGCTGACGCCCAGCACGGACGCAAACAGAAGGTACAGCAAGGTCGGCTTCATCTTGAAGAATCGCGGGTCGTTCAGCCAGAGGCTGAGGCCGCCGAACACCACCAGCAGGACCACGGTCGCGATCTGCATTACCGACAGCTTGCCAGTCAGCCGCCACAGGATCAGCGTGGCCAGCACTGTGACCGGCACGAAGATCATCGTTGCAACCATCAGACCGGAATAGCCGGTGCCGCCCAACATCACCGTTTCGGCCTTTAGCCGGCTGTAAACGACGAAGAACAGGATTAGCGGCCCGTATTCCAGCGCGGCCTTCAGGACGGGGCTGACCTTGCGGGGTTGGGGTTGCATCGGCGTCCTCTCGGGTAGTGGCCCTGCTCTGTGGCCGCTGGCGGCGGGGCGCGCAAGCCGGTCAGTCGAACGGCACGGCGGCGATGATCTGCCCCAGGCTGCGGCGCGCGGCGATCTGCTGGACCAGGACGGCGTGGCGGGTGTCGGCGGGAAGCGCCTCTCTGCCACCGCCGCGCGGCACCACGGTCAGGCGCAGCGGCCCGCGTCCGTCCCAGACCGCCAGGCGGTCCAGCGAGACGACGACATTGCGGTAAGCCACCGTGCGGCCGCGATTCTCGCCCGCGCCGATGCGCACCTCGCGGCGAGGGACGAACCGCACCAGATCGACGCTGAAGGCGCCGGACAGCTTGGCGCCGGGGGTCAGGTCGACCCGGATGCGCTCGCCCTCGTCGGCGACGGCGACCTGCGCGGGGCTACCCTCGGCCTCATGCATGTCGACCAGCATCTCGAGGCTGGCCGGCCCGAGGTCGAGCGGCGTGTCGAGACCGCCAACCACGAATTGCGGGGTATAGGTCGCGCGCTCGCCGGTGCGGCGGCCATAGGCGCGCTGCCGGGCGGTGAACTCGGGCCGGGCAAAATCATCAACCCAGCCGAGATAATCCCAGTAATCGACGTGAAAAGTCAGGGCGAGCACGTCAGGGCGCGAGGTCAACTCGCCCAGCAGCGCATCCGCCGGCGGACAGGAGGAGCATCCCTGCGAGGTGAACAGTTCGACCACGACCGGCGAGGCGGTGACCGCCGGGACAGATTTCGTTCGGCCGGCCGGTTGGGCCGGGGCAGCGGCGTTGGGGGCAACACCCGGGGCAGTGGCATTTGAAAGGGGCGGGATAAGCTTTCCGGTTGGCACGGGGGCGCCGGCGGGAGGCGGGGCCGCGGCCGGGTCGGCGGCAGGCGGGGCCAGGGACATCGACTGGCTGTCCAGCGATCCCCAGGATGATTCGGCCGAGGCAGGTTCGGACGGCCCGTCCAACACCATATCCCCGATCCCGGAATCGTCGGGCGAGATGACGGGCGTGTCGTCCTCCGGAGGCTCGTCGCCGGGACCTACATTACCGGTGCCCTTGCCTTGCCCGCCGTTGCCGTCAGCTTGAGGTTCATCGGACTTGGGCTCTGCCGTCGTGTCGTCGCTCTCGTCCTGGCTTTGGCTGTCATCCTGCTGCGCGCCTTGGCCATTTCCGGAGTTCTGGCCTCGGTCGCCCTTGCCTTGCTGCGCCCCGTTACCCTTGTCGTCGGCGTCGTCCTGGCCTTGGCCCTCGTCCTGACCCTGATCGCTACTATCGCCTTTCTCCTGGGCGCCCTTGCCATGCTCGCCAGACTTGCCGCTATCGTCGGACTTGCCCTCGCCTTGGCCAGCCTCGCTGTGGCTGCCGCCCGCGTCGTCGGGCCCCTTCGCCGCCAGCGGCAGCGCAGTCCCGCCGAGCAAAAGCGCCGCCAGCAGCAGTGCCCTGGCGGCAGGACGGCGGGTGCCGCGGGTGATCGGAAACAAGGGGCCAAGGGCGATCATGGCATGGTCATACCCGATCCCTGTTCACATTGCCCAATCAACGCTTCGTCAAGGCCAACGCGAGCCGGGCCTGCTTGCAAATCAGCCACATTCGGTATACCGTCGCATACAATTCAAACGCAATGGTTGCCAGCCTCGCCATCGTCGGGCAGACGCAGCGCATCCAACGCCCCATTCGCCAGCCAGGAGCAGGTCAGCCATGCCCATCGTCACCGGCACCGATACCGCCCGCACGCGCCGCACCCTCGACGCCGCCGGCCAACAGTTCACCTATTACTCGATCCCCGCCGCGACCGAGGCCGGCCTCGGCGACTTTTCGCGCCTGCCCGCCTCGCTGAAGGTGGTGCTCGAGAACATGCTGCGGTTCGAGGACGGCGGCTTCACGGTGTCGGTGGACGACATCAAGGCCTTCGCCGCCTGGGCGAAGAACGGCGGCAAATCCGATCGCGAGATTGCCTATCGCCCCGCCCGCGTGCTGATGCAGGACTTCACCGGGGTGCCAGCGGTCGTGGACCTCGCCGCCATGCGTGACGGCATCAAGGCGCTGGGCGGCGACGCGCAAAAAATCAATCCGCTGAACCCGGTTGATCTGGTCATCGACCACAGCGTCATGGTCGACGAATTTGGCAACCAGCGCGCCTTCCAAGTCAACGTGGACCGGGAGTATCAGCGCAACATCGAGCGTTATCAGTTCCTGAAATGGGGTCAGGGCGCGTTCAACAACTTCCGCGTTGTCCCGCCCGGGACCGGCATCTGCCACCAGGTGAACCTGGAATACCTGGCCCAGACCGTCTGGACCGACACCGACCAGACCGGCGCGATCGTCGCCTATCCCGACACGCTGGTCGGCACCGACAGCCATACGACCATGGTCAACGGCCTTGCTGTCCTCGGATGGGGCGTCGGCGGGATCGAGGCCGAGGCGGCCATGCTTGGCCAGCCCGTCTCGATGCTGATCCCCGAGGTTGTCGGCTTCAAGATCACCGGCGCGCTGCGCGAAGGGGTCACCGCGACCGACCTGGTGCTGATCGTCGTCAAGATGCTGCGCGACCACAAGGTGGTCGGCAAGTTCGTCGAGTTCTACGGCGAGGGCCTCGACAACATGCCGCTGGCCGACCGCGCCACGATCGCCAACATGGCGCCCGAATACGGCGCCACCTGCGGCTTTTTCCCGATCGACAACGAAACCCTGCGCTATCTGCGTCAGACCGGCCGCGACGAGGACCGCATCGCGCTTGTCGAAGCCTATGCCCGGGCCAATGGCATGTGGCGCGACAGCGCCGTCGAGCCGGTGTTCACCTCGACGCTGCACCTCGACCTCGGGAGCGTGGTCCCGGCGATCTCTGGCCCCAAGCGGCCTCAGGACCACGTCGCGCTCGACGCCGCCGCGAAGACCTTCAAGGCCTATATCGAGGGCCTGCGCCCCGCGCCGTCGGTGCCGAAAGCGCAGAAGTTCGAGATGACCGAGGAGGGCGGCGCGCCCGCACCCTCGTCCTCCGAGATCCCGGGCAGCGATCGCGGCGGGGTCGAGATTCCCTGCGCGCCGGTCGAGGGTCGCGACTTCACGCTCGGTGACGGCAGCGTCGTGATCGCCGCTATTACCAGTT
Organism: Paracoccus suum; assembly: GCF_003324675.1. Lineage (NCBI taxonomy): Bacteria > Pseudomonadati > Pseudomonadota > Alphaproteobacteria > Rhodobacterales > Paracoccaceae > Paracoccus > Paracoccus suum. The sequence goes on from NZ_CP030918.1 coordinate 134,283, forward strand.
GCACCAACACCTCGAACCCCTATGTGATGATGGCTGCCGGCCTCGTCGCCAAGAAAGCGAACGAGCGCGGCCTGACCCGCAAGCCCTGGGTCAAGACCTCGCTGGCGCCGGGATCGCAGGTGGTCGAGCAGTACCTGCGCGCCGCCGGCTTGCAGGAGCATCTGGACGCCCTCGGCTTCAACCTCGTCGGCTTTGGCTGCACCACCTGCATCGGCAACTCGGGGCCGCTCGACCCCGAGATCAGCAAGTCGATCAGCGATAATGACCTGGTCGCTGTGTCGGTGTTGTCGGGCAACCGCAACTTCGAGGGCCGCATCAGCCCGGACGTGCGCGCCAACTATCTGGCCAGCCCGCCGCTGGTAGTCGCCTATGCCATCGCCGGCGACATGAACATCGACATCACCCGCGAGCCGCTGGGCACCGACCGCGAGGGAAAGCCGGTCTATCTGCGTGATCTGTGGCCGACCTCGCAGGAGGTCGCGGACCTCGTCCATGACGTTGTCACGCGCGAGATGTTCCAGCAGAAATACGCTGACGTCTTCAAGGGCGACGAGCGCTGGCAGGCAGTCGAGACCACGGACAGCGAGACCTATGACTGGCCGCCGACCTCGACTTACATCCAGAATCCGCCCTATTTCCGCGGCATGTCGCGCGATGCGGGCACCATCCACGACATCGACAACGCCCGCATCCTCGCGATCCTGGGCGACATGATCACCACCGACCACATCAGCCCGGCCGGCAGCTTCAAGCCGACCACTCCCGCTGGCCGCTACCTGACCGAACGGCAGGTCTCGCCCGCCGATTTCAACAGCTACGGCTCGCGCCGCGGCAACCACGAGATCATGATGCGCGGCACCTTCGCCAACATCCGCATCAAGAACGAGATGCTGGACGGAATCGAGGGTGGTTACACCAAGTGCCCGGAAGGCAAGGAGGCGGCGATCTACGACGCGGCCATGGCCTATCAGGAGGCGGGGATTCCGCTGGTGGTGATCGGCGGCGTCGAATACGGGGCCGGCAGCTCGCGCGACTGGGCGGCCAAGGGGACCAACCTGCTGGGCGTCAAGGCCGTGATCGCCGAGAGCTTCGAGCGGATCCACCGCAGCAACCTGGTTGGCATGGGCGTCATCCCGTTCGAGTTCACCCACGGCGTCAACCGCAAGTCGCTGGAACTGAAGGGCGACGAGGTCATCAGCATCGACGGCCTCGAGGGCGACCTGAAGCCGCAGGCGATGGTCGAGTGCCACATCCTGTATGGCGATGGGCGCGAACGCACGATCCAGCTGAAGGCGCGGATCGATACCGAGGTCGAGATCGAATACCTCAAGAACGGCGGCGTGCTGCAATATGTGCTGCGCAACCTCGCCAAGGCCGGCTGACAGCTTTTTGCCTGGCCTGGTGACCGGCCCGTCTGCATCGCAGGCGGGCCGGTTTCGTGACAGTGCGCGCGGGCCGGGCAGTCCTGCGCCCAAGGCCAACTGATCCACTTGGCGGCCCGCCGCCGAGGCGCTAGGCAGGGGCGCCCAGCGCCGAGGAGGTGACGCCGTGACCCTTGCCACCCCGATCACCCCCTGCCCTCCCCGTGGCGCACTGACGGCGGGGCGGGTGCTGGCCGATCTGACATGGCTTCGGGTCGGCGGCCCGGCGGACTGGCTGTTCCAGCCGGCGGACGAGGCTGACCTGACGCAGTTCCTGGCCCAACTGCCGGCGGACGTGCCCGTGTTCCCGATCGGCGTCGGAAGCAACCTGATCGTTCGCGACGGCGGCATCCGCGGCGTGGTCATCCGCCTCGGGCGCGGCTTCAACGGCATCGAGGTTGACCCGGAAAGCGGCATCGTGACCGCTGGTGCAGCGGCGCTGGACGCCCATGTCGCCCGCCGCGCTGCCGAGGCGGGACGCGATCTGACCTTCCTGCGCACCATTCCCGGCAGCATCGGCGGCGCGGTGCGGATGAACGCCGGCTGCTATGGCAGCTACGTCGCCGATCATCTGATCGACATCCGCGCGGTCACCCGCGACGGCCGCCCCGTCACCATCCCGGCCGGGGATCTGGCCCTCGCCTATCGCAGCAGCAGCCTGCCCGACGGTTGGATCGTCACCGGCGCGCGCCTGCGCGCCGACGCGGCTGATCCGGCCCAGTTGGCACAACGGATGGACGAGCAACTGGCCCGCCGCGACGCCAGTCAGCCGGTCAAGGAACGCAGCGCGGGTTCGACCTTTCGCAACCCGGCCGGCTTTTCGTCGACCGGGCGCGCCGATGACCGCCACGACCTCAAGGCCTGGACCCTGATCGACGCCGCAGGCCTGCGCGGCCACCGCCTCGGAGGCGCGCAGATGAGCGAAAAGCACCCGAACTTCCTGCTGAACACCGGGGACGCTTCCGCCGCCGATCTCGAGGCACTGGGCGAGTTGGTTCGCGCCCGCGTGCGCGAGACCTCCGGCCACGCCTTGCAGTGGGAGGTGATCCGGATCGGCGAGCCGGCCCCTTGAAGGTGCCCCCTCCGTCAAAGCGGCCCCCGTTGAAACCCCAGCCGTTGGCGGGCGTTTCCTCTCGGACACCACCTCTGGTGTCGGGCACAGACGGAGCAAGCTGATGGTCCGTGCCAAGGGCAGCCGGAACACCGGCTACGACGAACGACGGGCCGAACTGCTGGAATGCCTGCGTCATCGCATCCGGCAACCCGGAGCCTCGAACCCCACGCTGCGCGAATTGTCGATCGCCTGCGGTTGCAGTGTCTCGACCCTCAAGCATTATTTCGGCCGCCGCCAGGACATCGTGCTGGCCATCTTCGAGGATACTCACGCCCGCGCGCGGCGCCATCTGGAGCGGGTGCGCGAGCCCACCGGCCCCCTCGACCAGTCGATCCGCGATGCTGTCCACGAGGCGTGGATGGTGCTGTCCGACCTCGGCGCGGCGCGGACGCTGGGGATCGGGCTCAGCGAGGGACTGGGCCACGCCGCCCTCGGGCCGGGCTATCTGAACGACGTATTCGACCCCTATATCCGCGCCCTCTGCGACCGCCTGGCGACGCATATCCTGCGCGGCGAGATGCGGGACGTGGAGCCGCGGATGGCGGCGCTTGCGCTCGCCTCGCCACTGCTGCTGGCTGCGCTTCACCAGGAGCATCTCGACGGTGCTCGCGTCTGGCCGCTAGACCGCGAAAAGATGCTGGACCACACCGTCGAGAGCTTTCTACGCGCCTACGCCCTCTGACGCGCAGGGCCAAGCTGCCGGCCGCGCGCGAGCTCCGGCGTCGCCAGATGGCGCAGCCCCTGGGTCACGTCGGCGCGGACCGCCAGCCGCAGCCCCGGCTCGTCGCCCGCCCGCAGCGCGGCGAGGATCAGGCGGTGGTGGCGCGGCGGCTCGTGGCGCTGCACCCGGCCGTAGAGGGCGCGCATGGTCGGCCCCAGTTGCAGCCAGACCGTCTCCAGCACCGCCAGCATCGCCGGGGCCTGGGCACGCAGGTAGAGCGTGCGGTGAAACTCCAGATTGGTGCGGATATAGGCAACGGCATCGTGACGCTCGACAGCCTCGGCGATAGCCGTGTTGATCGCCGCCAGCCGATCGATCAGCGCGAAATGTGCGCGCGGCAGGGCGCGGCTGGCCAGCTCTGGCTCGATCAGTGCCCGCAGCGCGGCCAATTCCTCGATCCGCTCGTCAGACAAGGCCGGGGTGGCGACGCGCCCGGACGAGGACAGCGTCAATGCCCCCTCAGCCACCAGGCGCCGCACCGCCTCGCGGGCGGGGGTCATAGATACGCCGTATTCCGTGGCGATCCCGCGCAGCGTCAGGGCTTGGCCGGGGGCGAGTTCGCCCAGCATGATGCGGGCGCGCAGGGTGCGATACAGGCGCTCGTGCTGGGTTGGCTCAATGGGACGGCTGGTGGGCATGGGATGTGATCACACCGCTAAGGGTCGGCGTCAATCCCGTCGAAAGCGCCATGCCTGCAGGGCTGGCCCATGCCGGCGCAACCAGGCGCGGCTGCCCTCATGCTCCGGGCAAAGATGCGCGACCACCGCCCAGAAAGCTGGCGAGTGGTCCATCCGCGCCAGATGTGCGACTTCATGCGCGGCGACATAATCCAGCACGGCAGGCGGGGCCATCGCCAGCCGCCAGTTGAACATCAGCTTGCCCTGAGCGGTGCAACTGCCCCAGCGCGAGCGGGTATCGCGCAGGCTGATGCCAGTCAGCTTGCGCACGCCACTGGGCAGCCGGCGCGCATGGGCCGTGCAGGCCGGCTCCAGTACGGTCCGCGCCCGCTCGCGCAGCCAAGCCGCCAGTACCGGCCCGGGCTCTCGCCCTGCGGGCACCAGCAGCGCCTCGCCCTCGATCCGCGGCAGGCGCAGGGCGGCAGGCGTGATCACCAGCGGCGTGCCGTCCACCGGAAGCCTGGCCCCATGGGCCACCACTGCCGGCGCGGGCATGGAGGCCACCGCCCGGCCCAGCCAATCGGCGCGCGATTGCACGAACCGGGCGCCCTCCGCCTCGGTCGCGCCGGGTGGCAATGTCAGCACCGCCTGCCCGTCGCGACGGCTGACCCGCAGGATCATGCGCCGCGCCCGCGCCGAGCGCCGCACCACAACCTCCTGCCCCGTCGCCAGCGTGATCGAGCCCATCAACCCCCAGCGCGTCCCGGCGCGCCGCCCTTTTTCCCGAAAGGTTTTGACACCCCGCAGGGGCTGTGGCAGGGGGACGCCGATTTGCCAACCCTACCCGGAGATCCCCATGCCTAAAGAAGAGTGGGGCACCAAACGGATGTGCCCCCATTGCGGTTCGCGTTTCTACGATCTGCAGGCCGATCCGATGACTTGCCCGGTCTGCAGCGAGACCTTTACTGCGGAAAGCCTGGTCGCCGGCCGCGGCCGCGCCATTGTCCGCGAAAAGGCGGCTGCGGTCGATACCAGCGATGACGATGACGTGATCGAGACGGACAGCGAACTGGACGCCAACGAGGCCGAGGCGGACCTGGACGACGACCTGCTGGAAGACGACGATGATGGCGACGTTTCGCTCGATGAAATCGCCGACGTGCCCGCGGACGAAGACGAAAACTGAGGCCTGTTGAAGGCCCTATCATGAAAGGGGGCGCGGGCCGGAAATACCGCTTGCGCCCCCCGAGACCACCCCATATACGACGCCGCACGCAGCAGGGCACAGACCTGATGCGGACCTCCGGTGGGGCCATAGCTCAGTTGGTAGAGCGCTTGAATGGCATTCAAGAGGTCAGGGGTTCGACTCCCCTTGGCTCCACCATAGACCTATATTGTTTATTTGCATTAAGTTGGCAGGAACTCCCCTGTCAAATGTTTCGGGCATGGATTGGCCGAAATCTAGTGGGTCATCGATAGATTCGAGTGGTCGATAAATTGCTTCACTTCCACCCGCAAACGGGCGTTTGCTAAGCGCCGGGTTTAGGCTTTAGATAACCATTGTCAGGTTGCGTAATGTTTAAGGCCGCCCCGCGTTCGGGAGCCCGGGCTCTCTCGTATCAATCGGGCCGACCAACTTGCCACCAAGCGGCCGGCGGTCCATCCACCGCTTCGCCCGCAAAGTCGCAAACCGGGTGGTGTTCATGGATGCGGGGGTCATTGTCGAGGACCGCAGAACGGAGGAGTTCTTTGGCGATCCGCGCAGCGACCGGGCCAAGGAATTCCTTTCAAAGATCCTCGGACATTAGGGGAAAGATCCGCGCGGACTTTGCAAGATAGGCGCGCGGGGCGGCGTGGGCCCACAGGCGACCTTCCCGCTGCGGGAGCGTCTGACGTCGCTGGAGGGCCGACGATGACGGCGCTAATGTTCGCGTGCGAGGGCGCCTGTCAGGGTGACGCGAGGATGCGCTCAGGTCAAAATCCCTGCAAATAGCCTGAGCAGGGACCGGAATATGGGCCGTTGCCCTAAGCCTCACGTGATCGGGTTCGGCAAGCCGCGCTCAACCGAAAATCCCTCACCCGCCTGAAGTGATAGCGCCGCGGCCCTAGGTCGCTCATGGCCTCGCAGGTATAACCCCGCCGGTTTGCTATTTCCGCGCCAAGTTGTTTCAGTCGAAGAAGCTCGCCGTCTTTCGCGTCCAATCAAGACAAGAGGTTATGATGATCCCTTCCGCCGACGCCCGCGTAGACCTCAATCGCTTCTGGACGACGATCGAGCGCTCGGCAGAGATCGGCGCAGGACGGCCGGGAGGGCTTGCGCGCCTGGCTTTGAGCGACAGCGATCGCGAGATGCGCGATCAGTTCGTCGACTGGTGCCGGGAGGCGGGGCTGACTGTTACCGTAGACCGCGTGGGCTCGGTCTTCGCGCGGCGGGCGGGCCGCGACGACGGGTTGGCCCCCGTCATGATCGGATCGCATCTGGACACTCAGATCAACGGCGGTCGTTTCGACGGGATTGCGGGTGTCCTGGCGGGACTGGAAGTTGTCCACACGCTGAACGATTCCGGCCACATCACGCGACGGCCCATCGTCGTCGCGAACTGGACGAACGAGGAGGGCGCGCGCTTTTCGCCCCCGATGATCGCCTCGGGGGCCTATGTCGGGCGCTATCCGCTGGAATGGTGCCACGACCTTATTGGCGACGACGGGGCGAGGTTCGGGGATGAACTGGAGCGGATCGGCTATGCCGGAAATGCTCCTCTCGGCGGCGAGATCGACGCTTACTTCGAATTGCATATCGAGCAGGGACCGATTCTTCACGCAGAGGGCCGCGAAGTCGGGGTCGTGACGACCGGGTATCCGAGTCACGGAATCCGCGTACGCTTTGGTGGGGAAACGGCCCATACCGGGCCGACGCCGATGGACATGCGCCACAACGCGTTGATCGCGGGCGCGCGTTTCCTGACGGCGGTGGACGACATTGGGTGGGAGTTCGCAGTGCTTGATGGCAAGGCGACGGGCTCGCGCCTTGCGGCTTGGCCGAACATGCCCAGCATCCTGTCCGAAACCGCCGAATGCGTGGCCGACGTGCGTCACCCGGATCGGGTGACAGCCCGCGTCATGGCCGAGAAGATGCGCCGTGCCGCGCGAGAGGCCGCTGCCCGTGCCGGCTGCACCATGACTATCGAGGACGAGTGGTCATTCGGGGGCGACATCTTCGACCGCGATCTGGTCGACCTTATCCGGGCCGAGGCGATCCGCCAGGGCCATGACTGGCGCGACATCGCCAGCCAGGCGGGCCACGACGCCTATCACATTGCCACCCGCTATCCGACGGCGATGATCTTTACGCCCTGCAAGGACGGAATCACGCACAACAACATGGAATATTGCGAGCCAGGCGACTTCCAGGCGGGGTTGAATATCCTGCTGCACGCTGTCGGCCAGCGCGCCGACCGCTAGCCCTTTCTTGGGCAGTCCTCCCGGCGATCAGGAATTGGTGCAAGCCCAAGAATACCGCTTGACCCCCCGCGCGCCGCCAGCGCACTCTTTTCCCAAATAGCGCGATGCGCATGGCATGAGGGCCTTACACCTGTTGTTGCGGGGGTAGGGCCTTTTTCTTTTGGGGATGACGGGTGAGGCGGAGAGTTGAGATCGGGATCCTGCATTCGTCCTCGGGCGATTACTGCGCCATTGCAGCGGCAAGCCGCGCGGGCGCACTTGCGGGCGTGTCCGATGTTAACGCAAGCGCGCAGTCCTTTATCGAAATGATGCCGGTGCTGCGCGACCCTCGGGGGCAGGTCGACCTCTATGCGCCGCTCTGCCACGACATCCTCACCACAAGCCGCGCTCGCCACGTCATCGGTTGTGCGACCTCTTCCAGCCGCAAGGAAGTCCTGCCGGTGATCGAGCGCCACGGGGCGACGCTGTGGTATGCCCTGCCCTACGAGGGGTTCGAAGCGTCCGATCATGCCGTTTACATGCACGCCTGCCCGAACCAGCATCTGCTGCCCCTGTTGGACTGGGCGCTGCCGCGGTTCGGCACGCGGGTGCATCTGGTCGGCTCGAATTATATCTGGGGCTGGGAGATCAACAGGTTGGCGCGCGAAGTTGTAGCCAACGCGGGCGGCTCGATCACGGCAGAACGGCACTTGCCAATGGGCGAGATCGCCGTTGCCTCGATGGTCGAGGAGATCGCCGATCTTCGGCCAGATTTCGTGCTGAACTCACTGGTAGGCACCACGCAATATGCCTTCGTCGCGGCGCTGAGGGCCGTCAGGCCAGACCTGCCGGTCCTGTCCTGCAACCTCACGGAGTGCGAACTGCCGCGGATGGGCGGGGCCGCCGAGGGGCTGATCGCAGCGGGCCCCTATTTCGCGGAAACCGGCACCGGCTTCGCCAATTCACACGCGGCTGCCGCCCATGCCTCTGTGATCGAGATGGCGCGGCTGTTCGAGCGGCACGAAGGTGGCGAAGATATGCCGCTGGCCGAATTGCTGGCACTGGACCAAGGCGCGGGCCCGATCGATTTTGAAACCCACCACACCGCCCTGCCGGTGCTGATCGCCGAGGTCCGGGACGGTGCCTTCCAGGTGCTCCGCCGTCTGCCGCCGGTGCCGGGCGACCCGTATCTTGCGCGGCACGACCGGCGAGCGCCCGCGCGCGCGCAACTGCGGCTCGTGCCGTGAGCCGGGCCCTGAACATCCTCGGGCTGGCCGGCGCCCGGGCTGCCATCCTGCACCGGCCACACCCGACGGTCGCCGCCATCGAACGCCAACTGGCCGCGATCGGGTTGTCGGCCAACGCCAGCTGGCCAGAGCTGGTCCCCGGGATGGCCGCGGATTTCCTGTTCTTTGACGTCGACATGGGGTTCGACGCCCAGTTCCCCTGGTTGCCGGGGCAAAGTCCCATACCACTCATCGCCCTGATCGGGTCCGAGGCGCCGGGGCGGATCGAATGGTCTCTGGCGCGCGGCGCGCATGCGCAGTTGCTGAAGCCGGTGGGCGATCACGGCGTCTATTCGGCGCTGCTGATCGCGCAGGCGACCTTTGCCGCCCAGCAAAGCCTGTCGGCCGAGATTGGCGATCTTCGCGACCGCCTGGCGGGGCGCGAGACTGTGGTGCGCGCGGTGATGGCACTGGTGAGCCAAGGGCTGACCGATGAGGAGGCGTTTGCCCGGCTGCGTCGCCTCGCGACCGACCGTCGCGAGAGTTTCGAGGCTGCAGCCAAGCGGGTGCTCGCCCGCACCGACAGCCTGCCAGTCCGAAAGGGGCCCCGATGACATCACCGCTGACCCCTGCTGCGGGAACGACCGTCACCGCTGCGCCGCCCGAGCGGGGGGTGCTGGCACGACTGCTGCGCAGGCCGCTGGCCCTGCTGGGCATCGTCCTGATCGTGCTGGTGGTAGCGGGCGCGGTGGGTGCGCCGTGGCTCACCTCCTATCCGCCGGATCAGCAGAACTTCGACGGCCTGACGCTGGAGGGGGCGCCGATGCCGCCGGGCGGACCGTGGCTGATGGGTACCGACCTGCTGGGCCGTGACCTGTGGTCGCGGCTGCTTTACGGCGCGCGCACATCGCTAATGATCGGCGTCCTCGCCAACGGCATCGCGGTCGCCTTGGGAACGGCGGTGGGACTGACCGCGGGATGGGTCCGCGGCTGGACCGGCACGATCCTGATGCGGCTGACGGACCTGATGATGGCCTTTCCCGCGCTGCTGCTGGCCATCTGCCTTGCCGCGGTCTTTCGCCCCTCGCTCTGGATCGTGGCGCTGGTGATCGCGCTGGTGAACTGGGTCCAGACCGCCCGCGTGATCTATACCGAAACCACGGGTCTGGCCGAGCGCGACTTTGTCGCCGCCGAACGCACGCTCGGCGCGTCCGGCGCGCGCATCCTGTGGCACCATATCCTGCCGCATCTGGTGCCGACGATCATCGTCTGGGCGACCTTGGGCATTTCGACCACCGTGCTGCTGGAGGCGACGCTGTCCTACCTGGGCGTGGGCGTGCAGCCGCCGACGCCCAGCTGGGGAAACATCATCTTCGAGAACCAGACCTATTTCCAGTCGGCGCCCTGGCTCGTCTTTATCCCGGGTGCGGCGATCCTGATCCTCGCACTGGCCTTCAACCTCGTGGGCGATGCGCTGCGCGACGTGCTGGACCCGACGCAAAGGGGGGCGCGCTGATGGCGGCCTATCTGCTGCGGCGGCTGTTTCAGGCTGCGCTGATCCTGCTCGGGGTCAGCATCATCACCTTTGGCCTGCTCTATGTGCTTCCGGCCGATCCGGTGCGCCAGATCGCCGGCCGCTCGGCAACGGCCGAGGTGGTCGAGAACATCCGCCGCCAACTGGGCCTCGATCAGCCGGTGTGGGTGCAATACGGCCGCTACCTGTGGGGGCTGCTGCATGGCGACATGGGGCGCAGCTACCTGCAGCGAACCGAGGTGGCGACCCTGATCGCCGCCCGCCTGCCCGCGACGCTGCAGCTGATGGTCGGCGCGATCCTGGCCGAGCTGACGATCGGCCTGACGCTGGGTGTCATCGCAGCGCTGAACCGGGGGCGCCCGCTCGACACCGGGCTGATGGTGTCCTCCTTCGTCGCCGTTTCGGCGCCGCAGTTCGTCGTCGCACTGCTGCTGCTCTACGTTTTTGCGGTCAAGCTGGGCTGGTTTCCCATCGGCGGCTATGGAACGCTTGACCATCTGGTGCTGCCCTCCGTCACGCTCGGGATCATGGGCGCGGGCTGGTATTCGCGGATGATGCGATCCTCGATGCTGGACGTGCTGCGTGCCGACTATATCCGCACAGCCCGCGCCAAGGGCCTGTCGCGCATGCGCGTGATCCTGCGCCATGCGCTGCCGAACGCGATCCTGCCCATCGTCGCCATGATCGGCATGGACATCGGCATCTTCATGGGCGGCGTGGTCGTCGTCGAAAGCGTCTTTGGCTGGCCCGGCATCGGGCAACTGGCCTGGCAGGCGATCCAGCGCGTCGACATTCCGATCATCATGGGAGTGACCATTACCTCGGCCGTGGCCATCGTCCTGGGCAATCTGCTGGCCGACCTGATCGCGCCATTCATCGATCCGCGCATCAAGCTGCGCTTGAACTAACAGGGAGAGGGAAACGAAAATGAAAACCTGGCTCATGTCCTCCGCGCTGGCGCTTTCGCTGGCTGCCTTTGCGGCGCCTGCCCTGGCGCAGAGCGCGCCGGATCCCGACGCCAAGCCCGGCGGCGACATCGTCATCACCTACAAGGATGACGTGGCGACGCTGGACCCCGCGATCGGCTATGACTGGCAGAACTGGTCGATGATCAAGTCAATCTTCGACGGGCTGATGGACTATGTCCCCGGCACCACCGACCTGCGTCCCGGCCTCGCCGAAAGTTACGAGATGTCGGACGACGGGCTGGCCTACACCTTCCACCTGCGCCCGGGCGTCAAGTTCCACAACGGGCGCGAGATGACCGCGGACGATGTGAAGTATTCGCTTGACCGCGTGACCGACCCGGCGACGCAATCGCCCGGCGCCGGCTTCTTTGGCTCGATCAAGGGGTATGACGAAGCCGCCTCGGGCGCTGCCAAGGGGCTGGCCGGCGTCACGGCGGTCGATCCCAAGACGGTCAAGATCGAACTGACGCGCCCGGACGCCACCTTCCTCCACGTCATGGCGTTGAACTTCAGCTATGTGGTGCCGAAAGAGGCGGTTGAGGAGCATGGCGCCGACTTCGGCAAGCACCCGGTCGGCACGGGCGCGTTCCGCATGGCGGAATGGACTATCGGCCAGCGTCTGGTGCTGGAAAAGAACCCCGATTTCTGGACCCCCGGCATCCCCTATCTGGACCGCGTGACCTTCGAGATCGGGCAGGAGCCGGTCGTCGCCCTGCTGCGCCTGCAGAAGGGCGAGGTGGACATTCCCGGCGACGGCATTCCGCCCGCGAAGTTCCAGGAAGTGATGAACGACCCCGAGCAGAAGGCCCGCGTGGTCGAAGGCGGCCAGCTGCAGACCGGCTATGTCACCATGAACGTGACCACCCCGCCCTTCGACAAGCCCGAGGTCCGGCGCGCGGTGAACATGGCGCTGAACAAAGACCGGATCGTGCAGATGATCAACAATCGCGCGGTGCCTGCGAACCAGCCGCTGCCGCCCTCGATGCCGGGCTACACCACCGACTACAAGGGCTATGGCTATGACGTCGAAGGCGCCAAGAAGCTGATGGCGGATGCCGGCCTTTCGGGCGGTGTCGATACCCAGCTGTTCGCCATGAACACCGACCCCAACCCGCGGATCGCGCAGGCAATCCAGCAGGACCTCGCGGCGATCGGAATCCGGGCCGAGATCAAGGCACTGGCGCAGGCCAACGTGATCGAGGCCGGCGGCAATGGCAGCGCGCCGATGATCTGGTCGGGCGGCATGGCGTGGATCGCGGATTTCCCGGACCCGTCGAACTTTTACGGTCCGATCCTGAGCTGCAGCGGCGCCGAGGCGGGCGGCTGGAACTGGGCGAAATACTGCAATGCCGAACTGGACGCGGCCGCTGCCAAGGCCGACAGCATGGTCGGCGAGGCCGCGAAGGACGCGCGACTGAAGGCCTGGTCCGACGTCTACATGAAGGTGATGGAGGACGCCCCCTGGGCGCCGGTCTTCAACGAGCAGCGCTTCACCATGAAATCCCCCCGCATGGGCGGCGCCGATGCGCTGTATGTCGATCCCGTCTCGATTCCGATCAACTATGATTATGTATATGTGAACCAGTAACATGTGCAGAAACTGCGACCACACTATCCACCGCGCGCAGCATCACTTTGGCTGGGACAACAGCATCCCCCCTGCCCTGCGCGTCGAACCGGGCCAGTCGGTCCATTTCGAATGTGTCGATTCCTCGGCGGGCCAGCTTGGCCCGTCATCCACCGTGGCCGATGTGGCGGCACTGGATTTCGCCAGGATCAACCCCGTCACCGGCCCGGTCTGGGTCGAGGGCGCTAAGCCGGGCGATGCACTGAAGATCACCATCGACGGCTTCACCCCGCAGGTCGCCGAGGGCAGCGCCTGGGGCTGGACGGCGAACATCCCGGGCTTCGGCCTGCTTGCCGACCAGTTTACCGATCCGGCCCTGACGATCTGGAAATATGATGCTGCGAACCCGCAGATGTCGCTGTTCGGGCGCGAAGGCAAGGTCCCCCTCAAGCCCTTTGCCGGCACCATAGGCTGCGCGATGGCCGAGGACGGGCCGCATTCCATCGTTCCCCCGCGCCGCGTGGGCGGCAACCTCGATATCCGGGATCTGGCAGCGGGGACGGTCCTTTATCTGCCGGTCGAGGTCGAGGGCGCGCTGTTCAGCGTCGGCGATACTCATGCCGCGCAGGGCGACGGCGAGATCTGCGGCACCGCCATCGAAAGCCCGATGGACGTGTCGCTGCGGTTCGATCTGGTCAAGGACGCGCGGCTCAAGACGCCGCGCTTCACGACGCCGGGTCCCGTGTCGCGGCATCTGGACGCCAAGGGCTACGAGGTGACGACCGGGCTCGCACCGGACCTGATGCAGGCCTCACGGGATGCCGTCGCGGGGATGGTGGATCTGCTGTGCGCGCAGCGGGGCATGGCCCCGGTCGATGCCTACATGCTGATGTCCACCTGTGGTGATCTGCGGATATCGGAGATCGTCGACATGCCCAACTGGGTCGTCAGCTTCTACTTCCCGCGTATCGTCTTCGAATGACCGGCCCGGTGCTCTCGGTACAGGGGCTGACACTGGCGGCAGGTGCGCAGCCGCTGGTCGAGGACCTGTCCTTCGATCTGTTCCCCGGCGAGACCTTGTGCATCGCCGGGGAAAGCGGCTCGGGCAAGTCGCTGACCTCGCTGGCGCTGATGGGGCTTTTGCCACCCGGCGTGAAGCGGCGCGCCGGAAAGATCAGCCTTGCCGGACAGGACGTGACGGCGCTGCCCGAACGGCGCATGCGCCGGCTGCGGGGCGACAGCATCGCGATGATCTTTCAAGAGCCGATGACCTCGCTCAACCCGGTGCTGACCATCGGCACGCAGCTGGTCGAGGCGATTCGCAGCCACGACCCCGACGCCGATGCGCCCGCCGCGGCCCTCGCCGCCCTTCGGGCTGTCCGCTTGTCCCAGCCAGACCGGCGGATGCGCCAATACCCGCATGAACTCTCGGGCGGGATGCGGCAGCGCGTGATGATCGCGATGGCACTGGCGCTGCGCCCTCAAGTGCTGATCGCAGACGAGCCGACCACGGCGCTGGACGTGACGGTGCAGCGCGAGGTGCTGGACCTGCTGCGCGATCTTCAGCGCGAGACGGGGACGGCCATCATCCTGATCACCCATGACATGGGCGTCGTCGCCGAAATGGCCGACCGGGTGATCGTAATGCAGAACGGCCGCATGGTCGAGGCCAGCCCGGTTGCGGAATTGTTCGCACGACCGTCGCAGCCCTACACGCAAGCACTGCTTGCCGCGGTGCCGCGCATGGGTGACGGCGGCCCCCCAGTCGCGCTCCCCCTAGCCGAGCCGATCGCCCGGCTGACCGAAGTTTCGGTCAACTATGACGTTCAGGGTGGCCTGCTGGGCCGCGTCACCCATCGTGTGCACGCGGTCGAGCAGGTCAGCTTCGACATCGCCGCAGGCGAGACGTTCTCGCTCGTGGGCGAATCCGGCTGCGGCAAATCCACCATCGCCCGTGCCATGACAGGACTTGTCCCGCATCGTGGACGCATCGAAATCGCCGGGCATCTGGTCCCGCCCGACGGCCAAAGCGCGCCCCGCGCGCTTCGCCGAGAGGTCCAGCTGGTTTTCCAGGACCCCGCGGCGGCGCTTAATCCACGCAAACCAGTCGGTGAACTCGTGGCCGAACCTCTGGTCATCCACGGGATCGGTGACCGCGTGCAGCGCCGTGCCCGCGCGGCCGAGCTTTTCGACCGGGTCGGCCTGTCCCGGAGTCAACTGGATCGGTATCCCCACGAGTTTTCCGGCGGCCAACGCCAGCGTATCTGCATCGCCCGTGCACTGGCGCTGAACCCCAAGCTGATCATCGCGGATGAAAGCGTAAGCGCGCTGGACGTGTCCGTGCAGGCCCGGGTGCTGGCGCTGCTGGCCGAGCTGAAGTCCGAGCTGGGGGTCAGCTACCTGTTCATCAGCCACGACATGGCGGTGGTCGAGAACATCAGCGACCGCATCGGCATCATGTATCTGGGCCAGATGGTCGAGATGGGCACCCGCGCGCAGATCTTCGGCAATCCGCGCCATCCTTACACGCGCCGCCTGATCGACGCCGTCCCGATCCCCGATCCCGCCTACGTCCGCCCCCCCGCGCCACGAATGGCGAGCGACGTTCCAAGCCCCGTCTGGCCAGTCGGGCAAGCGCCGGAGCGCATCCGGCTGGAGGACATCGGGGCGGGCCATCTTGTAGCGGCCGGAGCGAACGGATGAGCTGAAACTCTCCCAAGGACCGGAGTGGAGGACGAGAACACCTGCGAGGCTCTCATGGTACCCTCGGAGAGGCGGGCTCCTGAGCGACTTTGACGGTAGTGTGCGGGCTGGCGCTTAGACACTGCCGCTACTGAGGCCAGGGCGGAACGACTGGGATGCGGAGGGTTATCGCGCGTTTTGTCGCCCCATCCGCTGGATCAAACCCCTGAGCGAAGCTCCGCGCGCCTTATGACTCGCGCATCCGCGCCCGGCGTCGCACCAAAAGCCTGCCGATAAGCCCGCGTGAAATGCGAGCGTGATGCGTAGCCGGCCGCAACGGCCGCTTCCGTCACGCTTGCCCCGTCGGCCAACGTCCGGCGCGCGGCCTGCATGCGGGCCTCGGCCAGGATCTTGCGGAAGGGCCTCCCCAGCCGGTCGAGCGCGCGGCGCAGGGATGACGCACCCATGCCGAGTTCACGGGCGAGTTGGGCCACCGTCCAATGCGCATCCGGCTGCGCCGCGATCAGCCACTGCGCGCGCTGGGCGATGTCGCCCGCCAGCAGTATCTGCCCGGCAGAATCCTCCGCCAGCAGCATCAGCAGTTCGGTCAACCGCACCTTGCCGACCGCCGCATGGTTGTTGCCGATGGCGGCGGCGGTGTGGACCAAGGTTTCGACCAGTTCAGCGGTCAGCCTGATGGCCAGACGCTCAATCCGCCGCGGCCCGGCGATCGGTTGGATCGGGGCGGGCAGATTCTCGATGCTGAGGATCAGGGATTCGTACAGCCCACGAGCGTCAGGAATGTTAACCACGTCGACCGGCGCCCCGCCAGGCAGCGCGAAAACGGTACCGGCGGGCAAGACCTCGTTAAACGTGCCGGTCCAGACCTCCTTGGTGCCGCGCAGGACAATGCCGAGCAGGGGCGTCTCGGGCGTCACCGAGGCCAGCCGCTCGCGTTCAAGCGCGCAGTAGCAGAACAGCCGCCCGGCAATGCGCTGCTCGCCGGTGGCGCCGGAGGTGACGACGAAATGGTCGAGGCGCGCGAGCAATTCGGCACTCAGGTCATGGGTCATCTGGTTCATGGGGCACAGTCTGACATGCAGCAGCCTCCATGTCTGACGCGATTTGAGCGTTTCAGGCCCATTTTGGTGAACTTCGGGCGCATGCGAAGGCCGCTGGAAGGGCACGGTCCGGGCATCTATCCACTTAAGGAACGCGCAATGAAATCGTCCCTTCTGACCCTCATTCTGCTGTCGCTGCCGGCCATGGCAACGGCGCAAACCGCACCACCAGCGAAGCCGCAAGTCGAATTATGGCGGCTCGATTGCGGGTCGATCGATGTCAGCAACATCAACTTCTTTTCGGACACCGAGGCGTATCCGGACCACCCGCTGCAGATGACCGACAGTTGCTATCTGATCCGGCATGGCGAGGAATATCTGCTCTGGGACGCCGGCCTGCCGCTCGACGCCGCGCCGCAGGGGCCCGGGCCGCAGCCCAAGCCGGGACCGGCGATCACGAAGCAGCTGGCCGAGATTGGCGTGATGCCCGAACAGGTCACCCGCGTTGGCATCAGTCACGCGCATTTCGACCATATGGGGCAGGCCGCCGACTTTCCCGCAGCGACGCTGCTGATTGGGGCAGGCGACTGGGCCGAGCTGACTTCCGACAAGCCCGGTTTCGGCATTGATCCCAAGCTGGCACAGCCGTGGCGCGACGGCGGCAAGGTCGAGGCGGTGGAAGGCGATCTGGACGTGTTCGGCGACAGCAGCGTGACGATGCTGAAGATGCCCGGCCACACACCAGGCGAGACGGCGCTGCTGGTCCGGCTGGCCGACTTCGGACCGGTCCTTCTGTCAGGTGACGTGGTGCACTTCGCCCAGCAGCTTCTCACCGGCAGCGTGCCGCCTTTCAATGTCAACCGTGCCGACAGCCTCGCCTCGATGGCGCGACTTGAGGGGCTTGCAAAAGCCCAGGGCGCGCGACTGGTAATCCAGCATGATCCAGACCACATCGGCCGCCTGCCGGCCTTCCCGGCGAGTGCGCAATAAGCGGGCGCATGCGCCCTGTCGGACGCCGCCAGATCCTCACGCCGCCCCACACGGGGCGGCAAGAGGCGCGGCGACGGGTCCTGGTGGGGGCAACGGCAACAATAAGGAGGGGTCGCCGATTGCAACTGCCTGTTGGGCCCAGCTAACAGGTTCGAGTGCGACGCGCATGTTATTCGGGTTTGCAACGCGGCGCCGACCTAGATTATTTCTAACAGCTCGATCCGGTTTCCGAACGGATCGTCGACATAGATCCTTCGGATCTTGGGCAAATCGACATCCCTATGAAACTCCAGGCCCAAATTCGCCAAATGTTGTTCGGTTTGCTGCAGCGAGGCCACTTGGAACGCGGGGTGGGCCTTCCTGGCGGGACTGAAAGGCTCTTCGAGGCCGAGGTGAACCTGCACGCCAGGTCTGAAAAACCAGACTCCGCCTCTGCCTTGCAAGGTATCGGGGTTTTCAATCTCGGTTAATCCCGAGACTTGCACATAGAATCTGCGGGCAGAACCCTCACCGCCCCGGGGCATCGCAAGTTGGACATGGTGAATTGCCATGATCACGATTTCCTCCTTTCGACGCGCCTGCGCGCCGTCCCGGTTATCGCGCAGCCCCAACCTCGTCATGCCGCAAAGAGATCATGGCGATGACGCCGACCGCTATCCCAAATTCAACGGCCGGATAATAACTGCTTGTCGGCCTCGCGAAATGCTTGAGCCTTTGGACAACCAGGCGTCGCGGATCGACGTGTCCAAGGGCCCATTAAACGCCCGCTTACCGGCTCTAATTTCTGGGTCTGCACCGGAATAGGTGGCGGAGATTTGACGAGGGCGAGGCCAAATGGGCACGCCGGCGAACCATTCCACGGACCGGCCACCTTGTTGCCAATGCCGGCTCCCGAGGAACGGCCCTGCCGAACAAGCGTTGCCTCTCCAAGCTGGCGTATTGATGCATTGGGGTGATGGCGCAGGTTTTCTCTCGAAATACCGATGGCGTTGTGCGTTTTTTGTTGGCAGGTGGCCTCCTTGCCGTGATCGCCATCGCTGTTGTCGGGACCGCGTGGCTGCGGTCCGATTTCGTGACCGGCGTGGGCAAAGCCGTCGCACAGCCGGTGCCGTTCAGCCACAAGCACCATGTGGGCGAGATCGGCATCGACTGCCGCTATTGCCATGCGGGGGTCGAGACCTCAGCCTCGGCCGGGCTTCCGGCAACGGAGGTCTGCATGACCTGTCACTCGCAACTCTACCCCAACGCCGCCATGCTGGCCCCGGTTCGAGCAAGCTTCGCCAGCGGCGAGCCGCTGCACTGGCAGCGCGTCAACTCGGTCCCCGATTTCGTTTTCTTCAACCATTCGATCCACGTGGCCAAAGGCGTCGGCTGCGAGACCTGCCATGGCGAAGTCGATGACATGGCGTTGATGGCCAAGGCCCAGCCGCTATCGATGGAGTGGTGCCTCGGCTGTCACCGCGATCCCGAACCGAACCTGAGGCCGCCGCAGGACGTCTTCCTGATGCACTGGAAGCCGCCGGACGACATCAAGGAGGTCCGCAAGGAACTGGTCCAGACCCTCGGTATCCACACCGAAACCATGACGGACTGCTATGTCTGCCATCGGTGACAGCAAAGCGCCCACCGGGGCCGACCCGTGGCGCAGCCTCGAGGAGCTGGCGGCGCGCAGCGTCATGCGAGCGGTGATTGCCGCCAAATTTCCCGCGCTGGCGGCTCGTCTGCCGAACGAAATCGACCGCCGGAGCCTGCTCAAGCTCGCTGGTGCATCGCTTTCGTTGGCGGCGCTCGCCGCCTGCACTGAGGCAAGCGAGATCGTGCCATATGTCCCCCAGCCCGCCAATCCCTGTTTCGGGGTCGGGCGTGATATTGGCCGAATAAATCGTCCCTAAGGGGTCGCGATAGGCCGATCGCCCGCGAAGGGTTTGCCGTTATCGGCGGTATGACAGGCAGCGCAATCCCCTGCGTCGACAAGATAGCGGCCGCGGGCCACCTTGGCAAAATCGTTCGTCTCCGCCAGTGCCGGGGTTCCGAAAGCAAGCGTCGCCATGCAAGCGAGCGCAGCGCGGACAGAACGTATGGCGAAGCGCCCACTCATGCCTGCACCAAGGGCCCGGGCGACTTGAGATATTGACCTGCCATTCTCCAGAACGGAAATGACTTGGTCCTGCTCCTCCGGCGCCAAGGCCGCGAAAAGTTTTCCATCTTTCTGCGAGGCGATTTGGTCGTTGATTGCCTTGATTGCCGAGCGGTAAAGAGTAGAGGGATTCATGCGTGACTGATAACCCTGCGTATCCTGGCCTTTCTGCCAAGGCCCGTGCATATACCAGCTTGCGGCACGTCCGTAATCGCCAGCCAGTTGATGGTCGATGAACAGCGCGACCCCGCAATCCCTCGCTCCGGGCCCGAGCTCATCCCTGGGGATCAATCTCTCAGTCGCCGCCTCGACAAATGCGAGTTCGGCAGCCGTGAAGAATTTGTAATCCTGCGTCTGGGGGGGATTGGGAGCGTCGGCCTGACGCAGCTGCAGTCCCAATGCCGGCAGTGAGGAAATGACGCCGGCTGAAAGCGTCCGATTTCATCAGAAACTCCCCGTGTTCAAGGGTAGAAACCCGGGGTCAGATGCAAGGTTCCCGCTGACAATGCCGTCAGTCGGCCGCGACCGGATAACTCATTGAGGCTCAAGGAAAGGATTTACTCCCTACAAGGCCTGAGGGCGCAGGCAGATCATTAATCCGATGGGCGCGTTGGTGGAAGCGCCGACCAGTGGGCGGAGACTGCGTTGACGTAACGTCTGAGATTGGGAAACGAGATCTGGCATCAGTGCCCAACCAGACAGAGCAGTCTCCCACTGCCAAGCGCCCTTTGCACCGATCAGTTACGATTATACCCGCATTGCTCTGCCTCTGCCGACTCTCAACCGAATTCAGTCCCTGCCGGGTGTGAGGCCTGAACTCGTACCGATCTTTCCCCCGGGGGCGTGTCTTGTCCGACTGCAAGTGTCGCGCGGGATGGCCCCAGTTCTTGCGGCGACCCACGCCCCCTGTTTCCCGCGCAAGGCTTGTGCCAGACTTCCCCGTGGGGCGAGCAAGAGCAAAGCGATGACAACTACTGACCGCCCAGCAAGCACGCCCCCAGCTATGCCGCAGCCATCCCTTTTGCGCCGCATACTCGCGACGAACGTCGGACAAGCGATCGCGTTCTTCGCCCGTCTTGTTACCGCCGCTTATGCCGAATGGCGCGGGGTCGGCCCGGACCATGCCGCGCCGCGGGTCTATTTCGCCAATCACGCGAGCCACGGGGATTTCATCCTCATCTGGTCCGTGTTGCCGCCACGGGACCGTCCCCGGCTTCGGCCGGTCGCCGGTGCGGATTACTGGAACCGCCCCGGGCTCCGCCGCTTCATCGGGACTGACGTGTTTCGCGCCCTCCTGATCGACCGGTCGGGTGGCGCGACGGGCGATCCGGTGGCGCAGATGGCGACCGCTCTGGACGACGGGGCGACGCTGATCCTCTTCCCTGAGGGCACCCGGAACCTGACCGACGCAGCGCTGCTGCCGTTTCGCTCGGGCCTCTACCACCTGGCCGCCGCGCGGCCCGAAACGGAGCTGATCCCCGTGTGGATCAGCAACCTCAACCGCGTGCTGCCCAAGGGAGAGTTCGTGCCGGTTCCCCTGATGTGCAAGGTCGTCTTCGGCGCACCTCTCCGACTGCAGGAGGCGGAAACCAAGACAGCCTTCCTCGACCGCGCCCGCGCCTCCCTGCTGGCGCTGCGACCCGAAAGGACCAGCGCATGACCTCCGCCAACGGCGATCTGCTGCGCCTGCTGGCAGGTGTTGCCGCTATCCTGGTCAGCGCCTCGCTGATCGGCTGGCTGCTGGCCCGGCGCGCGCCGGCGGGAAGCCCGGACGCGACCATCATCAACCTCAACGACCGCATCCGCGCCTGGTGGGCGATGGTGATTGTGCTCGGGATCGCCTTTCTGCTCGGCCGGACGGGCGTCGTGCTGCTGTTCGCGCTGCTCTCCTTTGCCGCACTGCGCGAGTTCATGACGCTGACCAATGCCGGTCGCGCCGATCACTGGACGCTCGCCACGGCGTTTTTCGTTGTCCTGCCGTTGCAATACTGGCTGATCTGGGACGACCGCTACGGCATCTTTTCGATCTTCATCCCGGTCTACGCGTTCCTGCTGTTGCCGATGCTGTCCGCGGTCCGTGGCCAAACGCAGGGATTTTTGATCCGCGTGGCTGAGGTGCAGTGGGCGCTGATGATCTGCGTCTATTGCGCGAGCCATGTGCCGGCGCTGCTTTTTCTCGATATTCCCGGCTACGCGGGACGCAGTGTGCTGCTGATCGCGTTCCTGGTCGTCGTCGTGCAGTCGAGCGACGTGCTGCAATACATCTGGGGCAAACTCGCGGGTCGGCGAAAGGTCGCGCCGTCGCTGTCGCCTTCCAAGACCGTCGAGGGCACCATTGGCGGCGTCCTCAGCGCCACACTGGTGGGCGCGGCTCTTTGGTGGATCACCCCCTTTTCGCCCTTGAAGGCCGCCGCAATGGCCCTTGTCATTTCGCTGATGGGATTTGCCGGAGGGCTGGTGATGTCGGCGATCAAGCGCGACCGCGGCGTCAAGGACTGGGGCCACGGCATTCCCGGGCACGGCGGCTTTATCGACCGACTCGATTCCGTGGTCTTCGCTGCGCCGATCTTCTTTCACCTGACGCGCTATTTCTGGTCGGTGGCGTGATGGAGGGTGGACGGCGGCCCCTGAAAAGTCGCGCGACCGGATGGGCCGCGGCCCTGACGCGGGCCCTGGCCCGCACCTCGCTTACGCCGAACCAGATCTCGGCCGCGGGCGTCGTAGCCGCCGCACTCTCTGGCGCGGCCTTCATGGGCCATGCGTCGACAGTCGGCGCGGCGCGCGTGGCGCTGCTAATCCTCGCCGCAGGCTTTGTGCAGTTGCGGCTGCTCTGCAACCTGCTGGATGGAATGGTGGCGGTCGAGGCCGGTCGGGGCAGCGCCGACGGCCGCTTCTGGAACGAGTTCACCGACCGCCTCGGCGATCTGTTGATCCTCGGCGGCGTCGGATTCGGAATCGGTCAACCGGCACTGGGCTTTGCCTGCGTGGCGGCGGCTTTCCTGACCGCCTACATCCGCGAGCTTGGCGTCACCTGCGGCGCGCCCGCCGATTTCCGTGGCCCGATGGCCAAGCCGCACCGTATGGCGCTGATCACCGTGGCCGCGATTGTCGCGGCGTTCGAGCCAGTGTGGAGCGGCAAGGGCGGGTTGCTGCAGGCGGCACTGTGGTTGCTGTTGGTGGGGACCGTGCTGACCGCGGTGCGTCGCGTCGTGTTTATCATCGGAACCCTGCGGAGAGGAGCGGGCGGCTCCGACTTGTACTAAGGTCCATCCTGAACGGCGATCCGCCGTGTTCTCGCGGCGGCGATCACCCTTCGTCCCGGATTCATCCGGATTCCAAGGCGGGACCTTCCCAAAGCCGTGCATGTGATCTCGCATCAAGGTCCAGGCGACGCGCGTTGCTTATGCCATCCGGTTGATCGCCGGCTTATTTCGCCTGAATCCGAGCGCCGGGAGAGCCCTATAGACGGGCTCAATAGTGCTGCTTCCACACGCTCCGTCATTTGTCGCGCATAGCCAAGCCAAGGAACTCGACAGCACCAGTGAATATCGCATATTGTCGACAGGTGACAATCCAGAAGGAGAACGACAGTGAGCCGTATTTTCCCGCTCCTTTTCTCTGCCGCCGTATTGATCCCGGCTGTTTCCTACGCTGCGCCCCCGGCGGATACGATTGTGGTCGGCCTTAGCGCCGATGCCAGCACCTTCGAGACGGCGGAAATCCGGTCCGCCGACAACATGAACATCGCCCAGTACCTGTTCACGACGCTGACCCAGATCGGCCATGTCGGCACAATCCAGCCGCGCCTGGCCAAGGACTGGACGATCAGCGAGGACGGGCGCGTTCTGACCTTCAACCTGCCTGAGGGTCGCACCTGCGAGGATGGCGAGGCGCTGACCGCTGATGATGTCGCATGGAGCTATAATCGCGCCGCCGATCCGGCCCGCAAGTTCGCGGGTAACACGCCAGGCTTTGTCTATACCTCGATGAAGTTCGAAAAAGCCGAGGCGGTGGACGACGACACCGTCGCGATCCACATCGCCGAGCGCAACCCGATGGCACTGGGCTTCACCTCGCAGGTGTTCATCCACTGCCGCGAGGGGATGGAAAAGCGCACTGACGATCAAATCGCCCGCGAGCCCATTTCCTCGGCCGAATATCGCATGGTCGAGTGGTCGCCGAACTCGCAGATCGTCCTCGAAAAACGACAGGACCCCGGCACGTTTCAGAAGATCGTGTTTCGCGTGATTCCAGAGGGATCGACGCGGACCGCGGAACTGCTGTCCGGTAATGTGGACATCATCGCCAATGTCCCGCCCGATCAGGTCGACGCCATCAACGCGAGCGGCGTAGCCAAGGTGCAAGCGGTCCAGGGCCTGCGGCGGATGTATGTCGGCTTTAACCAGAAGGACAGCTTCACCGGCCCCGACGCCGAGGCCTTTCGCAAGCCCGAGGTGCGGCGCGCGTTGCAATATGCGGTCGATGTGCCCGCGATCTGCAAGCAACTGCTGAACTTCGAATGCCGGCGCATGACCGGTCCGGTCAATCCTCCGAACGATCACCCGGGCCTCGAGCCCTATCCCTATGATCCCGCAATGACCGAGAAACTGCTGGACGAGGCCGGATATCCGCGCGGGCCGGACGGTGTGCGCCTGCGCACCAAGCTGCAATCGCCGCGCGGGCGATACCTGAACGACGCCAACGTGGCGCAGGCAGTCGCCGCCTATTTGAGCGAGGTGGGAATCGAAACCGAGGTCGAGCTGCTGGAATGGGCCTCGGTCTACACACCGCTGATCCGCAACCACGATGCCGGGCCGCTGTTCCTGCTCGGCTCGGGCGGCGTCTTGTGGAGCGCGGTGTACGACATGGCGATCATGGCACAGGTCGACAGCGGCCCGAACTACACCAACTGGTCCGACCCCGCCTGGTTCGGCCGCTGGGACGAGATGATGGCCGAGACCGATCCCGCCCGCCAACGCAAGATCATCGAGGAGATGCTCGAGGTCTTTTACAAGGACGGACCCTGGTTGCAGCTTTATTACCAGCCGGATTTTTACGGTGTTGGCAAGCGGATCGACTGGACCGCCCGCCGCGACGAAACGATCGACCTGTGGGACGTGAAGCTGGCCGAGTGAGGCATTCGTGCGGCGGCATCGGCCGCCGCCTTTCAATGACAGGGAATATCGCATGAACCCGCCCGCAATACCCTTTGACCGCTATTACAACTACGACGAGATGACCGCCCATTTGCATTCGCTCGCCCAACAGTACCCTAAGCTGATGCGCCTCAGTTCGATCGCGAAGAGCCATCGCGGCAGGTCCGTCTGGCTGGTTGAATTGACCAACCCGGAAACGGGGCCGGCGGACGAAAAGCCAGGCTTTTACATCGACGCCCAGATCCATGCCGAGGAACATGCCACCTCGGCCACCGCGCTTTATGCCATCTGGCACCTGCTGACCGGCTACGGCACCGACGAGGAAGTGACGCGCCTTCTCGACACGCAAGTCTTTTACATCCTGCCCCGCATCAACCCGGACGGGGCCGAATTCTCGCTGACCAGCCCATATCACCCCTGGTGCGGTAACGGACGCTTTCTGCCGGGCGAGGACAGGATCGATGGCCTGGTGCCGCAGGACATCGACGGCGACGGCTTCATCGCCCAGATGCGCGTGCCTGACCCCAAGGGCGAATGGAAATGCAGCGCGGCCGACCCCGATCTGATGGTCCAGCGTGAGCCGGGGGAGGAAGGTGGAACCTACTTCCGCCTCTATCCCGAAGGCCGCATCCGCAACCATGACGGCCTGCACGTCGCGATCGAGCGCGGCAACGACGGCAACATGAACCGCAACTTTCCGATCAACTGGTCGCCACGGGAATACGGCGCGGGCGAGTATCCCTTCTCAGAGCCCGAGGCGATGGGCATGGGCAGGCTCATCCTCGATCATCCCAACATCTGCGGCATGTGCGCCTATCACACCCACGGCGGCATCATCCTGCGCCCCTCCATGACCCGAATGGACGCGGACATGAGCCCGCGCGATCTCGCGCTCTACAAGGGGCTAGGGAAGGTCGGCACGCGGCTGACCGGTTACCCCGTGATCTCGACCTACGAGGAATTTACGCCCGACAAGAGCAAGGTCCGCCATGGATCGCTGAAGGACTGGGTCTACGAGGAGATGGGGATAATCTGCTTCTCGACCGAGTTGTGGGATATCGAGACCGAGGCCGGCGCGCGCAAGGCCGGGTATTACAACCTCGCGCCAGCGGACGACGAAACCGCCGGGGTGATTCAGGACTGGGTCAAGCAGAACGTGGGCGAGCAGGGGTTTCGCCCCTGGCGCGCCGTGGACCATCCCGAACTCGGCCCGGTCGAGGTCGGCGGCATGGTCTATATCTGGAGCTATCGCAACCCGCCCGGCCATCTGCTGGAGGACATCTGCCGCCGCAATGTGCTGTTCAACCTGCGCCACGCCGCCGCCGCCCCGCAGGTGCGGATCGACGAACTGACATCCGAGGCGCTGGGCGCGGATTTGCATCGGGTGACGGCGGTGGTGTCGAACCACGGATATCTGCCGACCAATCTGTCTGACGTGGCCATCGCCAATGGCGTGGCCAAGACGGTGACCGTCACCATCGCGGGTGCACCCGTCGAGATGAACCCTCAGGTCGCGGACCTCGGGCATCTGTCGGGGCGCAACGAGCGCGCCACGACCTGGTCGCCATGGGGCGAGCAGTGGTCCCCGGTGACGAAAAAGGCGGAATGGCTGGTGCGCGGGCCGGGCGAGATCACTGTCACGGCACGCTCGCAAAAGGGGGGCACGAGCCGCGCAACCCTACGACTGGAGTAATCCAGAGGCTAAAAGAATGGGGCCGGCCCGCGCAGGGCCGGCCCTATCGATTCAGCCCTTGAGCCGCGCGGTGGTAGCGTCGATCGACTCGTCGCGGCGGGGCGTCCAGTCGATGCGATTGGAGACGCCGTAGAAATCGGGCTGGAAGTAAAGAAAGATCCACGGCGCATCGTCGGCAAAGATCGCCAGCATCTCGTCCACCGCCTTGCGCTCGTCAGCCGGATCGCGAATGCCTTTCAGCGCCTCCCAGCGCTTGGTCCATTCCTCGTTGCACCACATGCCATTATTCACCGGCGCGTCGCATGACGAAAACAGCGACATGTCATAGATGGGGCTGTAGGTCGAACCTCCTTGGCCGATGAAATAGAGCGGACCTGCCGTGTGCTCGCGCGCACTGGTCCCAAAGATGTTCATCGGTGCCAGTTCGTTCGTCGTGGCAACGCCGATGTCCGACAGGTATTGCGCGACCGCCTGCTGCACCTGCGCATCATTCAAAAAGCGTCCGGTCGGCCCTTGCATCACCGCAGTGAAGCGCACCCCGTCCGGACCGCGTTTGTAGCCCGCCTCGTCGAGGAGTTTTTCCGCGCCCTCAGGGTCGTAGGGATATGGTTTAACCGCCGGATTGCCGAGGTTCGCAGGTCCGGTCATGCGCGCGCAGTCGGTGCCCAGCAACTGCTTGCAAATGGTGGGCACATCCACGGCCATGTTCAGCGCGTGCCGAACCTGCTTGTCCTTGATCGCCTCGCCCGCAGGAGTGCCGCTGAACTTGTCCGAGAAGTTGAACCCCACGAACATGCGCCGTGTGCCGGCCACGCCCTCAACATCGGCTGTGTCAAAGCTACGTACTGCCTCGATTTGGTCGGGCGGCACATTGGCGGCAATGTCCACGTTGCCAGCGACGAGTTCGGCGACCCGCGAGCTTGCTTCGGGGATCACCCGCCAGACCAGCCGCTGAAATCCCGGCGCTTCCAGCGTAAAGGTGGGATTCCGCTCCAGCACGACCTGCTGGTCCTTGTCCCAGTGAACAAGCTTGTAGGGACCGCTCGCCACCGGATGGGTTGCGGCGTCGGCTATGGACAGTTTTTCGTAGCTGTCCTTGCAGTGAATGAACGCGTCCGACATCATCCCCGGCACGGTCGAGGAATAGCCCTTGAGGCTCATGACCGCGCGATGCGGGCCCTCGGCGCGGGCGCCCTGAAAACCGATCGATCCAAAGATGAACCCCGGCGTGTGGCCGATGAACTTGTTGGCCGGATCAGCCGCGCGGTTGAGCGAGTAGGCGACATCCTCGGCGTCCAGCACCTCGCCATCCTCGCAGGTCAACCCCTCGCGAATGTCAAAGGCCAGCTCCGTCCCGTCCTCGTTCCATGTCCAGCCAGTGGCGAAATACGGCACTACCTCGCCCTCGGGCGTGACGGCGGTCAGCGATCCGAAGATGTGGCTGACGACGTTGATCGAGACCGCCTGATTCAGCATGTCCGGCTCAAGGCTTTCGATATCGACCGATTGCGCGATGACGAGTGTGTCGGGCGCGGGCGCGGCGTGGCCGGGCGCAGCCGCCGAGGCAAAGGCCACAGACGCTGCGAGTAACACGCGTGGTGGAGAAGAACAGATCATGACGAGGCCTTCCCTGTTGGCGCCGAAATGCGGCGCGATGAAGGGTCGCGGCCCCGGGCCGCGGCCCCGATCAGCCGTCGCCGAGCCAGGCGACAACCTCGACCTCGACGCGCACTTCTGGCGAGCCCAGCCCGTTGACGATGAATCCGGTGTGTGGCGGGCGATGCTCGCCAAAGAAGGCGCGGCGCGCGGCGGTGATCGCTGGCCCGTCGGCACGGTCAATCATGATGGTGGTGATCTTGACCACGTTATCCGGGCCGGCGCCTGCTTCGGCCAGGATCAACCCGATGTTGCGATAGACCTGCGCAGCCTGCGCACCGGCATCGCCGGCCCCCACCCAGTTCCCTTGCGGGTCTCGCGCCACCTGACCGGCGACGATCAGCATGCCGCCGGCGATTGCCGCGTGGTGATAGCCGGCTACCGGATGCACCCCGGACGGGCTGAAGAGACGGATCCCGGTCACGGCCGCGCCCTGCCCTCCGCACCGTCGCCGACGAGGCTGAAATGGTGCATGATCGCGGCCGCGTACTTGATCCCCTTGATGTATTTTTCGATGACGATGTTCTCGTCGGGCGCATGCAGATTGGCGTCAGGATTGGCGAAACCGGTCAGCACGCAGGGAATCCAGACGTGTCGCAGGATCGCTCCCTCGGCCGAGACGCCATTGACCACCGGCAATTCACCATAAACCTCGGTCGCGGCGGCGATGATGGCCTGGCTGATGTCCTCGCGCACGCTGATCTTGTAGGGCGGCTCGCGGCCCTCATGGGCGTTGACCTCGATATGGCCAAAGCCGTGCGCAACGAGATGCGCCTTCAGCTTGGCCAGTGCTGCGTCGGGCTGCATGTTGGGGATCAGGCGGAAATCCATGCGCACGCGCGCCTCGTTCGGCACGATTGTCTTGGTGCCGCGGCCGGTATAGCCCGCGACGATACCCTGGATGTTGGCCGTCGGCTCATAGGTTCGGGCCCGGATTGCGTCGATCCCGTCGCGGCCGAGGGCAAAGCTGTCGATGCCCCACTCTTCCCGCATGGCGGCGGTGTCGACACGTGCCGCCTTGTCGCGCAACTGCTGCTCGTCATCCGGGCCCAGTTGCCAGATTCCCTCCTCCCACCCGTCGATCAGGATGCGACGGTCGCGGTCGAGGATCGTGTTCAGCGCCCACACCAGATCCCAGACTGGCGAAGGGACCAACGGAAAGTTCAGCGAATGCACATCGCTTTTCGCGCCCCGCGCCACCAGTTCGACGGACAGGATGGACTTGAGCCCAAGCGAAACGTCCGGCGCCTCGGTTCCCACCTCGAGCGATCCGTCGAGGCAGTGCATTCCGTCCGCCTCCAGAAGGACCGCGTTGCGCTGGGCCCAATCTGACAGGTGGACGCTGCCAATCTCCTCCTCGCCCTCGATGAAGAGCTTGAGGTTGCAGGGTATCTTGCCCCTGACCTGCAGGAAGGCCTTGGCCGCCTTGTTGAACGCCAGCACACCCGACTTGTTATCCGTCGCTCCGCGGCCATAAAGAACACCGTCCACGATGGCGGCCGACCATGGGCCCCCATGGCTCCACGCTTCCAGAGGCTCGGGCGGTTGCACGTCGTAATGGGAATAACACAGCAGCGTCTGTGCCGGTCCTTCGACGCGCACTTCGCCAAAGACAATGGGCGGCCCGCCGTCGGTCTCGTACAGATCCGCGGGCAGCCCGTCGCGGTGCATCATGTCCTGCAGCAACTCCGCACAGTCGCGCAGCCCTATATCCTGCGCCGAGACGGAGGGCTGGCGCACCAGCGTCTGCAGATCGGCAATGCATTCATCGGCATGTGCGTCGATCCAGTCATAGATTTCCTGCATGGACATCAGGCGGCTTCCCTTTGCGAGAGGTCCCAGGCGCTCAGCCGCTGCCCGGAGAATTCGCGTGGCCGCCTGTCCGAAAGCCAGGTAAAGGCGGGCGCGAGGCGGATCGGGTCCACCCATGCCGCCCGCGCCTCGGCATCATAAGTCGTCTCGGACATGGGGGTGTGCATCAACATGCCTGGCGTGATGGTGTAAGAGACGATGCCCGATGCCTCGCCTTCCATCGCCAGGCATTTCGAAAACCCTTCCAGCGCGTGCTTTGCCGCGCAATAGGCGGTCTCATTGGCGAAGCCCTCGATCCCCGAGCGTGAGGAGACGAAGACGAGGGCACCGCCGCCGCGCGCCGCCATGCCGGGCCAGACGGCCTGAGTCAGCTGGAATGCAGCCTGGATGCCCACGTCCAGCGTCGCGCGGAAGGTGGAAAGGCTGACCCGTTCGATCGGCTCGACCCGCAGGATGGCGGCATTGTGGATCAACGTGCCGACCTCCTCGCAGGGCAAGCTTGCGATCGCCCGAGCGGTGTCCTCGGCATCTGACAGGTCAGCCGTCGCGGTCAGCGCGCCCGGACAGGCCGAGGCGGTCGCGGCCAGCCCCACCGCGTCCCGATCGATCAGCAGCATCCGGTCGCCGCGTGCGGCCATGTGGCGGGCTATGGCGGCGCCGAGGCCCTGCGCCGCGCCGGTTACCAGAACGGTCTCAGGCATCGATGTCCTCCGGGCGCACCCAGCGACGCTCGCGGCCCGACAGGCGCACAGCGTCCAGCACCTTCTGATTGGCGAGGCCGTCCGCAAAAGTCGCCCCGCGTGCAAGGGGGCGCCCTTCAGTGATCGCCGCAGCCATTTCCCGCAGAGCCGAGACGACCGAGACGTTCCATACCCCCTTGTTCAGACCCGGCAGCCCCGCATTGGGATCCTTGACGGTAATGTCGCGGAACTCGCCCCCCGCCGGCGCGAACCACAGCGTCTCGTCGGCATTGTCGAGGCGGATCGTGCCGCGAGAGCCAAAGACATGTGTGCTGTTGCCTACATTGTGGGCAGCAACGCCCGAGAGGAAGAGCTGCGCGACCGCGCCGGACTGCATTTCAAGCGTGAACCACGCCACATCGTCCGCGGTGGCCGTCCAGGGGGCGCCGGTTGCCTTGTCTCGGCGCTCGGGGACCATGATGGGCGCGGCACCTGTCACCCAGGCGACCTCGCCCAACCACCAGCGGAGCATGTCCACCTGGTGGCTGCCGTTCGCGCCTAGCCGGCCGCCGCCTTGGGCTGCATCGCTCCACCAGTCGCCAGCAGGACGGCTCGCGGGATCTGCCCAACCACTCGAGATGTTGGCGATGTTGACATGACGGATTTCGCCCAACTCGCCCGCGGCGATCATTTCGGCCACACGCTGGCGGTTGGGGTTAAAGCGCAATTCGTGGTCGATCATGTTCAGCCGGTTGGCGCGTTTGGCAGCCTCGAGCATCTGGCCCGCTTCGACCGCGTCCATCGCTGTGGGCTTTTCGCACAGCACATGGGCCCCGGCCTCAAGCGCGGCCAACGCCTGCGGCGCGTGCAGCACGGTGGGCGTCGCGATGCAGACAAGGTCGAACGCGTGGTCTGCCAGCATCTGGCGCCAGTCCGCCGTCGCATGGGGGATGCCAAAGGCGTCGGCTGCGGCGCGCGCGCTTTCCTCGCGGCCGGACGCGATAGCGACAACCTCGGCCCCAGGCACATGCGCCAGTGCCGGCAAATAGGCGTCACGGGCAAAGCTGGCCCCGATGATACCGACTTTCATGTCTGCTCCTTTAACGACGCTCTTTCAGGCGCGGGTCCAAGAAGTCCCGCAGCCAGTCGCCCATGATGTTGAAGCTGAGGACCGTCAGCACGATCGCAAAGCCCGGAAAGATGGCGAGCCACCACTTGTTGGCGATCAGCTGATCGCGGCTCTCGGCCAGCATGCTGCCCCATGTCGGAACAGAGGGCGGCACCCCGAGGCCGAGGAAGGATAGCGCGGCCTCGGAAAGGATCACGCTGGCGACGTTGAACGAGGCGACGACCGTCAGCGGCGCGATGATGTTCGGTAGGATGGTCCGAAAGATGATCGAGCTGGTGGAATCGCCCATCGCGCGCGCGGCCTCGACGAACTCCTTTTCGCGCAGTGACAATGTCTGGCCGCGCACGATGCGCGCGTAGGTGACCCACTGCCCGATCCCCAGGACCAGGATCAGGTTCAGCAGTCCCGGTCCAAGCACGACCAGGAACATGATCGCCAGCAGGATGAAGGGAAACGCCAATTGGATATCGCCGAGGCGCATGATGATATCGTCGATGCGACCGCCGAAATAACCGGCGAGCAGGCCGGCCGTGACGCCAAGCGTGCCGCCCACCGCGATGGACGCGATTCCCACCAGCAGCGAGACACGCGCGCCATAGATGAGGCGACTGAGCACGTCCCGGCCCAATGCGTCGGTGCCCAGCCAGAACGTCGTGTGGCGCGGCCCTTCGGCCATGGGTGCAGCGAGGCGCAACATGATGTTCTGACGGTTCGGGTCCATCGGCGCGATGCTGGGCCCGGCCACGGCGACGAACAGCACCACCCCGAGAATCAACAGCGCTAACAGGGGCCAGCCGGCCTGCACCATGCTGCGGATGGCCCGGCGCAGGTTCTGATTGACACCGCCGGCGCGGACTTCGTGGGTGGGGTCAGATGCGGCTGCGGTCATGGTTGCGCCCTCACAGTTTCACGCGGGGATCGACCTTGGCGTAGATCAGGTCGACAAGCAGGTTGAGCAGCACGAAGATCACGGCCAGCACGATCACTGCCGATTGGACGACCGGGATGTCACGCTGGTTCACGGCGTTGAACACCAGGCGTCCAAGGCCCGGGTAGCTGAAGACGGTCTCGATCACGACGACCCCGCCAAGCAGAAAGCCGAACTCGAGCCCCACCATTGTGATGACCGGCAGCCAGGCATTGCGCAGGGCGTGGTGGACGACGACCGCACGCTCGGTCAGGCCCTTGGAGCGGGCAGTGCGGACGTAGTCCTGGTTCAGCACCTCGAGCATGGACGAGCGCACGAGCCGGGCGTTGCGCGACAGCGAGTAAAAGCCCACGGCGATCCCTGGCATGACCAGGTAGTAAAGAGTTCGGGGCAGGTTCTTGAAAGCCGTGACAAAGTCGCCTTGCAGAAGCGGCTGCAGGAATGGCACGTGACCCGAGATCGGGAACCAGTGCAGATAGAGGCCGAAAAACAGGATCATCATGATCCCCAGCCAGAAGTTCGGGACGGATTGTCCGAACATCGCCAGCGTGATGATGCCGCCGTCGAGCGCCGTGCCGCGGTTCAGCGCGGCAAAGACCCCGAACGGCACCGCCAATGCCATGGCGAAAACGAGGGCAAAGACGGTCAGTTCGATCGTGGCAGGCAGAGCCCCCAGGACAAGGCCCATGGCGGGCTGACGATAGCTGAGCGAGTTGCCGAAATCGCCGCGGACGACCTGTCCGATGTAGCTGAGATATTGCACGTACAGCGGCCGGTCGAAACCGAGAGCATGGCGCACCATCTCGATTTCCTGCTGGCTGGCACGTTCACTGACGAACAGGTAGGTCGGATCGCCACCGATCTGCAGCGCGATGAAGCTGATGAGCGTCACGCCCAGCAACACAACGATGCTCTGCAGCAATCTACGGGCAATGAAGGTCCACATGGCGGTTCCTCGGGCAACGGGGACTGCCGCGCACTGCTACGCGCGGCAGTCCGGCTGTTACTTCACGGCGACGTCGTGGAGGAAGATTTCCTCGTCGGGCCGGGCGACGAAGTCGATGCGGTTGCTGACGCCGTAGAAATCGGGCTGGAAATACAGCAGCAACCAGGGGCCGTCCTCGTAGAACACCGTCAGCATCTCGTCGATGATCTTGCGCCGGTCCTCCTCGGTCGCGGCGTTCTTGATGTCCTCCCAGCGGTCGAACCAGCGCGGATCGCTCCACCGGGTGTAGTTGGTTCCGGCGTCGACCTCGGACAGATCGCTCATGTCGTAGAGGGCCGACCATTTGGCGCCGCCGGTCCCGAGGAAAAACATCGGACCCGCGTTACGCTCGCGGATCAGCGGGACATAGACGCTGCTCCACTCCATCAGTTCGGGCTCGACATTGATGCCGATGTCGCCGAGATACTGCGCGATCGCCAGGATGACGTTCTGGTCGTTGAGATAGCGCCCACGTGGACCCTGCAGCTTGATGCTGAAGCGCTCGCCGCCGTCCTTGCGGGGCCAGCCAGCCTCGTCGAGCAGCTTTTCCGCCATCTCCGGATCGTAAGGATAGGGTTTCAGCGCCTTGTTGTCATTTGGCGGGTTCACAAGGCCCGTGGCACGCTCGCATTCGAAGTTCAGCAGTTGCTTGCAGATCGCCGGGACGTCGATGGCGTATTGCATCGCACGGCGGACCTTGGGGTCCTGGATCGCGTCGCCGCCGGGTTGGGTCTTGAACTGCTCGCCCATGTTAAAGCCGACATACATGCGGCGCGTGCCCTGGATGGCCTGCACCTTTGCCACCTTGCTGGCGTTGATCGCATCGAGCTGGTCGGGCGCCACATTGGTGATCAGATCCACGTTGCCGCCGATCAGCTCGGCCGTGCGGGTGCTGGCCTCCGGGATGATGCGCCAGACGATGCGGGCTGCCTTGGCACTGGGATCGACCCGCTCCAGCACGACTTCCGAGCCTTTGGCCCAACTCGCCAGCTTGTAGGCGCCCGATCCGATGGGCGATGTCGCCGCCTGGTCGGGCGACATCTTTTCGTAGCTGTCCTTGCAATGGATATAGACCTCGGCCAGCAGGCCCTCGGCAATCAGGTTCTTATCGCCGAGCATGATCTTGACGTGGCGATCGTCGACAGCCTCTGCCTTGTCGAATGCAATGGACGAATAGATGAAGCCGGGCGTGTTGCCGGTAAAGTTGCCCGCCGGGTCCTTGCCGCGGTTGAAGCTGTAGGCGACGTCCTCGGCGGTCAGCGGCTCGCCGTCATGGCAGGTCAGACCTTCCTTCATGGTGTAGGTGTAGGTCTTGCCGTCCTCCGAAACCTCCAGGCTTTCGGCCAGCGAGGGCTCGAACTTGCCCTCGGCCGACACGGTATAAAGGGTGCCGAAGATGTGGCGCGCGATATTGGCATTGTCGCGCGACGCGATGTTATCGGGGTCGAAAGTCGTCACGTCCGCAGACAGACCCACGACAATCGTGTCAGCGGCCGGTTGCGCCATGGCCGGCATCGCCAGCAGCAGCCCCGAGGCTGCGACGGATGCAAGCAGTCCGAGCTTGTTCATTCGGTACCTCCCGTGGTCGTTGACCCTGCCGGCTCCACTGCGGTCAGGGTTCGTGGATCAATGGTCTGGCCGGTGCGTGCGGATTCGATGCACGCCTCGACCATGCGGAGCGAGTTGAGATGATCGGCGCCGGTGCAGGGGGCGGGACCGCCATGCAAGAGGTGCCGCAGGAAATCGTCCAGCAGACCGGCCGCATCGTCCACCCAAGGCTCGATCGGGGGCAGCGGCACAGGGGCCAGCGGCTCGTGCCGGCGTCCCTGGACGAGCCCGTCGAACATGTCGGTCTGGACGGCGATGCCCTCGGCGCAGTCGGTGCGCCAGTCAAAGCCCGGGCTGTCGTGGCTGCCGGCCCAGGTGCCTTGGTAGGTAACCTCGATGCCGTTATCCAAGGTGATCAGCGCCGAGACATTGGCGTCGCCCCGATACATCGACCACGGTGGATTCCAGGTCCGGGCCGAGATGGCGACCGCGTCGGCGCCATAGACAAAGCGCATCAGGTCAAAATGGTGGATAGACTGCTCCCACAGCATCGGCTGGGGCATGGTCAGGGGGTAGCGGTTGATCCCAGGACGGTAGCCGTTGCGCCAACGTTCATACGTAAAGCGGCCAAAGGCCGGCGCACCTAGACGGTCCGGCGCAAAGAGCGCCATCAGCGCCTGCGTCACCGCAAGATAGCGAAAATTCAGTCCAACGGTCAGCGTGACACCGGCGGCGGCACAGGTCGCGACATGCGCCTCTGCCTCGGCCACGCTGTCAGCGAGCGGCTTTTCCGCCAGGATGGCGAGGCCGGCTGAGGCCGCTGCGGCGATCTGGCCCGTGCGGCCGCCGGGAGGGGTGATCAGCAGAACTGCATCGGCAGGCACGGCCGCGGCGACCGTTCCCAGATCGGCGCCGGTTACGACGTCAGGCAGCTGCTCCGCCGCTTCGGCCAGCGCAGCCTCGTTGGTGTCAACGATGCCGACGATGCGGCAGCGGCCGTCCGCGGCCATCACCTGCCGCCAAAGACGCGAGCGCGCGCCCAGCCCCACCAGAATGAAACGTGCCTCGTTCATGCCGCCCTCCGTCCCGCCGCCAGCGCTGGCAGCGCGTTCTCCGGGCTGGTCCATGGAAAATCCGTCAGGGCCGAAAGCTGGCTGGCGATCATCGGCCCCTTGATCGCGCCCTGCGCAGGCGCCTCGCGGGTCGGGGCGCCGGGGGCGATCAACGCGCACATCTGGCTGTCGTGGCGGATGTGCGGGCTGGCGAGATGGATCGGCCGGTGCGTCGTCCCGCCCGGCTCGTCCACCAGTAGCGCCAGTGCGGCGCCGATGTCGGGCGCCCAGGTCCAGTCGCGGCGAGGATCCCCCGAGACGATCTCCAGCGCCTGCCCCTGCGCCGCTGCAGCCCGCCAAAGCGCGACGGGCGAGAGGTGCCTGCGGCTCGCACGGGACCGCTCGTCCGGGCCGTAGATGTGGCCAAGCCGGACGACATGCGCATCGCAAAGCCCGGCGAGGGCTGCCGGCACGATACGTTCGCCAGCAAGCTTGGCCGCGGCGTATGGCGATGCGCCAGTCGGCACGGCGTCGTCGTCGAGGTCGGGCCGCCCGTCCTGCGGCGCGAATACGCCCGAGGAGGACAGGAAGACGAAAGCCTTCGGCGGGGTTGCGCTAACAGATTCTAACACCGCCAGCAGTGGATCGAGGTTGGCGCGCAGATGCGCGGCAGGCGTGATGCCCAAGGC
Organism: Paracoccus suum; assembly: GCF_003324675.1. Taxonomy (NCBI): domain Bacteria; kingdom Pseudomonadati; phylum Pseudomonadota; class Alphaproteobacteria; order Rhodobacterales; family Paracoccaceae; genus Paracoccus; species Paracoccus suum. Next base: position 171,090 of record NZ_CP030918.1, read on the forward strand.
CCGCGGCCCGGTAGTCAGGGCTGCGGCGTGAATCACCAGCTCGGCCGGCGGCAAGTGGGTGCCGGGGCCCAGGTCGCACTCAATCAACGTGGCCCGGGCGAGCGCCCCGCGCGCCTCTTCGTCAAAGCTACGGTCCAGCGCGGTGACGGCGTGGCCATGGCGCGCAAGCGCCGCCGCAATTGCGCCGCCGACAAAACCGCCGGCGCCGGTGACGATGGCGCGCCGCGTGCTCATTCGGACCAGGCCGCCACGGCCGCGGGGTCGAGCGTCGCGAGTTTCCGCGTATGCTCGGAGATGAGCCGGACCGCCAGTTCGTCGTCGCGATCCTCCATGGCCCTGACGATGGGCGGGTGGTTGGCAGCAATATCGCTCAGCGGCACGCGGCGGTCGTTGCGCAGCGCCATGATCTGATGGATGCGCAGATAGATGTCGTTCCAGCTGCGGGCCAGCAACTGGTGCTCGGCCAATCCGATCAGGGTGCGGTGAAAGGACTCGTCGGCCGCGATCAGCGACGGACGGTCTTCTGCGACGGCTGCCGCCGTCATTCGGTCGCAGGCCTCCCAAAGCAGCCCCAGATCTGCGCCCGATTCGAGGATCAGGCGCACCGCCATGACCTCGAACACTTCGCGCATCTGGTAGGTCTCGGTCACCTCGCGCGGCGAGAGGGGCTTGACCCACTTGCCTTTGTAGGCGGCAGTCTCGACCAGGCCATCCGCCTCGAGAATCTGGATCGCCTCGCGGATCGGGGCGCGGCTGACATTCAATTCTTCAGCGAGCGCAGTTTCGACCAGCACGGTGCCGGGACGCAACTCACCCGAGACGATTGCATTGCGCAACTTGTCGGCGATCTGAAGGCGCAGCGGGATCTGTTCGATCGGACCCAGAATGCGCGCACGTGCGGCGGTTGCTTCACGCATCTTCGTTCACCCCGCCGGCAAGGGCCGCGGCCTCGGCGATGGCGGGGGCGGCGGTATCCATGGCGACCAGCGGCGGGCGGGTGCGGGCGTATTCGGGATCATTCATGCGCCGCGCTACGGCGGCCTTGATCGCCGGGATCAGGTCGGGCCCTTCGAACCGACGTCGCACCTCGGTGACTGCGTCCAGCAGCCGCGCTTCGTCAGGCGTGCCAAGGCCCCGGATCAGGGCCGCAATGCCATGGGCGTTCACGTTGGCGGTGGCGCTGATGCAGCCCGCCCCGCCTGCCGCGACGTTGCGCGGCAGCAGGGACTCCGAGGAAGAAAAGATCTCCATCTCGGGGAAGGCGTCGAGCATCGCGGCGGTGTTGTCCCAATTGCCGGAACTGTCCTTCAACCCGACGACCATCCCCGGAAACGCCTCGCGCAGTCGCGCGATCAGGTTGGCCGTGACCGGCACGCCAGAGGTCTGGGGGATGTGATACATGTAAAGGCGCAGGGCCGGCCCCGCGGCCTCGATCACCCGGGCAAAGCTGGCCGCCAATCCGTCATCGCTGACCGGCTTGTAATAGAACGGCGGCAGCGTCAGCGTGCCGCGCACACCCAGCGATACCGCATGTCTGGTCAGCGCAATCGTGTCGGGGAGTGCCGCGCAACCCGTGCCGGGGACCAGAACGGCAGGATCGATTCCGCCGGCGACCAGCGCCTCCAGCGCGTCAATGCGTTCGGACACGCTCAGCGAGTTGGCCTCGGAGGTGGTGCCAAACGGCGCGAGGCCGTCGGCGCCATCGGCGATCAGGCGTTTGCCGATCGTGACAAGGCGCTCGCGATCCACCGACAGATCGGGCCGGAACGGAGTGACGAGCGGGACAAGGACTTGGGGACGAGAGGTCATGTGCGTTTCACCGGGATGAGGGGATGTCGATCATCAGGGGCGCGATATCTGCGAACTGGTCGTCATCGGGCGCACCCCGCCACATCAGCACGGCAAAGCTGCCGGGGTCGTCAAGGACGGAGATGCCGGCGTGCCAGATACCCTGACGGTAAATAACCCCGCGATTTCCCGGGACAACGAAGGATTTTGCCGCACGGCGCTCCGGCCCGCCGTCGGGCGCCGCCGGAAAAACCGTGACGAGGTAACGCCCTACGTCGAGCGGGAGGAACGCCTGTGCTGCATAGGGGTGGCGCTCGACCCGGCTCAGCGTGCAATCGCCCGGCTCGACCCAGTTGGTGTGGAATTGTAGTTTCAACCCGGCGACCGGTGGCATCAGCGGATCCCACATCGTGCGCTCGCCCGCCCTTGCCGGCGGTGCAACGAGTGCGGCATAGGGCGCCAGGGCCCCCGCATCAGCTGCGGCCGCGCGGATCACTCGGCTACCTCGCGCCACTGCGGGGCGGGCACCACCGTACGCCAATGGGCTGCAAGATCAGCACGGCGGCAGATCCAGACGTCGTCGCGACCCTGAAGATGGTCCAGCAGCATCGCGATCCCCACCATGCGGCCAGGATGGGCCACCACGCGGGAGTGCATCCCCACCGACATCATGCGCGGATGCAGGTCGGCCTCCGCCCTCATGCCCTCGAAGCTGTCGATCAGGAACTCGCCGAAGGTGCGCCCGGACACCAGCGGTCCGGAGACGAGCTTGGAATCGTTCGTGGCCAGCGAGTACGGAACGACCAGGTGCGGCTTGGTCCCGACCTCGGTCCAATAGGGCAATTCGTCATTATAGGCGTCGCTATCGTAGCTGAATCCGCCATGCTCGACCACAAGCCGGCGGGTGGCCAACGACGGACCATAGCGGCAGTAGAACCCCTCGGGCGGGCGACCCAGCAGCTTGGTGAGGACCGCGTGGCCACGGGCGATATGCTCGCGCTCCGTCGCCTCGTCCAGCAGGTAGTGCTCGACCCAGCGCCAGCCGTGGCAGACGGCGTCCCAGTCCGTTTCGCGCAGGGCGGCTGCCGCCTCTGGGTTGCGCTCCAACGCCAGTGCCGAGGCGAAGATCGTCAACGGCAGGCCGCGCTCGGCAAACAGGCGATGAATGCGCCAGAAGCCGACGCGACTGCCATATTCAAACATGCTCTCGGCTGCGAGATCCCGCTGTCCAACGGGAACACGCGGCGCGCTGACCTCTGTCAGGGTCGCATCGCTGCGACCGTCGCCATCGCCCATCGCATATTCGGAGCCTTCTTCGTAGTTAAGGACGAAATTGACCGCGACGCGCGCGCCGTTGGGCCAGGTGATCTGGGGCACCTGTCTGCCGTAGCCAATCAGATCGCGGGGATGGCGGTCCATGTCAGTCACGGGTGCCTTCGACTTTGCAGAAGAAACAGCACCAGTCACCCGTCGTCACATTGGGCAGCGCGCGCAGGCCAAAGAACATCCCGTCGGCGGGCGCCACGATCTCGCTCTGTTCATCGCCGAAGATGTCGACGATGCGGGCGATGCGCTGGCCCTTGGTCATCATCGTCAGGAATTTCACGCCTGGCTCTGGGATGAAAATGCCCGAGGCTGGGGCGAGCAGCGCCTCCTGGATGCCCTTGTAACGCGGGCTGGGGTAGCTCGCCTCGCCCGGATACATCTTGTAGTGACGCAGGATGTTCAGGATCGAGTCCGCGAGATCGCGGCCGACCTTCGCGAAACCCTCCGGCGAGGTCGCCGAACGACCGCCGAGTTCGACCGTGATCCCGACCTTGCCCAGCGACTTCAGGTGGGCCATCGGGCTGCCCGACGGGTTGAAGTTCGACATGATGCAGCCCCAGCCCGGCCCCATCGCAGTCGCAAGCTCGACCCCCGCCGGGGACTCGTCGGTGAAGATCGACTTGTCGAGGAAGGAATGCGCCCCGCCCGAGTGGATCGAGATCTCGAAATCCGCGACCGGGCCCATCGCCTCGGCATGCGCCGCCGCCACGCGCTCGGACAGGTAGCCGCCGGGCTTGCCCGGATAGATGCGGTTCATGTCATAGCTGAAGGTGTCGGCCGGGTTTCCGCGCTGCGCCGCCTCGAACGCCGGAACGTTCACCACCGGCACCAGCACCAGCGTGCCTTTCAGCTTCGCCGGGTCGACCTCGCGCAGCGCGATCTGGCAGGCCAGCGGCCCTTCGGGCTCGTCGCCGTGGATTGCGCCGTTGACCCAGAAACAGGGACCCTCGTCAGCACCATTGACGATGACGACCGGGATCTCCAGCGAGGTGCCGCCCGCGAGGCGGGTGACGGGAATGGCGCCCCGGACCACGGTGCCGGGGGCAGCGGTGGCGGTGCCGACGGTGACGGTTTTGCCTTTGCTCATGACGTCAGACCCCCTGGACCTGGTACTGTTCCAGTTGCTCGGGCGTGTAGACCTGCATGAACTCGATCTCGATGCCGCCGGCGTCGTTGTCGAGGAACGCGACCCATCCCTCGGGGTGGGGATGGCTGCCGTATTTCTGGCAAGCCTGGCAGATACGCAGGCTGGCGCCCTGCGCCTCGGCATGGGCCAGCGCCGCGTCGATGTCATCGACCTCGTAGCAGATGTGGTGGAGACCCTCGCCGCCGCGTTCGTCGATCCACTTGGCAAAGCGGCCATCGGGAACCATCGACTGGCACAGCTGGTATTCGATGCCGCCCAGGTAGAACAGCGCGACCCGGTTCTGGGATTTCGGGAACACGGTGATCTCGGTATCAGCCGGCACGTGCAGGAAGCGGGCGTAGGCAGCCAGCGCCGTATCGGCGTCACGCACGGCAAAGGCCATGTGCTTGATGCCCTTGACGTTCGGATTATCGGATTTCATCGGCGTGGACCTCTCTCAGGCGGCGCGGGTTTCGGATCGGATGGCATCGACCACGGCGCGCATGCGCTCGATGGCCTCGTTGATGCGCGGCACGCTCTGGGTCAGTGACATGCGCACAAAATCATCGGTGTGATCGCCGTAGATCGTGCCCGGATACATCAGCACCCGTCCCTCGCGCAGAAGCCGCTCGCAAAAGACGCCGGCCGGCACGCCGGTCACGGACACATTGGCGTAGACGTAGAACGCCCCCTGCGGCTCGGCGTAGGGGATGCCGAGGCTGTCGAGCCCGGCGCAAAGCGCGCGCCGCCGCTCCTCGTAGATCGCGCGCATTTCGGCCACGCAATCCTGGGGCCCGGTCAGCGCCGCCAGAGCCGCGTGCTGGCTGACAGCGGCCGTCGAGATGGCGAGCGCGTGGTTGATCTCGGCCAGCGCCGGCATCAGCTCTGGGGGGCCCGCTATATAGCCGATTCGCCAGCCGGTCATCGCGTAGGCCTTGGAAAAGCCCGACAGCGTAAAGGTGCGCTCGGCCATGCCGGGCAGCGCCGCGACCGGCTGGGCGCGGTGATTGCCGAACGTCAACTGCGCATAGATCTCGTCCGAGATGACCAGCAAGTCGTGCTCGCGCGCTACCTCGGCGATGCGCGCGACCTCGTCTGGGGGAGTGACGGTGCCCGTCGGGTTGTTGGGATTGATCAGTACCAGGATTTTCGAGCGCGGGGTGATGTGCGCGCGCACCATCTCGGCCGTGATGGTGAAGTTCGTTTCCATGGTCGTGCGGATGTTCACGACCTCAGCCTCTGCCAGTTCGGCGGCCTGGTGATAGGGATTGTAGCCCGGGCACGGGACCAGGATCTCGTCGCCGGGATTCAACAGGCCCAGCGCGAGGACGAACATCGCCTGCTGGCCGCCCGGGGTTATGATGATCTGGTCAGGCTGATAGTCGGCGCCGCCGCGCGCACGGATGTCGTCCGCGATTGCCTCGCGCAGCGGCAGGATCCCGAACGGGTGGGTGTAGTGCGTGGCGCCATTCGCCAGCGCCTCCTGCCCCGCGCGAATGATATGCTCGGGCGTGTCGAGGTCCGGATCGCCCCGCCCGAGCCGGATCACATCCGGCAGGCTTTCGGCGATATTGGCCATCTGCGTGACCAGATGGGCATCCTTCAGCTTTACGCGCGTGGCCAGGCGGCTGGTCGGTTCCGTCATGATCAAATCCCGTAGATTTCGCTGTATTTCTGGGTCAGCTGGGCGATGTAGGGCTCTGGATCGAGGGTTCGGCCCGTGGCCCGCCGCAACAGCTCGTTGCGCTCGTAGCGACGACCGTGCTGGTGTACGTTTTTGACCATCCAGCCCAGCAAGGGGCCATAGTCCGCCGCAGCAACGCCGGCCGCCACATCGGCATCCTTGGTCGCGGCCTCGTAAAGCTGGCCGGCCATGACGTTGCCAATGGTGTAGTTGCAGAAGGTGCCGATCTGGCCGGACGACCAGTGCACATCCTGCAGCACGCCCATGCGGTTGTTCGGCACCTCGAGCCCCAGATCCTGGCGGATGCGGGCGTTCCAGATTTCGGGAAGGTCTTCGACCTTCAGGCTGCCATCGATGAGGCCGGCCTCAATATCGACGCGCAGCATGATGTGGAAATCATAGCTAAGCTCGTCCGCCTCGACCCGGATCAGGCCGGGGGCGACACGGTTCACGCCCCGCCAGAATGCCTCGGCATCAACGTCGGCCAGCTGTTCGGGGAAGGCGTCGCGGGCGGTGCCGAAATTGGCCTCCCAGAACGCGCGGGAACGGCCGACGTGGTTCTCGAACAAGCGCGACTGGCTTTCATGCGCGCCAAAGCTGACCCCCGCCACGGCATAGAGGCCGACCAGATCGGTCGCGAGCGGCGTGCGTGTAAAGGCCGGGTCGCAGTTCTGTTCGTAGAGGGCGTGCCCCGCCTCGTGCAGGCAGCCGAACAGGCACATCGGCATCCAGTTTTCATTGGTGCGGCTGGTGATGCGGACGTCGTTGCGCGTGAACGATACCTCGAAGGGGTGGACGGTGGTGTCCAACCGGCCCCGGTCGAGGTCGTAGCCGAGCCGCTGGGCCATGGTCCGGCCAAAGGCCAGTTGCTCGTCAACCGGAAAGGGGCGGCGCAGGAACTCTACATCCGGGGCAGTGCGGGACATGACGGTCTGCAGCAGCGGGCGCAGCGCCTCACGCAGTCGGCCGAACAGAGGCTGCAACGAGGCGACCGTCTCGCCGGGCTCAAAGCGATACATCAGCGCGTCGTAGGGGTGCTCGGCGTAACCGATATGCTCGGCCATCTCGCGATTGAGGGCGACCGTGTCGGCCAGCAACGGCGCGAACATCGCGAAATCGTCCTTGGCTCGCGCCTCGGCCCAGATTTCCTGGCCGATCGAACCCATTTCGGTGCGGCGGCGAATCAGCTCGGCCGGAATGCGGTCGTGATAGTCCAGTGCCTCGCGAACCTGGGCGCAGACCGTCGCCTCGACCGAATCGGCATCCTTGCTCTGGATTTCGGCCTGGGCCGCGTCGAGCAGGCGCCGGGTTTCGTCCGCCACCAGCGTGTCGCGAGCCAGCACCGAAAGCGTCGCAACCTGCTTTGCCCGCGTCTCCGCGCCGCCGCGCGGCATCATCACCCGAGCATCCCAAGAGAGGACCGATTTAGCGTTCAGCAGGTCGTTGACCTGGCCCATGCGATTTAGCAGCGCGGCGTATGACACGAGTTCCAGGCCTTTCACTCAGCAGTCGTCGACGATGTATTTTGTATGTTGTCGACATTAGACGATCCGACTATCGTCAGCTCCGCAACCGGTGTCAAGCATCGTCGCCGCGAAAGGGAGGACGGATTGGTCGAGCTTCTTCAGTGGAACACCCCACAGCTGGTGGAGATGGCCGTGACCGGACAGGTCAGCCAGCCATCAGTCCGGCAAGGGGGTGCGCATGTGCATTGGCCAGACGGGCGGGCGGCCGTGCTGCCGGGCATGTTTGGCATCGCCTACAACGCCCGCGTCGGCGATCGCGCCTTTGGCTGGGCCGGCGATCACGTCGAGCCCGGCGTCTCTATCGCGAATGCTACTGAGGCCGCCGACTTCGCGCTGCACTACCTCACCTGCATCGGCAACGAGGCCACGGTGACCACCGGCCTCGCGCGGGGCGCGACGGGCGTGGTGACCGGTGAGCATGGCCGTTTGCTCGTCGATTTTGCGCCCGAGATTCTCGAGGACATGACCGTCGGCGACACGGTCCAGATTCGCGCGGTCGGCCGGGGCCTAAGCCTGACCGACTACCCCGAGATCGAGTTCAAGAAGACATCGCCCGCCTTGGCCGAGGCCTACGGCATCAGGCAGGAAAACGGGCAGGTCATCTGCCCCGTCGCCATGGAGTTGCCGGCGCGAATCATGGGCTCGGGGGCCGAGCTGAACTCGGAATATGTCGATCAGGACCTCATGTCCGGCGACCGGGCGCTGATGACCGAACTGGGCATCGATACTATGCGCCTTGGCGATCTGATCGCGATTCGCGACGTGGACCATCGCTTTGGCCGGTCCTTTCGGCCTGACTGGGTCGCGATCTGCATCTGCATCCACGGCGATTCGATCATGACGGGGCACGGCCCCGGAATTCTGACGCTGATCACCGGTCCGGCCGACAAGCTCGGCTTCAGCGTCGAGCCCGGCGCCAACATTGCCCGCACCCTGAACATCCGGAGCCTGTGACATGACCGCTTCCAGCAGCCTCGCCACCAATGCGGCCAACCTGGTCGCCGTCTCGGTCGCGGGCCATATTGCCCATCCCGGCTTTCCAGGCCTGCCGGCAGAGCCCTACCGCCTCGCCGCCGATGGCCGACCCTTCCTGCTGCCGGCCTATGGCGGCATCGTCTATAATGTCAGCGTCGGCGACCGGGCATTCGGCTGGGCAGCCGACTGCGTGCATCCTGGCATCTCGCTGCGCCAGCCCGAGGATACGCGTAACCGCGGCCTGAACGTTTATGCCTGTGTCGGTAATCGTGCCAAGGTCATGACCGGCCCGGCAGCCGGCGCAAAAGGCGTCGTGACTGGCAAGTCGGGCCGCTTTTCCGAACAGGTGATCGTCCACTTCCCGCGCGAGGCCCGCAAGGCGATGGCCGTGGGCGATCAGATCGTCATCCGGTCCGAAGGGATCGGAATGGAGCTGACGGACCATCCCGGCGTCATGATGAAGGGAATCGCCCCCGAGCTGCTGGCCGCCCTGCCCTCGCGCACTGATGGCAAACGGGTCGAATTCGGCGTCGTCGCGCGCATCCCCGCGCATCTCGCAGGTGCCGGCCTGGGTCTGACCTCGGATGGGGGCAGCCTGCATATGCAATCGACGGATCGGGCGCTGCTGGCCAGCCTCGGCCTGGACCAAATGCGGCTCGGCGACATCGTGGCGATCGAAGACACCGACAGCCGCTACAACCACGGCTATTTGCGCGGCGCCTGCACCATCGGGGTGGTTTGCGCCACCGATGGCCCGCGCGCTGGCTTTGGCCCCGGTATCGCCATCCTGATGACCGCGCCGGCGGGCGAGATGGGCACGTTTGCCGAGCCGGCAGCGAACCTCGCCGACCTTCTGAAGCTGGAGGCGTGATCATGCCCATCGCGATGACCAATGTGACCCGCGCAAGTCTGGCGCGCTTCATGGCGGAAGGGTTCCGGGCCCTCGGCCTCAGCGCCGGGGACGCCGACATCTTCGCCGACGCGCTGATCTTTTCAGAACTGCGGTTCCACCCCGGGCACGGCCAGGGAGTCCGCCGCCTGCGCCGCTATCAGGAGCGGATTGCCGAGGGGCTGGTAGACCCTGCCGCGCCGTGGGAGATCATCAAGGAAAGCCCGGCGCTTGCCCTGGTCGATGCGCATAACGGTATCGGCACGGTCGCTGCGGCCAAGGCGATGCGACTGGCGGCCGAAAAGGCCAAGACCTGCGGCATCGGCCAAGTGGTGGTCCGCAACTCGACACACTATGGCAGCAGCGCGGTCCATGCCTGCGCCGCCGCAGAGGCCGGCTGCATCGGCATCAGTTTTACCAACGCCGGGCCCGAGATGGCGCCGTGGGGCGCGCGCGAAGGCGCGGTCGGCACCAATCCGTGGGGCATCGCGGCGCCTACCGGCCTCGGCTTTCCAGCCGTCCTCGACATCGCGCTGACGACTGCCGGTAAGGGGATGATGCAGTGGCACGCGCGCGAGGGGCGGCCCATGCCGCTCGACTGGGCGCTGACCCCGGAGGGCGCCGAGACCGACGATCCCAATGCTGCCATGGCCGGCGCCCTGCTGGGGATCGGCACCTACAAGGGCTACGGCCTGGCCTTCATGACCGACGTGATGACCGGCGTTCTCGGCGGCGGGGGCTATGGCCTGACGCCCTATGCGGATCAAGGCAAGTTGGACGTCAGTCACACTCTGACCGCCATCGACATCGAATGGTTCATGCCACTGGAGGAGTTTCGCCGCCGGATGGACGACTTCGCCCGGATGGTGAAGTCGCGCGCCCTGCGCCCCGGATTTACCGAGATCCTGCTGCCCGGCGAGCAGGAGGCCCGCCGGGTCGAGCGCAAATCGCGGGCGGGCGTGCCCATCGACGATGAGGTGCTAGCCGACCTTCAGGCGCTGGGTGATGAACTGGGCCTGTCGGCGAAACTCGAACTGGTCGGCCCATACACGGAGGCGGTCCTGTGACACCCCTGCCTGCCGCCTTCCACGCCATGCTGCGCGATCGGCTGCGTGCCCGGGCCGAGGCTGCGGGCCTCGACGGGTTGCTGCTGCTGGCGCCGGGCAATGTGGTCTGGGCGACAGGCTGGGCTTTTTCGGCCAACGAGCGCCCGCTGGGACTATGGCTGCCAGTGGAGGGCGACGCAGTCCTGATGGTGCCCTCGCTGGAGGTTGAGAACGCAGCCGATGTGCCGGGCGTCGGCCTGCGCAGCTACGACGAATACCCCGGCGAGACGCCCCCGGTCCTATGGATGATCGCCGAAGCGCGGGCGCAGCGGATCGGCGTGGAACGGCTGGACGCGCGCCTGCTGGCCCCGGCACAGGACGTGGCGCGGATCGACCTGACCGATCACGCCACGCCCGAGCGCGCGGTCAAGCACCCGGAGGAGCTTGCCCTGATCCGCGAGGCCGCGCGGTTCGCCGACATGGTCCTCGACCGCCTGCTGACCGCCGGCGGCGACATCGTGGCGCAAGGTGGGACGGAACTGGACCTGATGGCCGACGCGACCTCGCATGCCGAGGCTGCGCTGATGACTACGCATGGCGCAGCGTTTCAGGGCACGAAGTTGGGGATCACGGCCTCGGTCCATTCGGGCCCGCGGGCCGCGCTGCCGCACGGGGCGGTCCTGCCGCGTACACCCTCGCCGGGCGAGCCGGTGATCGCCGGCATAGGCTGCGCGGTGGGCGGCTATCACGCCGAAAGCGGCGCGACCTTTGTCATGGGGCAGCCCTCGCCCGAACATCGCCGCATCATGGCCGCGATGGACAGCGCCAACGCCGCCTGTGCCGAGGCGCTCTGCCGGGGCCTCGACTGCGCTGGCGTGAATACCGCTGCCCTGGAGCCGATCCGCGCCGCAGGCCTTGGCGAGGCCATCCGACACCGCATCGGCCACGGCATGGGCGTCGAGGGCCACGAGGCGCCTTGGCTGGCACCCGGCGATCGGACCCCCGCCGCGCCCGGCATGGTCTTTTCTTGCGAGCCCGGCGTCTACCGCCCCGGCCACGACGGCTGGCGCAGCATCGAAACCTTCATCATCGCACCCGATGGCGTCGAAATCGCCAGCCGGTTCCAGACCCGCACGCCATCCGACATCCGCATCATCCCCGTCTGAGGAGGACCGACATGCCCGAACCCGCAGCCTGGCGATACCAGAAGATCACCAAGCCGATGTTCGACCTGCCGCAGGAGGAGGCGATCCTCGCCGGCCGCATCCTGCCCATGGCGGGCGAGCCGATCGAGAACGGTTTTGTCCAGATTGCGGACGGGCGCATTGTCGCGGTCGGGCCGCGGACCGAGATGCCGGCAGGTGAGGTCACGGAAACCGGCGGCACCATCATGCCCGGCCTGATCAATAGCCACGCCCATCTCAGCTGGGACGGCATCCACGATCTTGCGCGGCAGTCAATGGACGACCCGGTCCCGATCTCGGTCTTCAAGGCCGCCGGCAACATGCTGAAATCGCTGCGTGCCGGTATAACTCTGGTTCGCGATCTCGGCTTTCACGGGCTGAATCTCTACTCCAAACAGGCGGTCGAGCAGGGCATCTTTCCCGGCCCGCGGGTCAAGGTCTGCGGCAACGCGATCATCCAGACGGGCGGCCACACCTACTGGGTTTGCCGCGAGGCAACAGGCGCGGACGAGATGCGCCGCGCAGTGCGCGAGCAGGTCAAGGGCGGCGCAGACCTGATCAAGATCATGGCCTGCCACGACACGCTGGAGTTCACCGACGAAGAACTGGCGGCCGTCATCGACGAAGCGCACCGCAACAAGCTGCCGGTGACGGCGCATGCGACCTATGATGCCTGCATCGCCCGCGTGGCCGAGTTCGGCGTCGATTGCATCGAGCATGGCGGGTCAATGTCGGAGGAGACGATCCAGCTGCTGCTGGCGAAGAAGCTGCCTATCGTCACCACCTTCGCGCCCCTGGTCCAGCAGAGCCAGCCCGAGATTGCTCGCAAGTTCGGTATCCCCGACTGGAAGATCGAAGAGCGTCAGAAAGCCATCGCCGATCCCAAGCGGTATGCCGGGCTCAAGCGCGCAGCCGAGGCAGGGGTGCCCATCGTCTTTGGCACCGACGCCGGCTCGCCTGCCGTCGAACATGACGTCGTAGCACCGGAACTCGCTTTCATGGTCAGCGTCGGCGTCTGCCGCGACAACCTCGATGCGCTCGCCTCGATCACTTCGCGCGCTGCCCGCATCGTGAGCATGGAGGACGAGATCGGCACGCTGGAGGCCGGCAAGGCCGCCGACCTGATCGTGGTCGATGGTAACCCCGCCGAAGATCTGTTCGCGCTGGAGCGCGTGCGCCGAACCTATGTCGCCGGGCGGAGGATGCACGGATGAGCCGCCTGCTGGACGGCCTCGCCCCCCGCATCGTCGAGGAGGACGGCAGCTTTCGCACAAAGATGCTGGGTATCGCGGCCGGGATGACCGATGTCATCGCCATGGGAAGGGGCGATCCCGATTTTCACACGCCGGCGCATATCGCCGAGGCTGCAAAGGCCGCGATCGACGCGAACGAGCATCACTATACGGGTCCGACCGGCCTTCCCGCGCTCCGCAAGGCCATCGCGGCCGACCTGGCGGCACAATACGGGCTCGACTACGACGCTGACGAGATCGTGGTGACCGCGGGCGTGCAGGAATCCATCATGCTGCTGATGCTGGCGCTCGTGCGGCAGGGCGACGAGGTGCTGATCACGTCGCCACGCTTCACCACCTATGACACTGCCGTTCACCTCTGCGGCGGGGTGCCGGTGCCGGTGCCGACGTACGAGAAGGACGACTTCGCCCTCGACCCGGACGAGATCGAAGCCCGCATCACGCCGCGCACGCGGATGTTCGTACTGGTCACCCCCAACAACCCGACCGGCGCCGTGACGCCGCCCGACGCGATCCGCCGCATCGCGGAGATCGCGATCCGGCATGACATCCTGATCGTCGCGGACGAGATTTATGCACGCATGATCTATGCCCCGAACGAGCATCTCTCGATAGCGACGCTGCCCGGCATGCGGGAGCGGACGATCACGCTCAACGGTTTCTCCAAGACCTACGCGATGACCGGATGGCGCGTCGGCTATGTCGCTGCGCCTGCCGACTTCCTGGAGCGGCTGGTCGAGACCCGCCACACGCTGTCGATCAACACCTGCACCATCAGCCAGCACGCCGCGCTCGCGGCCCTGACCGGCCCGCAGGAGCCGATCGAGGCGATGTTGGCTGAGTACCGCGAGCGCCGCGACTGGCTGATGACCGCGCTGACCGAGGCCGGTTTCACCTATGGCCACCCGGGCGGGGCTTTCTACTTCTACGTCAACATCGCAGGCACAGGGATGGAAGCCCCGCAGTTCTGCGAGGCGCTGCTGCGCGAGACCGGCGTGATGGTCTTCCCCGGCACGATGTTCGGCGACGACAGCCGCGATTATATCCGCGTCGGCTACGTCCAGCCGCTGCCCGTCATTCAGGAGGCGATGGGGCGCATTCAGCGCTTCGTCGCCGAGCGAAAGGACGCCGCATGACCGACATGCACAATACCGAAGGCTCGCGGCCCGATCCGGCGAAAAAATTCGTCGGCGTGCAGATCAGTCCGATCAGCTTTGTCGACGAAGGTGTCGACGCGGTCTTGGACACCCTGCAGGACCGGGTTGGGGCCAATGTTCTGATGCTGGGCACGGTGTCCTGGCTTGGCCTGAAGTCTGGCCGCTCGATCAGCCACGAATTGGACGGCTGGCCCGATCACGGCGTGCCCGAGCCCTACCAGATGCGCGGCGGGGCCTACTTTGATCCCGACCCGCGCTATTACCGCGACACCTTCATGGCCGACTACCGCTCGCGCGACCCTGAATTCACGGGCAAGGACGTGCTGAAGATGGTCATTCCCGCCGCCCATGCGCGCGGGATGAAGGTTTACGTCGAGTTGATGGAGCCGTTCTTCAAATACGCGGGCCACGGCTCGGCCGCGGCGGTCGAGATCCCGACACTGCCGCAGGCGATGGAAGTCGACCTCTTTGGCCGTCTGGGCGGCGAGCCCTCGACGTCGAACCCCGGCTATCGGACCTGGATCCATTCGATGATCGAAGACCAGGTGCGCAACCATGATCTCGACGGGTTCATGTGGTGCAACGAGCGCAACAGCCCGCTGGACACGCTGATCCAGGGCGGCTGCCCCGGGGATTTTTCGGCCCCTGCGCGCGCCGAAGCCGAAAGCCGGGGCGTGAATGTCGAGGCCTGCCGGCAGGCGCTGTTGCGCCTCTATGATTTCTGCCAGGAAGCGGCGGCCGGCAAGTCCTTTGCCGATGGCAACCTGATTGCCTTCCTGCGCGTGCTTCTGGAAAACCCCGAGGCGCTGATCTGGGAAAAGTTCTGGCTTGAGCGCAACAAGGATCTGGACCGCGAATTGTACGGCCTGGTGAAATGGTGCAAGCCGACGCTGCCGTTCGGGCTGAACATCTGGAATCGTAACCATTTCAATATTTTGCGCCGCGCGCAGTGGCCTTGGGCTGAACAAACGCGCTATGCCGATTTCGTCAAACCGATCACCTATCAGCATCAGGCGGGCGAAGTCTGGGCGAAAGAACTGGGTTTCTTCCGCAAGACCGTCCTGCGCGACTTTGCCCCGGCAGAGGCGCAGGCGGCGCTGTTCCACATCCTCGGGTTCGACGAGGCGCCGTGGGACGCCATTGTCAGCGCCGGCATGGACCCCGATACCTATGTCTATGGCCAATGCGCCGACGCGCTGCGCGGGGTCGAGGGCAAGGCGGACGTGTATATGGGCATTGGCGTCGACGCGCCCCGCTCGCGCCCTGACACGGCGAAGATGACCGCCGACATCGCCTATCGCTCGGTCATGGCGACTTATCGGGCGGGCGGACACGGCGTTGTACTGTCGCCGAACTACAGTTCGATGCGGCTGACCCATCTTGACGGGGTAGCGCGGGCCCTGACCGAATTGGGGCTGAAATGAGCGTTGATCTGGCCATCAACGGCGGCACGGTGCTGACGCCAGAAGGGCTGCGGCCTGTCACCGTACTTGTGCGGGATGGCCGCGTCGCAGGTCTGGCCGGGCCGGAAGAGGCGGTGCCGGCCGCCGAGGTGATCGATGCCGCCGGGCTGCATGTCCTGCCCGGCGTCATCGACATTCATTGCCATATCCGCTCGCCCGCCTACCCCCAGCGCGGCAGCGTCGCCAGCGAGACCGCGGCGGCCGCCGCGGGCGGCATAACGACAGTGTTCGAAATGCCGATCACCGACCCCTGCTGCAACAGCCCGGAGCGGCTGCGGCTGCGGCGCGATCATTTCGCCCCGAGCGCGCATGTGGATTTCGCGCTCTATGCCGCCCCGGCGACCCTGACCGAGGCCGCCTTCGAGGCCTTGGCCGAGGCCGGCGCGATCGGGTTGAAAATCTTTACCACTCCCGCACCTCCCGGTCGCGAGGCGGAGTTCGCGGGGCTGTCATGGCCCGACGCCGCCGACCAGCTGCGCGTGCTGCAACTGGCCGCGCGCGTGGGCCTACCTGTGGTCGTCCATGCCGAACATCCGGAGTTGCTGGCCCGGGCCGCAGCGAATGCCGCATCACTGGACGCCGCGCGGGCCACTACACATGAGGCCGGCCGCCCAGCTCTGGCCGAAGTTCTCGCGCTGGCGCAGCTTCTGACGCTGAACATCGCCGCCGGCGCGCGGCTTCACATCGCGCATGTGACCTCGGCCGCGGCGGTCGACATGCTGCGCCGCTTTGCCGGCAGTTCCGATTTTTCGGCCGAGACCTGTCCGCACTACCTGCTCCACACGATCGAGGACATCGAACGGATCGGCGTCTGCGCCAAGATCAACCCGCCGGTGCGCACTGCCGCCGACCGCGAGGCGCTTTGGGCGGCGGTAGCGGACGGAACGCTCGGCCATGTGGCTTCCGACCATGCCGCCTTCGCGCCGGCGGAAAAGGGCGCGGTGGAGGGTAACTTCCTCACCGCGCCACCCGGCCACCCCGGCCTCGATACGATGCTGCCGTCGATGCTGGACGCAGTCGCGGGCGGCCGCATGGACCTCGCCAGCATGATGGACCGCCTGTCGGGCGCGGGCGCGCGCCGCTTTGGCCTCGCGGACAAGGGCAAGATCGCCGTCGGCGCTGCCGCCGATCTGATCCTCGCCGACCTCGGGGCCGAGACACACGTCACGGAGGCAGGCCTCCAGACAGCCGCTCGCGCTATCGCCCGGCTGTCGCATGGCGCGCGCCTACGCGGGCGGCTCACGCGCACGCTGGTCGCGGGACGCTCTGCCTGGGACGGCGCGCATACCGGCCCGGCGGGCACTGGACGCTTCGTTTCCCCCCGCACCCTGCACGGAGGTTCGCAATGACCGATACGCATCTGCTGGAGGTCACCGACCTGCAGACCCAGTTCCAGTTGTCGGGCAACCTGTCGGTCACGGCCGCGGACGGCATCAGCTTTACCGTGAATGCGGGCGAGACCGTCGCCATCGTGGGTGAAAGCGGCTCTGGAAAATCGGTGACGTCGCTGTCGATCATCCGCCTGCTGCCCAGCAAGGTGGGACGCATCACGCGGGGTTCGGTCCGCCTGCGCGGACGCGAACTGACCACCCTGCCCGAGGCCGAGATGCGGGCGGTGCGCGGGCGCGATATCGGAATGATCTTTCAGGAGCCGATGACCAGCCTGAACCCGGTCCACACAATCGGCCGCCAGATCGCCGAGGTCGTGATCCGCCATGAGCGACTGTCCGCCCGCGCCGCTCACGAGCGCGCGGTCGAGATGCTGGCGCTGGTCGGTATCCCCGAGCCGCGCCGCCGCGCCGACAACTATCCGCACGAGATGTCAGGCGGCATGCGCCAGCGAGCCATGATCGCCATGGCACTGGCCTGCCAGCCCGCACTGCTGATCGCGGACGAGCCGACCACCGCGCTGGACGTGACGATCCAGGCGCAGATCCTTGAGCTGATGCGCGAGCTGCAGCAGCGCCTTGGCATGGCCATCGTGTTCATCACCCATGATCTTGGCGTGGTGGCGGAAATGGCCGACCGGGTGATCGTCATGTATGCCAGCGAAGTCGTCGAAAGTGCGCCGGTGGGCGACCTCTTTTCGCAGCCATTGATGCCTTATACCGCGGGACTGATGCGCTCGATCCCGCACCTCGGCGCCTCGCGCGGCAAGCGGCTGGACGCCATCCCCGGACAGGTGCCGGCGATGACGCGCCTGCCCAAGGGTTGCCGTTTCTCGACCCGCTGCCCCTTTGTCCAGGATCGTTGCCGCGAAACGCGCCCGCCGCTTGAAGCAGCCGGCCCCGACCGCAGTGTGCGGTGCATCCGTTGGCGCGAACTGAATCTCGGCGAAAGGCTGACGGCATGAACGCGGATTTGCTGCAGGTCGAGGGTCTGACCAAGCACTTCCCCATCCGCGGGGGCGTGCTGAACAGGGTCGTGAACCATGTGAAGGCGGTGCAGGAGATCAGCTTCAACATCCGCCGCGGCGAAGTCGTCGGGCTGGTCGGCGAGAGCGGATCCGGCAAGACCACCGTCGGCCGGCTGCTGTTGCGCCTGGAAAATGCGACGGCCGGCAAGGTGTCGTTCGATGGCACCGACGTCACGGCCCTGCCCAAGGACCGGTTGCGCCGGTTCCGAAAGCGGATGCAGATCGTCTTTCAGGACCCTTATGCCAGCCTGAACCCGCGCGAGCGGATTGGCACCGTTCTGCAGCATGCCCTGTCGCTTCATGGTATCGGCACGGCCGCCGACCGGCCTGATCGCGCGGCGGCGCTGCTGGAGCGGGTTGGCCTGCCGGCCGACTACCTCGACCGCTTTCCGCACGAATTCAGCGGCGGTCAGCGCCAGAGGATTGGCATCGCCCGGGCCCTCGCTGTCGAGCCCGAATTCATCGTTGCCGATGAGCCGGTCAGCGCGCTGGACGTGTCGATCCAGGCGCAGGTCATCAACCTGCTGGACGATCTGCGGCGCGATTTCGGCCTGACGATGCTGTTCATCGCCCATGACCTCGCGGTGGTCGAACATATCTGCGACCGAGTGATCGTCATGTACCTCGGCCGGATCATGGAGATCGCCTCGGCCGAGGATCTGTATGCCCGACCCAATCACCCCTACACCAAGGCGCTGCTATCCGCCGTGCCCCTGCCAAAGCCGGGGGCCAAACGTCAGCGCGTGATCCTGCAAGGGGACATTCCCAGCCCGATCAACCCGCCATCAGGTTGCGTGTTCCGCACGCGATGCCCGCTGGCGAGCGAGGCCTGTGCCCAGCTAATTCCCCCGCTGGTCCCGGTCGGCAAGGACCACTTCAGCGCGTGCATCAAGACGACATAGGCGGTTCTGACCTGGGGCCCGGCGTTCTTGGGCGGGCTGGGCACGACGCCACGTCTGCGCCGACCTTAAAGTAGGCCGCTGCTCACGGGCGCACTGGCGCCTCTGCCACTGCCGCTGGCGTATCTTCAGACTGGTCCCCGCGTCCCAGCAGCCGGCGCATCAGCACGTAGAACAGCGGCGCGAACAGCACGCCCAGCGCCGTGGCGGCCAAGGTGCCGCCGAGGACCGTTGCGCCGATGGCGTTGCGGCCGCTGGCGCCCGCGCCTGACGACAGGGCCAGTGGCAGCACGCCCAGCGAGAACGCGATCGAGGTCATGATGATGGGCCGAAAGCGCTGCCGGGCGGCCTCGGTCACAGCGCGGTAGAGGGGAACGCCCGCCTGCGACTGCTCGCGCGCAAACTCCACGATCAGGATCGCGTTCTTGCCGGTCAGACCGATGACGGTCAGCAGGCCGACCTGAAAGAACACGCCGTTGTCGAACTTCCCGACCCATGCCCCCAGGAGGGCGCCCAGCACGCCGATCGGCATGACAAGGATGACCGCCATCGGGATGGACCAGCTTTCGTAAAGCGCAGCGAGGCACAGGAATACGGCGGCCAGCGACAGCGCATAGAGCAGCGTGGTCTGACTTCCGGACTCTCGTTCCTCGAGCGACAGGCCGGTCCAGGCCACGTTGAACCCGGTCGGCAGTTGCGTGGCGAGGTGTTCGATTTCCTCCATTGCCGCGCCGGTGCTGACACCGGGCATCGGGCTGCCCTGCATCTGCATGGCGGGCACGCCGTTGTAGCGGGTCAGACCCTGCGGGCCGAACGTCCATTCGCCCGTCGCGAAGTTCGAGAACGGGACCAGCCCGCCGCTCGAGTTGCGCACCCGCCACTTGTCGATGTCCGTGGGAACGGCGCGGCTGTCGGCCTCGCCCTGGACATAGACCTTCTTGATCCGGCCGCGGTCGATGAAGTCATTCACGTAGGAGCCGGTCCAGGCGACCTGCAGCAGGTTGGCGACCTCATTGGCCGAGACGCCCATCGCGCCGGCGCGTTGCCAGTCGATGTTCAGCCGGTACTGGGCCGCATCCTCCAGCCCCGAGGGGCGGGTCTGGGTGATGACCTTGCTTTGCGAGGCCATGCCTAGCATCTGGTTGCGCGCCTCGAGCAACTGCTCGTGGCTCTGCCCGCCGCGGGCCTGCAGGTAGAAGTCAAAGCCCGAGACGTTGCCAAGCTCGATCACCGACGGCGGCACGATCGGAAACACCATCGCATCACGAATCTGGCTAAGCGCGCCATAGGCCCGTCCGGCAATCGCGTTGACCGATTGCGAGGGATCGAGGCGCTCGTTCCAGTCCTTCAGCCGCACGAAGGCCATGCCGACGTTCTGCCCTTGGCCCGCAAAGCTGAACCCGGCAACCCCGAACATGGAGTCGACCGAGGCGCCCTCCTGGTTGATGAAATATTGCTCGACCTGGTCCAGCACCGCCTGCGTGCGCTCGGTCGTGGCGCCGGTCGGGCCTTGGATCAGCACGAACATGATGCCTTGGTCCTCGTCCGGCAGGAAACCGTCGGGGGTGCGCAGGAAAAGGAACACCATCGCCGCACCCAGCGACGCATAGACCAGCAGCACCCGCAGCGGTCGGCGCACGATCCAGCCGACCGCGCCGGTATAGCCATTGCTTGTCCGGTCGAAGCCGCGGTTGAAAAGGCCAAATAGGCCGCGCGTCTTGTGGCCGTGGGTGTTTCGCAGCAGCGAGGCACAGAGCGCCGGTGTCAGTGTCAGCGCGACGACCACCGAAAGGCCCATGGCCGAGACGATGGTGATGGCGAACTGCTGATAGATGACACCGGTCGAGCCGCCAAAGAAAGCCATCGGCACGAAGACGGCAGACAGCACGAGGGCGATGCCGATCAGCGCCCCCGTGATCTGGTCCATGGACTTGCGCGTGGCATCGCGTGGGGACAGGCCCTCCTCCTCCATGATCCGCTCGACGTTCTCGACCACGACGATGGCGTCGTCGACCAGCAGGCCAATCGCCAGCACCATGGCCAGCATGGTCAGCGTGTTGATGGTAAACCCGAAAGCCGCCATGATTCCGAAGGTACCGAGCAAAACGATCGGCACCGCCAGAGTCGGGATCAGCGTCGCGCGCCAGTTCTGCAGAAAGACGAACATCACCACAAAGACCAAGGCAACCGCCTCGACCAGCGTCTTGACCACCTCCTCGATAGAGATCTGCACGAATGGCGAAGTGTCGAAGGGGATCACGTATTCCACGCCCGCGGGGAAGAACTGCGAGAGTTCGGCCATCCGCTCCTTGACGCGCTTGGCCGTGTCCAGCGCGTTTGCCCCTGGCGCGAGGCTCAGCGCCATGCCGGTGGCGGGGCGGCCGTTGTAGGTCGCCTCGGCGCTGTAGGTTTCCGAGCCGATCTCGACCCGCGCGACGTCTTGCAACAGCACGAGGCCGCCGTTTTCCTCGGCGCGCAGGACGATTTTGCGGAATTCCTCTGGGGTGGACAGCAGGGTCTGCGCGGTGACCGTGGCGTTCAACTGCTGGCCCGCGACGGTCGGCAGGCCCCCGAACTCGCCGGCCGAGATCTGCGTGTTCTGGGCCGAGACTGCGGCGACCACGTCGGCCGGCGTCATCTCGTAGCCGGCCAGTCGCGACGGATCGAGCCAGATGCGCATGGCGTATTGCGCGCCGAACACTTGCACGCTGCCGATGCCCTCGACCCGCGACAGATCCTCGACGAGGTTCGTGACCATGTAGTCGGACAGGTCGGTGCCGTCGTAATTCTCGTCACCGATCAGGCCGATGACCATCAAAAAGCCCGAGGCGGCCTTTTCCACGGTCAGCCCCTGGCGCTGCACCGGACCGGGCAAAAGCGCCGTCGCCTGCGACAGCTTGTTCTGGACCTGCACCTGCGCGATGTCGACGTCGGTCCCTGTTTCGAAGGTCAGCGTGGTGGAGGACGTGCCGGCCGAGGTCGAACTGGACGACATGTAGCGCAGCCCGTCGAGGCCGGTCATCTGCTGCTCGATAACCTGCGTGACGGTGTTCGACACAGTATCCGCCGAGGCGCCCGGATAGACGGCGCGGATCGACACCGAAGGCGGCGCGATCTGCGGATATTGGGCGACCGGCAGCGTCAGGATCGACAGGATGCCGATGCCCATGATGATGATCGAGATGACCCAAGCGAAAACCGGTCGATCAATGAAAAATCGGGCCATGACTGTGCTTTCGCTGGCGTTCCGGGGTACGGCCTAGTTGCCGCCGGCCTGGCTTTCGGTTGGGGTCGCTGGGGGCCCTGCATCCGGCGCGGGTTTCGCATCGGGGGCAGCGGCATCCGCCGCGGGGGTATCTGCGGGCGCGGCGTTTGGCTCTGCGCCCGGTGCCGCCGTCGTTGCCGGCTTCTCTGCGGGAGAGTCGGTTTCCGGGGCGGCTGTATCTGTCGGCGCCGAGGTGTCTGTATTGGCCGGCTCCGCGGCAGGTGCAGTTGTTGTCTCGGGCTTTGCTTGGTCAGCAGCGGCCTTGCCTGTGGGACCCGCAACCCCCGTGCTCGGCTCGGCCGCTGCGCCAGTCGCACCCTCCCTGCGGGCTGGTGTATCCGCGCCAGCGTTGGCCGGCTCGGCGCCGGTTGCTGCATCGCCCGTCGCGGCCGATCCGGCGGCGGCGCCGCCCCCAGCCCCCGCACCCGGTTGGCCCGGTGCGCCGCCCTCCGGCGGCGCGGCGCCGCGTTCCTCCGGGCTCACCACGATGCCAGGCTGGATGGACTGGAAGCCCGCGACCACCAGCCGGTCACCGACGGCGAGGCCCTCGCGCACCACCCAGCTATTCCCGCGGTCCTGAACGATATCGAGTTGGCGTTCCTCGACCTTGTTGTCGGCCCCGATCACATAGGCAATCGGGCGGCCGCGGCGGTCGCGCGTCACGCCCTCCTGCGGGGCGAGGACGACACCCGAAAGCTTTGCCTGCGGAATCTCGGCCAGCACATACATGCCCGGCAGTAACAGACGGTCCGGGTTCTCGAACTCCATCCGCAGGGTCACGACGCCGGTGGTCTCGTCGACATGCGGCTCGGCCCCCGTCAGCGAGCCGGTGTGGTCGTAGACCGTGCCATCGGCCAGATGCAGCCGGACCGTCTGGTCGGCGCCGGCCGGCAGCGAGGCGGCACCGCCCTGACGCTGCCACCGGACGATCTCGGCCGCGGATTGGGTCACATCAACCTGGATCGGATCGATCCGGCGGATCACGGCCAGCGGGCTGGTCTGGCTGGCCGTGACCAGTTGCCCCTGCGAGGCGAGCGCGAGGCCGATCACCCCGTCCAGCGGCGCGGTGATGGTCGTCCGCTCGAGGTCCAGCCGCGCGCCGTCCAGCCCTGCGCGGGCGGCATCGACCGCAGCCTCGGCGGCATCGCGGGTCGCGATCGCGGTGTCCTGGGTCTGCTCGCTGGCGACTCGGCGGTCCCGCAGGGTGCCGACCCGCTCGGCATCGCGGCGCGCCGCGTCGGCGGTGGCGGTGGCTTGCGACAGCACCGCCTCGGCCTGCGCGACGGCGGCCTGGTAGCTGCGCGGATCGATGCGGTAGAGGGGTTGGTCCTTCTTGACCGCGCGGCCCTCGTCGAACAACCGCTCGGTAATGATGCCGCTGACCTGCGGGCGCAGCTCGGCCTCGGCCGAGGGCAGGGCCCGGCCGGGCAGCATCGCGGTCAGCGTCACATCCTCGGGCTGCACGGTGACCACCGTGACCGGGGGCGGCGGCGGCGCGCCGGGAGGCCCCCCCTCCTGCGCGAAGACGGACAGCGGTGCCACGGTAAGCCCACCCGCCATCAGGCCGGCATGCAGAATCGAGCGGAAGCATTTCATCTTTGATGGTCCGGCACGGATGGATGGATGGGACCGCGACGGTCGCAAAGGACAAGTCGGCGCAGCCTTTCTGGTTAACCAGACTATGCGTCGATCACGATTGCTTCAAGACGGGAACCCTAGGGAACTTTTCTGGCGAGCGAGAAAAATCCATCAATGGACGAGACTTATCGCCGGCGGCGTCAATAGTCCCGGAGGCCCAAGCCGAGGATAGCTATCAATTCCTCACGCCGCGGTGAGACGTGCCGGTCAAGGTAGCAGCCTCGAGACTAAACCTTGGTGCAAAGGCTCGCGTCGCGCAGGCCGCCTGAGCTGCCCTTGCCATCACTGAATATCCGCAAAGGCCCGCTGCAAGCGCTCGGCCGCCTCGGCCACCTGCGCACGCGGCATGGCGAGGTTGAAGCGCATCCGGTTCTCGCCGCCGGGCCCGAAAGTCTCGCCATGGTTGGCGGCAATCAGGGCGCTCCCCTCGATCCTCTGATGCAGCTTGTCGCTGGTCATACCCAACGCACCAAAGTCTACCCAAGCCAGATAGGTCGCCTCCAGGTCCATCGCCTGCACCCCAGGGATCGCGTTCATCGCCGCGTTGAACAGCCGCGCATTGCCGTCGATGTATGCCGTTAGCTGATCGACCCAGGCCGCGCCTTCGGGCGAGTAGGCGGCCGTTACCATTGGCAGGCCGAACAGGCCCGGCGAGATGCCCAGCGCTTGCACCCGCGCCTGGTACCGCGCGCGCAGGGCCGGATCGGTGACGATCACATTGCCCAGATGCGCGCCAGCGATGTTGAAGGTCTTGGTCGCCGCTGTCATCGTGACCAGCCGGTCGGCGATGTCGGGCGCGACGGTCGCCGTGACGTGGTGGGCGGGTCCGCCGGGCAACACGAGGTCGTGGTGAATCTCGTCGCTGACGAGGATTAGATCATGGCTGCGACAGAAATCGGCAATTTGACGCAGTTCAGCCTTGGACCAGACGCGGCCGCCGGGGTTGTGCGGCGAGCACAGGATGAACATCCGCTCGCGCCCCGTCAGCATCCCCTCCCACGCCGGCCAGTCGAGCTCGTACCGGCCATCGCGCAGCGCCATGGGCAGGCCCACGACCTCGCGACCGGCGGCGCGGATCACGCGGGCGAAGTTGTGATAGACCGGTGTCATCAGAATGATGCCGTCGCCCGGCTGGGTCAGCGCCTCGATAGCCATGGCCGTGCCATTGACCAAGCCGTTCACCGTCATGATGTCCGCGTCGGTGATCTGCCAGCCGTGGCGGTTCGCCATCCACCAGCGGATCGCGGCGAGATAAGGGGCGTTGTTGCCCGGATAGCCATAGATGCCATGCGCGACAGTGGTTTCCAGTGCGGCGCGCACGCAGGGCGGCGCGCGAAAATCCATGTCGGCAACCCACATACCCAGCGCCGCGGGATCGGTCACGCCGTAAAACGGCTGCAGATCATCCCACTTGCGGCACAGAGTGCCGCGGCGCTCGATGGTTTCGTCAAAACTCGGGGTCATGTTCGTCGCTTCCAGGCGTCAGTTGCGGTTCAGCTTGGGGTCCAGCGCGTCGCGCAGCCCGTCGCCCAGCAGGTTGAAGGCAAGCACGGTCAGGAAGATCGCGAGGCCCGGGAACAGCGTCAGGTGATCGGCGACGCCCATGTATGTCCGCCCGTCCGCCAGCATCGCGCCCCATTCGGGGCTGGGCGGCTGCGCGCCGAGGCCGATGAAGGACAGCGCCGCCGCCGTCAGGATCGAAGTTCCGATCCGCAGCGAGAAATAGACAATGATGTTCGGCAGCGTGCCCGGCAGGATATGGCGCAGAATGGTCGCTCGGTCGGACACGCCGATGGCGCGGGCCGCATCGACATAGACCGCGCGCTTCAGCTGCAGCGTGGTGCCGCGCGCGAGGCGCGCAAAGACCGGGATCGAGAACACCGCGACCGCCCAGATGACGTTGGTCACGCCCGGCCCGAGGATCGCGATGACCGCGATAGCCAGCAGGATGCCGGGAAAGGCCAGCAACAGATCGCAAAACCGCATGATGAAGCCATCGATGATGCCGCCGTAATAACCAGCGATCATGCCGATTGTGACGCCGACCAGGGCGCCGATGCTGACCGACAGCAGGCCGACCGTCAGCGAGATGCGCGCGCCCCAGATGATCCGGCTGAAGATGTCCCGGCCATAGGCGTCGGTGCCGGCCCAGTGGCCTTGGGTCGGTCCCTGCAGAACGGCGTTATAGTCGGCCGCGGTCGGATCATAGGGCGCAATCCAGGGCGCGCAGATCGCCGCGAGCACGAGCAGCACCAGGAAACCCAGCGCGCCGAGCGCCAGCTTTTGCCGCCGGAAGCGGCGCCAGAACTCGGTGGTCGGGCGGCTGACCCCGCGCGCGGTGGGTGCAGTGTCGATCGGGGATGCAATGCTCATGAGTATCGGATCTCCGGATTGGCCACGACATAGAGGACGTCGACAATGAGGTTGATCAGGATGAACTGGATCGAAAACAGCAAGATCAGCGCCTGGATCACGGGGTAGTCGCGGTAGGAAACGGAATCGACCAGCAGCCGGCCGAGGCCCGGCCAGGAAAAGACGCTCTCGACCACGATCGAGCCGCCGAGAAGAAAGCCGAACTGCAAGCCGACCATCGTGGTGATGGGGATGAGCGCGTTACGCAGGGCATGGCGCCAGATGACCTGACGCTCTGGTACGCCCTTGGCGCGGGCGGTGCGCACATAATCCTCGCGCGCGACCTCGACGAACGAGCTGCGGGTAAAGCGCGCCATGACGGCGGCGACGCCCACGCCCAGCGTGATCGAGGGCATGATGAAATGCTGCCAGGTGCCGTAACCACCGGTCGGCAGCCATCCGAGGCGGACGGACAGCAGGTTAATCAGCAAAAGGCCCAGCCAGAACGGCGGGAAGGAAATGCCGGACACCGCGACCAGCATCCCCAGGTGGTCCTGCCAGCGGCCACGCCTGACCGCGGACATCACCCCAATCAGAAGGCCGATCAGGGTCGACCAGCTCATCGCCGTCACCGTCAGCCAGACCGTGGGCATGAGGCGCTCGCCAATCTCGGTCGCGACGGGCCGGCGGGTCTTCAGGGAGGTTCCCAGATCCCCATGGGCGAGCCGGCTGACGTAGCTGACGAATTGCTCGGGCAGCGGCTTGTCGAGGCCCAGGGCCTGGCGCACCGCCTGCACATCCTCGACCGCGGCGGTCGGTCCGGCGACCAGGCGCGCGGGATCGCCCGGCAGCATGTGCACGAATGCAAATGTGCACATCATCACCAGAACGAGAACCGTCCCGGTCGATACGAGTCGTTTGGCCAGATAACCCAGCATGCACCCATCCTGATTTCAGCGGTGGAGATCGCCCCGATAGCGTGCCCGCCCCCCCGTCGCGGGGGGCGGGCGCCGTCGATCACTCGGTGAACTCGGCCTCCTCGACAACGAACATGCGGTCGGGCTGGATATAGACGCCCGACAGCGCCTTCTGCTTGGCCGAATAGTTCTTGGGCACGGACAGGAAGATCCAGGGCGCGTCGTCCCAGACGATCTTCTGGGCCTCGGCATAGAACTTGGCGCGGTCCTCGTCCTTGGCGGTGCCGATGGCGCCCTTGATCGCGGCGTCGGCCTGGTCGTTCTTGTAGTAGGCGACGTTGAAGAGGTTGGGCGGGAAGCTTTCCGAGTAGAGCAGCGGGCGGATGCCCCAGTCGGCATCCCCGGTCGAGGAGGACCAGCCGGTGTAATACATCTGCACCGTGGCATCCTCGGGCTTTTGAACCGACCAGATCTTTTCGGTGGCAACGCCGGATTCCAGCGGCATGACGTTCGCCTTGACCCCGACCTGAGCCAGTTGCTGCTGCAGCACCTGCGCACCACGCTGGACTTCCGTGGACGAGCCGCTCCACAGGTCGGTCTCGAAGCCGTTCTCGTAGCCGGCCTCCTTCAGCAGTGCCTTGGCCTTTTCCGGGTCATAGGGATAGGGCGTCTGAGCCGCGTGGAAGGACAGCAGCGGCGGAATGATCGAATCCGCCGGCATGCAGCCCGGGCCGAAGGCGACCTTGCAGAAGGCCTCCTTGTCGATCGCGTAGTTCATCGCCTGGCGCACGCGCTTGTCGTCGAACGGCTTTTTGGTCGTGTTCATCGTCGTGTAGAATTCAAAGATTGAATCCTCAGTGATGACGTCCAGTTTCGGATTCTTGGCGGCGGCTTCCAGAAGTTCGGGCGGGAAGGACGGAACAAACTGCGCCTCGCCGGTTTGCAGCATCGCAAAGCGCGCGCCGGATTCGGGCACCGACTTGACGGTCACGCCCTCGACCTTGGGCAAGCCCTCTTTCCAGTAGTCGTCGTTCTTGGTCACTTCCAGCGTGTCGGCCGACCAGCTGACGAACTTGAAGGGGCCGGTGCCGACCGGGTTGCGATTTACCTCCTTGCCGTGCTTTTCAAGCGCCGCGGGAGAGATCATCATCGCGCCCGGGTGCGCCAGCGAGGCGATCATCGCACCGAACGGCTTTTCAAGGATCAGCTTGACGGTCGTGTCATCGACAACCTGCACGTCGCTGACCATGGACACCAGGCTGCGGCGCGACAGGTTGTTGGCCGGATCGCGCAGGCGGTCGATGTTCACCTTGACGGCTTCGGCGTTGAAATCGGTGCCGTCGTGGAACTTGATGCCGGACTTCAGCTTGATCGTGAATTCGGTGGCGTCGTCGTTGGCCTCGTAGCTCTCGGCCAGCAAAGGGGTGATCTTCATCTTCTGGTCAAAGCTGAACAGGCCCTGGTACATCAGCCGGGTCGAGCTTTGCGACAGGAAGTCGTTGACGTTGGCCGGATCGAGGCCGGTCAGGTTGGCATAGACCGCGACCGTAACCGGCTTGGCCCAAAGGGCCGAGGGCAGCAGGACCGATGCGGCAAGCGCGGTGGTCCGCAGGATGGATCTCAGGTTCATTTTTCTTTCCTCCCCTTGAAAATCAGTCAGTTGAAGTCGCCGATCGGATGCCTGGCGACGAAATGGCCTGGCCCGACAGGCACCAGCGGGGCCAGGACAGGCGGGTTATCGAGCGCACGGATCGGACTGGGAATCTCGCCCTCGATCAGCGGGCGCTCGCGGTTGCGCTGCTCTGGATCGGCAATCGGCACGGCCGCAAGCAGGCGCCGGGTGTAGGGATGCTGCGGGTTCTCGAAGATCGCGGCGCGCGGGCCGATCTCGACGATCTGGCCAAGGTACATGACTGCAACGCGGTGACTGACCCGCTCGACGACGGCCATGTCATGGCTGATGAAGATGTAGCTGAGGCCGCGCTTTTGCTGCAGGTCCATCAGCAGGTTGACGACCTGCGCCTGGATCGAGACATCAAGCGCCGCGACCGCCTCGTCGGCGATCAGCACTTCGGGATCGCCTGCGAGCGCCCGGGCGATGCAGATCCGCTGGCGCTGCCCGCCCGAGAACTGGTGCGGATAGCGCGCGGCGTGTTCGGGCTGCAGCCCCACATCGACCAGCAACTCGGCCACCCGGCGCTGCATGTCCGCGCCCTTGGCAAGGCCGTGGGTAATCAGCGGCTCGGCAATCGAATAGCCGACCCTGATCCTGGGATCGAGCGAGGCCGCCGGGTCCTGAAAGATGTACTGGATGCGCTGGCGCATCTTCTGGCGGTCTGCGCCGCGCGTGCTGAAGATGTCGGCGCCATGCAGCAGCACCTGCCCGCTGTCTGGCGGCTGCAACATCATGATCGTGCGCCCGGTGGTCGATTTTCCGCAGCCGGATTCCCCGACCAGCGCCAGCGTCTCGCCACGCTTGAGGTCAAAGCTGACATGCTCTGTCGCATGGACACGGCCAGTGACGCGGCCGAACAGTCCCTTGCGGATATCAAAGCGGGTGACGAGGTCGCGCACTTGCAGGACCGGGGCCTCGCCCGTCACGGTATCCTGCGCCGCAGCCTCGACCGGGGCGACATCGGCATCCGCATTCAGCAGCGGAAACCGGCGCGGCAACGGTTGGCCATTCAGCGCGCCGAGCCGGGGGACCGCCGCAAGCAGGGCCTTGGTATAGGGGTGCCGCGGGGCGTGAAAGACAGCCTCGACCGTC
This sequence comes from Paracoccus suum, assembly GCF_003324675.1. Lineage (NCBI taxonomy): Bacteria > Pseudomonadati > Pseudomonadota > Alphaproteobacteria > Rhodobacterales > Paracoccaceae > Paracoccus > Paracoccus suum. Next base: position 200,761 of record NZ_CP030918.1, read on the forward strand.
CCTTCCTCGACCTTCTTGCCGTGGCGCATTACCAGCACGCGGTCTGCCACCTCGGCCACGACGCCCATGTCATGGGTGACGAACATCACGGCCATGCCCATCTCGTCCTGCAAAAGCCGGATCAGCCGCAGGATCTGCGCCTGGATCGTCACGTCGAGCGCGGTCGTCGGCTCGTCCGCGATAAGCAGGCGCGGCCGGCACGCCAGGGCCATGGCGATCATGACCCGCTGGCGCATCCCGCCGGACAGTTGGTGCGGGTGCCGATCGAGGATGCCCTTGGCATCGGGGATGCGGACCTTTTCCAGCATCCGCAGCGCCTCGGCCCGCGCCTCGCGCTGGCCGAGGTTTTCATGCAGCCGCACCACCTCGGCGATCTGCTCGCCGACGGTAAAGACGGGATTCAGCGCGGTCATCGGCTCTTGAAAAATCATCGCGACGTCGTTGCCGCGGATCTTCTCCATCGCTTGCAGGTCGGTGCGGGTCAGGTCCATCGCCTCGCCCGAGCGGCCGGTCAGCTGGACCGTGCCGCCGGTGATCTTGCCGCCGCCGAACTCGACCAGCCGCATTACCGCAAGCGAGGTCACCGACTTGCCCGACCCGGATTCCCCGACCACCGCCAGCGCCTCGCCGGGGGCGATGCTCAGTGACAGATCGTCCACCGCGCGAAACGGCGCGCCTTCGTCAGTCGGGAATTCGACCGTCAGGTTCTGGACCGACAGGACCGGCGAGCTGCAAATGACTGCGCTGAAGGGCGCGGTCATGCGGGATCGCCCGGCACAGCGAAGGAGCCGCGATAATTGCCGATGACGACGCTGCCGCCGGTATGAATGAAGATCGCGTTCCGCATGCCATCGAAACGGCCCGCGCGCGCCGCACCGATCAGGCCGGACATGGCCTTGCCGGTGTAGACCGGGTCCAGCACCAGCGCCTCCAGCCGCGCGGCCATGCCGACGGCCTCGACCATCGCGTCGGTCGGCAGGCCGTAGCCCGGCCCGACGTAGCCGTCGTCGGCCTCGATGCGCGCACGGTCGAGCGGGCCGAGGTCCAGTTCAGCCATGGTCTGTGCCGTCATCTGCGCAACCAGTTCCTCCAGCGGTGCGCGCTCCGGTCCCACGCTGACGCCGATGACCTGCGTTTTTAGGCCCAGCCCGACGAGACCCGCGACGAGGCCTGCCTGTGTGCCGGCACTCCCCGCACCGACAATGACCGCATCAGGCTCGAACCCCTGCGCCGCCGATTGTTCGGCCAACTCCAGCGCGCATTCGACGTAGCCGCGGCTGCCGACCGGGTTAGAGCCGCCGCCGGGGATGATGTAGGGCCGCTTGCCGGCCGCCCGCAACTCCGCCGCGATTCGCTCCATCTCAGCCACGGGGTCGGCGTCCGCGGGATAGCGCCGGATGGTCGCGCCCAGCAGGTGATCCAGCAGCACGTTGCCGCCGAACTGGTAGGCCGCGTCCTGGATCGGCACCTTGTCCAGCAGGACGAGAACGCAGTCCAAGCCTGCCTTGGCCGCCGCCGCAGCGGTCTGGCGAGCGTGGTTCGACTGGACGGCGCCCGTGGTGATCAACGTGTCCGCATCTACTGCCAGCGCTTCGCCGACCAGATATTCCAGCTTGCGCGTCTTGTTCCCGCCGGTGGCGAGGCCGGTGCAATCATCCCGCTTGACCCACAGTTTCGGCCCACCCAGCGCCGCCTCGAGACGCTCCATCCGTTCCAGCGGCGTTGGCCCATGGGACAGGGCCAGCCGGGGACAGCGGTCCAGCGCCTCGCGGATGCGGGACGCGGGACCGTCCCAGGTGCGCGCGTCGGGTTTGCGGGCCGTTTGCAGTTGCAGGTCATTGGTCATGGAATCACTCGCGGGTTCGGAAAGCGGATCAGCTATGGGCGACGGTGCTGTCGAAGTCGGGCTGCACGTGAGTGAAGGCGTCGACATAGCCGAAGAGGCCCACTGCGCCGCCAGTGTGCAGGAACACCACGTTCTCGCCCTTCTTGAAATGTCCCTTGCGGCACAGGTCGATCAGGCCAGCCATGCCCTTGCCCGAATAGACCGGGTCCAGCAACACGCCCTCGGTCCGGGCCAGCATCGCCACTGCCTCGACCATGCCGTCGGTCGGGATGCCGTAGCCCTGCCCGACATAATCGCAATTCGCGCGCACGGATTCGCGCGCAATGGCGCCGGGGATGCCCAGCAGATCGGCGGTGGCGGCCGCCAGTTTGTAGACATTCTCTTCCTGCTTTTCCTTCGGCGCCCGGACGCCGATCCCGAGGACGGGAATCCCGCTGCGCATCCCTTCGAGGCCGGCGACAAGTCCCGCCTGGGTGCCGGCGCTGCCGGTGGCATGGACCAGGTGGTCGATGCGCAGGCCCATCTCGTGCGCCTGCGCCACCAACTCGATCGCGCAGTTGACATAGCCCAGTGCGCCGACCGGGTTCGAGCCGCCTCCGGGGATGACGTAGGGCTTGGCCCCTTTGCCGCGCAGTTCTTCGGCAACTTCCTCCATCGCGGCGGCCATATCGGTGCCGCCCGGATAGGTGCGCGTCGGCGCTCCGAGGATATGATCCAGCAGCACGTTGCCCGAGCCGGTATAGGCGGCGTCGGTGTAGCCCGTCCGGTCCTCCAGCAGGATGACGCAGGCAAGGCCGACCTTGGCGGCGGCCGCGGCCGTCTGACGGGCGTGGTTGGACTGGGTCGCGCCCTGGGTGATCACCGTGTCGGCGCCCTGCTCCAGCGCGTCGGCGATCAGAAACTCCAGCTTGCGGGTCTTGTTGCCCCCCGTCGCCAGGCCCGTGCAGTCGTCCCGTTTGATCCAAAGATCCGGGCCGCCCAACTCGGCGCTGAGCCGCGGCATCGGTTCAAGGGGCGTGTTCGAATGGCCGATGCGCACGCGCGGAAAGCGGGACAGATGCATTGCTCAGACCTTTGCATTGTTGCGGATGGGGGCCAGCGGCTTGGGCAACGGCTCAATGCCGCGAGCGTAGCGCACGCAGCGCCGCGCAAGATGGTCGGTGCTGTCGAGCAGCGGAACCTCGATATCGTCCTGGCTCAGCACCAAAGGGACCTCGGTGCAGCCGGCGATGATAGCACCGGCCCCGCGACGGATCAGGCTGCGGCCAAGTTCGGCCATGCCGGCGCGCACACGGCCCGACAGGTCGCCCAGCTTGATCTCGTGCAGCAGTTCCATGAAGCGTGCCTGGGCCTCCGGCTCCAGTACGATCGCCTTGATGCCCACACCATCGAGTGCGGTCTGGTAAAGGGCGGCGTCGACGCAGCCTTGCGTGGCCAGGATTCCGACCGCACCGCGAGCGGTCGCCGCGGCGTGGGCCACCGTCTCGTCCACCATGCTGACAAATGGAATGGTGATCGCCGCCTTGATCTCCGGCGCGAAGGCATGGGCGGTGTTGCATGCCATGATCAGAAAATCCGCCCCGGCCACCTGCAGGCCCCGCGCCATGGCCGCCAGCTCCGGGCCGGGATCGCCCAGTTCGGGAGTCTCGCCCCGCGCTTGGGCACTGATCGCCTGGTTGCGTTCGGGTACCTTGGGATTGCTGTCCAGAATGACGCGGATGTGGTCCTGCTCACAGGTGACAGGTGTGGCCGCGATCAGCTTGGACAGGAAATCGAGGCTGGCCGTCGGCCCCATGCCGCCGATAACGCCCAGCGTCAGATGTTTGCCGAGGGAAGCTTTTTCCATCGGCGCAAACTATGGGCGATGGCGCCGCGCCGTCCAATGCCGCTTTTTGACAAAACTATTCCGTTTCCGCATAACGCGCGAAAAAGGGGCGCGCCATGGAATTGAACTGGCTGGAAGATTTCGTCGCGGTCGCCCGGGCCCGTAACTTCTCTGCTGCCGCGCGGCTGCGCCATGTGACTCAGCCTGCCCTCAGCAGGCGGGTGCGCGCGCTCGAGGAATGGTACGGTCAGACGCTGTTCGATCGCAGCAGCTATCCGGTCTCGCTGACAGATCCCGGGACCGCCTTCCTGCCGGTCGCCGAACAGGTGGTCGCCGACCTTTATCGCAGCCGGCGGGCAGCGCGGGCGCGTGGGCAGGCGGACGGGGTGGCGCGCTTTGCCATGCCGCATTCGCTGGCCGCCGGCTTTTTCCCCTTGTGGTGGCGCGGCTGCGCAGCGGCGGAGAAGGCGATCCCTTCTGTGGTCGCGGCCGACCTCGACGAATGCGTCGCGATGCTGATGAACGGCGCCTGCCAGTTCCTGATCTGCTACCAACATGCCGCCGAGGCGAGCGATCTGGACGGGCAGGCCATCAGTTCGACCGTGATCGGCGAGGATCGCTTCATCCCGGTCCATGCGCCCGGGCTGGACTGGATCGCCGCGCCGCCGGGGCCGGGGGGCCAGCCTGTCCCGCTGCTGGGCTATCACAAGCATTCGTTCCTGGGCCGCCTGTCCGAGGCCCTCGTCGCCAAGTTGGAACAGCAACGGCCGGTGCGGCTGGTCTATCAGACGGCGCTGGTCGATTCGCTGCGGACCGAAACGCTGCTGGGCGGCGGCCTGGCGTGGCTGCCAGAACGAGTCGTGGCCGAGGATATCGCCTCGGGCCGGCTGTGCCGGCTGGCGAATGACGATCTGGCGGCCCCGCTGACCATCCTTCTCTGCCAGCCCGAAGGGGCGCCCGTGCCGTTCCAGAAAGCATCGGGAGTGCCGGCAGTCAGTCCAAACCCTCGCCGTCCGCGTAAGCGCGGACCATCTCCATGAACGCGCGCGCCGTTGGCCCCGGCGCTCGGTCCTTGTGCCGCAATAAAGTGAACCAACGCGGGGCAAAATCATGGCCGGCGGCGATGATCAGCCCCTGCGCCAGGTAGGCTGCAGCCGCGCGCTCGGAAATCGCTGTCGCTGCGTGACCCGTCTCGACGGCTGCGATGCAGGCCTCGTTCGACGGCAACTCCAGTGTCACCGCCAGTTGCGCGCTGTCGATCCCCTCGGCAGCCAGCGCCGCATCAAAGGCGGCGCGCGTGCCCGACCCGGCTTCGCGCAGCACCCATGACGCGGCCTGGAGGTCCGGCTTCCGCAACCGCCGACCATCGGCCCAAGGGTGGCGCGGCCCGACCAGCACCGCCAGCCGGTCCGAAATCAACGGTGTGACTTCGATCTCGGGCCGCAGCACCAGCCCTTCGACTACCCCGAGGTCGGCCTCGCCATCCGCGACCGCCTGCGCAACCGAGGCCGTGTTGCCATCGGCAAAGCCCAGCAAGACATCGGGATAGCGCGAGCGATAGGCGACGAGCACCGGCGGCAGGAAATAGCTGGCGACGGTCTGGCTGGCCTGCACCCGCAAGGGTCCGGCGATCCGCCCGCTGCTGTCGTTCAGCGCCGCCTCCGCCTCGGCCATCTGACGCAGGATCTGGCGGGCATGGTCGATCAGGACGGTACCTGCGGGGGTGATCTCGATCCGGCGGCCGACGCGGTGGAACAGCGCAACGCCGTGGCGCGCCTCGAGCGCCATGATCGCTGCGCTGACCGCAGATTGCGTCAGGCCCAGAACCTCGGCGGCGCGGGTGACGTGGCTGAGGCGCGCGACCTCCAGAAAAATGCGCAACTGCTCGATGGTCATTCAATCGTTAATAACGAACGGTTTGTGAAATGCAATTCGTTGGACCGATCGGTGGCTGCCGCGATAGCGGATGGCTGTCGAAAGGATTTTCCAAATGAGCGCCGCAAACGAGAATATTTTACCTGCAACCTTCTGGGGCGGAAAAGTGCCCGGCCTGGCCCTTGCGGGCGCCATCGCCGCCGCTGCGCTGACCTTGCGCAGCATGACCGGCATCGGCGCGCTCAGTCCGATGCTGGTCGCGGTTTTCGTCGGCATCGCCATCCGGCTGCTGGTCGCACCGGGCGAGCAGTTCACGCCCGGCCTGCGCTTTGCGACCCGCCCGGTCCTGCGGTTGGGGATCATCCTGCTTGGGGCCCAGGTGACGCTCACCGCGATCATCAGTCTTGGCCTCGCGCCGCTGCTCGTCGCCGGCCTGACCCTCGCCGCGACCTATACGGCGGTCGTCGGCGTCGGCCGCCTGATCGGCGTGCCGTTGCCGCTGTCACAGCTGATCGCTGCAGGCACCTCGGTCTGTGGCGCCTCGGCCATTGTCGCCGCGAACGCCGTCGCGCGCGGCGAGGAAGAGGACGTGGGCTACGCCGTCGCCTGCGTGACCCTGTTCGGCACCATCGCCATGCTGGCCCTGCCGCTGCTGGCCCCGGTGCTGGGGCTTTCGACGCCGCAATTCGGCGTCTGGACCGGCGCCAGCATCCACGAGGTCGCCCAGGTCACCGCAGCCGCCTTCCAGCGCGGGGTGGAATCCGGGCAGGTCGGGACACTGACCAAGCTGATCCGCGTCATGCTGCTGGCGCCGTTGATAATCACCATGACCGCCTTTGCCCGCACCGGCCGCCGCACCGCTGCGCAGGCACCGTTTCCGTGGTTCGTGATCTGGTTCCTGGTCCTTGTCGGGATCAACAGCACCGGCATCGTGCCCGATTGGACGCGCCCTCACCTGTCGCTCGCCTCGGCCTTCTGCATGGTCACCGGCCTTGCGGCGATGGGCCTCGGCATGGACCTGCGCCAGCTGCGCAACCGCGGCCTGAAGCCGCTGATGCTGGGACTGTTCGGTCTGGGCTTCGTCACGACGGTCTCGCTGCTGCTCGTAAAGACCGTCATGTAGAGGTCGGGCGACCGTTCCCTGCGCTCCCCGCGCCCGGCCGAGACCGGGCGCATTTGCGTTAATCTGCCGGCATCCGGTCCGCCATCGCGCGACGCTTGCACCCCTGCCGCACGCGACATATATCCCGGGCGACGCGGGCGTTGTGTAATGGTAAGACCCTTGCCTTCCAAGCAAGAGACGCGGGTTCGATTCCCGCCGCCCGCTCCATTCCCCCTTGGCGCCGTGATGGCCGCGGGCCGCCCTTTATGCCCGGCAACTCTGCCGCCTGGAGGCGAGATGTCCCCCACCACAAAAAGCCGCCTGTCCTTTGTCCTGCTTGTCGGGCTGACGCTTTACGCCGCGCTGTTCGGGGCGGGCTGAGCCATGGCGGTGCGGTTCGGGGGGCAATTCTCGCCCGGGGCGAAAGAGCCCGAGGAGGCATCGGTACCGCTGCGCGCGGCCCCAGGTCATCTGCGCCACCGGTTGGAATCGCGGACCGCATGGATCACGGCCGCAGCCTCGCCGCTGCTGATGACTGCGTTCTTTCAGGACCCCGCCGGCATGGCCGCCAATTTCGCCGGCTTTGGCATCATCGCCGCCGGCATGATGCTGACCCGGGAAGGATTGCAGGCCGAGGCGGCCTATGATGCCCGCCGCGTCGCCCGTCGCCCGGCCTATCCGCGCAAGCTCTTCGGCGGTGTGTTGACCGGCCTCGGCCTTGCTATCGGCGCGGCCGAGCCGGGTGCGCTGGCCGGGGCCGGCATCATCGGCTTGGTCGGCGGCGCGCTGCACTGGCTGTCCTTCGGCGGCGATCCGATGCGCGACAAGGGCATGTCCGATACCGACGCGTTCCAGCAGGACCGCATCGCCCGGATCATCGCCGAGGCCGAGGCCCACCTTGCCGCAATGCAGACCGCCGTGCAGCGCACCGGCGATCCCGCCATCGAGGACGAAGTCGCGCGTTTCGCCGCGACCGCCCGCGGCCTTTTCGGCCGGCTTGAGGACAACCCGACCGAGTTGGCCTCGGCCCGGCGCTATCTGGGCGTCTGGCTGCTGGGCGCGCGCGATGCGACGATCAAGTTCGCCGACATCTTTGCCCGCACCCGCGATTCCGCGTCCCGCGGCGCCTGGCAGGCTTTGATGGGCGATCTGACGACCGAATTCGCCGCACGCTCAGCCCGGATGATCGAGGGCGGCCGAACCGACATGTCTATCGAGATCAGCGTACTGCGCGAGCGTCTGGCGCGTGAGGGGCTGGCCGCCCCCTCGGGCGGAATCGATGCTGCTGCAGTGGCGCCTACGACGGCTCAGGTCGAGGATCAGCGCGCCGTCACCCTGGACGAATTGCTGCGCACCCCCGCCGACAAGGTCAGGCAGTGAGGCTGGCCGTCCCAGTGCGCCACTAATGCCGCGCTACGCCCTCTTGATCGAATACGACGGTCGCCCGTTCGCCGGCTGGCAAGCGCAGCAAGGCCAGCCATCCGTGCAAGGCCGGATCGAAGCCGCGCTGGCCCGGATTGATCCGGGTTTCGCGGCCGGCGCACGGATCGCGGCGGCCGGGCGCACCGATGCCGGCGTTCATGCCAGCGGGCAGGTCGCCCATGCCGATCTGGCGCGGGAATGGGATCCGTTCCGCCTCGCCGCCGCCCTGAACGCCCATCTTCGTCCCGATCCGGTGGCGATCATCGCCGCCAGCTTGGTGACCGACGATTTCAACGCCCGTTTTTCCGCCATCGGCCGGCGCTACCTGTTCCGCATCCTGTCGCGGCGCGCGCCGCCGGTACTGGATGCGGGCCAGGTCTGGCACATCCGCCAGCCACTCGATCTGGCGGCGATGCGGGCTGGTGCGGCACATCTTATCGGGCGGCACGATTTCACCACCTTCCGATCGGCCATGTGCCAAGCGGCCTCGCCAGAAAAGACCCTGGACGAGATCGCGATCACCGCCGTGCCGCGCCCCTACGGGGTCGAGGTGCAACTGCGCCTCGCGGCTCGCAGCTTCTTGCACAACCAGGTGCGCAGCATCGTCGGCTCGCTTGAGCGGGTGGGCGTCGGGGCATGGCCACCGGACCGGATCGCCGAGGCGCTGGCGGCGCGCGACCGCGCGGCCTGCGGGCCGGTCTGTCCGCCCGGGGGACTGGCACTGACCGGCGTCGCCTACCCGGTCGATCCGTTTGCGGGCTAGGCCCTCCGCCGCGCCCTGGCGCGGGCCAGCCCGCGGCGCTTGCGGGTGCCGACATCAGCGTTGGTCAGCACGGTCATGACCGTCTGCCAGATGATCCACAGGTCGAGCCGCAGGCTGTGACGCTGCTGATAGAGGGTGTCGATCCTGAACTTCATAGGCAGACAGCGGCGGTAATAGGCCGCCTCGGTCGCCTCGGCGGTCTCGCAGGCAGCCATGATGCGGTCTTCGTACCGGTGATAAATCAGCGTGGCGAGGCCGGTGACGCCCGGGCGCGATTGCAGCGTGCGAGCATAGCACAGCGGGAAGCGGTCTACATATTCGCGCAGAGGCGGGCGCGGTCCGACAAAGCTCATGTCGCCGCGCAGGATGTTGAACAGTTGCGGCAGTTCGTCGATGCGGGTGCGGCGCAGAACGCGGCCGATGCGGGTGATGCGCCAGTTCTTGTGCGCACCCGATGCGCCGCTGTCCGCAGAATCACACGCCATTGTGCGGAACTTCCACTGCGTGAATTCCTCGGTCGGGCTTTTCATGCGCGGCGCGGCATAAAGGATCGGGCGCCCTTGCCGGATGGCGAGCAAAACCGCTACCGCAAGCATAAGCACCGAAAGCGGGATCAGGAGCAGCAGGGCAAAAACGATGTCAAACAAGCGCTTGGCCCAGTCCACGCGCGAGGCGATGGCATGGGGCCGAAGGGCGAGGCTGTCGGCTGCACGCGGCGCGGCGCCGGGCCATGACCAGTCCACGGCCTTGACGGTCGCAGCCTTGCCCCGATCGGAACCGTGCCAATCATGCTGGATGGTCAACCGGTCCCCCGACGCTGCGCGATTTCAGCTATTTGAATACCACTTTGGCGGAACAAAGAAAACCAGCGCTCGCGCAGCTGTGTCCGCGGGTGGGCCCATTCGGTCACATCGGCTTGGCCATCGGCACGCCCTTTACACCGATGCAGGGAATGACGTCAGGCGCGGTATCGCAGGCGAATGCTCCAAAACCTCGCCCGCCCCGCCCTCGCCTTGACCTGCAGCGCCGGTGGACACATATCATCGTCAACATGAAAGGCGGCCCGCGATGTTCATTCAAACCGAAACCACCCCCAACCCGGCGACGTTGAAGTTTCTGCCCGGTCAGCCGGTGCTGGTCGATGGCACGGCGGATTACCCCACGCCCCAGGTGGCGGAAAACTCGCCCCTCGCGATGCGCATCTACCGGGTCCCCGGGGTTAGCGGCGTGTTCCTCGGCTCGGACTTCGTCACCGTGACCAAGGAAGATGCGGCCCCTTGGGACCACATCAAGCCGGGCGTTCTGGGCGCCATCATGGAGCATTACCAGTCCGGCGAGCCCGCGGTCGTCACCCTGGGCGACGAGGCGGTCGCCAATGTCTCGCATGATCCGGAGGACGACCAGATCGTCGTCCAGATCAAGGAACTGCTCGATACCCGCGTCCGCCCCGCCGTGGCGCAGGATGGCGGTGACATCACCTTTCACGGGTTTGACCGCGGCATCGTCTACCTGCACATGAAGGGCGCCTGCTCGGGCTGCCCGTCCTCGACGCTGACGTTGAAAATGGGGATCGAGAACCTGCTGCGGCACTACATCCCCGAGGTGCTCGAGGTGCGGCCGGTTGCCTGACCCGATCTGCCTTGGCTTTGATACATCGGCCGCGCATTGCGCGGCCGCTTTGCTGTCCGGCGAGCGTGTGCTGTCAGTCCGGGCAGAGCCCATGGCCAAGGGTCAGGCCGAGGCGCTGATGCCGCTGCTCGAGGCGCTGCTGGCCGAAGCCCAGCTTGGCTGGGCGCAGCTTGACGTGATCGGGGTCGGCATTGGCCCGGGCAGTTTTACCGGCACGCGCATTGCTGTGTCGGCGGCGCGCGGGCTGGCCCTGGGGCTGGGAATCCCGGCGATCGGGGTGAGCGGTCTCGAAGCACTGGCGGCGGGAGGCAACGTGAAGGACGACCCCGGGCCCGCAAACGGGCCGTCTGCCGGTGCCGACCTGTCCACGCCGGTTTCCCTCGATACAAATGGCCTTGTCCGAGTTATGCTGCCCCTGAGGACGGGCGAACGTGCCGTGCAGGACTTCCCCGCCAGCGGCGCCCCGGAACCGATGCGGATCGAGCCGGGCAGTTGCACCCCGCCCAACCCCGAAACGCTGGCCGTAGGCATCGCCCGCGAGGCCCTTGCGCGACGGGTTGAGCCGGGACCCCGCCCAGCGCCGATCTACGTGCGCCCGGCCGATGCCGCGCCGTCGCGGGACCCTGGTCCGGTGATCCTGCCGGGTTTGGCCGCGCCTTCTCAGCCCACAGATGCCGCGCGCTGATGTGAGCGGCAGGGGCCGATGACGGAGGACCGCAGCCTTTCCCAAATGGTGCTCACCGGGGATGACCTTGATCCCCAGCAACTCGCGCTGCTGCACGCGCGCTGCTTTACCGGTGCCCCGGCGCCATGGAGCGCGGCCTCCATCGCCTCTGCCCTCGCAGGTCCCGGTGCCATCGCGCTGGGAGGGAGCGACGGCTTCTTGCTCGGCCGGGTGATTGCCGGTGAGGCGGAATTGCTGACCCTCGCCGTCGCGCCGGGGGCCCGGCGCAACGGCCTTGGTGCTCGGCTCGTGCGCGGATTTGCCGACGCGGCGAAGGGGCAAGGGGCGCTCAGCGCCTTTCTCGAGGTGGCCGAGGATAATGCCGCGGCGCGGGCGCTTTATGCGGCCGCGGGCTGGACTCAGGCTGGCCGCCGTCCTGGCTATTACGGCAAGGGATTGGACGCGCTGATCCTGCGTCTGGCGCTCGGTGCCGGCCAAGATTCCGATTGACCGCCTGCGATCGCTTCGACCAAATCCCTCTATTCAGGCGGGCCTCAGACCCGCGGTCACCTCGGGAAGGGTTTGGCCCATGACGATCACGAAAACCTTGCTGGCGGGCGTCGCCGGCCTCGCGCTGAGTGCCGTCGCCGCAGCTGCCGATCCGGCGCTGATCTATGATCTTGGCGGCAAGTTCGACAAATCCTTCAACGAGGCCGCCTTCCACGGCGCCGAGAAATGGAAGGCCGAAACCGGCGGCACCTACAAGGAACTGGAGATGCAGTCCGAGGCGCAGCGCGAGCAGGCCCTGCGCCGCCTTGCCGAGACCGGCGCCAACCCCATCGTCATGACCGGCTTTGCCTTTGGCGACGTGCTGAACAAGGTCGCGCCCGACTACAAGGACACCAAGTTCGTCATCGTCGATACCGTGGTCGACCAGCCGAACGTCCAGTCCGTCGTCTTCACCGAAGAGCAAGGCAGCTACCTGGCCGGCGTTCTGGCCGCGATGGCCTCCAAGACCGGCACCGTCGGCTTTGTCGGCGGGATGGACATCCCCCTGATCCACAAGTTCGAATGCGGTTATGCCGAAGGCTTCAAGTCGGTCAAGCCGGACGGCAAGGTCCTGGTCAACTACACCGGCACGACGCCCGCCGCCTGGAACGATCCGGTCAAGGGCGGCGAGCTGGCCAAAGCGCAGAAATCGCAAGGGGCCGACGTGATCTATGCCGCCGCCGGTGGCACCGGGATCGGCGTGCTGCAGGCCGCTGCGGACGAGGGCATCCTGTCGGTCGGCGTCGACAGCAACCAGAACCACCTGCACCCGGGCAAGGTGCTGACCTCGATGATCAAGCGCGTCGACAACTCCGTCTACGAGGCGTTCAAGGCGGGTGCCGACGTCAAGCCGGGCACGCGGGTCATGGACCTCGCCTCCGACGGGGTCGGCGTTGCCATCGACGACAACAACAAGGCCCTGATCACACCCGAGATGACCAAGGCCGTCGAGGAAGCCACCGCCAAGATCAAGTCCGGCGAGGTCAAGGTCCACGATTACATGAGCGACAACACCTGCCCGGCCAGCTGATGGCCCCGCAGGACCTGCCCGGCAATGCGGGGGCGGCGGCAACGTCCGCCCCCGACCTCGTTCGCGTGGACGTGCCGCCAGCGATCGAGCTGATAGGCATTTCCAAGGCCTTTGGCCCCGTGCAGGCCAACCGCGACATCAACCTGACCGTCCAGCGTGGCACGATCCACGGCATTGTCGGCGAGAACGGCGCCGGCAAATCCACCCTGATGTCGATCCTCTACGGCTTTTACCGTCCCGACGCCGGCGAGATCCGGGTCGGCGGCCAGCCCCTGACCATCGCCGACAGCCAGACCGCGATCCGGGCGGGCATCGGCATGGTGTTCCAGCATTTCAAACTGGTGCGCAATTTCACCGTCCTCGAAAACGTCATCCTCGGGGCTGAGGACGGCCCTTGGCTCGCCCGCTCGCTGGCCCGGGCGCGGGGCGAATTGACGCGTCTGGCGCGCGATTACGAGTTGAACGTCGATCCCGGCGAGGTCGTGGACGAGTTGTCCGTCGGCCACCAGCAACGGGTCGAGATCCTCAAGGCGCTGTACCGCCAGGCCGACATCCTGATCCTTGACGAGCCGACCGGCGTTCTGACCCCGCCCGAGGCCGACCACCTGTTCCGCATCCTGCGCGGCCTCAGGGACGAGGGCAAAACGATCATCCTGATCACCCACAAGCTGCGCGAGATCATGGAGATCACAGACAACGTCTCCGTCATGCGCCGAGGCGAGATGGTGGCGACGCTGGAGACCGCCCGAACCTCTCCGGCCGAGCTGGCCGAGCTGATGGTGGGCCGCAAGGTGCTGCTGCGCGTCGACAAGGCCCCCGCCCAGCCGGGCCCGCCGGTTCTGGAGGTGCGGGACCTGCGCCTGATCGACCCCGACGGCGTCGAACGGCTGCGCGGGATCGACCTGACAGTGCGCGCCGGCGAGATCGTCGGCATCGCCGGCGTCAGCGGCAACGGCCAGACCGAACTACTTGAATTGCTGGGCGGCTTCCCCGAGGTCGCCAGCAAGGCCAGCGGCCAGATCCATGTGGGTGGCCGGCCCCTGCCGCTGATCGGCCGCGGCGCCGATGCCGCCGCTCGGCGCGCCGCCGGCATCGGCCATGTCCCCGAGGACCGCCAGGCCGAGGGCCTGATCATGGATTTCGCCGCCTGGGAGAACGCCATCTTCGGCGAGCATCGCGACGCCCGCTGGGGCGGCCTGCTGATGGACAACGATACCATCCGCCGCGACACCGCGGGCAAGATGGAGCGCTTTGACGTCCGCCCCCGCGACTGCAACCTGCCCGCCAAGAATTTCTCCGGCGGCAACCAGCAAAAGTTGATCTGCGCCCGCGAGATCGAGCGCGGACCGCGCCTGCTGCTGGTCGGCCAGCCAACACGCGGCGTGGATATCGGCGCCATCGAGTTCATCCACCGCCAGATCGTCGCTCTGCGCGACACCGGCGCCGCCATCCTGCTGGTCAGCGTCGAACTGGACGAGATCATGTCCCTGTCCGACCGCATCGTGGTGATGTTCGACGGCCGCATCATGGGCGAGCGCGATGCCGGCACCACCGATGCCACGGAGCTGGGCCTGATGATGGCGGGCGCCGAGCGGGGCGCGGCATGACCCTTCCCGCCCCTGCCCCAGGCAACCCCGCAAGACAGATGATCCAGATGCCGGAGCGGCCCGTCACATGACCGACAGCGTTCAACGCGCCGCCTCGCCGCAACTCGATCCTGCGCCACCTGCGCCGCCGCGCGCAGTGCGGCAGGGCCTGCCGCCATGGGCCGACGCCGTCCTGGTGCCGGTCATCTCGCTGCTGCTCGCCTTTGCCATCAGCGCCGTGGTGATCCTCCTGATCGGCGAATCCCCCTGGGCGGCATTGAAGGTGATGGTGACCGGCGCCCTTGGGTCCAGCTACGGCTGGGGCTTCACCCTCTATTACGCCACCAACTTCATCTTCACCGGGCTCGCGGTCTCCGTGGCCTATCACGCAGGCCTCTTCAACATCGGCGGCGAGGGGCAAGCCGCGATGGGCGGCCTCGGGGTCGCGCTGGTTCTGCTGGCGGTGCCATGGCCGCATTGGGCGCTGGCACTTCCCGCAGCGATGGTCGGCGCTTCCGCGTTCGGCGCCTTGTGGGCGCTGATCCCGGCATGGCTGCAGGCGCGGCGCGGCAGCCATATCGTAATCACGACGATCATGTTCAACTTCATCGCCGCGGCGCTGCTGAACTATGTGCTGGTCAACATCCTGCGCCCCGTGGGCAGCATGGACCCGGCCTCGGCCCGCTTTCCGCAAGCGGCGCATCTGCCTAAGCTGGGCGAGATCGCGGCCAGCCTCGGGTTCGCATGGGGCAAGAATACCCCAGCCAACGTCACCCTGTTCATCGCGCTCGGGGCCTGCGTTCTCGTCTGGCTGCTCATCTGGCGCACCCGGCTGGGATACGAGATCCGCGCCTTTGGCCGGTCGGAAAAGGCGGCGCTCTATGCCGGCATTTCGCCGACGCGGATCACGGTTGTCGCCATGCTGATCTCGGGCGGGCTGGCCGGGCTGATGGCGATCAACAACGTCATGGGCGAGAGCGAGCGGCTGGTGCTGAACGCGGTCGAGGGCGCTGGCTTCATCGGCATCGCTGTCGCGCTGATGGGCCGCAACCATCCCTTCGGCATCCTGCTGGCGGCGCTGCTGTTCGGCTTCCTCTACCAGGGCGGGGGCGAGTTGGCCCTATGGACCACTATCCCGCGCGAACTGATCACCGTCATCCAGGCGCTGGTGATCCTTTTCACCGGCGCGCTCGACAATCTGGTGCGCATGCCGTTGGAGCGGCTGTGGCTGAACCGGGGGCGCGGTTGATGAACTACTCCATCGCACTCGAGGTTCTCGACAGCGCAGTGCGGTTGATGACGCCGTTGCTGCTGGCTTGCCTTGCCGGTCTTTATTCCGAACGTTCGGGCGTGTTCGACATCGGCCTCGAAGGCAAGATGCTGATGGCCGCCTTTACCTCGGCTTCGGTCGCCTATGTCACCGGCAATGTGTGGCTGGGATTGGCCGCGGGCATTGGCGGGGCGATGGCGATGGCGCTGGTTCACGGCCTCGCCTCGATCACCTTTCGCGGCAATCAGCTGATTTCGGGCGTTGCGATCAACTTTCTGGCCAGCGGGCTGACGGTGCTGCTCGGACAGAAATGGTTCGGCCTCGGGGGACGCAGCCCGGCGCTGGAAGGGGGGGCCCGGTTCTCGCCGGTGACGCTGCCGGGCGCGGATGCGCTGGCGGGGGTCCCGATCTTCGGGCCGCTCTACCGCGAGGTCATCTCGGGGCACACGCCGCTGGTCTATGTCGCCTTCCTGGCTGTGCCGCTGACATGGTGGCTGCTTTATCGCACGCGCTTTGGCCTGCGGCTGCGGGCGGTCGGTGAAAACCCGGCCTCGGTCGATACCGCGGGTGTGTCGGTTGTGCGGTTGCGCTACGGCGCGGTCGCCATCGCCGGGCTGCTGTGCGGCCTTGCCGGGGCCTATCTTGCGACCGGACTGTCGGCAGGTTTCGTCAAGGAGATGACTGCCGGGCGAGGCTTCATCGCGCTCGCGGCGCTGATCTTTGCCAAGTGGCGCCCTTGGCCCGCCCTGGGCGCGACCTTCCTCTTCGCCCTGCTCGAGGCACTGGCCAACCGCTACCCGGAGATCAGCCTTGGCCCGCTGACGATCCCCTCGATGTTCATGAACACCCTGCCCTACATCCTGACTGTGATCATCCTCGCCGGCTTTGTCGGTCGTGCCATTCCACCGCGCGCGGGCGGCCAGCCATACGTGAAGGAACGCTGATGCGCGCCGATGATACCGCGGCCCTGATCCGGGCGCGCTGCGGCGACGCGCCGCCAGAGCTGGCCCTGATCCTCGGCTCCGGCCTCGGCCATCTGGCGGCCGCGGTCGAGGGCGAGGCGATCCCCTACAGCGACCTGCCGGGGTTTCCCCATGCCGGGGTCAGCGGCCACAACCCGGTGCTGGCGGTCGGCCAGCTGGAGGGGCGGCGGGTCGCGATTCTCGGCGGGCGCGCGCATTATTATGAAGGGGGCGGGCCGGCGGTCATGCGCCCTGCACTGGAGGTCATCCGGGCACTGGGCTGCACGCGCCTGCTGCTGACCAATGCGGCGGGCAGCCTGCGGCCTGACATCCCGCCGGGCGGGTTGATGCTGATCGACGACCACATTGCCTTTGCCGGCACCAACCCGCTGATCGGCGAGCCGTCGGACGCGCGGTTCGTTCCCATGACCGAGGCCTATGACCGGGGCATGCGCGCCGGCTTGCGGGCGGCAGCAGAGGCGGCGGGCGTTCCGCTGCCCGGCGGGACCTATTGCTGGTTCAGCGGCCCCAGCTTCGAGACCCCGGCAGAGATCCGAGCCGCCCGAGTGCTGGGCGCGGACGCGGTCGGCATGTCGACCGTGCCCGAGGTCATCCTCGGGCGGTTCCTGGGCCTGCGTTGCGCCGGCGTGTCGGTCATCACCAACATGGGCGCGGGCCTTTCGGACGAATCCATCAGCCATGATCACACCAAGGCCATGGCCCCGGTCGGTGCGGCCAAGCTGGAGCAGGTGCTGCGGCAGCTTCTGCGGGATGGACTGCCCGGTTAGGCCCTCTCGGTTGCCTGGGCGATCGCCGCGCAAACGGCATCGGCCGCGGCCTCGATCCCGAGGGGATCCAACGCATCAACCGCGATCACTCCGGTTTCCCGATCAGCATATCGCTCGCGATGCTTGCGGTAGCGCGGGTCATAGTGATCGGCCATCAGCCCCTCGGCCAGCGGGGCCCAGTCGCGTGCGGCGGCCAATGTCCGCCATTCGGCGATCCGCTCGCGCGGGTGGGAAGGCGCGAGGCGGTCAAGGATGGCGCTGATTCCCTCGAGATCGCAGCCGGTCTCGGCGTAGGTGGCGGCGGTAAAGGCCGCGCGGGCCGGGCGCGGCACCTGCAGGCGCAGGCGCGGGGCGGCGGCGATTGCGGCCCAGACGGCCTTCGGCAGATGGCGCTCGCCGATGCGCGACGATTCCGCCTCGAACACAAGCGGCCGGGTCGGGTCCACCGCCTCGAGCGCGGCAGCAAGGCGGCTCTCGAACAGCGTTTGTGACGGCTGGCCGCCGGGCATTGCGCCGAACAGACTGCCGCGATGGTTGGCGAGCGCCTCCAGATCGATGACCTGCACGCCGCGGCGCGCCATGGCCGTCAGCACCGCGGTCTTGCCGCTGCCGGTATCGCCATCCAGCACCCAGACTGGCGCAGTGATCGGTGTATCGGCGACGCGCGCCACGACCAATCTTCGCCAGGCCTTGTAGCCGCCATCGAGGACCGTGACGCGCCAGCCGATCTGATCCAGGATCGTCGCGAATGCGCCCGAGCGCATGCCGCCGCGCCAGCAATAGACCAGCGGCTGCCAGCCCCCGCCGAGACCGGCCATAACCGGCCCGGCGATATGACGCGCGGCATTGGCTGCGACCATCGCCGCGCCCACCTTGCGCGCCTCGAACGGCGAGGCGCGGTAAAGTGTCCCGACATCGGCATGTTCAGAGTTGCTGAGCACCGGCAGGTTGATCGCGCCGGGCAGGTGGTCCTGCGCGAACTCGGCCGGGGTGCGGACGTCGATGATGGTGTCGAAACCCGCGCCCGTATCGACCGAGGCCGGCGGGCGGCGGGTCAGCGTCACCTCAGTAGACGTAGACGGGGGTGCCGATCGGAACCTGGTCGAACAGCGCGATCACCGCCGGGTTGCGCATGCGGATGCAACCGTTCGAGACGGCATGGCCGATGCTGTTCGGCTCGGTTGTGCCGTGGATGCGGATCGAGGTGTCGTTGCCATTGGCATCGAACAGATACAGCGCCCGCGCGCCGAGGGGGTTGGTCGGACCGCCCGGCATCCCGTTCTCGGCGTATTTCGCGTAATGGTCGGGGCTGCGCTTGACCATGGCCGGGGTGGGCTTCCAGCTGGGCCATTCGGTCTTGCGGCCAACCGTGGCGCGGCCTTTCCAGACCAGCTCCGCCTTTCCGACCGCGACGCCATAGCGAACCGCGACGCCGGGGGCGATAACGTGATAGAGGAAGAAATCCTTGGACACGACGACGATCGAGCCGACCTCGAAATCAGGACGGATCGCGACCTCGGTCGGGGCATAGGGATCGGCGGCGGCCTTGGCGGCAGGCGCCTTGGTCTTGGCCAGCAGCGCCGATGGAGCGAGCAGCGCGGGCACAGTCATCATCAGCAGGTGGCGGCGATCCATGTCACGTGTCCCTTCAGATCGTTTTGTAGCAGCGGCTAGCCGGTTTGGCCCTGCCCCGCAAGACAAAGCCGCGTGAGTCGCGCCATCTCGCGACCGCGTGGCATTGCTGATTCGTTCGCTGCCGGTCATCGTGCGGCCATGGATCGACGCAGTTTCACATTTGGCCTCGGCGCGGCGGTGGCCGCGCCTGGCTTTGCATATGCCGTGGCGCCGGCGCCGGTGCGCCTGCTTGCCTTTGGCGACAGCCTGACCGCCGGCTTTGGGTTGGCGCCCGATCAAGGTTTTGTGCCACGGCTCGGCGCGTGGTTGGCCGACCATGGAGGCCCGCCCGTGCAGATGATCAACGGCGGGCTGTCGGGGGACACGACCTATGGCGGCCGGGTGCGCATCGGTTGGGCGTTGCGGACTCAGCCCGACGCCGTGTTGGTCGAGCTGGGCGCCAACGACATGCTGATGGGCCTCGGGCCAGAGCGGGCGGCACGCAACCTCGACAGCATCATCGACTCGGCGGCGGAGGGTGGCCGTCCCGTGGCGCTGCTCGGCATCCACGCGACCGGCGATCGGGCGTTTCGGGCCCGCTGGGACGCAATGTGGGCCGAGGTTGCCGCGCGCCACGGTGTGCCGCTGGTGCCCGACCTTTACGCAACGATCCGGGCCGCCCCCGTCGCAAAACGGCCCGCCTATCTGCAGGCCGACCGGCTGCACGCTTCGCCCAAGGGCGTTGCCACGATGGTCGAGCTGGCCGGCCCGGTGGTGCTGGCGCTGGTGCAAAAGGCCGCGGCGCGGCGCCGCAGTTGATCCGGGCCGCGCGCGCTTGCACCGCTGCGGCGGGACCCCCATCATCATGGCATGGCCAACCTGTCGCGCTTTGACGTCACCCCGGAACAGATCGACCGCGTGGTCGCGACCTTTTACGCGGCCATCCGCCGGCACGAAATCCTGGGCCCGGTGTTCGCCGGGCACGTCGCCGACTGGCCCGCGCACGAGGCGAAGATCGCGCGGTTCTGGCGCAATGCGATCCTGGCGGAGGGCGGCTATGACGGCAATCCGATGCAGGTCCACCGCACCGCCGGAGACGTCGCGCCTGCGCATTTCCCGCATTGGCTGATGCTGTTCGACGAGACTCTGCGTCGCACCCTGCCCCAGGAGCCGGCGCAGGCCTGGTCGCGCCTGGCCCACCGTATCGGCGCGGGCCTGCGCATGGGGGTCGAGGACAGCCGCCCGCGACCGCCGGGCCCGCCGATCCTGCGCTGACGGCGACACACAGCCCTGCCCGCTTGCCTCGCGACCCTCTGAGGGTCTAGAACAAGACGTGAACAAGTGCGGAGGATGACATGACGCCGTTGAAAATCGACTATGTCGAGTTCACCACGCCCGACATGCCCAGGACAAAGGACTTTCTCGCCCGCGCCTTCGGCTGGGACTTCAACGACTACGGGCCCGAATATCAGGAACTGCGGGACGCCGGGATCGATGGCGGCATTGCCGCTGGGCCGACAACCGCGCCCCTGGTGATCTTGAAGGCCCATGACCTGGAGGCGGCCGAGGCCGATGTCACCGCCGCGGGCGGCGTCATTACCCGGCCGATCTACGCCTTTCCCGGCGGCCGCCGGTTCCACTTTCGCGAGCCGGGTGGCAGCGAGATGGCGGTCTGGGCCGGGGACTGACCCCTAAGCCGCCATCCCGTGTCGGCCGGCGAGGTCGGTAAAGAACTGCCAGGCGACGCGGCCGGAACGGGCACCGCGCGTCGCCTGCCATTCGATCGCCTCGGCGCGGATAACCTCGTCGGGCAAGTCCAGACCGACGGCATCGCAATAGCCGCGGATCATCGCCAGGTACTCGTCCTGGCTGCAAGGGTGAAAGCCCAGCCACAGGCCGAAGCGGTCTGACAGCGAGACTTTCTCCTCGACCGCCTCGCCGGGATGGATCGCGGTCGCACGCTCGTTGTCGATCATGTCACGCGGCATCAGGTGCCGCCGGTTCGAGGTCGCGTAGAGGATGACATTGGCCGGGCGGCCGGCAATACCGCCATCCAGCAGCGCCTTGAGAGATTTGTACTGCGCATCCTCGGCCGCGAAGGACAGATCGTCCGAGAACAGCAGGAATCGGCGATCCCGCGCCCGGCCAAGCAGCGCCAGCAGCCGCCCGACGGATCCGAGATCATCGCGCGCAATCTCGACCAGAACCAGCGGCAGGCCCTCGGCCAGTGCCGCGGCGTGGACCGCTTTCACCAACGAGGATTTTCCCATGCCCCGCGCGCCCCAGAGCAGGGCGTTGTTGGCGGCATAGCCGCGCGCGAACTGCATGGTGTTGGCCAGCAGCGTGTCGCGCGCGCGGTCGATGCCGACCAAGCGCTCGATGGCGACGCCCGCGACAGCCTCGACCGGCTCCAGCCGGTCGGGGTCCGGATGCCAGATGAAGGCGGGCGCGGCGTCGAAATCCGGCGCCGGGGCCGGCACGGGCGCCAATCGCTCAAGCGCGTCGGCGATGCGGTCCAGCGCGACTTCGGTCATGCGTTCGGCTCGTCGTCCTCGACCCACAGGCCCTGGGCGCGCAAGTCAGCCTCGCGCCGCCGCTCGATGCGCCGGATCAGGATGATCGAGATCTCGTAGAGGGGATAAACCGCAGCAAACATGATCAGCTGGCTGGTCATGTCGGGACCGGGCGTCACCACTGCCGCGACGATCAGCATGAGCACCAGAGCGTATTTCCGGGCGCTGGACAGGCCGTCGGCGCTGACGATGCCGGCCTTGCCGAGCAGGGTCAGCAGCACCGGCAACTGGAAGCAGATGCCAAAGGCCATGATAAAGCGCATGGTCAGCGAGAGGTATTCCCCGACCGAGCCCTGAAAGACGATCCCGGCAACGGGCGATCGCGCTGTCCCTGCGGCCACCGCAGTCGCCGCGTCCTGCGCGCCCTCAACCGCCGGCGTGACCAATGGGCCCTGCTGGAAGGTCAGGAAGAAATCGAACACCGCCGGCAGCACGGCGAAATAGGCGAAGGCCGCCCCCAGAAAGAACATGATCGGCGAGGCCAGAAGGAACGGCAGGAACGCGTTCTTTTCCGAGCGGTAGAGGCCCGGCGCGACAAATCGCCACAGCTGGTAGCCGATCACCGGGAACGACAGGGCGAAGCCGCCGACAAAGCTGATCTGCAGGGCGACGAAAAACCCTTCCTGCAGCTTCAGCAGGATCAGGCCGCAATCCTGTCCGCGCCGCCCAAGGGCCTCGCAGATAGGATGCGTCATGTAATTGAAAATCGGATTCCAGATGGAAAAGCACAGCACCATCGCCACGACAAAGGCGAGGATCGACCACAGCAGGCGGGTGCGCAGTTCCTTGAGATGCTCGATTAGCGGGGCGGAGCTGTCGGAAATGTCGTCGGGCTTGGGCGTGCGCGCCATGATTCCTCAGCCGTTCAGGTCGCTGCGGCGCACAGCCTTGAGGCTGCGTCGGCCCGGTGCCTCGGCGCCGTGTTCGGGCGCGGGCATGTCATTCGCGACCGGCGCGTCGGGCATCGCGCTCGCAGGCGAGGCGACGGCTGGGGCGGCGATCGAGGGGGTAGATGTAGAGGCAGCCGATTCTGCTACGGCGGCAGCTGCCGGGTCAGGCCGGATCGAGCCTCGGGTGCTGGGCAACTTCGGGTCCCACTTCTCGAACCGGTCCGCGGCGCGATCCAGTGCATCGAGGCCGAGCGCCCGCTTGCTGGTCAGCGACTTCACCTCGCCGAGCGAATCCGCGGCCTCCTTGATGCCACTTTCCCGGGCAGCGTCTTCCATCGCGCTGGAGAATTCGCGCGCCATGCTGCGCGCCTTGGCCGTCATCCGTCCCAGCGTATGGAACATGCGCGGCAAATCCTCGGGGCCAACGACGATCAGCGCGACAACGCCGATCAGCAACAGCTCGCCCCAGCCGACATCGAACATCGCCCGACCCGGTCGTCAGACGCGGTCGCTGCCGGGCGTGATGTCGCGCGGCTCGGCCCGGTTGACCCGGTCGGCGGCACGCTCGGCCGCGCGGGCTTCGGCATCGGCGGGGGTGATGACGCGAGTCTCGGTGGTCGTCGTGGTGGTGGTCGCGGCATCGTCAAATTCTTTTGCGCCGTCGTTGACGCCGCGTTTGAAGGCGGTGATGCCCTTGCCGACCTCGCCCATCAGCGAGCTGACCTTGCCACGCCCGAACATGACCAGGATGACCACGGCGATCAGCAGAAGGCCCGGAAGGCCGATATTGTTGAGCATGACTGAACTCCTGTCGGGGGCCGAGGCGGGCGGGGCGGCCCGAGGCCCCCTGATTACGCGTCCACTATTTAGGGCTATTGGCGCGCCGATGCAAAGGCCAACCGCGCGTCGCAGCTTGGCGTCGCGGCCCGATCTGCCCATATGGCAGGGGGCGGGCGATCACATCACGGCGAGCGGCAGAGGATGGCATGACGGCAAACGACATCGGACGGCTGGCCTATCTGCTGGTGTTGCTGATCGCCGTTGGCGGCTTTCTCGTCATCGAATTTCGCGCCCGCGCCGGCAGCACCCTGCGTCAGTTGGCCGCCTGGGGCCTGATCTTCGTCGGCGCCATCGCTGCTGCCGCGCTGTGGCAGGACATGCAGGAGCGCAGCGCCCCGCTGATGGAGGTGACCGACAGCGGACGCCGGCTGGAGGTGCCCCTGGACCCGGCCGGCCACGCGCGCGTCACGGCAGAGGTGAACGGCACAAAGGTCGATTTCGTGATCGACACCGGCGCATCGATGCTGGCGCTGGGGGCACGGGATGCGCGCCGCATCGGCATCGACCCGGCCCTGCTGGTCTATACGGGGCAGGCGCGCACGGCGAACGGGTTGACCGGAATCGCGCCGGTCACGCTGAAGACGCTGACGCTGGGCGGCATCACCGACGAGAACGTGCCAGCCATGGTAATCGAGGGTCAGACCGACCAGTCGCTGATGGGCATGACCTATCTGCGCCGCTTTGCCCGCGTCAGCATCGAGGGAAACCACCTGATTCTGGAACGCTAGCTCAGCGCTCGCCCGACCGGGCCTGCCGGCGCCAGCCGCCGGATTCGTCAGACCAGTATTCGGCAGTGACTCCCGCAGCAGTCAGGCCTCGCCACTGACTTCGCGCCCGTCCAAGGGCGGCGCTGTCGCTGCCGTCGAACAGGATGCACACCCGGGCCAGCCGGCCGCATTCGTCGGCGCTGACCTCGGCCCCGTCGAGGGTGACGATGCAATCGGGCGCATTCGCGGCAGGTCCGGGGCTGGTAGCCATTTCCGATGCGCCCGACGCCAGCGTCAGCAGCACGGGCTGGCGGGCGTCATGCGGCCCGCCCGCGCGGGCATGCGGCACGAAGCCGTCGCCTGCCCATAGCAGATCGTCAAAACGGGCGAGGCGCGCCTCCGCGGTGCCCCGCAGCTCGACCCGCCAGCCCTGGGCCAGGGCCTTGTCGATCAGGATCGGGACAAGGTCCTCGGCCGGCTGCCGGGTCAGCTGGTAGAACAGCGCGGCGCCCATCAGCCCTTGGCGGATTTCGCGGGCTTGCTGCCCGCGCCGGGCTTGCCGGATTCCCAGCGATCGCGGATCAGCCGGTCGAGGGTCATGACACCCCATCCGGTCGCACCCTTGGGCGCCAACGCGGTCTCGCCCGGCGGCAGTGCGACACCGGCGATGTCGATATGCGCCCAAGGCGTGCCCTTGCGGATAAAGCGTTGCAGGAACTGGGCCGCGGTCACGCTGCCGGCCGGACGGCCGCCCGTGTTCTTGATGTCCGCGAGGCGGGACTTGATCAGCTCGTCATAGGACGGGGCCAGCGGCATGCGCCAAGCGCCCTCGCCCTCGGCCTCGGCGGCGCGCAGGATGCCGTTCGCCAGCGCGTCGTCATTGGCAAAGACGCCCGCGCGGTCATGGCCCAGCGCAATGATGATAGCCCCGGTCAGCGTCGCGAGGTCGATCACCGCCGAGGGGGCAAAGCGGTCCTGCGCGTACCAGAGCACGTCGGCCAGAACGAGGCGTCCCTCGGCGTCAGTGTTGATCACCTCGATGGTGTCGCCCTTCATGCTGCGCACGATGTCGCCCGGTCGCTGGGCGCGGCCGTCGGGCATGTTCTCGACGAGACCGACGAGGCCAACGACGTTGGCGCGTGCCTTGCGCAGCGCAAGGGTCCGCATGACCCCGGCGACGACGCCAGCGCCGCCCATGTCCATCGTCATTTCCTCCATCCCGGCGGCCGGCTTGATCGAGATGCCGCCGGTGTCGAACACCACGCCCTTGCCGACCAGCGCCAGCGGCGCGCTGTCATCGCCTGCGCCGTTCCAGCGCATCACCACGACCTTCGAGGGCGCCTCGCTGCCCTGCCCCACGGCCAGCAGCGCCCGCATCCCGAGGGCCGCCAGCGCCTCCTCCTCCAGCACCTCGACCTCGAGGCCCAGCGCCTCCATCGCCGCCAGACGGTCGGCGAAATCGCTGGTCGTCAGCACGTTGGCAGGCTCGTTCACCAGATCGCGGGTAAAGAACACGCCCTCGGCCACGGCGGCGGCGTCGGTCGCGGTGCGGGCCAGCGCCTCGGGGTCGGGCGCGACAAAGGTGACGCTGGCGCGGTTCGGGGCCGGCGGCTCGGCGGGGGCGTCCTTGGCAGCATCCGCGGGCCGGTCAGCCGATTGCGCGTCGTCGAGGGCCGCATCCTGCGGCTGTCCCGTGGGCGAGACTGCCTGCGGGGTCATCTCGCGCGCGGGACCGGCATCGGCGGCTTCGTCTCCGGCCTCGATCGCCCCGGCGGTCTTGTAGGCATTGAAGTCATAGCCGCGCAGCGCGATGCCGAGCGCGATCTCGGCGGCGCGCGGGTGCCCCAACGACAGCACAGTCACCTGCGCCTTACCCATCCGTGCGCCTATTTGCGCGCCAGCCTTGCGGGCCGTCGGCACATCCGCCTTGCGCGGCAGATAGACCAGTTGCAGGGCCTCAGCCGCCATGCCCGCGGGAAAGGCCATCTCCATCGCCGCGCCGGGCTTCAGCTTGGCGAAGGCCGGCGATTCGAGCGCGCGCTGCACCGCCGCGCGGGTCACGCCCGGCAGGCCCGGAAGTCGGCGACGCTCGTCCACGATCAGCGCGATGCGGCCGGCACGCTCGCGCAGGGCGTCGGGAGTGGCATCGGTGAAGGTGATCTCGACGGGATGGGACATCTGGGCCTCGCTTGCGGTCGGAATGTTCGCGTGTCAGCGGCAACCTAATCGCGTGATCCGGCCAAGGCCAGCGGTCCCAAGGCTCGCGCGATCTGGCCCGCAGGCGTCCCGCCGCCGACCCGGCCACGGGCCTTTCCCTTGCGCACCCCCCGCGGCTATGAGGCACCAAGGGCCATTCGCAAGGAAACCCGGTGCCGCGCATCGACCGCTACATCCTGTCGCAATTCACGGCACTGTTCGGGTTCTTTGCGCTCGTTCTGATCGCCGTCTACTGGCTGAATCGGTCCGTGGTCCTGTTCGAGCAGCTGATCGCTGACGGCCAGACCGCGCTTGTGGTGCTTGAGTTCACTGCCCTGACGCTGCCGCTGGTGATCTCGCTAGTGCTGCCGGTCGCGGGCTTTGCCGCCAGCGCCTACGGCACCAACCGCCTCGCCGGCGAGAGCGAGCTTGTCGTCATGCAGGCCGCCGGCATGTCGCCCTGGCGCATGGCCCGACCGGTGCTGGTGTTCGGCGTGATGGTTGGGATCATGGTGGGCGTGCTTGTCCACGGGCTGGTGCCGATGGCGCGCGCGCGGCTGGCCGACCGGCAGGCCGAGGTCGCCCAGAATGTCGTCTCGCGCTTCCTGCGCTCGGGCAGCTTCCAGTTCCCGACCAAGGGGTTGACGCTGTTCATTGGCGACGTCGCCGCCGACGGCACCCTGCACGACGTACTGATCGAGGATGGCCGTGATCCGGCCCGCACGACGCTTTATACGGCCGAGGAGGCGCTGATCGCCAAGTCCGACACCGGGCCCAAGCTGGTGATGGTCAAGGGGCTGACCCAGCAGGCCCAAAAGGGCGCGGACGGCAACACGCGCCTTGCTATCACGCGATTTGCCGACCTGACCTATGACATCGGCGGCCTGATCGGCAGCGGCCGGCGCGCCGCCGGCGGCGATTTGCGCGATTACTCCACGCCGCGACTGCTGAACCCGGACGACGCTCTGCTGGCCTCCGCGCGCGCAACCCCTGCCGAGGCGCGGCTGCAGGCGCATGTGCGCCTGGCCCAGCCGTTGTTGGCTCCGGTGGCAGCGCTGTTGGGCTTTGCGGTGCTGCTGATCGGGGGTTACAGCCGTTTTGGCGTCGGCCCGCAGATGCTGCTGGCTGTTGGTGCACTGGTCGGCCTTCAGTTCCTCGCCACCAGTGGCGAGGCGATGGCCGCGCGCGATCCTGCGATGGCATGGCCTGCGGTCTATCTGGCGCCGTTGCTGGGCGGCGCGGTGGTGGCAGCCGCGCTGTGGCTGGCCGGCCGGCCGCGCGGCCCGCGTCGCGGTGCACCGGCACAGGGGGCCCCCGCATGATCCTGTCGCGCTATATCGCCATGCGGTTTCTGCGGATGTTCCTGACCGTCCTCGCAGGCTTCACGGCGATCCTGTTCTTTGTCGAGATGATCGAGCAGATGCGGCGCTTTTCCGGAAGCGGCGTCAGCCTGCGCCACGCGGCCGTGCTGTCGGCGCTGATGCTGCCGTCGCGCCTTTACGCTATTCTGGCACTGATCGTGCTGCTGGCGGCCATCGGCATGTGCCTGACTCTCTCGCGCAATTCCGAACTGGTGGCGATCCGCGCATCGGGGCGCTCCGCCGTGCGTTTCGTTGCCGCGCCCGTGTTCATGGCAATTGCGGTCGGCATCGTCTCGGTCGCGCTCCTCAACCCGATCGTCGCAGCCACCACCAAGCGTTATGATACCGAGGTCAACCGGCTGGACCGCGGCCGGGGGCAGACACTTAGTCTGGGCGAAGGTTCGGTCTGGCTGCGCCAGTCGTTGCCCAGCGGGGGGCAGGTCGTGATCCGTGCCGCCCGCACCAGCACCGACGCGACGACGCTGCATGACGCGGATTTCCTGATCTTTGACAGCGCCGCCGGCCCGACACGCCGTCTGCAGGCGGCCGAGGCGACCCTCGGCGACGGGGCGTGGACGCTGACAGACGTCAAGGACTGGCCCCTGCTCGAGCCCAACCCAGAGGCCGCAGCAAAGCTGATCCCCAGCCTTCAATTGCCTTCTGACCTGACCGCGGCACGCATCCGCGAGAGCGTTGGTGACCCCGAGGTGGTGCCGATCTGGCAACTGCCGGCCTTTATCGACGGGCTCGAGCGTGCCGGCTTTACGGCGCGGCGCCACCGCGTCTGGTTGCAAACCGAGATTGCGCGCCCGGCCCTGCTGGCCGCGATGGTAGTGATCGCGGCCTCCTTCAGCCTGCGCCACCTGCGTGGCCGAAAAACCGGGGCCATTGTGCTGTCTGCCTTTGGCGCGGGCCTGGGGCTGTTTTTTCTGCGTCACCTGGCGCAGGTTCTGGGGGATAATGGGGAAATTCCTGCGGCACTGGCCGCCTGGGCACCCCCCGCGGCCGGGCTGTTGATGGCATTTGGCCGGCTGTTACGACTGGAGGACGGATGAGCACGCCCCGGATGCCCGTCGCCCCCACCCCGCACGCCTGCGGGCGGCCGAGTCGTTTTCCTCAACACATCACCGGACCGCTGGCCCTGTGCCTCTTGGCCACCCTCGCCCTGACACCTCCGGTCGCGGCGCAGCAGGCGGTGCGAGGCCCGGCGCTGGCGCCGCTGACCGCGCCGCTGGGACCGTCGGCCCGGCCCGACGGCAGCGAGGCGACCATTCAGCCGCAGTTCGTCCCGGCCTCGCGGCTGGGCGATGCGACGCCCGAACGCCCCGTTGGCCCAGGCGCCGAGGCAACGCTGCTGGCCGACCAGGTCACGCTCAGCGGCGATCGCCAGCTTGAGGCCTCGGGCGGGGTGGTGGTGTGGTATCAGGGGACCCGGCTGGTCGCGCCGCGGGTGCTGTATGACGGCGCCGCCGACCGGCTGCGGATCGAGGGGCCGATCCACCTCAGCCGCCCCGGCGATCGCGGCACCGACCGCGAAGCCGCGCTGATCGCCGATGCCGCCACGCTGGATGCCACGCTACGCGAGGGCATCCTGCGCGGCGCACGGCTGGTGCTGGCGCGCGAATTGCAACTGGCGGCGACCGAGGTCCGCGTGCGCGACAGCGGCCCGAATGGCGAAGGTGGGCGCGTCACGGTGCTTGACCGGGTCGCCGCCTCGTCCTGCCGGGTGTGCGCCTCGAACCCGACGCCGCTGTGGGAAATCAGGGCCCGGCGCATTACCCATGATACCGCCACCCACCGCCTGACCTTCGAGCGTCCGCAATTCCGCGCATTCGGCCTGCCGGTGGCGGCGGTGCCCTTCGCCATCAGCGCGCCCGATCCGACCGTCGACCGGATGACCGGCTTTCTGCCGCCAATCCTGCGTACGACCTCGCACCTCGGGTTTGGGGTGCAGGTTCCGTGGTTCCGCACCCTTGGTGATAGCGCCGACCTGACGCTGGCACCCTACCTTGCCGCAAGCCGCACCGCGACGCTGAATACCCGCTATCGCCAGGCCTTTGCCAATGGCGCGCTGGAATGGCGCGGCGCCCTCAGCCGTGATGACCTCAAGGATGGCACCCGCGGCTACAGCTTTGCTGCCGCCGAGTTCGCGCTGCCCCAGGATTTCCAGTTGGGCGCGCAACTGCAATGGACATCCGACCGCGATTATCTGGACGATTACGGCATCACCGACGCGGACACGCTGTGGAGCGGCGTGACCTTGCAGCGGGTGCGCCGCGAGCAGTTGATCGCGCTGTCGGGCGGCGCTTACCGCACCCTGCGCGAGGGTGAGGACCAGGACCTGCTGCCCACACAGGTGCTGGACGCCCAGTGGCAACAGGTGCTGCCCCTGCCATCGGCGATCGGCGGCCGGGCCACCCTCGGCTGGATGCTGCACGGCCACCGCCGGCCGTCAGGCCTCGACGATCTCGGCCGCGACGTGGCCCGCGCCTCGATGCGGTTCGATTGGCAGCGCAGCGAGGTGCTCGCGGGCGGGGTTCTTGCCGAGGCCGCCCTGCGGCTGGACGCCGATGCCTGGCAGATCAGCGACGATCGCGATTCCCAAGGGCTGACAGCACGGGCCAAGCCGACCGTCGGGCTGACCTTTCGCTGGCCGCTGGTGCGCGGCGCGGGCGCGGGCGCTGATGTTATCGAGCCGGTGCTCGCCCTCGCCTGGTCGCCCCGTCGCAGCGCGCAGGACGAGCTGCGGGTCCCGAACGAGGACAGCGTCTTCCCCGAGTTGGACGAGGGCAATATCTATGCGCTGAACCGCCTGCCTGGACGCGACCGGACCGAGACCGGGTTGCGCGCCGCCGCCGGTGTCGGCTGGACGCGCCTGCTGTCGGGCGGCGGCAGCGTCGGGGTGACGCTGGTGCATTTGTGGCGCGACGACCAGGACGGCATGCCGGCGTCAGCCGCGCCGTTGCAGGACCCGCAGAACTGGATGCTGGGGGCCAACGTGCAGCGCGGCGGCCTGGCCGCCGCCGGCCGGGCGGTGCTGGACGAGGACGGCGACCTGGCCTCGGGCGATCTGCGCCTCGGCTGGGTGCGGCCGGACCTGCAACTGACCGCCGGCTTTGCCCATGTTGCCGCGACCGACACCACCGACCGCAACTCGCAGATCGGTTTCGACGCCGGCTGGCAGGTCCGCGAGGGGCTGTGGGCGCGGGCGAGCGGGCGCTATGACCTGTCGCTCGATCAGGCGCAAAAACTCGCATTGGGGGTAAGCTGGCGCAACGAATGCCTCAGCCTCGAGGCCGAGGTCGACCGCGACTGGGACCTGCCGGCCGGCAGCCGGCCCGACACCGGGTTCAACCTGTCCGTGCGCCTCGGCGGCTTTGGCCGCAGCGATGCGGACCGGGCTGCGGGCACGGTGGCGCGGCGTTCGTGCATGCGCTAATCTGGCGTCCGAACGACGAAAGGACGCCACCGCCGATGCGCCATCTTCTTCTCGCCGGGCTTGCCGCCCTTGCGCTGGCGGCCCCCGCTGGCCCGTTGTCCAGCGTGGCCTTGGCCCAGGACCTGCGCCCGGTGGTGATCGTCAACGACCGCGCCGTAACCCGCTACGAGTTGGACCAGCGACTGCGATTCATGCAGGCACTGCGCGCCCCCGGCGCGGACGCCGCATCCGCCGAGAAATCGCTGATCGACGAGCGGTTGGAGGTCGAGGAGGCCCGGCGCATGGGCATCGCCGTGACCGAGCAGCAGATCCAGGCCGCGATGACCGAATTCGCCGGCCGGGCCAACATGGACGCGGGGACTTTCACTGCCGAGTTGGCGCGGGCCGGCATTGACGCCCAGACCTTCCGGGACTTCGTCACTGCCGGCGCCTTGTGGCGCGAGGTCCTGCGGGCCCGCATCGCGCCCTCGGTCAGCGTCAGCGACCGCGAAGTCGCCCAGGCCCGCAAACGCGCCATCGAAGAGCCGCGCGTCTCCGAGGTCCTGATTTCCGAGCTGATCATGCCCGCGCCGCAAGGCAGCGAGGCGCGGGTGCTGGCCCGCGCGGACGAGTTGGCGCGCACCATCGGCAGCGAGGCTGCCTTTGCCGCCGCTGCGCGGCGCTATTCGGCGACTGCCTCGGCCCCCAATGGCGGGCGGCTGAACTGGACCCCCATCTCGCGCCTGCCGCAGGGTTTGGCGCCGATCCTGCTGGCGCTGAAGCCGGGGCAGGTCACGCAGCCGCTGACCATCCCGGGCGCCGTGGTGCTGTTCTATCTGCGCGACACGCGCGGCGTGCAGCGTCCGGGCGCGAAGGCCGAGACCGTCGAGTACCAGCGCGTGACCCTGCCCAGCGCGGCCGATGCCGCCGCCATTCAGGCGCGGTCCGACACCTGCGACATGATGATGGCAGCGGCGCGCGGGCGGCCGGTGCGGCGCCAGACGGTCGCCTCGGGCGCGGTGCCCGGGGATATCGCGCAGGTCCTCTCGCGCCTCGATCCGAACGAGACGGCGATCATCAACCGCGGCGGCGCGGTCGATCTGGTGATGCTCTGCCAGCGCGCCCCGACCCTGCTGGCCGAGGCCGATGGCGGTTTTGACAACCCGCCGATCCCCGGCCTGCCCACGTCACTGACGCCCCGCGCAACCGCGCCCGAGGCGGCGGCCCCGGCCGGCACCCCCGTCGCGGGCGGTGCGGCCGAGGTCGGCATCCCCGGCGAGGCCGATGGCTTTGGCCCGGTGCCCTCCGCCGGCGAGGCGCGAGATGCGCTCTTCAACCGCAAGGTCGAGGCCTCGGCCGCGGCGCTGCTGGCCGAGCTGCGGGCCAATGCCATCATCCGCCGGCCCTGACCCGGTGCCGGCCGCAAATCTGGTCCCGCCCCGCCCGCCTGACCGAACGCCGCCGCGTCTGATCATGACTTGCGGCGAGCCGGCGGGCATCGGTCCAGAACTCGCGCCCCTCGCCCGAGCCGCGGGCGAGGATTTCACTTGGCTCGGCGATCCGGCGCATCTGCCGTCCGGTACCAACTGGGCAGAGGTCGCGGCACCCGGCGATCGGGTCCCGCCCGGAACGCTGGCAGTGCTGCGCCATGATTTTCCGGGACCGGCGCTGCCCGGCCGCCCTGATCCGGCCAACGCGGCTGCCGTGATCGACGTGATCGCCCGCGCTGTTGCGCTGGCCCAGTCCGGCGCTGCCGACGGCATCGTCACTGCGCCGATCAACAAGCTGGCACTGAAGCAGGGCGCCGGTTTCGCCTTTCCCGGCCATACGGAATACCTCGCCGAACTGGCGGGCGGGGTGCCGGTGGCGATGATGCTCGCCTCGACCAGCGTCGAGCCGCCGCTGCGCGTGGTGCCCGCGACAATCCATATCGCCCTGTCCGAGGTTCCCGCCGCGCTGACTCCCGACGCGCTGGAGGCCGCCATTCGCCTGACCGACGCGGGTCTGCGCCGCGATTTCGCCCTGCCCCGCCCGCGCATCGCGGTTGCCGGGCTGAACCCCCATGCCGGCGAGGGCGGCGCGATGGGCCGGGCCGAGGTCGACTGGATGGCGCCGCTGCTGGACCGGCTGCGGGCCGAGGGGTTCGACCTCACCGGCCCTCTGCCCGCCGACACGATGTTCCACGCTCCGGCCCGCGCACGCTATGATGCGGCGGTCTGCGCCTATCACGACCAAGCCCTGATCCCGATCAAGACGCTGGATTTCGCAGGCGGCGTGAACGTCACCTTGGGCCTACCCTTCGTGCGCACCTCGCCGGATCATGGCACCGCCTTCGACATCGCCGGCCAGGGGTGCGCCGATGCCGCCAGCATCATCGCCGCGCTGCGAATGGCGCGGGCCATGGTCGGGGCCCGGGCGAGCGCCCGCGAGTCGGCCACGACATGAGCGCAATCGACGGGCTGCCGCCCCTTCGCGAGGTTATCGCGGCGCACGGCCTGCAGGCGAAAAAGCAACTCGGCCAGAACTTCCTGCTGGACCTGAACCTGACAGCGCGCATCGCGCGAGCCGCGGGCGATCTGAGCCATTGCGACGTGCTGGAGGTCGGGCCCGGTCCCGGCGGCCTGACCCGCGGGCTGCTGGCCGAGGGTGCGCGCCGGGTGCTGGCCATCGAAAAGGACGCGCGCTGCCTGCCGGCGCTTGCCGAGATCGCGGAGGCTTATCCCGGCCGGCTGGAGGTGATCCAGGGGGATGCGCTGCAGATCGACCCGCTGGCATATCTGAACCCGCCCATCCGCATTGCGGCCAACCTGCCTTACAACGTCGGGACCGAGTTGCTGGTGCGCTGGCTCACACCGCCGAGTTGGCCGCCCTTTTGGCAATCGCTGACGCTGATGTTCCAGCGTGAGGTCGCCGATCGGATCGTGGCGAAGCCCGGGGGCAAAGCCTATGGCCGGTTGGCGGTGCTGTCGCAGTGGCGGACTGACGCGCGGATCGTGCTGACCCTGCCGCCGCAGGCATTTGTCCCGGCGCCCAAGATCGATTCCGCGGTCGTGCACCTGAGCGCCCTGCCCGAGCCGCGCTTTCCGGCCGACCCGCGCATCCTGTCCGAGATCGTCGCCGCAGGGTTCAACCAGCGACGCAAGATGCTGCGCGCCAGCCTGCGCGGCATCGCGCCCGGGATCGAAGATCTGCTGCTGGGTGCCGGAATCCCCCCCACCGCCCGCGCCGAGGAAATCGGTATCGAGGCGTGGTGCGCCCTGGCCCGCACAGTCGCGCGCGCACGCCAAAACGCCGCCGCGACCTGAGGGCCGCGGCGGGGTTCCTGTAGTTTCGGACGGCTTATTCCGACGCGGCCTGACCTGCCGGCGGCGCGTCGTTCGCAGGCGCAGGCTTGCGCGTCCGGCGCGGCGCAGCGGCGGCACGCGGGGCCCGACGGGGCGCCGGCGCGGGGGTATCCTCGGCAGCGGGAGTTTCGCTGGCCGCGGCCTCGGCGGGCGCCTGCTCGACCCGGTTCTCGGGCAACTCTACCGGACCGCTATCCTCGTCGCGCTCGCGCGCAGCGGGCAGGGCGGCCTCGGCGACATCAGCGGGCGCGGCACTGCGCGCGGCCCAGCCCTGCCAAGGCAGTTCGCCCTCGGCAGTATCGGCCGGGTGATTGCTGGTCTGACGCGACTCCTCGCGGGTGTCGTTCGGGCGCGCCACGTCCTCGCGACGGTCGTCCTGGCGCAGATCGTCCTGGCGGGATTCGCTCGCGCGGTAGTCGTCCCGGCGCGGCTGCTCATCGCGGCGCTGATCGTCGCGGCGTGGCTGGCGGTTGCGGTCCTGCCGATCGTTACGGTCCTGACGGTCGCTGCGGTCTTGGCGGTCGTTGCGATCCCGGTCCTGCCGCTCGCCGCGGTCATCGTCACGGCGTTGGGAATTTTGTTGCTGATGGTTCTGTTGGGGCTGCGGGGCGTCGCTATCGTCGTCGCGCTGCGGGCCGCCGTTGCCGGCGTAAGGCTGCTGCTGTTGACGTTCGGCCTGCTCGCGCATCGCCTCGCCCAGCATCCGCGTGTAGTGCTCGGCATGCTGGAAAAAACTCTGCTCCGCTACGCGGTCGTTGCTCAGTTGGGCATCACGCGCCAGCGCGAGATATTTCTCGATGATCTGCTGGGGGGTGCCACGTACCTTGCCTTCGGGACCGGAACTGTCGAAGACACGGTTGACGACATTGCCCAGCGTACGCTGGCGGTTCGACTTGTTGCGCGAACGGGACTTGGATGATCTCATATGCTCGTCAATTCAGGTCAGGTCCAGCCGGGAATGGTCTGGAGGTTCGGGTCCGCGCGGATGATGCAAGGCGATCCGGGTTCAACCCCCCGGCCATCCTGGGCACACGTTTCGGCAGACCCGTGCGGCGGGCGAATACGCCCCCGTCACGTGACCGAGTAAACACGCCGGCGGCGCGCTGGCAAGCGGGAATCTTGCCGCAGAGGCGGAAAAACGCCCGCCTAGGCTGGCAAAACGGCGCTTATCACCCGGTCCCGACCGTCCAGATCCTTGAGCGTGGCGATCTGAACCAGACCCGCTTCCGCGAACAGCTTTCCGACCGCATTTGTCTGCGTTGGGCCAATCTCGACCAGCAAGCGGCCACCTCCGGTCAGATGCGCCGCCGCCCCCCCGGCAATCGCGCGGTAGGCGCCGAGGCCGTCGCCTCCATCGGTCAGGGCCATCGCCGGCTCCCATAGGCGAACCTCGGGCGAGAGCCCGGGCATTTCATCGGCGGCGATGTAAGGCGGGTTCGAGATGATCAGATCGAAGTGACCGTTTATTGCGTCGAACCAATCCGCCTCGATCAGTCGAGCGCGGTCGGTCAGTCCCAGCGCCTGCGCATTGCTGCGCGCCACCGCCAGCGCGGCAGCCGAGCGGTCGGTGCCAAGCCCTGTTGCGTCGGTTTGTTCGGCCAGCAGCGTCAGCAGGATCACCCCGGTCCCGGTGCCGAGGTCCAGAAGGCGCGAAAACGGCGCCTCCAGCGCGGCGGCGATCAGGGTTTCCGTCTCCGGACGGGGGTCGAGTGTGTCTTGCGTCACGCGAAACGACCGGCCCCAGAACAGCCGCTGGCCGATGATCTGGGCCACCGGGCGACGCGCCAGCCGCGCGCTGAGCGCGGCATCGAGGCGGGCCGCCGCCTCCAGCGGCAAAGGGTCGCGCGCCAGCAGCGTCAGCCGCCCGGAATCGCAGCCTAGCGCGTGGGCCATCAGCCGCCGGGCATCGCCGGGCGCGTCCGGGATCGCAGCCTCGGTCAGGTCTGCGGTAATACGCCGCAGGGCATCGGCGACGGTGTAGGGCGGCAGGGTCATGGTGCGAGAGACATCCCCAGGAGCGGGCCAGGGCCGTTGCGGATTAAGAGGAAGCGCGAGCAGAACAGCGTGAGGATAGGCCAGGCGAACGTGCCCCGCCGCATGCAAGGCTTAGCCGCGCGCCATTTCGCGCTTCAGCTTTTCCATCTTGCGGGTAATCATCTGCCGCTTCATCGGGCCGATGTGGTCGATGAACAACTTGCCGTTCAGGTGGTCGATCTCGTGCTGCACGCAGGTCGCCCACAGCCCGTCGAACTCGCGCTCATGCGTGGCACCATCGAGGCCGGTCCAGCGCACGCGGACCTCCGCCGGGCGGGTCACCTCGGCGTAGTGGTCCGGGATCGACAGGCAGCCCTCCTCATAGACGTTCTGGGCCTCGGACGACCATTCGACCTGCGGATCGATCAGGACCATGGGCTGGCGCTCGGCCGTGGGGTCCTTGGTGCAGTCCATGACCAGCAGGCGCGACAGCACGCCGACCTGCGGCGCTGCAAGACCAATGCCGGGGGCGTCATACATGGTGGCCAGCATGTCGGCGGCCAGCGCATCGATATCGGGGGTCACGCGGCCGACCTCGGCGCAGGTCTTGCGCAGGCGCAGGTCGGGATGCAGCAGGATAGAGCGCAGATTCATGGCGGTGATCTAGGCCAGCCATTTCCCTTCTGCAACGACCCCGCTAACCTCCGGCCCTGTCGGCCCTGCGCGTTGGGCCGGACAGATGCGTGCTGGGAGGACAGGATGGCGCAACCGGATTTCGACGAGATCATCGAGCGGCGTGGCTCGCTCTGCTCCAAATGGGACGACATGAAGTCCTATTATCCGGTCCCCGACCAGAACGCGCTGGCGATGTGGGTCGCCGACATGGACTTTCGCCCGCCGGCCGCCGTGACGGCGGCGCTTCGGGACACCATCGACCACGGCATCTTTGGCTATCCGGGCGCGAATACGCCCTATCTCGACTCGATCCGCTGGTGGATGGCCAACCGCCACGGCTGGGACATCCCGCGCGAGGCGATTCTGTCGGCGCACGGGCTGGTGAACGGTACCGCCCTTGCCGTCCAAGCCTTTACCGAGCCGGATGACGCGGTGATCCTGACCACCCCGGTCTATCACGCCTTCGCCCGCATCATCAAAGCCTCGGGCCGCACGGTCACCGAACTGCCGCTGGCCAACGACGATGGCCGCTACAATTTCGACTGGCCGGCGTGGGAGAGCGTGCTAACGGGACGCGAGCGCATGTTCATCCTGTGCTCACCGCACAACCCGGGCGGTCGGGTCTGGTCCAAGGCCGAACTGCGCGAGGTCGCCGATTTCTGCCGCGCCCATGACCTGATCCTTGTCAGCGACGAAATTCACCATGACCTGGTGCTGCCCGGCAGCCCGGCGCATCACGTCACCGCGACGGTCGCGCCGGACATCGCCGACCGGCTGGTCACGCTGACCGCGGCGACCAAGACGTTTAACATCGCCGGCGCGCACATCGGCAACGCGATCATCACCGATCCCGACCTGCGGGCCCGCTATGCGGCACAGATGATGGCACTGGGCATCTCGCCGGGCCTGTTCGGCCTGCCGATGGTGACCGCCGCCTACTCGCCCGAAGGCGCGGCATGGGTCGATGCCCTCAACGCCTATCTCGACGGTAACCGACAGCTGTTCGACGCCGGGGTCGATGCGATCCCCGGCGTTTCCTCGATGCCGCTGCAGGCGACCTACCTCGCCTGGGTCGACCTGTCGGGCACCGGCATGTCGCCCGAGGAATTCAACGCCCGGATCGAGCGTCAGGCCGGCATCGCCGCCAACCACGGCAGCAGCTTCGGCGCGGGCGGCGAGAGCTTCGTGCGCTTCAACCTCGCGACGCCCCGCGCCCGCGTGGCCGAGGCGGTCGAGCGGCTGCAGGCAGCCTTTGCCGATCTGCAGTGATCGTCCTGGCGGTCATCGCCATGTGGCTGCTGCTGGCGTTCTGGCAGGGCCTTGTCGATCTGCCCGGCGATCTCAAGGACTGGTTGCCGGATCTGCGTCCGCCGGAAATCAGCGTGCCCTCGGGCCCGCTGAAGGGCACGGTCGACCGAATCGTGATCGACAAGTCCGACCGGATGCTGATCGCGGTACAGGACGGCAAGCCGGCCCGCGTCTATACCGTGGCGCTGGGCAAGTCGCCTGAGGGCGACAAGCAGCGCCAGGGCGATGGCCGCACGCCCGAAGGCATCTACCACGTCGATCGCCGCAACGACCGCAGCCAGTTCCACCTGTCCCTTGGCATCGACTATCCCAAGCCCGACGAGCGGGCGCGCGCCAAGGCCGCGGGCATCGATCCGGGCGGCGATATCTTCATCCACGGCCAGCCCAATGGCCGCGTCGCCCCGGGGTATCGAATCACGACCGACTGGACCGACGGCTGCGTGGCCCTGTCCGACGGCGAGATCGAAGAGCTGTTCGCCGCCACCCCTGTCGGCACGGAAGTCGAGATCCGGCCATGACCACGCCCTCAGACGCCGCACGCCAGCATTTCAGCACCGGGGGCGCCGATTACGCCACCTTTCGCCCGCGCTGGCCGCGCGCCATGGCCGAAGCTTTGGCGGCGGCGGCGCCCAAACGCAGCCTTGCCGTCGATGTCGGCTGCGGCAGCGGCCAGTTGACGACGCAACTCGGGCCGCTGTTCGATTGCGTCCTCGGCTTTGATGTCTCACCCGACCAGCTGGCGGCAGCCGAACCAGCGGCCGGCGTAATCTACGCGGCAGCGGCGGCCGAGGCGCTGCCGGTGTGCGACGGCACGGCGGCGCTGATCACCGTCGCGCAGGCGGCCCACTGGCTCGACCTGCCGCGCTTTTACGCCGAGGCCGTGCGCATCGCCCGCCCCGGCGCGCTGCTGGCCCTGGCAAGCTATGGCCCGGCCGAGGTGGATGGCCCCCTCGCCCCGGCCTTTGCCCGCCTGCGCGACGTCGTCGCCGGCCATTGGCCGGCTGAGCGTATCCATGTCGAGACAGGCTATCGCGACCTGCCCTTCCCCTTCCCGCCCGTCGATCTGCCACGGCTGGCGATCGAGGTCTGCTGGCCCGCCGAGCAGTTGTCCGGCTATGTCGAGACCTGGTCCGGCACTCGCCGGGCCCGCGCCGCCGGTGACGGCGCCGGCATCGACGCCTTTGCCGCCGCAGTCCGCGCGGCCGCGGGCAGCGAGGTGCACCTGCGATTTCCGATTGCGGTCAGGGCCGGCCGGATCGGCTGAGGCCTCGGTCCCCCATTTTAATCCCGGTTGCGACAGCGGCGGTCATTCCCTCAACGCGGCTTCCATGGCAAAACCGCGTCATGAGCGACGCGCTGCCAGACTGCCCCCCGCCCCCGACATCCGGCGCCGTTCGGCCCGTCGTGCAATATCCCGACCCCGCGTTGCGCCAAGTCTGTGTCGGCCTGCCGGATGATCCGGAAGCGCTCGCGCTGGACATGCTCGCCACCATGTATGCTGCGCCGGGCCGTGGCCTCGCCGCGCCGCAACTCGGTTTGCCGTGGCGGATGTTCGTCATGGATGTCGACTGGAAGTCCGGTAGCCCGGCACCGTTGATCGCCCTCGACCCCGCGCTCAGCGATCCCTCGGCCGAGACCGTGACCCGGTCCGAGGGCTGCCTGTCAATCGCCGACCACCCGGTCCTCGTGACCCGCCCGGCCGAGGTGACGCTGCACTGGACCGACCTCGCCGGCAACCGCCGCAGTCAGCGCCTCACCGGCGTTGCCGCCACCTGCGCTCAGCACGAATACGACCATCTGGACGGAATCCTGATCCTCGATCACGAGCGCCCCGAGGATGCCGAAGCATGATCCGCCCCGTGCTGCCCTATGACGATCCGCGCCTGCGCCGCCCGGCCGAGCCGGTGGCCGAGGTCACCGAAACCGTGCGCATGATCTGGGATGACATGATCGACACGATGGAGGCGATGCCCGGAGTGGGCCTCGCCGCGCCGCAGATCGGGATCATGCTGCGCCTTGCGGTGGTAGATGCCAGCGAAAAGCGCGGGCAAGCGGTACGCATGGCCAACCCCGAGGTGCTGCACGCCAGCATCCACAGCCGCGCTCATGACGAGGCGAGCCCGCATTTGCCCGGCGTCTCGGCCCGGATCGAGCGGCCGCGCGCAGTCACCGTGCGGTTCCTCAACGATCAGGGCGAGGTCGAGGAGCGCGATTTCGTCAGTCTCTGGGCGACCAGCGTCCAGCACCAGATCGACCATCTGAATGGCAAGTTGTATGTCGATCACCTGTCCCCCCTGCGGCGCAAGATGCTGGTGGCCCGCTCGGCCAAACTGGGCCGCAAGTGAAGGGGCGCCGCCGCGAGGATCGCTTGGGGGACACCGTATGCGAGTGATCGTCATGGGAACGCCCGATTTCACCGTCCCTGCCCTGCGCGCCCTCGCCGCCCGGCATGACGTCGTCTGCGTCTATTCCCAGCCGGCGCGCCCGGCGGGCCGAGGACAGGTGCCACGACCCTCGCCCGTCGCACGCGCGGCGGAGGCGCTTGGGATCGAGGTGCGCACCCCGGCCAAGCTGCGCGACGCCCCGGCGCAGGCTGAATTCGCCGCACTGGGCGCAGATGTCGCGGTGGTCGCGGCCTATGGCCTGATCCTGCCGCAAGCGATCCTCGACGCCCCGCGTCTCGGGTGCCTGAACATCCACGCCTCGCTGCTGCCGCGTTGGCGCGGCGCCGCACCGATCCACCGCGCGATCCTTGCCGGCGATGCCGAGACCGGGGTCGCCATCATGCAGATGGAGGCCGGCCTCGATACCGGCCCGGTGCTGGCCGAGGCGCGCACCACAATCTGTCCGCAGGACACCACCGCCGATCTGCATGATCGGCTTTCGGCCATGGGGGCGGAATTGATCGTCGATGTACTGGATCGCCTGCCCCTGCCGGCAGTGCCGCAACCTGCCGAGGGCGTCACCTATGCAGCCAAGATCGACAAGGCCGAGGCGCGGATCGACTGGTCCCGTCCGGCGGCCGAGGTGGACCGGCTGATCCGCGGCCTGTCGCCCTTCCCTGGCGCCTGGACCATGGCGGGAGGCGAGCGGCTCAAGCTGCTGCGCTCGCGCGTCGTACCCGGCAGCGGTGCGCCCGGGACGATGCTGGATGGCCTGAAAATCGCCTGTGGCACCGGTGCCATCGAGGTGCTGGAGGCGCAGCGCGAGGGCAAGCGCGCCACGCTCGCGGCCGAGGTCCTGCGCGGCTGGGCCACGCCCGGGGTCCTGCAATGAGCGGCCCTCGCACCCGCCACGGCCACGACGCCGGCGATGGGCATGAGGGGCATGGCCATGACGGCCACCCCCATGGTGCTTCGGGTCACGACGCTCGTGCCGAGCCCGGACCCGGATATGCTCATGTGGGCGACGCCCATGGCACCGGATGCGCCCGTGACGGCCATACCCATGGCTCCGCAACAGGCGGTGATCCGCACGACCACGGGCATGGCCACGGCCACGATCATCACGGCCACAGCCACGCCCCGCGCGTGACCGCGGCGAACGAGCGGCGGCTGGCCATCATCCTCGCTCTGACCGCCAGCTACGCGCTGGTGCAGGCAATTGGCGGCTGGCTGTCGGGATCGCTCGCGCTGGTGGCGGATGCGGGGCACATGATCTCGGACTCCGCTGCGCTGCTGCTGGCGCTGATGGCCTATCGGCTGGCGGCGCGGCGCGCGGACGGGCGGCGGACCTACGGTTTTCACCGGGTGCGGGTGCTGGCGGCGCTTGCCAATGGCGTCGCCCTGCTGGTCCTGGTTGCCTGGATTGCATGGGAGGCCATCGCCCGCCTGCGCCACCCGGCCGAGGTCATGGCCGGGCCGATGCTGGCCGTGGCGGTGGTCGGGCTGATAGTCAACATCATCGGGGCCGTGGTTCTATCGCGCGGCGAGGGCCACGACGCCAACCTGCGCGGGGCCTATCTGCATGTGCTGGGTGATCTGCTGGGCAGCGTCGGCGCCATCGCCGCTGCCATCGGCATCATGCTGACCGGGCGCTTGTGGCTGGACCCGGCGCTGTCGGTGCTGGTGGCGGTGCTGGTCCTGCGCTCGGCCTGGGGCCTGGTGCGCGATGCGATCGATGTCCTGCTGCAGGCGACCCCGCGCGGGGTCGACGCCGCCTCGGCCGAGGCCGAGGTCGCGACGTTGGGCGGTGTGGCCGAGGCGGGGCATTTCCACGCCTGGACGCTGACAGACGAGCAGAGCATTGCCACGATCCATGTCTGCCCGGATGGGTCAGTCGATCCGTTGCAACTGCCACAGATCGTCACCGCGCATCTGCGCCAGCGCTACAGCATCGATCACGTGACGGTCCAGGTTGACCCGCCCGGCCGGATCGCCGCGGTGGATCACTGAACTCTAAACCGGCCGGGCGAGCACCTCGGCCAGCGTCCTCGGCTGCCGTCCGATCAGTGCACCCAACGTCGAGTCTGTTGCCGCGAAATCGCCCGCGCGCGCGGCGCGATAAAGCCCCAGCATAACGTCGATCACCCGGTCAGAAACGCCAAGCCCGCGCAGCCGGGCCTGCAACGCATCATCGGGAATGGCCTTCCAGACCACCGGACTGCCGCGCAGGCCGGTCAGCACTCGCGCGATGTCGGCGAAGTCCAGCGCCTCGGCGGCGGTCAGCGGCGGTGTGGGGCCGTCAAACCGGCCTTCGTCCAGCAGCACGGCGGCGGCGGCATCGGCCAGATCGGCATGGGCGGTCCAGCACACCTTGCCGTCCTGCGGCGTCTCGATCAGATCGCCCGGCACGGTCTGCAGGATCGCCTGCACGGTGCTGGCGTAAAAGCCATTCCGCAACGCCGTCCAGCGCAGGCCGGAGCGCGCCAGCAGCGCCTCGGTCGCGGCATGGCCGCGCATCGGCGCAAAGGCCGAGGTTGCGCTGGCGCCCATATGGCTGGTGTAGACGATGCGCTCCACCCCTGCGGCCATTGCGGCCGCGATCGCGTCCCGATGCTGCGCCACGGCATCGCCACCCTGTGCCTCGGCGTTCGAGGATACCAGCAGCAATTGGCGCGCACCCTCGAATGCCGGGCCCAGCGAGTCGGGCTCGGCGAAATCGCCGAACCGCACGCGCACCCCGCGTTCGGCCAAGTCAGTGGCGGCCAGCGGATCGCGCGCGCTGACACCGATCTGTTCGGCCGGCATCCGCGCCAGCAGCGCGGCGACGATGCCCCCGCCCAGCCGCCCGGTCGCGCCGGTGACCACGATCATGCCGCTGGTCCCTCGACCGGGATCATGGTGCCCTGCATGAGGGCAACGGACTTGCCGCCCGAAGTCACCTCGGCCGTGACGACGACGATTCGCTTGCCTGCACGCATGACCCGGCCCTCGGCCCGCAGCAGCCCCCGCGCCGGGGCGAGCATGTTGATCTTCATCTCGATGGTCAGAACATCGGTGCCCGGCGGCATCAGCGTCAGCGCGGCATAGCCGGCGGCCGAATCGCCAATGGCGAAGGTCAGCGCGCCATGGGCAAATCCCTGCTGCTGGGCCAGATGCGGCGCCGCCTCGGCCTGAATGACCACCCGGCCGGGCTCGACCTCCTCCATCGTCGCGCCAAGGGTGGTCATCATCGACTGCCGCGCAAAACTGGCGCGGATGGGGGCGGGGTCGAAATCACTCATCGAACAGCGCCCCTTGCGCGGTTTTCGGCGCGTCCAGCCCGAGGTGCCGCCAGCCTCCCTGCGCCAGCATGCGCCCGCGGGGCGTGCGCTGGATCAGTCCCTGTTGCAGCAGATAGGGTTCGGTCACTTCCTCGATGCTGTCGCGGCTTTCGGACAGCGCGGCGGACAGCGTCTCGATTCCGACCGGGCCGCCGCCATAATGCTCGGCCATCAGCGTCATGTAGCGCCGGTCGGCGGCGTCGAGGCCCAGATGATCCACCCCCAACCGGGTCAGCGCCCGGTCGGCAATGGCGCGGGTCAGCGTGCCGTCGCCCTCAACCAACGCAAAGTCCACCACCCGCCGCAGCAGACGGCCAGCGATGCGCGGGGTGCCGCGCGCGCGGCGCGCGATCTCCAGCGTACCTTCGGGCGCGGCGGGCACGCCGAGCAGACGCGCGCCCCGGCTGACGATCATGTCAAGCTCGGGGATGGTGTAGAATTGCAGACGCGTCGGGATGCCAAAGCGGTCGCGCAGCGGGGTGGTCAGCAGGCCCATCCGCGTGGTCGCCCCGACCAGCGTAAAGGGCTGCAGCTCGATCCGCAGGGTGCGCGCCGCCGGCCCTTCGCCGATGACCAGGTCCAGCTCGAAATCCTCCATCGCCGGATACAGGATCTCCTCGACCGCCGGGTTCATGCGGTGGATCTCGTCGATGAAAAGGACGTCCCGCGCCTCAAGGTT
Organism: Paracoccus suum; assembly: GCF_003324675.1. NCBI lineage: Bacteria > Pseudomonadati > Pseudomonadota > Alphaproteobacteria > Rhodobacterales > Paracoccaceae > Paracoccus > Paracoccus suum. Next base: position 245,355 of record NZ_CP030918.1, read on the forward strand.
GGTCAGGATTGCCGCCAGATCGCCGGCGCGGGCAAGGACCGGGCCAGAGGTCATGCGGAAGCTGACCCCAAGCTCGCGCGCCATGATTTGCGCGAGCGTCGTCTTGCCGAGGCCGGGAGGGCCGTGAAACAGGGTGTGGTCCATCGCCTTGCCGCGCCGCCGGGCGGATTCGATGAACACCTTCAGGTTGGCGCGCACCTCGGCCTGACCGATGAACTCGTCCAGGTTCTGCGGTCGCAGCGCGCGATCTTCGCTGTCGGTCTCGAGTGGCTCGGGGGAAAGGACCGGGTTCAGCATGGGCGGCAGGGTGTCCCCCCCAGGATGGCGCTATCGACCTGTCCGCAAGGCGCACATCCCGCCCGATCCGAGAGCTTAGCGGGCATCACCTGCCCACCCGCGGAAAGCCGCTGATGCCTTGCGCCGGCAAATCCATCGCCTCCAGCCGCGCGATCCGCTTTTCCACCGGGGGATGGGTCGCAAAGAGGCCGCGCAGGCCGCCGGTCAGGGGATTGATGATGAACATCGCGGCCGAGGCCGGGTTGCGCTCAGCCGCGAGGTTGGGCACCTGCCCGGCGGCCGAGGCAATGCTGGCCAGCGCGCCGGCCAGCGGGCGCGCCTGCCCGGCAATTTCCGCGCCCTCGCGATCCGCCTCGAACTCGCGCGTGCGGGAAATGGCCATCTGCACCAGCCCCGCGACGAGCGGGGCCACCAGCATCGCCAGCAGCCCCCCGCCGCGATTGTTGCGCGAGAACATCGCCATGTTGCCCAGCATCGAGATCGCGCCGGCCATGGTCGCGGTCACCGTCATGGTCAGCGTGTCATGGTTGCGCACATGCGCCAACTCATGGGCGATCACCCCCGCCAATTGGTCGCGCGGCAGCAGGCGCACCAGCCCGGCCGTCACGGCGAGGGCCGCATTGGCCGGGTTGCGGCCGGTGGCAAAGGCGTTCGGCTGGTCCGTCGGAAGCAGGTAGACGCGCGGCATCGGCAGGCCGGCGTTGTCGGCCAGCTCCCGGACCAAGGCCAGCAGATCGCCGCCGCTCTCGGGCGTCAGTTCGACCGCATCGTTCTGGCGCAGCATGGCCTTGTCGCTGTTCCACCAGGCCCAGAGGTTCGTGGCGCCTGCAAAGAGCAGCGCAAACATCATCCCGCCGCGGCCGCCCAACAGCGCGCCAAGGCCCATCAACAGCGCCGTCATCACGGCCATCAGGATGAAGGTGCGCGCGTTTCCCATGACTATTCCTTTGGTGCCAGCAGCCGCAGGGCGGCGCGGATCAACGCCGCGGTCGCGGCCTCGGGTTCCGCCTGGGCGGCCTCGGCCACCGCCGCGGCGGCCTCAGACGGACCATAACCCAGATTGGACAATGCCGACAGCGCCTCGGCCGAAGCATTGGCGTTCCCTTTCGGGGCAGGCGTGGTGCGCGGGGGCGTCGCAGGCGCGGGACCGTCAGCCTCGATCACCGGTGCGCCCAGATCGACCGTCAGCGCGCCGCCCATGGCCATGACCTGTGGCGCCTTGTCCCGCAACTCCAGCACCAGCCGCTGCGCCAGCTTGGGGCCGATGCCCGGCGCCTTGCGCACCGCCGCCCAGTCGCCCAGCGCGATGGCCCGGCCCAGCCCCTCGGCCCCGAGCGTGCCGAGGATCGCCAGCGAGGCCTTTGACCCGATCCCCTGGACCGAGGTCAGCAGACGGTGCCATTCCTTTTCCAGCAGCGAGGCAAAGCCGAACAGCTGCAACAGATCCTCGCGCACCAGCAGATCGGTATAAAGCGCGGTCGCCTCGCCCACGCGCGGCAGGCTTGCAGCGGTGCGCTCGCTGACATGCACGATATAGCCGACGCCGCGCACGTCGATCAGCACGTGATCGGCGGCACGGTGCAAGATGATCCCGGCGATGCGGCCGATCATGCGACCACCTTGATGCGTAGTGCGCGGCCCTGCAGGTGGTGGGCGTGGCAGATTGCGATGGCCAGCGCATCGGCCGCGTCCGGTCCGGCCAGCACGATCCCCGGCAGCTGAAAGCGGACCATATGCTCGATCTGACCCTTTTGCGCGTGGCCGACGCCGACCACCGCCTTTTTCACGGCGTTGGGGGCATATTCCCCGACCGCAAGGCCGGCTTCGGCCGGGGCGAGCATGGCGATGCCGCGCGCCTGCCCCAGCTTCAGCGTGCCGGTTGCGTCCTTGTTGACAAAGGTCTGCTCGACGGCCGCCGCGTCGGGCGCATGGGCGGCAATGACGGCGCAGAGGCCGCGATACAGCGTGACCAGCCGCGCCCCCAGATCGCCCGCCTCGGACCGGATCACGCCATTGGCAATGTGGGTCAGCCGCGGGCCATCGACCGCGATCACCCCCCAGCCCATGTTCCGCAAGCCAGGGTCGATCCCCAAGACGCGCATCTGCTGCCCCCAACTGGTCTTGTTTTGCCGTAGGCTAGCACGAAGCGTGAACATTTGGGTAGGGGTCAGCGGCAGGCGCGGACGCCCCCAACCGTTCTGCCTCAGATCAGCCCGGCAAATTCCATCGCCGCGTCGATCCGGCCCTTGGTCTCCTCCGTCAGAGCGACCAGCGGCAGGCGGACGCGCGGATTGCAGCGGTCAATGCGGCTGAGGGCATATTTCACCCCGACCAGCCCCGGTTCGAGGAAGATCGCGACATGCAGCGGCATCAGCCGGTCCTGCAGCGCCAGGGCGGCAGCGTAATCGCCGCGCAAGGTCGCCTCCTGGAACTCGGCGCAGAGGCGCGGCGCGACATTGGCGGTGACGCTGATACAACCGACGCCCCCGTGGGCGTTAAAGCCCAGCGCGGTTCCGTCCTCGCCCGACAGCTGGACGAAATCCGGACCGCAGCTCATGCGCTGGCACGACACCCGCTCCAGCTTGCCCGTGGCATCCTTGACACCGATGATGCGCGGCAGCCGGGCCAGTTCGCCCATCGTGTCGGGCATCATGTCGACGACACTGCGGCCGGGGATGTTGTAGATGATGATCGGCAGATCGCTGGCGTCGTGCAGCGCGGTGAAATGCGCGATCAAGCCTGCCTGCGTCGGCTTGTTGTAATAGGGCGTGACGACCAGCGCGGCGTCGGCACCGACCTCCTGCGCGTACTGGATCAGCGAGATGCCCTCGCGCGTGCTGTTCGAGCCGGCGCCGGCGATCACCGGCACACGCCCGGCGGCGATGCGAACCACCTCGGCGATGACCAGCCGATGCTCGTCATGGGTCAGGGTCGGGCTCTCGCCGGTGGTGCCCACCGGGACAAGGCCGTGGCTGCCCTCGGCGATCTGCCATTCGACCAGCGCCTCGAGGCATTTGAGGTCCAGCTCTCCGTCCTCGGTGAACGGGGTGACGAGGGCGGGAAGCGAACCCTTGAACATGACGCTGGCTCCGTTTGGCGTACGGGTTTCCCTAGACCCCGACGCGGCCCTTGCCAAGCCGCGCAGTCGCGCGGGCTGGTGAAGATGTGAGTTGCCCCCGGCCTGCCGCCGCCCGACAATGACCCGATGCGCTCGCTTGGCCTCAGATCCGCCGGACTTGCCTGCGGGCTTGCCGTGATCCTTGGTGCCGCCGCCCCGCCGGCGGCGCGGGCCGAGGATGCGGTGGCGCTGCGCCGTGCGATGGCTGATATCGCCGCCCGCGATTGGGCAGGGGCGCAGGACGCGGCCCGCGCGTCGGGGCCGCTGGCGGCCGACATCGTCGCTTGGCACCAGCTGCGCGCGGGGCGGGGCAGCCTGGCCGAATATACCGACTTCATGCACCGCCACCCCAACTGGCCTGGCCTCGCACTGATGCGCGAGCGGGCCGAGGCGGCGGCCATCCCTGCCACCGCGCCTGCGGCCGAGGTGCTGGCATGGTTCGGCGAGGACGCGCCCCTGACCGGGACCGGAATGCGGCGCCTGATCGCCGCGCTCAGCGCCGCGAAGGGCCGCGAGGCTGCCGGCGCGCGGCTCGCCGCGCTCTGGGCCAGCGGCGCGGGCGCCCTGTCGCCTCAGGACGAGTCTGCCCTGCTGGCGGAATGGGGGGCGGTGCTGGCCGCGCAGAACAAGGCCCGCGCCGCCGCCCTGCTGGATCGTGGCGAATGGCAGGCCGCGCGGCGGATGCTGCCGCGCCTGACCGGTGACGACCGCGCGCTCGCCACGCTGCGCGCCGACCTGCAGGCAGGCACGGTGCCGAACCTCGCCCTGCGGCTGACCCAACTGCCGCGCTGGGCACGCGAGGACGCCGGCCTTGCGCTGGACCATTTCCGCGCCGCGGTGAAAGCCAAGGACCGCGCCGAGGCCGAGGCGCTGATGCTGGCGCAGTCCACCTCTGCCGAGGCGTTGCGTGATCCGGCACTATGGGCGCGGGTCCGCGCCGATTATGCGCGTGCCGCACTGCGCGCCGGCGATCCGAAGCGCGCGCAACAGTTGGCATCGGGCCACTGGCTGAAAACAGATGATCCGTTGTGGACCGATCTGGAATGGCTGGCTGGGTATGCTGCTTATCGCGCCGGCGACTGGCCAGCGGCCGCGGCGCGGTTCCAAGCTCTGGGCGCCGGCTCTGCCGCCGCAATCACCCAGTCGCGCGCGCTCTATTGGCAATCACTGACCGCGGCGCGTAGGGGCGACCAGCCGGGCGCCGACGCGTTGATGCGGCGGGCGGCGACCCATCAGACGACATGGTATGGCCAACTCGCGGCCGAGGCGGCGGGCGTGCCGATGGACCCGCAGCTGGTCGGGGGCGGCCCTTCCGCGCTGCCCAACTGGCGCGCCAGCGCGGTGCTGCGCGACGATCGCGTGCAGGCGGCGATCTGGCTGATGCTGGCCCGCCAGCCGGACCTTGCCCAGCGGTTCCTGTTGCAGGTCAGCGAGACCGCCTCGGCCGAGGACATCGGCCGCCTCGCGCGCCTGATGGCCGAGTTTCGCCAGACCCACCATTCCCTGCGCCTGGCCAAGGTGGCCGCGCAAAAGGGCGCGGTTTATCCTGCCGCGCTGTTCCCGCTGACGGGGCTGGAGGCCGATGACCTGGGCATCCCGCCCGAACTGGCTCTGGCGATTGCCCGGCGCGAATCCGAGTTCAACCCGCGTGCAGCCTCGGGCGTCGGGGCGCGCGGGCTGATGCAGGTCATGCCCGCCACCGCGCGCGAGATTGCGGTCGAGGTCGGCTTGCCCTTCGATCTCGACCAGCTGTCGCGCAACCCGGACTACAACGCCCTTTATGGTGCGACCTATCTGGCGCGGCTGCGCGCCCGCTATGGCCCATCGATCGCATTGGTCGCGGCGGGCTATAACGCCGGACCCGGGCGTTCGGCACAGTGGTTGAAATCGCTGGGCGAGATCCGCTCCGGCGCCGATCCGGTGGAATGGGTCGAGGCGATCCCCTTTGACGAGACCCGCAACTACGTGATGCGCGTGGCCGAGGCGCTGCCGATCTATCGCGCCCGGATCGCGGGCGCGCCGGTGCCGCTGACCCCGACCGAGGACCTGACCGGCGGCGGCGTGGTCAGCATCCCCATCCCCCGCCCGATCCTGACGTTGACCGCCTCGCTGCCCCCGCCGCCAAACCCGCGCGGCGTGATCTGGGCCGCGCGCGAGGCGGTGATGGGCGATCCGGCGGCCCCCGCGGCAGCTGGCGCTGCTGAGGGTGGGGCGGTCGAGGCTGCCGCCCCGACTACTGCTGAACCAGCGGCTTCGGCTGCCGCTACTCCCGCTGCGCCTGCCCCACCGGCTTCTGCTTCGGCTGCTGCCCCGGCGACCACCGGTTCGACGGCTTCTGTCCAGTCAGTCGCCGCACCGACGGCCTCTGCCGCGACGGCGCCCCCTGTGCCTGTCTCAACCGCCCGGCCTACGCCAGCCGCCCGCGAAACCGGCGCGAGCGTTGCGATGGACGAGCGGCAGGCCGCAACGCCCTCAGCAGCAGACCGCGCCGCGCCGGCCGCCCTGCTGCAGGTGCAGAACCCGAGTGTGAAAACTCTGCCCTCCATCCCGCCGCCGCCCCAGTAGGCGGACGCCCTGCTTCAGATCCAACCGTCAGGAATGCGCGGCGTCGCGGCAAGCAGCTTGCGAGTATAGACGTCTTGCGGGTCGGACAGGACCGCCTCGGTTGGGCCGGCCTCGATGATGCGGCCTTTCTCCATCACCAGCACATGGTCGGTGATCGCGCGGACGACGCCCAGATCGTGGCTGATGAACAGGTAAGACAGCCCATGGCTGGCGCGCAGCGCGGCCAGCAGGTCCAGCACCTGCGCGCGCACGCGCACGTCGAGCGCACTGACCGCCTCGTCCAGCACGATCAGCGCGGGGCGGATGATCAGCGCGCGGGCGATGGCGATGCGTTGGCGCTGTCCGCCAGAAAACTCGTGCACAAAACGCTTTCCGCTATCCGGTGCAATGCCGACTTCGGCCAGCGCGGCGGCGACCCGGGCGCGCCAGTCTGGGGGGCGGCCGGTCAGGTGAAACGGCTCTGCCACCAGCCGTTCGACCCGCCAGCGCGGATCGAAGCTGGCGAAGGGGTCCTGAAATACCACCTGCATCCGCGCCCGCAGCCCTCGCGGCATCTGGTGTCCGGCCGCCACCGGCACCCCGCCCAGCCGGATCTCGCCGCCCTGCAGCGGATCGAGGCCGAGGATCGCGCGGGTCAGGGTGGACTTTCCGCACCCGCTCTCGCCGACGAGGCCGACGGACTGGCCCGCGTTCACCGTCAGGCTGACCCCATCGACCGCGCGCAAGGCGCCGCGCGCCAGCCGGTATTCGCGGACCGCACCCCGCACCTCCAGCAGGGGCACGGCCGGGTCCGGGGCCGCGTGGCGCGCGGGCATGTGGGTCGAGGCGGCAAACAGCGCGCGGGTGTAGGCATGGCTGCGGCGGCGGAACAGCGCCTCGGTCGGACCGGCCTCGACGACGCGCCCCGATTGCATGACAGCCACATGGTCCGCTCGGCCTGCAACCACCGCGAGGTCATGTGTGATCAGCAGCAGGCCCATCCCCTCGTCCCGAACCAGTCCCGCCAGCAGATCGAGGATCTGCGCCTGCGTGGTGACATCAAGCGCGGTGGTCGGCTCGTCGGCGATGAGCAGGTCGGGCCGCAGGGCGATGGCCATGGCAATGGCAACGCGCTGACGCTGGCCGCCCGACAGCTCGTGCGGCCACAGCCCGAGGTGGAAGCGCGGCCCGGGCAGGCCGACCCGGTCGAGCCTGTCGCGGGCCTTGGCCAGCGCCGCCGCGCGCGGCAGGCCGCGGTGCAGGCGCAGCACTTCGGCCACCTGATCGCCGATGGTCATCAGCGGGTTCAGCGCGGTCATCGGCTCCTGAAAGATCATGCCCATACGACGGCCGCGCAGGCGGCAAAGGGTGGCTTCGTCCTGCGCCAGCAGGTCGGTCTCGCCCAGCAGGGCCTGCCCGCGCCGTTCGGCTCCGGGGGGCAGCAGCCCCATGATCGCAAGCGCAGTCATCGACTTGCCGGAGCCACTTTCGCCCACCAGCCCCAGCACCTCGCCACGACGCAGGGCCAGGTCGACCCCGTCCAGCACCGGCCGGCCGCCGATCGCAACGGACAGTCCGCGGATGTCCAGCAGCGGGTCGCCTGACGTCGGCTCGCCGGTCATGCGCTTCGCGCCCGCAGCCGCGGGTCCAGCGCGTCGCGCAGCCCGTCACCCAGCAGGTTCAGACCCAGCACCGTCAGCACGATCACGAGGCCCGGGATCAGCGCCACATGCGGCGCCATCATCGCCATGGTCTGCCCTTCTGCTAGCATCCTGCCCCAACTAGGGGTCGGGGGCTGCGCGCCGAGGCCGACGTAGCTGAGCCCGGCCTCCGCCAGGATCCCGAGGCTGAACTGGATCGTGCCCTGCACGATCAGCAGATTGGCAATGTTGGGCAGGATATGCTCGGCGCTGATGCGGGCGCGGGACTTGCCGGCGACCTCGGCCGCGCGGGTGAAATCCAGCGTCCAAAGCGGCATCGCGCCGCCCCGGGCGACGCGCGCGAACACCGGGATGTTGAAAATGCCGATGGCGATGATCGCGTTGACTGCCGAAGGGCCGAACACCGCAGTGATCAGGATGGCGATCACCAGCGCTGGAAAGGCAAAGATCAGATCGCCGCCGCGCATGATGACCTCGTCTAGCCAGCCGCCGCGATGGGCAGCGGCGGTCAGGCCCAGCGGCACGCCCGCGCCCATGCCGATGCCGACCGCAACCAGCGCCACCGCCAGAGAGGTCCGCGCCCCGGCCATGGCGAGGCTGAGGATGTCCCGCCCCAACTGGTCCGTCCCCAGCCAATGTGCCGCGGACGGGGGCTTCAGCTTGCCGGCGATATCCAGCGCCTCGACCGAATAGGGCGTCCAGACGAACGAGACCAACGCCGCCGCCAGCGCCAGCCCGGCAAGCGCAGCGCCAAGGATCAACCCCCACCTCATGTTCGGCCCCTACGCAGGCGGGGGTCCACAGCGGCGTACGCCAGGTCCGTGAGGAAGGTGATCAGGATGACGGCCGTGACCAGCACCAGTACGGCCGACTGCACCACGATCAGGTCCCGCTGGGTGATCGCCTGAAAGATCAGGCGGCCGAGGCCGGGCAGGTAAAACACGTTCTCGATGATGATGGCGCCGGCCAGCAGAAAGCTGAATTGCAACCCGATGATGGTCAGCGCCGGGATCATGGCGTTGCGCAGCCCGTGCCGGCGCAGCGCCTGCCCGGCGCTGAGGCCCTTGGCCCGCGCGGTGCGGATGTAGTCCTGACCCATCGTTTCGATCAGGGCGCTGCGCAGCACCCGCGCGAGGATCGCGGCCTGCGGCAGCGCCAGCGCAATGGCCGGCAGTAGCAGCGCGCGCAGCGCGGCGAGGGGGTGATCCCAGCCAGGAAAGCCGCCGGCTGGCAGCCAGCGCAGCTTGACCGCAAAAATCAGCACCAGGATCATGGCGAACCAGAAGTTCGGCACCGCGATGCCCAACTGAGTGCCGCCCATGACCGCCACATCCGCTGCCCGGCCGCGACGCGCGGCCGCGATCATGCCAATGGGAAAGGCAATCACCACGGCCAGCGCTAACGCCATCAAAGCGAGTGGCAGGGAGACGACGATACGGTCGGCCAGCAGCGCCGCGACCGGGGTCTTGTAGGTAAAGCTGGTGCCCAGATCGCCTGTCAAGATGCCGCCGATCCATGCCGCGTAGCGCAGTGGCCATGGCTGGTCGAGGCCGAGTTGCGCGCGCAGCGCCGCCAGCGTGTCAGGCTGCGCGCCGGTGCCCAGCATGAAGCTGGCGGGATCGCCAGGCACCAGCGCGACGATGGAAAAAATTGCGACCGATGCCACCAGCAGACTGATGATCAGCGACAGCGCCCGGCGCAGGACATAGCGGCCCATGGCTCAGGGCCGGTCCGTGTTCTGGCCTGCGCGCACCGGCATAGGCATCGGCATCGGCATCGCGAGGCCACCCACGACCCTGGTATCGGGAAAAGCGCAGCGTGAGGTGCCGGAGAGGCCAGTCACAGGACGTCGGCCTTGCCGACCAGCGGCACGTCCTCATGCGCGGGGACAGTGCGGCGCTCGATCATGCGGTGGACGATGGGATCGCCGGTCCCGCGATGCAGCGCGCGCAGCGCGATGGTGACCTCGGCCTCCGACGTTGTGCGACGCAGGTTGTGGCGCACATATTCGTCCCAGGTGGCGATGTGAAAGCTCTCGACCCAGGTCGATGGCTGCTCAATGTCGCGCAACAGGGTCCAGCCGCGCGCGCCATCGCGGCGGCGGATGGCGCGGCGCTGCTGCATCAGGCGCAGAAACTCAGGCACGTCGCCCTGGTTGATCTCGTAATCGACCATGATCAACAGCGGCCCGGAACGGCCTCGCAGGTCGAGGCCCAGCGCCGGGGCGCGAAACTGGTTCAGCGGGTCGAGGTTCGCGGCCCCGAACTCGGGCGCGCGGAACCAAAAGCCGACCAGCGCCCCAGCGAACAAGACGACGGCGGCAGCCAACAGCGAGGTTTGCCAGCCATAGCCATTGGCGATCCAACCCCACAACCAGCTGCCCGCAGCCATGCCGCCGAAGGTCGCGGTCTGGTACAGCGCCAATGCCCGCGCCACGACCCAGCGGGGCGTCGACAGTTGTACGGTCACGTTGAACAGGGACAGCGCAAGGACCCAAGCGGCCCCGGCCGGCAGCAGCGCCAGAGCGTGCAGCCAGACGCTTCCGGTCGTGGCGAGCACCGTCGCCGCCAGCGCAAAGCCGGCAAAGGCGAGGCGAACGATTGTCTCGTTGTCGAAACGCTCGCGCATCGGGGGGTTCAGCACCGCGCCGATGATCGCGCCAAGGCCGTAGCAGCCCAGCAGCAGACCATAGAGCAGCGAGCCGCCCTCGGTGTGCGATTTCGCCACCAGCGGCAAAAGCGCCAGGACCGAGATTGCGGCGAACCCGAACAGCCCGCCCCGGCCGAGGACACGGAGCAGGTTCGGCGACAGGGCGACGTAGCGTAGCCCGGCGCGGACCGCGCTGGGGAATGGCTCGCGCGCAGCGACACTGCGGGCTTGCGCCGGCGGCCGCCAGCGCAGCAGCGTGAAGATCAGCGGCAGGTAGCTGAGCGCGTTAACGGTGAACGAAGCCGCCGCCCCCCAGGCAGCGACGATCAGACCACCCGCCGCCGGACCGACACCGCGCATCAGGTTGAACCCGACCGAGTTCAGCGTCACCGCCGAGGGCAATTCGGCGCGCGGCACCAGATCGCCCATGCTCGCCTGCCAGGGCGGGTTATAGATCGCGGCGCCGACCCCAATCAGAAAGGTCAGCGACAGCAGCAGCCAGGGCGTCAGGCCGCCGGTCCAGCCGATCACCGCCAGCGTGATCGAGGCGAGCAGCATGAAGGCCTGCGCTGCGAGCATCAGGGCCCGGCGGTCGAACAGATCGGCTAGCGCCCCCGCCATCAGCGCAAAGATCATGTAGGGCAGCGTTGTAGAGGCCTGCACCAGCGCAACCAGCGTCGCCGAGGTGGTCAACTGGGTCATCAGCCAGGCGGCGCCGACCCCTTGCACCAGACCGCCGAAGTTGGACAGCACCGACGCGCCCCACAAGGCCCGGTATTCTCGATACCGCAGGGGGTAGAAAACGGAATGGCGCTCGGACACGGCTCACCTGCGTTGGTCGGGCGACGATATGGCGCAGCCCGCCGGTGTGCAACGGCCCAGAACTCCTGTGGCGGACCAAGGCGCTACCGGGGGTGCAATCGTACCAACTCCGCGCCCCTACTATCATCGTGCTTGCGCGTGGGCCGCCGCCCCGGCTAGCTGGCCGCATGGGCCGCGGCGATGGCGTCGCCGCATCTTTCCGGCCCTATAGTCCTGCACGCCGGGAGGTCTTTCGGGGCTCTCCATCCGCCCCGCCCTTTCCTGGGGATCCATGCACATGCCTAACCCATCCACCGCCCGTCCGGAAATGTACCGCTTTCACAACGGCGAAAAGGCAAAGCTGCCCTTTGCTCCGGCGGAGTATGACGCCCGCCTCAAGGGCCTGCGCGAGATCCTCGCCCGCGACGGCCTCGATGCCGCGGTCCTGACCTCGATGCACAACATCGCCTATTATTCGGGGTTTCTCTACTGCAGCTTTGGCCGGCCTTACGGGCTGGTCGTGACGCCCACCGACAGTGTGACCATCAGCGCCGGCATCGACGCGGGCCAGCCGTGGCGGCGCTGCCATGGCGACAACATCACCTACACCGACTGGCAGCGCGACAACTTCTGGCGGGCCATCGCCTCGGTCGCCGGCACCGGCCAGCGCATCGGCGTTGAGGGCGATCACCTGACACTGGTGCAGTCCGCCAAGCTGGACAGCTTCCTCGCCCCGGCCGAGCGCAAATGCATTAGCGATGCTACCATGCGCCAGCGGATGATGAAGTCCCCGGCCGAGATCGCCCTGATCCGGGCCGGCGCAAATGTCGCCGATGTCGGCGGCTATGCCATCCGCGATTCCGTGCGGGCCGGCGTCCGCGAAATCGACGTCGCCATGGCCGGCCGCGACGCGATGGAATCCGAAATCGCGCGGCGCTTTCCCGACGCTGAATACCGCGACACCTGGGTCTGGTTCCAATCCGGGCTGAATACCGACGGCGCCCATAACCCCGTCACGGGTCGCGTGCTCGAGGCGGGCGACATCCTGTCACTGAATACCTTCCCGATGATCTCGGGCTATTACACCGCGCTCGAGCGCACGATGTTCGTCGAGAGCGTGGACGATGCCTCGCTGCGGATCTGGGAGGCGAACATCGGCGCCCACGAATACGGCATGAGCCTGCTGAAGCCGGGCGTCAGTTGCGCCGAGGTGACGCACCTGATCAACGACTGGCTGGAGGAGCGCCAGCTGCTGCAATACCGCACCTTCGGCTATGGCCACAGCTTTGGCGTGCTGTCGCATTTCTATGGCCGCGAGGCCGGGCTGGAACTGCGCGAGGATATCGACACCGTGCTGCAACCGGGCATGGTCATCAGCATGGAGCCGATGCTGACCATCCCCGCGGGCCAACCCGGCGCCGGCGGCTATCGTGAGCACGACATCCTCGTCATCACCGAGGACGGGGCCGAGGACATCACCAGTTATCCTTATGGTCCGGCCGAGAACGTAGTCGGCTGAAATCCCTGATCGCGGTCGCGCAAATGAAAACGGCCCCTGCCACTGGCAGGGGCCGTTCTGATGCAAGTCTTGCGGCGATCAGGCGCGGTTGAAGAGGCGCAGGATCAGCAGCAGGATGACGGCACCGATGGTCGAGAAGATGATCGAGCCCAGGATCGACATGCGGCCATCAGCGCCAGCCATGTTCCAGCCAAGCGCCGGGAAGAGCCAGGAGGCCAGCAGCGCGCCGACGATGCCGACGACGATGTTCATCATCACGCCCTGGCCATGGCCTTTCACGATTTCGCCAGCCAGCCAGCCGGCGATCGCACCGATGATAAGCGAGACGATCAACCCGATCCCACTGAAAGCAGCCATTATGAAGTCCTTTCTTGATGTCCGGTCGGGTCGCGCCCGCCGCTATACGCCAGTCTAACATGACCAAACGGGTGACAGTTCCGCTATGAATCCCGTGCTTTGGCACGATCGGCCGGGTGCGACATTTTCGTCACGGCGCGACTGAAGGCATAAGGGGTTAGTTGAGGGCCGGTCAGCAATTTCACCCGCCTGACTTGGCGCAACATTTTTGTCACGCCGCACGCGCGCCGCGCGTGCCCGCGTTGACGCTGACTTGCGTTCCCGCACCAATGGGCGATGGACGAATCGCACCGCTGCCGTCTGTCTCGGCCATTGCGATTCCATCTGCTGCCCTGTGGTCCCGGCCTTGCTCGCCCGCGGCCCGCATGAACGAAGGACATGATTTATGCGTATCGCCTCTCTGGCGCTGATGTTTGCGTTGGGCCTTGCGGCCTGCACCGATACCCCTGCCCCGACCGCCTCGACCGGCAGCACGCTGACCAGTGTGCCGCCGACCTACCAGGCGCGTACGGACGTCGGCCCCAACGGCGAGCCGGTACCGATCCCGGCCGTCAACATCGCGTACCTGACCGAGCGCAACCGCCGTCAGCAAGTGCCCTACAACGGTCCCGAGGCACCCGGCACCATCGTCGTCGATCCCTATTCGCGCTTCCTGTACCACGTAATGGAAGGCGGTCAGGCGATGCGTTACGGCGTCGCCGTGGGCAAGGCAGGCACGGGCTTTTCCGGCTCGGCCACGATCCAGCGCAAGGCGGCCTGGCCGTCGTGGACGCCGACCGCCAACATGGTTCGCACCAACCCCGAGCTGTACGGCCCGGTCAAGAACGGCCTGAAGGGTGGCCTCGACAACCCGCTCGGCTCGCGCGCGCTGTACCTCTATAACGGCGGCAAGGACACCTACTACCGGATCCACGGCACGATGGACCCGTCGTCCATCGGCAAGGCCACTTCGGCCGGCTGTATCCGCCTGTTCAACCAGGACATCCTTGACCTGTTCCAGCAGGTTCCGATCGGGACCGCGGTCCGCGTTCGCTCGCCCGAGGAAAGCCGCCGCTACGAAGGCGAGCTGGTCGAATCGCCCGAGGGTTACCTGACCCCGGTCGGCGGCACGGTCGTCCACAGCGCCCCGACGGGCGCGGTCGCAGGCGACGTTGCCGCGGCCACCACCCCCTCGATCGTCGAAAGCGCCGTGCCGGCCGGCTGATACCGCCCCGCACGCACACAGCTCTGAAAGGCCCCTGCCCGTCGGCAGGGGCCTTTTTCCTGCCAAGAAGCAGGTCACGCAGGCTCGCAGAAGCGCGTTGCGAGTCAGAGGTTTACGTGCGAAACTCGCGCTCGCCGCCTCGCGCATCCGGAGGGACGTCCACATGCCAAATCACGCGCAGGCCGAGGCCGCGGCCTTGGACAGCACCACGCTCGCCCTGACGCGCAGCACGCGACGGCCGGGGATCAACGACCTTTCGGACAGCAAGCTGGCCGATGCCATCGCCCAACTGGACAGCCTGGTGAAATCCGGGACCCATGGCCCTGCCTCCAGCTACCTGCGCTCGGCCCTGCGCCGCGCGCATGAGGAGCGGCGCCGCCGCGCCGCAGGCATAAACAAGCCCTCTCGGGCCGTAAAACCGGGGGCTGCCGCCAAGGCCGCCTCGGCGCGGCACAACGTCAGCGCTGCGCCTGCCGCCGCTGCGCCATCATCGCGCGCCGCCGCAGCCACCCGCCGGCGCAAGGCGTCCGCCGCGATCCCGCTGACCCCGCAACATGATCGCGTCTCGGCTGAGGACGGCCCGACGCCCAAGCCGGTACGCCAGCGCAAGGGCGACGCCGCCACCGCGCCGCAACCGGCCAAGGCCGCGAAGACCCGCCCCGCAGCCGTGGCCCGCACCCGCACCGCAACGCGGGGCGCGGCCGCCACCGGTGCCAAGCGGACCGCGGCCGACCGCCGCACCGGCGCCAAGCCTGTGCCGCGCAAGCCGGCGGCAGCTTCGGCGTCCGCCTCCGTCGCGGTGCCGGCCGCACGTGTGTCGGAGCCCGTGGCCGAGTCGGTGATATCCGCCAGCCCCGAGGTCAAAGCCGCCGGCAAAAAGGCGAAAAAGGACGCGGCTGCCACCAAGGTGAAGGCCGACAAGAAGTCCAAAAAGGACGCCAAGGCCAAGGTGGCTGATGCCGACAAGAAGGCCAAGTCGGACAAGAAGACCAAGTCCAAGTCCGACAAGAAGGTTAAGGCGAAGGCCAGCGCCAAGAAGGGCAAGAAGGCCAAGGCCTGATCCGCATTCCACCGGCGCGTGGGGTTTGATAACTTCGCCCCAACCCGCGCCGGAGACGTGATGACCTATCCTGCCCTGACCGCCCTTGCTCTGGCCGCCCTGATCGGTGCGCCCGCCTTGGCGCGCCCTGCCGATGACGCGGTCACGGGCGCCTTGCCGGTGGTCGTCCCGGCCAATGCCACCGACACGCCCGCACGGCGCTGCACGGCGGATGGCCGCATCTGCATCACGGCCGAGAGCTATGTCCCCGACGTCTGCGCCGCCATCGAACTCGCTGCGGGCGACGTGAACCTCGATCCGCATTTCTTTGCCCGGCTGCTCTGGAAGGAAAGCCTGTTCGAGCCGTCGGCGATCAGCCCCGCCGGCGCCCAAGGCATCGCGCAGTTCATGCCGGAGACCGCGCGCATCGTCGGCCTCGACGATCCTTACAACCCGGCCAAGGCCATCGTCGCCTCGGCGCGCTACCTGCGCCAGCTCAGCGACGGGTTCGGCAACCTCGGGCTGGCGGCAGTCGCCTACAACGGCGGCGAGTCGCGGGCCGCTCGGTTCATCGCCGGGGGAACCGTCCTGCCATGGGAGACGCAGGATTATGTCGAGGCGATCACCGGCGAGAATGCCTGGAAATGGCGTGACGAGCCGCCTGAGAAGGTCGACCTGCGCCTGAAGGGCGATACCCCGTTCCACGACGCCTGCGTCAGCCTTGCGGCCAAGCGCGCGCTGAAAGAGTTCAAGACGCCCGAGCGTGTCTGGCCCTGGGGCGTGATCCTGGCCTCGCACCCACGCCAGTCGGGGGCGGCCTCGCAGGTGAATCGGCTGAACCGCCAGCTGCGCCCGCTGTTGGCTGGAAAGCGCGTCGCCTATGTCCGCAAGCGGATCAGCGGCATGCCCAAGACGATATATACCGCGCAGGTCGGCTACAGTTCGAAAACCGAGGCCTTCACCTTTTGCTCGCGGCTGCGGGCGGCGGGTGGCAAATGCCTGGTGCTGAAGAACCGCTGACGTCGTGAGATGAAAAAGGCCGGGCCTGCGATTGCAGGGCCGGCCTTCGATTTTGCGGCAGTCGGCGCGATCACATCTTCCAGTGGACCTTGGTCAGGTCGTTCGACTGGTTCGGCGCATTCTGCCACAGCCCTTCCAGACGGGCATCGGCGACGCTGGTCTTGGCCAGCTGGAACAGGAAGGCATTGACGTAGTCGTCAGCCAGCATCTGTTGCGCCTGCTTCAGCAGGGCGCTGCGCTGCGCCGGGTCGATGGCGCCTTTCAATTGGTCCATCAACTCGACAAAGGCCGGCTTCGCGTAGTGAAAGTAATAGTCCGGACGGGCGTAGATATCGATATCCATCGGCTCGGTATGGCTGATGACGGTCAGGTCAAAGTCGCCCCCCTTGAACACCGTTTCCAGCCACTGCGCCCATTCCATGTTGGTCACCTCAGTGGTGATCCCCACGGCTTTCAGCTGGGCGGCGATGATTTCGCCCCCGCGACGGGCATAGGGCGGCGGCGGCAGCGCCAGGCGCAGCTTCAACTCAGGCGAGCCCGCCTCGGCCAGCAGCGTCTTGGATTTTTCGGGGTCATAGGCCGACTGCGCGGTCAGATCGACGTAATCGGGGTTGTGCGGCGCGAAATGGCTGCCGATGGGCGTGCCCTGGCCGAACATGGCGCCGTCAATGATTTCCTGTCGGTTGATGGCGTGGGCGATGGCCTCGCGCACCTTGATGTTATCCAGCGGCGGGTTGGCGTTGTTCATCGCCAGGATTGTCTCGCCCTCGGTCGTGCCGACCACGACCTTGAAACGTGGATCGGCCTGCAGCTGCGGCAGGGTTTCCGGCGCCGGGTAGTTCGGGAACGCGTCCACGTCGCCTGCCATGAGCGCGGCAAAGGCAGCGCTGGGATCGCTGATGAAGCGGAAAGTCGCGCTTTTCAGGGCCGGCTTCTCACCCCAGTAGCCGTCGAACGCCTTCAGCGTGACGTGATCGCCCTGCTTCCATTCACCGAGGGCGAAAGGCCCGGTGCCGACCGGCTTGGTCGCCAGGTCCTTGGCCGAGGCGGGATCCACGATGACCGCATCCCCCCAGGCCATCTTCCACGGGAAGGCCCCGTCCGGCGCCTTCAGCACCACCCGCACCAGATCGGGGGAAACGGCCTCGACCGTGTCGATCCCCTCGAACAACGCCTTCTGGGCGTTGGTCGAATCCGGCGCCCGCGCGCGATCGAGCGTAAAGACCACGTCGGAGGCGTCGAAATCGGCGCCGTCCTGGAACTTCACCCCTGTGCGCAGGTGAAAGTCATATTGCTTGCCGTCCTGCGCGACGTCCCAGCTGGCGGCGAGGCCGGGGACCACGCTGCCATCCTCGGCGATGCGGGTCAGACCCTCGAAGACGTTGGCATAGACGATTTCGTCCACGGCCGCGGCGGCGCCGGTGGTGGGGTCGAGGTTTGGCGGCTCCAGCACCATGCCGAGGGTCAGGCTGTCGGGCGGCGCTGCCGTCGCCGGGACGGCGGCCGCAGCAGCGGCCAGGGCCGCACCGAGGGCGAGGGTCAAGGTGAGGGATCGGGACATTCAGCCTCCACGGATTGCCGAAAACCGGCCGGCGCGATCATGGAAGCGGCGGGCCCGTCGATCAAGCCCGCTGTTTTGCAAAGGGGATGTTGGTCGCAGGCCGCCGTCGCGCCTAGTCAGTCCGACCGCCGGGATCCGTGGCGTGGCGCGGCAGCAATTGCTGTGCGGCGCCCGCGAACATGAGCCAGGCCGAGGTGACAACCAGTCCCCACAGCGCCCAGCTTTGCGGGTGGAACCGCACGGCCACCGCCCAGATCGCGAACAGCACCCAAGCCGCCGCCATCGGCAACGAGATCGCCCGCCAGCGCGCGGTGCGCACGGGATGGATGAATTTCATGTTGGTGAACATGGCGATGGTCAGGCCGACGACGATGACCAGGATCAGCCAGAAGTTCGGCTTGATCGCGAACAGCACCAGCACAACCATGTTCCAGCAGGCCGGAAAGCCGGCAAAGCTGTTGTCGCGGGTCTTCATCCGCGTGTCGGCAAAATAGATCACGCTGCCATAGACGATGGCGATGATCGCCAGCCAGCCGGTCCAGCCGGGCAAAAGCCCGCTCTTGAACAGGGCGTAGGCCGGGATGAACACATAGGTCAGATAATCGATGATCAGGTCCATCAGGACGCCGTCATAGGTCGGCCAGTTCCGACGTACATCGAAACGCCGGGCCAGTGGGCCGTCAACGCCGTCGACCACCAGTGCGATCACCAGCCAAAAGAACATCAGAGACCAGCGTTCTTCGACCGCGGCGAGCATCGCCAGCATGGACAGCACTGCGCCGCTGGCGGTCAGAAGATGGACGGAAAGTGCATTGAGGTTCGATCTCTGCATCGCCGGCTTTTCGCATGCGCCGCACATCGGCGCAACGGCGGCCTGCGTTAGCGTCATGTCAAAGATGAAGGTTGCGTGACAGGTGCCCCGCCTCAGGCCCGGGGGTGGGCGGCACGGAATGCCTCCAGCAAGCGGGCGTCGTCGACGCCGGTATAGATCTGGGTCGTCGACAGGCGCGCATGACCCAGCAACTCCTGGATCGCACGCAGATCGCCGCCGCCGGCCAGCAGATGGGTCGCAAAACTGTGCCGCAGGGCGTGGGGCGTGGCAGTCTGCGGTAAGCCAAGCGCGGCGCGACCACGGGCCATCACCGCCCCGACCGTCTGCTGGTTCAGACGCCCGCCGCGCAGGCCGCGGAACAGCGGTCCATCTGCCTCGGACCGCCACGGACATTGCGCGAGGTAAGCGGCGACCGCCGCCTCGGCCACCGGCAGGACCGGCACGATCCGCTCGCGGCCGCCCTTTCCGCGGATGCGCAGCCCCCCGCCCTGTGGCGGCCAGTCGCGCCCGTCCAGCCCCAAGGCCTCGGAGATTCGCAGGCCGCAGCCGTAAAGCAACGTCAGCACGGCGGTATCGCGGGCAGCGATCCACGGCGTGTCATGATCGGCTGCGGCCATATCGATCACCGCACGCGCGTCCTCCGCCGCGAGCGGGCGCGGCAGACTGCGCGCCGCACGCGGGCCGCGCACCGCCAGCGCAGGCGAGGCGTCAAACCCCTCGCGGTCCGAGATCCAGCGCAGGAAACTGCGCACCGCCGACAAGCGCCGCGCCAGCGATCGCGCGCCGAGGCCGCCCGACCGCTCGGCCGCTGCAAAGGCGCGCATGTCGCTGTGGCCCAGACCGGCCAGCCTGGCCGGCAGCGCCGGCGCGCCCTGATGGCCGCCGAGGAACTGCAAAAACGCCAGTAGATCGGTCTGGTAAGCACGGATCGTCTGGGGCGAGCGGTCGCGGCTGCCCTGCTGCACCGCCAGCCACTGCGCCAGCGCCTCGGCCATTGCCGGGGCAAGCGCCAGTGGTGGTGGCGGCTTGGTCATTCGCGCAGCCAGCCGATCAGCACCAGCCGGAACACCTGCGAAAAGAACCGCAGCAGGTCGGTGCCCTGGGTCGGGGTGAAGCGCGCCGGATCGTTCGACCCCATCAGCAGCAGCGCCGGCCAGCGGCCCGCGCCCAGATCCAGCGGCAACAGAGCCTCGGACCGGATTGCGCCGGCCGCGGTCCCATGGGTCAGCGCAGTCTCGGCCGAAGCGCGGCGCAGGATGATGTCATTGCCGCGCGGAGCCCGGCGCCCCGCGGCGATCATGCGGGCCACGGTCCCGGTCTGGACCATCGCCAGCGCGCCACTCTCGCCGGCCGGCGGCGCCTGAACCGCGTCGCTTTCCATCACTAGGCGCAGCGTCTCGACGCGCAGGATCGGCGCGACGGTGGTGTTCAGATTTTCCAGAAAACTGGTGAAATCATCGGGTTCCAGCAGCGAGACCACCGCGCGATGGATGGTCTGCATCCCCGCCTGGTTGTCATAGGCGGCGGCGATGACGTTCTCATGCGCGGATTCAAGGCGCGTCAGCCGCGCCTCCAGCGCCTCCATGGCGCGGCCGCGGATGTCGATGACATTCGCGCCGGCCTCGGCCTCGCGCGCGCCGATCAGCGCGCGCATAAGGTCGCGATCCCCCAGGATCAGGTCCGGCGCCGCCAGCAGCCGGGCCCGCACGGCCTCGTCGATACCCGCCTCGTCAGCCCCCGACACGGCGTCAGCCCAAGATCTTCTGGCCGGTCTTGGCCCAATCGGCGTCGAACGCGGCCAAACCCTTGTCGGTCAGCACATGGTTCGCCATCGCCTTGATGACCGCCGGCGGCGCGGTGATCACGTCGGCGCCGATCTTGGCGCATTCGGTGATATGGTTCACCGAGCGGATCGAAGCGGCGAGGATGTTCGTCTCGTAGCCGTAGTTGTCATAGATCTGGCGGATGTCGGCGATCAGTTGCAGCCCGTCCAGATTGATGTCGTCCAGCCGGCCGATGAAGGGCGAGATAAAGGTCGCGCCCGCCTTGGCCGCCAGCAGCGCCTGCGCAGGCGAAAAGCACAGCGTCACGTTGACCATGTGGCCGTCGTCGGACAGTGCCTTGCAGGCCTTTAATCCCTCCCAGGTCAGTGGCACCTTGACCGCGATATTGGGCGCAATGGCTGCCAGGTGTTTGCCCTCGGCAATCATGTCCTTCGCGTTGTCGGCCACCACCTCGGCGCTGACCGGGCCCTCGACCAGATCGCAGATCTCTTTGGTGACCTCGAGGATGCTGCGCCCCGACTTGGCGATCAGCGAGGGGTTGGTCGTCACGCCATCGACGACGCCCAGGGCGTGCAGTTCCTTGATGGCGTCGATATCGGCGGTGTCGACGAAAAAGCGCATGGTTCAGGCTCCGGCGAGGGGGGTCGCTGCGGTCTAACGCGAAACGCCTCGGGGCGGAAGCGCATTGACGGACGCGCGAAGACATGACGGCGCTGTCGCCGCGGGCCTTTGGCGGCTGGGTTGCGCGGGCTGGCCTGCGTGGGCGATATTGTCGTATGGCGCACATGCAGCGGCGGGCGCGATGCCCGCGCCTGCTTCACCGGCAGTTCCTGCCCGGACTGAGGTTCGCGGACGACCTTGACTGATCCCCTTCACTACGCTGCCGGCCAGCGGATCGGTGTGCTGACCACCGAGCCGGTCGGCCTGCTGGATTATCTCGCGCCCGAGGGCGGGGTGGCACTGGGCCAGCTTGTCGTCGTGCCACTGGGGCCGCGCAGGGTGATGGGCTGCGTCTGGGGGCCGGGCGCAGGCGATTTCGACGCAGCGCGCCTGCGGCCCGTCGGCCGGCTGATTGACGCCGAACCGTTGGCCCCCTCGATGATCGAGTTCCTGAACCGCACCGCCGAATACACCCTGACGCCCCTGCCCCATCTGCTGCGAATGGCGACGCGCGCGCCGGGGCTGGCCGACCCGCCGGCCGCGCGCCGCGTGGTCCACCGCACCGGCGATCCGCCACAGCGGATGACAGATGCCCGCGCCCGCATCCTCGATACGCTCGACGAGCATGGTGGCGGTCCGCTGGAGCCGGGCGAGTTGGCGCGCCTCGCGGGGGTCGGCAGCAGCGTCGTCAAGGGCCTGATCGCCGCCGGCACCCTGACCGAGACCGAGGCCGCGCGCGACGCCCCCTTCCCGCGCCTTGATCCGGGTCGGCCCGGCAAGCCTCTGTCACCCGACCAGCGCGCTGCCGCGGATAGCCTTGCCGCCGCCCAGCGCAAGGGCGGTTTCTCCGCGACCCTGCTGCGCGGGGTCACCGGCTCCGGCAAGACCGAGGCCTACCTGGAGGCGGTGGCCGAATGCCTGCGCCACGGCCGGCAGGCACTGGTCATGCTGCCGGAAATTGCCCTGTCGGCCGAGTTCCTCGACCGGGTCGAGGCGCGGTTCGGCGCGCGTCCCGGCGAATGGCACAGCGGCGTCACCGGGGCCGAGCGCCGGCGCCTGTGGCACATGGCCGGGCGGCACGGCGTCGATCTGGTGGTCGGCGCGCGCTCGGCCCTTTTCCTGCCGTTCCGCGACCTCGGCCTGATCGTCGTCGATGAAGAGCATGACAGCGCCTACAAGCAGGAGGATGGGGTCTGGTATTCGGCCCGCGACATGGCCGTGCTGCGCGCTAGCATCGAGGGCGCGCAGGTCGTGCTCGCCTCGGCCACGCCCTCGCTGGAAAGCTGGGTGAACGCGCAGACCGGCAAGTACGAGCGGCTGGACCTGCCCAGCCGGCACGGCACGGCCGAGTTGCCCGAGATGGCCGCCATCGACCTGCGGACAGAGGAGATGCGCCCCGGCACCTGGATCTCGCCCACGCTGGCCCGCGCGGTCGAGGCACGACTGGCCAGGGGCGAGCAGTCGCTGCTGTTCCTGAACAGGCGCGGCTATGCCCCGGTCACGGTGTGCCGGGCCTGCGGCGCGCAGGTCGGCTGCGACGATTGCGATGCGCGGATGGTCGAGCACCGGGTGCTGAACCGCCTCGTCTGCCATCAGTGCGGCGCCACCAAACCGATCCCGACCGTCTGCCCGGCCTGCGGCGTGGAGGGGAAGATGGCGCCGGTCGGGCCGGGGGTCGAACGGCTCGCCGAAGAGGTCGCCGCCCGTTTCCCGAATGCCCGCGCGGCGATCCTCAGCAGCGACCTGTTCTCCAGCGCGCGGGCGCTGAAAGAGGCGATTGCCGGCATCTCGGCCGGCGAGGCGGACATCATCATCGGCACCCAGATGGTCGCCAAGGGGCACAACTTTCCCAACCTGACGCTGGTCGGCGTGATCGACGCCGACCTGGGGCTGCAGGGCGCGGACCTGCGCGCGGCAGAGCGCAGCTTTCAGCTGATGCAGCAGGTGGCCGGCCGCGCCGGGCGCGCGGGCGACCGGGGCGAGGCCCTGCTGCAGACTCACCAACCCGACCACCCGGTCATTCGCGCGATCCTGTCAGGCGACGAGGAGGCGTTCTGGGACGCCGAGGCGGCAGCCCGCAGCCAGGCCGGAATGCCGCCCTTTGGGCGGCTGGTCGGCATCATCCTCAGCCATCCCGACCTTGGCGCGGTGACCGATTTTGCCCGACATCTGGCCGGGCGCGCCGCGCCGCTGGCCGAAATCGGGGCCGAGCTGTGGGGGCCCGCCCCCGCCCCGATCACGCGCATCCGCGGACGGCATCGCGTGCGGATGCTGATCCGGGCGCCCCGGCAGGCGCCAGTGCAGGACGCCGTGCGCCGCTGGCTCTCGGGCGTGAAGTTGCCGACCAACATGCGCCTTGCGGTCGACATCGATCCGCAAAGCTTTCTCTAGCGCGGTCGCGGCATGCCTCGCTAGCCGCCAAGGCGGGGCGAGGCCCGGTCCAGCGCCAGTTCGGCATCCGAAAAGCGGATCGGCGTGCGCACGCCCGGCACGCCGTCGGGGGAGATCCGCAAGGCGCGGGCAATCACCTGCGGGTCGGCGAACACATCGGCCATGTCGTTGATCGGCCCGGCGGGGACGCCCGCCCCCTCCAGCCCGGCGAGCAGATCAGCGCGCTGCCAGCCGCGCGTCGCAGCCCCCAGCGTCGCGCTCAGCGCGTCGCGATTGGCGACCCGGTCGCCATTGGTGCGGTAATCGGGCGCATCGGCCAGCCCCGGCAGGCCCAGCAGCCCGACCAACCGACGGTATTGTCCGTCATTGCCGGCGGCGATGATGATCCAGCCATCTGCACATTCGAACACCGCATAGGGGACGATATTGGGATGCGCATTACCCAGCCGCTGCGGCGCCTTGCCTGAGGCGAGGTAGTTCATCGCCTGGTTGGCCATCACCGCGACGCCGACGTCCAGCAACGCCATGTCGATCTGCTGACCGGTGCCGGTCTGGTCGCGCTGACGCAGCGCGGCAAGGATCGCGGTCGAGGCATAGATGCCCGTGAACAGGTCGATGACGGCGACGCCGACCTTTTGCGGCTGGTCCGCCGGCTCGCCAGTCACGCTCATGAGGCCGCACATGCCCTGGATGATGTAATCATAGCCCGCACGATGCGCATAGGGGCCGTCCTGGCCAAAGCCGGTGATCGAGCAATAGATCAGCCGCGGGTTCAGCGCCTGCACCGACGGCCAGTCGAGGCCGTATTTCGCGAGGCCCCCCACCTTGAAATTCTCGATCAGAACGTCGGCCCCCTTGATCAGTGCGCGCACGCGCGCCTGACCCTCGGGGGTGCGGAAATCCGCGATGACGCACTGCTTGCCGCGGTTGGCGGCGTGGTAATAGGCGGCCGAGCGCTCGCCCTCGCGCTCGACATAGGGCGGGCCCCACTGGCGGGTGTCGTCGCCCTCGGGGGCCTCGATCTTCGTGACCTCGGCCCCGAGATCGGCGAGGATCTGACCGGCCCAGGGGCCAGCCAGAATCCGCGCCAACTCGACGACCTTCAGACCCTCGAGGGGGGCCGGCATCAGTTTGCCGGCGCGGCGGGGGTGGCGGGGGCCGCAGCCCCTGCGGGCTTGGCCTCGGCCTCGGCCAGCTTCTGGTCAATCTTGGCCTTGAGGTCCTTCCACGCCTGGTTCGGAACCTTCTCGCCGCCGATGATGAAGGTCGGCGTGCCCTCCAGCCCGTCCTTGGTGGCGTTGCTCTGGTACGTCGCGACCAGCCGCTCGATCATGGCGGTGTCGTTCCAGCAGGCGTCCATCTGCGCCTCGGTCATGCCAGCCGAAAGGCCAACCTTGCGCAGGTTGGCGGCGACTTCGTCACCCGACTTGGCCGGGGCCAGCCATTTGTCCTGCGTGGTCAGAAGCATCTCGCCGACGGGGTAGTATTTCGTCGGCTCGCAATGCGCGAGGATGCCGGACCAAAGGCCGACCGCATCGAAATAGACGTCGCGCTGGATGAAGCGGACCTTGCCGGTGTCGATATATTCCGACTTCAGGGTCGGAAAGTTCTCTTTGGCGAAATCCGCGCAGTGGCTGCAGGTGAACGAGGCGTATTCGATGATGGTCAGCGGCGCATCCGGCTGGCCGAGGACGATGTCATCCAGCAGCTTGGGTGCCGGGCCGGGCGTCGGCTCGGCGGGGGTGGCATCCGCTGCCTTGGCGTCGGCCGCGGGCGCGGCCGGGGCGGCGGGGGCAGCCGTGGTCGGCGCAGTCGCAGGGGCCGCGGTCTGGGCGGCGACCGGCAGCGCGGCAAAGCCCAGCGCGGCGCTTGCCAGCAGCACTGTGATCGTGCGGCGCAGGTTCGGGGTGGCGATGTCCGTCATGATTGGCGGGCCTTTCTGATGGTGTCCCTGTGGGACAGATAGAGGGTCGCAAAACGCGCCACCGCAGCGGCGAGTGTCGGGTCGTCAATTCCCTCGGCCGCGGCGCGGGCGCGGTCAAGCGCCTCCGGCCCTGGCGTCGGGGGTTCGGGGGCGGTTGGCCTAGCAAAGACGGCCTGCCCCTCGGCAAAGCCGGCCGGCGCGGTCTGGGTCAGCGTCACACGCGATACGGCATTCCAGCCGTAGCAGGCGTTCACCCGCTCGCGGATCTGCGGCAGCATCATTTCCAGCCGCGGGGCATTAGGGCCCGTCGTAAGCAACACCAGCGTTGCGCCGGGGGCCACGCTCGCGCCGGCAGGCCCGGCGTTGCGGGCATGGGTCATGCGAACCGGCCGGCACAGCATGGCGATGTCGCGGCCCACGACCTCTGGCCAGTGGGTCAGCAGGCGCGCGACGGCAAAACCCCGCCCCTCGCCGGCACGCCGGACGGCGTCGGCCAGCAGTCCGGCAGCAGGCTCGAACCCGCGCATCCTGCGGCGGGGGGCAGAGGCGGGCGTGCTTGAGGGCGTGCGGGCGGCCATATCGCGGCCACTGTGACCCCGCGCCGCGCCCCGCGCCAGAGGCCGGGCACTGAAAATTGCGTGACAGGCCCGTCAACCTGGCACCATTGACAGCCCCGCGCCGCGCGGCCCACATCCCCCGCGATGTCCCGTGGCCCGCAACCCCCCTCCCTCGATTTTGCGCCCGATCAGATCGCACCGGCGCTGCTCGGCTGGTATGATCGCCATGCGCGCATGCTGCCTTGGCGTACGCCGCCGGGCAGCAATCAGCGGACCGACCCCTATCGCGTCTGGCTTTCCGAAGTTATGCTTCAACAGACTACCGTTGCCGCCGTGGCGGGCTATTTCCACCGCTTCACCGCCCGCTGGCCCACCGTCGAGGCCCTCGCCGCCGCGCCCGAGGCCGAGGTCATGGCCGCCTGGGCGGGCCTCGGATACTACGCCCGCGCCCGCAACCTGATCGCCTGCGCAGGTGCGGTCGCAGCACGCGGGGGCTTTCCGGACACACGGGACGAGTTGGCGAGCCTGCCCGGAATCGGCCCCTATACCTCGGCCGCCATCGCTGCGATCGCTTTCGATCGCGCCGAGACCGTGGTCGACGGCAACGTCGAGCGCGTGACCGCGCGCCTCTTTGCGGTCGAGACACCGTTGCCCGCTGCAAAGCCGGAACTCACACGCCTCGCGGGGCTACTGACCCCGCAGCACCGGCCCGGCGATTTCGCGCAGGCGATGATGGACCTGGGCGCCACGATCTGCACCCCGCGCAGCCCGGCCTGCGGGATTTGCCCGCTGCTCGGCCCCTGCCGAGCCCGCGCCATGGGGATCGCCACCGAATTGCCGCGCAAACTACCCAAGGCGGCAAAGCCGCAGCGTCTCGGAAGGGTCTGGATTGCCCGCAACGGCCCCGAGCTGCTGGTCGAGACGCGTCCGGCGCGCGGGCTGCTCGGCGGCACGCTCGGCTTTCCGACGGCCGGCTGGGACGGAACCGATGCCGGGCCGCCGGTCGCCGCCGATTGGAGCGACGTCGGGCTGGTGCGGCATGTGTTCACGCATTTCGCGCTCGATTTAACGGTGCTGACCGGGATCGCGACCGGGCCCGCCAGGCGGGGACACTGGACGCCCGAGGCTGGCTTTGACGGCACGGCCATGCCCGGCTTGATGCGCAAGGCCTGGGCGTTGGCCCGCGAAGGTGGGCCCTGACCCTGGCCAGCAAGGGCGACGCCACGCCTCGCTGGCGGGACAGCCCGATTCGCGTTTATGAGATGCGCCATGCAGAATACGCGCCCCATCAGCCCTTTGTTTCGCGACGCCCTGCCCTTCTGGCTGTCGCTGGGCATGGTGCCGCTGGTCGTGATCGCCGCGCGGCTGGGCGGGCTGTGGTTCCTGATCCTGCCGCTTTACGGCTGGTTCATGGTCACAGTTCTCGACCGCCTGCTCGGCCTGAACGAGGAAAACCCCGAAACCGAAACGCCGGTCGAGGATCTGCTGTGGTATCGCCTGATCACCTGGCTGTGGTTCCCGGTTCAGGCGGGCGTCATCTTCGGCACCATCTGGTACGTGACCCACAGGGCCCACCTGTCGGGCTGGGAAAAGGCCGGCCTGTTTTTTGGCATCGGCGTGCCGTCAGGCACCATCGGCATCGTCTACGCCCATGAGTTGCTGCATCAGAAGGTCGGGTTCGAGCGCTGGCTGGGCGATCTGCTGCTGGCCAGCACGCTCTATTCCCATTTCCGCACCGAACACCTGTTGGTGCATCATTCCTGGGTGGCAACGCCGCGCGATGCCGTGTCGGCGCGCTATAACGAGGGCTTCCACCGCTTTTTCGCGCGCGTCCTGTGGGAATCGCCGCGCAGCGCCTGGCGGGCCGAGCGGGCGCTGCTGGCCCGGCGCGGCCTGCCTGTCTGGCACCATCGCAACCCGTTCTGGCGCTTTGCGGCCCTGCAACTGGCGATGCTGGCCCTAGCCCTCGCCCTGGGCGGCTGGCAGGGCGTCCTGCTGTTCGTCTGGCAGGCCTTCATCGCCATCTGGCAGCTGGAGCTGACGAATTACGTCGAGCATTACGGCCTGACCCGCCGCCACCTCGGCAATGGCCGGTACGAGCATGTCATGCCGCGCCATTCCTGGAACGCGGCCCACACCGCGTCCAACTGGCTGCTGATCAACTTGCAGCGCCATTCGGACCACCACTACAAGCCGGACCGGCGCTTTCCGCTGTTGCAGACCTATGGCGAGGACGAAGCGCCGCAGCTGCCGCTGGGTTATCCGGCGATGACCTTCATGGCGATGGTCCCGCCCCTGTGGCGGCGGCGGATGAACCCGCGGGTGCGCGCCTGGCGGCGGCAGTTCTATCCCGACATCCAGGACTGGTCCGACTACAACAAGGGCCGGACGCCGATGCCGCGCAACGCTCTCTAGCGCGAAAAAAAGACCCGCCGGAGGGCAGCTGCCGGCGGGTCACAGTTGGTCCCGCGCCCAGGCGCGTCGGGACCGAGGCAAGCAATGAGGATCAGTTCGGACCGGAGCTGTCCATCTCGGCGCGCAGCCGCTGGCGCAGCAGGTCGATCGGGACAAGTTGCCCCTCGCGCCGGAAGTGCCAGTAGGTCCAGCCGTTGCAGCTCGGCGCCCCCTCGAGCGCGGCTCCGACCTGGTGGATCGAGCCCTTGACGTCCCGCCCGATCAGCGTGCCGTCGACCCGGACCCGGGCCGAATGGCGGCCGTTGATGCTGTGGAGCTCCTCACCGGGGCGCAGCATCCCACGCTCGACCAGCTGGCCAAAGGGCACGCGCGGCTCGGCCCGCTTGGGCGTGGTGATACCCAGCGCGCCCTCATCGACGCGCCGCACGCGGGCCAGCCGTGCCTCGGCAGCAGCGATATAGTCTGGCTCGCGCTCAATCCCGATCCAGTCGCGGCCGAGCATCTTAGCCACCGCGCCGGTAGTGCCCGTGCCGAAGAACGGGTCCAGCACCACGTCGCCGGGCTTGGTGGTCGCCACCAGAACGCGGTGCAACAGCGCCTCGGGCTTTTGCGTGGGATGGGCCTTGGCGCCGTCCGCGCCCTTCAGCCGCTCGCCCCCGGTGCAGATCGGAAAGGTCCAGTCAGAGCGCATCTGCACGCCCTCGTTCAAGGCCTTCAGCGCCTCGTAATTGAAGGTGTATTTTGCGCCTTCCGCACGGCTGGCCCAGATCAGCGTCTCGTGCGCGTTGGTCAGGCGCTTGCCGCGAAAGTTCGGCATCGGGTTCGACTTGCGCCAGACGACATCGTTCAGCAGCCAGTAGCCCAGGTCCTGCAGCGCCGCGCCGACGCGGAAGATGTTGTGATAGCTGCCGATCACCCAGATTGCCCCGTCCGGCTTCAGCACCCGGCGGGCCTGCGCCAGCCACTCGCAGGTGAACCGGTCATAGGCGGCAAAGCTGGCGAACTGGTCCCAGTCATTGGTGACCGCATCGACCAGGCTGTTGTCGGGACGGTGCAACGCGCCCTTCAACTGCAGGTTATAGGGCGGGTCGGCGAAAACCAGATCGACCGAGGCATCCGGCAGGGTCGCCATCATCTCGATGCAATCGCCCGAAAGGATCGTGTTCAGTGGCAGCGCCGGCGCAGGTTTGCGCGGCTTGGTCTGGATCGCAGTCATGCTCGTCCCTCGTGCCGGCGCTTGGTGGCCGTGCTTGTGGATGATTCTGACCGATCGCCGAATCGGCGTCAAAAACTATATTGAATCAGCAACTTACGAATTCATCTTGGCACAACATCTTGTGTACCCTGGCAAAGCTGCGGCGATGATGTGGGGTCGGGCCATAGCGCTCGAGCCCGTCGCAATGCGTTCGCGTCGCGTAACCTGCGTTCCGCTCCCATCCATAACCGGGGTGCTGTTGCGCCAAATCCACCATGATCCGGTCGCGGGCAACCTTGGCCAGGATCGAGGCGGCTGCAATCGACAGGCTGCGGGCGTCGCCCGAGATGATGGCGCGGCCTGGGACGTCCAGATCGCGCGGGACGCGATTGCCATCGACCAGCGCGAGGCAGGGGCGCCGGGCGAGGCCGGCAATGGCCCGACACATGGCGCGGTGGCTGGCCCAGTAGATGTTGACCTCGTCGATCTCGGCGACGCTGGCATGGGCGACGCAGAATTCGGCGACGGCCATGATGCGCACCGCCAGGCGCTCGCGCGCCTCGGCGGTCAGCTTCTTGCTGTCGTCGATCCCGCGCGGGATTCCGCGGGCGGGCAGGATCACCGCCGCCGCGGTCACCGGCCCGGCCAGCGGGCCGCGGCCGACCTCGTCCACGCCGGCGACCAGCACCGCCCCCTCGGCCCAGGCCGCGCGCTCGAACTGGAGGCCGCCTTTCACGCGCACACCGTCACGGGAGGAATCGAGATTTCCTCGAGGTTTTCCCCGTTACCCTCTCGATCGACAACAAAAAATTCCGCCGCGCCGCCGAGTGGAGTCAGCACCCCGTGCCAAGTGCCAGCCCACAGGTTTACACCAGTATGGGCCGGCACCAGGAACGCGCGTGGCGTGCCCGGCCGGCCGTCCGCGTCGGGCGCGACGATCGAGAGCCAAGGGCGATCGGACAGAGGCATGAAGGCCTGGCTGCCCAAAGGGTGGCGTTCCAGCAGGTCGAAACTGTAAGGAAGATCAACGCCCTGGCTGCGAAAGATCGAGAGAATTGCCTCGCCCTCGCCGCGCTCGACAGTCGCCAGCGCGTGGTGCCGCTCGCAGCGGCCAGCATTGATCATCCGGCTCGGCTCGGTGCGGGGGGCCAGCACCTCGCCGAAGGGGGCGAAGGCGTCAGCGGTCAGGGGCTCGATGGCGATCTGCATGGCGGCTTTCGGGTCGTCCACGGGAAGTTCGGTCCCCTTGCTCGCAAGCGCGGGGCCGCAACGCAAGTCCCTCAGCTTCCCCAGTCGGCGGCCTGCATCTCGGCGAGGCGGCTGGCGGTCCGTTCGAACTCGAAGGCGCCCTCGCCCTCTAAGTAGAGGCGGTCCGGCAGATCCGCCGCGGATGCGATCAGCCGCACCCGCGCCTCGTAAAGCGCATCGCCCAGCGTCACAAAGCGCCGCGCCTCGTTGAAGTTGGCGGCCGACAGGCGCGGGATGCTGTCGATCATCAGCACCCGCACCGCGGCGGCAATGGCGAGATAGTCGGCTGGGCCGCGCGGCTGGCCGCACAAATCCCAGAACGATGCGCGGGCGACCCCCTCGTGAAACGCCGGCAGCACCAGATCGCGCCCCTGCACCGATAGGGTCTTCGGCCGCGGCGGCGCGCCGTGGGTCAGCCTTGCCCAGATGGCGTCCATAGCGGCGCGCGCGGCAGCATCAGCCGGGGTGAACCAGACCTGCGATCCGGCCTGCCGGTCTTGGCGATGATCGCGCGGGCTGGCCAGTTCCGCGATTTCCATGCGCGTCTTGATCAGGTCGATGAAGGGCAGAAACAGGTCGCGGTTCAGGCCGTTCTTGTACAGTTCGTCCGGCGCCCGGTTCGAGGTCGTGATCAGCACCACGCCATGATCGAACAGGATCTGGAACAGGCGGCCGACGATCATCGCATCGGCGATGTCGGTGATCTGCATCTCGTCAAAGCAGAGCAGCCGGACCTCGGCCGCGATATGCTCGGCCACCGGGCGCACGGCGTCCTGCGCGCCGGCGCGGCGTGCCTCGTTCAGGCCAGCCTGCACCTCTTGCATGAAGGCATGAAAATGCACGCGGCGCCGGGCCGTGGTTGTCGCGGCGGCCATCGCCAGGTCCATCAGCATCGATTTGCCGCGCCCGACCCCGCCCCAAAGGTAAAGGCCGCCCGAGCCGGGGACAGCAGCCTGCCCCTCGCGCGCGTTGCCGCCGCCAAAGAGGCGGCCTAGCCAGCCTTCGCCCGCAGCGGGTGGCGTCCGGCCGACCGCGGCCAGCGCCCGGTCCAGCGCCGGCAGGACCGCGCGCTGGGCCGGATCGTCGGCGATCCGTCCAGCGGCTACAGCCTGGTCGTAGAGTGCGATTACCCCGGTCATGGGGGACGGCGTTTCAAAATCCGCGCCAACCCGCAAGGGGGTGGCGCGAACCAGTTGCAGCCCTCAGCGGCCGAAGCGGTTGAAGGTGACGCGCGGATCGGCGCCCCGGCCCAGCCAGTTCTGGGTCACGGCCGCGATATGAGCGACGATCTCGGCACGGTTGTCGAGGGTGGTCGAGGGCATCGCCGCCTGGATCGCCTGCGGCTCGGTCAGCGCCTCGCCCGTGCGGGCGTCGAACACCTGCGCGGTGTACGAGATGTTGTCGACGCCTGCGCCACTGAAGTTCTGGATCAGTTGCGCCGCCTGGGGGGTCAGGGCGTGGAACTGGGTGACGGTGGCGGCGATGGTCACCCCGCGCTTGCCGCCAAGGCCAGCCGCGCCTGCGGTGATCCCCTCGCGCATGATCTCGGCCACCTGGGCGCGGCGGTCGCCCTCGGCCTCGCCGTGCCAGACGATGTCCGCGTTCGGCAGCGGGACGTTCTGTTCGCTGACGGTCAGGGTTTCAGGAACCGCGACGCTGACGCTGCGCACGGACCAGCCGGCGGTCGTGGCAGGGTCGATCTGGGTGTAGTCGGTTTTCCACTGCTCTTGCCCGGCGCAACCGGCGACGGCCAGGGTGAGGGCAAGAAGAATTGGGCGGAACATGGCGCGTCGTCCTCGGCAAAAGATTTTGATCTTGTTGAAGAAAGAAATTTTCGCGCCGGGGTAAATGGAAATCAGGCCACCAGCCGCAAGTTACATCGCTTGCGTGTATGACGCATGGGAAGTGCTCGCGATTTCGTGTTTGGGTTGCGCAAATTCGTAAGATGTCACAGTTCTTCGAGGCGTCCGCACCCGCCCGCGCGGCCCCTATGGCGGGGAGATTCGCGGGGGTCGCAGCAAAGATCGCAGCCCCGCCGACTCGGTGAGCCGCGCTGGCTGACGCCCTGCCCTTCCCCGTCGCGCGTTCAATCCCGACGGAGAGCCCACCAACCCGACACACCCGATCATCCCCAGATCACGACCCCGGCACCCCCGCGCCGCATCCCGCCGGGAGGCCTCCCTTCCGGTTGCCGCGCCGGGCCCGTGCGCGTAGAACGGCCCGCACCCGCCGCCGCCAGAGGCCCCGAAATGACGCCTACCCCTGCACATCCGCGCCCGGTGATGCTGTGCATCCTCGATGGGTGGGGTATCGGGGCCATCCCCGAATACAGCGCCCCGGCGCAGGCCGACACGCCGGTCATGGACCGCCTGCTGGCGCAGGACCCGCATGCGACGCTCACGACCTTTGGTCCCGATGTCGGCCTGCCACGCGGGCAGATGGGCAACAGCGAGGTCGGGCATACCAATATCGGCGCGGGGCGGGTGGTGGCGATGGACCTCGGCCAGATCGACCTGGCGCTGGAGGATGGCAGCTTCGCCGCCAACAGCGCGCTCGGCGCATTCGTCGCAGCGCTGAAGGCCTCGGGCGGGACGGCGCATCTGATGGGCGTCGCCTCGAACGGTGGGGTGCACGGCCACATCGCCCATCTGATTGGCGCGGCGCGAGCCATCGTGGAGGCCGGCGTTCCGGTCATCATTCATGCCATCACCGATGGGCGCGACGTGCCGCCCTCGTCCGCGCTGGGCTTCGTGACCGAGCTTGCAGGCGCTTTGCCCGAGGGCGCCCGCATCGGCACCGTCATCGGCCGCTACTGGGCCATGGACCGCGACAACCGTTGGGAGCGGATCGCCCGCGCCACCGACGCCATCCTGCATGGCAAGGGCACGCCCGCGCCGGACGGTCCGACCGCGGTCGCGGATGCCCATGCCGCCGGTACCACAGACGAGTTCATCGAACCGGCCGTCATCGCCGGCTACACAGGGCCGCGCGACGGCGACGGCTTCTTCTGCCTAAATTTCCGGGCCGACCGGGCGCGCGAGATCATGGCCGCCCTCGCCGCACCGGATTTCACCGCCTTCGATCCTGGCCGCCGCCCGGCCTGGGCAGCGGTCATGGGAATGGCCGATTATTCCGCGCTGCATGACCTTTACATGAGCGCGATGTACCCCAAGCGGCAGATTACGAACACGCTCGGCGCCTGGGTCGCATCACACGGGTTGCGCCAGATCCGCATCGCCGAGACCGAGAAATATCCGCATGTCACTTTCTTCCTGAATGGCGGCCGCGAGGCGCCCGAGGTCGGCGAGGACCGCGTGATGCGCCCCTCCCCCAAGGTTGCGACCTATGACCTGGCGCCGGAGATGGCGGCAGAGGAGGTCACCGAGAGCGTGGTGGATGCCATCACGCAGGGCGATTACGATCTGATCGTGGTCAATTTCGCCAATCCCGACATGGTCGGCCATACCGGCAGCCTACCCGCGGCGATCCGCGCCTGCGCGGCGGTGGACAGCGGCCTTGGCCGGATCATCGCTGCGCTGGATGCGGCGCGCGGTGCGGCAGTGATCTGCGCCGATCACGGCAATTGCGAGTTGATGGTCGATCCCGCGACCGGCGGGCCGCACACCGCCCATACGCTGAACCCGGTGCCGGTGATCGTCCATGGCGGCCCGGCCGGGACGCACCTGCGCGATGGCCGGCTGGCCGACCTCGCGCCGACGGTGCTGGACCTGATGGGCCTTGCCCCGCCGCCCGAAATGACCGGCACCAGCCTGATCCAGCGTGAGGGCATGGCATGATCCGTCGCAGCCTTGCCATCTGCGCCGCGCTGCTGGTCGGCACACCCGTGCTCGCCGCGACCACTCCGGCCGATGGCGCCGCGGCCGAGGCGGGGGCCGCTGCCAGCGCCCTGCGGGCGGCGACCGGCAAGCTGGACCAGGCGCTGAGCGCCGATGACCAGGTGGTGGCCCTCTCCGAGGTGATCCGCGCCTACGAGCAGGGCCAGGCTGCCCTGCGCCAGGGCCTGCGCCGCGCCTCGGCGCGCGAGGATCAGATCCGCGACGGCTTTGACGCGCGGCGGGGCGAGTTGTCGCGCATGCTGGCGGTGATGGCCGACCTCGGCCGCGCACCCGAGGCAACCTTGCTGCTGCACCCGCGCGGTCCAGAAGCGACGGCCCGCGCTGGCATGGTCATGGCCAGCGTTGCCCCCGCCCTGCGGGCCGAGGCCGACGGGCTGCGCACAGACCTCGACGAGATCGCGACCATTCGCAAGGCGCAGGAGAATGCGGCCGAGACGCTCGCGTCGGGCCTTGGCCGGGTGCAAGAGGCGCGGCGCCTGCTCGCCTCGGCCGTGACCGATCGCTCGACCCTGCCCAAGCGGTTCCTAGATGATCCGGACGAGTTGAAGCAACTGGCTGCCTCGGCCGAGTCGCTGGACGCCTTTGCCAAGGGCGTCGCCGCGCTCGAGGCCGATGTCGGCCCGCCCCTCTCCGACTTCGAGGGCGCGCAAGGCGGCCTGCCGCTGCCGGCCATCGGCCAGGTGCTGCGCGGCTATAACAAGCCCGACCGCGCCGGCGTGCGCCGTCCCGGGCTGGTGCTGGCGACCGCGCCGCGCGCACTGGTCACGACGCCTTGGGCCGCGACCATCCGATATCGCGGCCCGCTCCTCGATTACGGCAACGTGATGATCCTCGAGCCCGCGCGGGGTTATCTGTTGGTCCTGGCAGGGATGGCCCAGGTGTTCGGCGAGACCGGCGATGTGCTGACCGCGGGCGAGCCTGTCGGCCTGATGGGCGGAGATGAAGGCACAGGCCCCGAGTTCGGAATCAATTTTGTCGTCGATGCCGCGCATGGCACGAATGCAACTTCCGGCGAGAGCCTGTATATCGAGCTTCGCAAGGATAAGAACACGCTCGATCCTGCCGACTGGTTCGTGACGGATCCAGCCGTCGTGGCGCAGGTCGCGGCGGCAGGCGCGAACGGGGAAGAGACAACCGAGGAAGGTTCGGACAGCGGCCAGGATGGACCTGTCGCGGCCGAGGACACCACAACGGACGCTACCGCTGTCGGCGGCGCCGAGGACAACGGGACGGACGAATGAAGAATTACCTTCTCGCCGGCATCGGCGGCACGCTGGCGGGCATCCTCGTCACCACGCAGCTCGCTGGGCCCTTGCTGGCCCAGGACGCCAACAAGAGCGCTACGGTCTATGAACAGCTCGACCTGTTCGGTAACATCTTCGAGACCGTGCGCGAGAAATACGTCCAGCAGACCGACGACAAGAAGCTGATCGAGGCAGCCATCAACGGCATGCTGACCTCGCTCGATCCGCATTCGTCGTTCCTGTCCAAGGACGATTACGCCGACATGCAGACCCAGACCCGCGGCAGCTTTGGCGGCCTCGGCATCGAGGTCGGGATGGAGGACAGCCTGATCAAGGTGATCTCTCCCATCGACGGCACCCCCGCCGCCGAAGCAGGCGTCGAGGCCGGCGATTTCATCACCCATGTCAACGGTGAGAGCCTGATGGGGCTGGGTCTGGACGAGGCCGTCGACAAGATGCGCGGCCCGGTCGGGTCGGACATCACGATCACCATCTTGCGCAAGGGCGAGAAAGAACCGTTCGACCTGACGATGACGCGCGACACGATCAAACTGACGGTGGTCAAGACGCGCGTCGCCGGACATGCGGTCGTGCTGCGCGTCAGCACGTTCAACGACGAGACCTATGACACCCTCAAGACCGAATTGGAAAAAGCGGTCAAGGAGGCAGGTGGAATCGACAAGGTGACTGGCTTTGTCCTCGATCTGCGCAACAACCCTGGCGGCCTGCTCGATCAGGCGATCAAGGTAAGCGACGCGTTCCTGGATCGGGGCGAGATCGTCTCGACCCGCGGGCGCCTGCCCGAAGATACCGAGCGCTGGAACGCAGAGCCGGGCG
The DNA here is from genome assembly GCF_003324675.1 of Paracoccus suum. NCBI lineage: Bacteria > Pseudomonadati > Pseudomonadota > Alphaproteobacteria > Rhodobacterales > Paracoccaceae > Paracoccus > Paracoccus suum. The sequence continues at coordinate 282,069 of NZ_CP030918.1, forward strand.
ATCTGGCCCAGCACAAGCCGATGGTTGTGCTGATCAACGGCGGCTCGGCCTCGGCCTCGGAAATCGTCGCAGGTGCGCTGCAGGACCAGCGACGCGCCATTGCCGTGGGCGAGCGCAGCTTTGGCAAGGGCAGCGTGCAGACGGTCATGCCAGTGACCAGCGATAGCGCCATCCGCCTGACCACGGCGCGTTATTACACGCCGTCGGGCCGCTCGATTCAGGCGCTGGGCATCAGCCCCGACATCGTCGTGGCCCAGCCGCGGCCGCCGACCGATCAGGTCGCGGGCGTGGATGGCGAGACGGGCGCGGAGGACGCGAACAAGCCGCGCAGCGCCTCACGCTTTGACCGCTCGGAAGCCGACTTGCGCGGCGCGCTGAACAACGACGCGATCAGCGACGAAGAGAAAAAGCAGATCGAGGCCGAGATGGTCGACGCCGAGGCGACCGCCAAGCTGCGCGAAGAGGATTATCAGCTGGCCTATGCGGTCGATATCCTCAAGGGCCTGTCGGCGGTTGCGCATGAGGCCGGCCAGGTTCCCGCCGAGGCCAAGCCGGCGGTGACTGGCGCGGGCAGCGGCACCCCCGGCGCCCCCGCCGGCGGCCCAGCGACGCCCGATCCTGCGAGCGTTCCCGGCGCCAGCAACGCGCCTGCCCCTGCAGCCCCGGCTCCAGCGGCTGCCCCCGCCGCGACCGCTCCCGCCGCCCATCCTCCGGCCGAACGGCCGGCGGACCGCCCGGCCACCCCCGCGCCAGCAACCGCGCCCAAGCCGTGACCAAGGGTCAGGCCGGCCCGAAAGGCGCGGGCAAGGCGTCCGGGGAAGTCCCCGGCGCCGATCAAGGCACGCCGGATGAAATGCCGCAGGGCACCGGCGCGATGGGACTGCCCTATCGCGCCTGCGCTGGCGTCGTCCTGGCGGACAGCGGGGGCCGGGTCTTCGCCGGCCGTCGCCGCGACAACCCGGGCGCCGCCTGGCAGATGCCTCAGGGCGGCATCGACACGGGCGAGACCCCGCGCGAAGCTGCCCTGCGCGAGCTAAGCGAGGAAACCGGTCTCGCCGCCGACCTGGTGACCGTCGAGGCCGAGGTCCCGGGCTGGCTGACCTATGACCTGCCGCCAGAATTGCTGGGCAAGGTCTGGAAGGGCCGGTATTGCGGCCAGCGCCAACGCTGGTTCCTGCTGCGCTATCACGGCACCGACGCCGATGTGCACATCGACACCGCGCATCCAGAGTTCGACCGCTGGCAATGGATGACCCCGGACGAAATTCTCGCCAGCATCGTGCCGTTCAAGCGCGAGGTTTATGCCCAGGTGTTTGCAGCCTTCCGCGACCGGCTGGCCTGACCGTCGCCTCGCTGCGGGTCAAAGATGGAAACCCACCTGAACCGCTGCACGATCAGATATCTTCCTGCGGCACCCAGGCGTCGATGATGGCGACCGCCTCGTCCGCAGTGTCGACATACCTGATCAGGTCCAGATCCTCGGCCGAGATCGTGCCGGCCTCCACCAGCCCCTGCCAGCTCACAATCGCCTCCCAGAACTCGCGCCCGAACAGCAACACCGGCATGCGCTTCATGCGGCGCGTCTGGATCAGGGTCAGTGTCTCGAACAACTCGTCCAGCGTGCCGAAGCCGCCGGGGAACACCGTGACTGCCCGCGCGCGCATCAGGAAATGCATCTTGCGGATCGCGAAGTAATGGAAGTTGAAGCAGAGGTCCGGCGTCACGTAAAGGTTCGGAGCCTGCTCATGCGGTAGCACGATCGACAGGCCGATGGATTTCCCGCCCGCATCCTGCGCGCCCTTGTTTCCAGCCTCCATCACGCCGGGACCGCCCCCGGTGCAGATCACGAAGTCGCGTCCGCCGCTGGCAATGCTGCGCTCGGTCATCAAGCGGGCGAACTGCTCGGCCTCGGTATAGTAGTGGCTGAGGTCCGCCAGCATCGGAGTGGCCGCGCGGGCGCGGTCCTGCGGCGCGGGGATGCGCGCGCCGCCGAACATCACCACGGTCGAGACGATGCCATGCTCGTCCAAGATCATCTGCGTCTTCAGCAACTCGAGCTGCAGGCGAACCGGCCGCAGTTCCTCGCGCAGGAGGAAATCGATGTCGGTAAAGGCAAGGCGATTGGTGGGCGACAGGCTTTGCGGCGTGCTCGGCTCGGCCTCGGCGGCCGCAACGTCCTGGCGGCTGTCGCGAAAGACGTCCTCGTGCGCCTCGTCGTCCATCATGCTGACATCCTCGCTGCCCCGTTGCACCGCACCGGCCCGGCATATAGGCGAAAGGCTGAATGTTCCACCCATCGCCCGCCGCAGGAGGCCCCATGTCCATCCCCCTCACCGCAGACGAAAAAGCCAACCTCGAGGCCGCGGTCGAGGCCGCATGGGAGGGGCGCGACGCGATCAACCCCGCCACCCGCGGTCCGGCGCGGGAGGCCATCGAGGAGACGCTCAGCGCGCTAGACGCGGGCAAGTTGCGCGTCGCCGAAAAGCGCGGGCAGGACTACCACGTGAACCAATGGGCCAAGAAAGCTGTCCTGCTGGGCTTTCGCCTCAAGGACATGGAGATTTTCAGCGGCGCCCCCCAAGGTGGAACCTGGTGGGACAAGATCGACAACAAGTTCAAGGACTGGGGCGACAACCAGTGGCGCGACGCGGGCTTTCGCGCCGTGCCGCCTGCCGTGGTCCGCTATAGCGCGCATATCGCCAAGGGCGTCGTCCTGATGCCGTCCTTCGTGAACATCGGCGCCTTCGTTGACGAAGGGACGATGATCGACACCTGGGCCACGGTCGGCAGCTGCGCCCAGATCGGCAAGCGCGTCCACCTGTCGGGGGGCGTTGGCATCGGCGGCGTGCTGGAGCCGATGCAGGCCGGCCCGACCATCATCGAGGACGACTGCTTCATCGGCGCCCGCAGCGAGGTGGTCGAGGGCTGCATCGTGCGCGAGGGCAGCGTCCTCGGGATGGGCGTCTTCATCGGCAAGTCGACCAAGATCGTCGACCGCGCGACCGGCAACGTCACCTACGGCGAGGTGCCGGCCGGATCGGTCGTCGTCGCCGGCTCGATGCCCTCCTCGGGCGGGGTAAATCTTTATTGCGCCGTGATCGTCAAGCGGGTGGACGCGCAGACCCGGTCCAAGACCAGCATCAACGAACTGCTGCGGGACTGAGTGGCCCGCGTCCAGGTGACCGTCCTAAACGCGGCCGGCCACCTTGGCGAACCGGTCCAGAAACTCCGCGATCCGCGCCGCCTCTGCTGGCCGGGCGAGGGTCTCGGCAATTTCGGCCGGCGCCAGCTTCATCAGGCTGAACCGCAAGAAGGTGTCCGGCTGGAACCCGTCGCTGATCGTGCCCAGCACGAGGCGCAACTGCGCAAGCAAGTCTTCGCCCCGATGCGAGGCATGTAACAACGCGATCGGTTTGCCGATAACCGCACCGCCGCCCACGAGCCAGTCGATGGCATTCTTCAACCCGCCCGGGATGGCATGGGCGTATTCCGGGCTGGCCACCAGGATGCCATCGCAGGCCGCGACGCGGTCGGTGAAGGCGCTGATGGCGGCTGGAAGATCGGCCTCGATGTCGGGCGAGAACACCGGCAGGCGGTGGACATCGGCGAACACATCGACAGACCAACCGGGCGGTGCAGCCGCCGCCACCGCACGCAGCATGGCGGTGTTGGTCGAGGCCGTCCGCGCACTGCCGGACAGGGCCAGGACCTGCACTGTCCTCAGGCCTTGGGTCGGAAGGCCGCGATGATGTCGGGATCCGTCTCGATCCGCGCAGCGCCCATAAGATCGAGGCAATAGGGCACAGCCGCGAAGACCGCCGAGAGGCAGGTGTCGATTGCGGCGGGCTTGCCGGGCAGCGTGATAATGAGGCTCTTGTGACGGATCGCGGCGGTCTGGCGCGAGAGGATCGCGGTGGGCACCTCGCGCAGGCTTGCCCGGCGCATTTCCTCGCCAAAGCCTTCCAGTTCCTTTTCCATCACGTCGGCGACCGCCTCGGGGGTCAGATCGCGCGGCGCGGGGCCAGTCCCGCCGGTCACCAGAACCAGGTCCGCGCCGTCGTCATCGGCCAGCCGGCGCAGCATCTCGGCCACGATCTCACGACCGTCCGGAACGATATGGCGCGCGACTTCGATCGGCGAGGTAATGGTCCGGCGGACCCAATCCTCGATCGCGGGGCCGGATTTGTCGGTATATTCGCCACTGCTCGCGCGATCCGAGACGGTAACGATGGCGATGCGGGCGGTTGTGCGCTGGGTCATGCGGTCAAGATGTCAGCACAGCGCGACAATGGAAAGCTGATGATCCTCACCCCCGCCGCGCCGCCTCGATTTTGGCGACATCGATCTTTTTCATGTCCATCATCGCCGTAAACGCCCGCTTCGCCTCTTCCCCGCCGGCGCTCATCGCCTCGGTCAGCGTACGCGGCGTGATCTGCCACGAGACGCCCCAGCGGTCCTTGCACCAACCGCAGGCGCTCTCTTGCCCGCCATTGCCCACGATGGCGTTCCAGTAGCGGTCGGTCTCGGCCTGATCTTCGGTGGCGATCTGGAACGAGAAGGCTTCGCTTTGCTTGAACGCGGTGCCGCCGTTCAGCCCAATGCAGGGGATGCCGGCGACGGTGAAATCTACCGTCAGCACATCGCCCGCCTTGCCTGACGGATAGTCGGCGGGCGCACGCTGAAAGCCGGTGACAGCGCTGTCCGGAAAGGTCGCGGCATAAAAGCGCGCAGCCGCCTCGGCTTCCTTTTCGAACCAGAGGCAGATCGTGTTTTTCGCAATTGCCATGTTCAGCGCCCTCCCGAAAGCTCGGCTGGCGCGGGAACGCGCAACAGTGTGCGGATGTTCCGCGCTGGCGGGACCGATGAGCGGGGACGCCGCCCATCGCTGGGCGCTTAGCGGAAGCGGGCGTTGCGGTTGCCGATCAGCTTCAGGCGCAGGGCATTCAGCTTGATAAAGCCAGCCGCGTCCTTCTGGTCATAGGCGCCGGCGTCCTCCTCGAAGGTCACATGCGCCTCGCTGTAAAGGCTGTGGTCCGACCAGCGGCCGACGCAGGTGGCGAGGCCCTTGTAGAGCTTCAGCCGGACGGTGCCGGTCACATGCTCCTGACTCTTGTCGATCAGCGCCTGCAGCATTTCGCGCTCGGGGCTGAACCAGAAGCCGTTGTAAATCAACTCGGCATAGCGCGGCATCAGGCTGTCCTTCAGGTGGCCGCTGCCACTATCGAGCGTGATCTGTTCGATCCCGCGATGCGCCTCCAGCAGGATGGTGCCGCCGGGCGTCTCGTAGATGCCGCGCGATTTCATCCCGACAAAGCGGTTCTCGACGAAATCGAGCCGGCCGATGCCATGCTTGCCGCCCAGCTCGTTCAAGCGCGTCAGGACGGTCGCCGGCGACAGTGCCTCGCCGTTGATCGACACCGCATCGCCGCGCTCGAAACCGATCTCGATGAACTCGGGCGTATCGGGGGCGTCCTCCGGGTTCACGGTGCGCTGATAGACATAGTCCGGCGCGGCTTCGGCCGGGTTCTCCAGCGCCTTGCCCTCGGACGAGGTGTGCAGCAGGTTCGCATCGACGCTGAACGGCGAGTCGCCGCGCTTGTCCTTGGCGATCGGGATCTGGTTCGCCTCGGCAAATTCGATCAGCTTGGTGCGGCTGGTCAGGTCCCACAGCCGCCACGGCGCGATCACCTTGATCGACGGGTCGAGCGCATAGGCGCTGAGCTCGAACCGCACCTGGTCGTTGCCCTTGCCGGTCGCGCCGTGCGCCACCGCGTCCGCGCCGTGCTGGTGAGCCAGTTCGACCAGCCGCTTGGCGATCAGCGGACGGGCGATCGAGGTGCCAAGCAGATACAACCCCTCGTAAAGGGCATTGGCGCGGAACATCGGATAGACAAAATCGCGCACAAATTCTTCGCGCAGATCCTCGATGTGAATGTTCTCGGGCGCGATACCCAGCAGTTCGGCCTTGGCGCGCGCAGGCTCCAGTTCTTCGCCCTGGCCCAGATCGGCGGTGAAGGTGATGACCTCGCAGCCGTATTCGGTCTGCAACCATTTGAGAATGATCGAGGTATCCAGACCGCCCGAATAGGCGAGAACCACTTTCTTCGGCGCGTTTTCCTGCGGCATCTGCCAGATATCCCCTCGTGAAATGATGCGCCGGCATAGGCCGAAACGGCGCACCCGACAAGGTTCGAGGGGTCGGGCCGGCCCACGGTCCCGACTGCCATTAACATCGCCTTCAGACCAATGCGTTACCCATCCCGCGTGGCCAAGCCGAATCGCCAGATCGCACCGGTGTCAGGTGTCTTGCGACCCTCGGGGGGCCGCCGCGTCCTGCTGGCTGCCGAACCCGGCGACGCGCGCCAGGGGCTGGCTCTTCAGCTGGCCGCCATCGGTCTGCAGGTGACCGTGGCCGGCACTGCGGCCGAGGCGCTGCGGGCCGCGGCCGAGCGGCCAGATTTCATCCTCTGCGACTGGCAAGTCGGCGATCTGACGGCCGCGGATCTGTGCCGCGCCTGCCGCGCCGGCTGGGCCGAGGATCAGTTCGCCTATTTCATCGTCATCATTCCCCCCACGGCCGGCAAACGGGTCGAGGCCGCGTTGGGCGCCGGCGCCGACGACTTCCTGATGAGCCCGGTCGTGCCGATCGAACTGGCTGCCCGCCTCGCCGCCGGCGAGCGATTTTTGACCATGGCCGGACGCCTGTCCGAAGGGCGGCGCGAGATGGCCGAGACGCTGGCCCGCCTGCAGGCCATCCAGGCCGAGACGGAGGCCGACCTCTCTGCCGCCCGCCGCCTGCAACAGGGCCTGCTGGGCGCGCGCAACGCCCGCTTTGGCGAGGTCGAGGTGTCGCTGCTGCTGCGTCCGGCCGGGCATGTCGGCGGCGATCTGGTGGGGTTTTTCCCGATCAACGCCCGCCGCGTGGCGCTCTACGCCATCGACGTTTCAGGCAACGGCGTCGCGGCGGCGCTGCTGACGGCGCGGCTGGCTGCCTATCTCAGCGGTATCGCGGGCGAGAATATCGCCCTGCGGCTGGACGAGAACGACCTTTATGACGCGCGGCGCCCGGCCGAGGTGGCCCAGATCTTCAACCGCCTGATGCTGGAAGAGATGGCGACCGAGGCCTATTTCACCATGGTCTATGTCGATCTCGACGTGATGAGCGGCAAGGGCCAGCTGGTGCAGGCCGGCCACCCCCATCCACTGCTGCAGCACGCCGATGGCTCGGTCGAGGTGCTGGGCCTTGGCGGCATGCCGATCGGCCTGATCAGCGGCGCCAGTTGGGAAGAGGTGACCTTTCAGCTTGAGCCCGGCGGCCGGCTCTTCGTCTGCTCGGACGGCATCACCGAGGCGGAAAACCACGTCGGCGCGATGCTGGCCGAGAACGGGCTGATCGCCATCCTGCGTACCAACGCCTTCCTCGGCGGATCGCCCTTTCTGGAATCGCTCTGCTGGTCGGTCGCGCAATTCACCCAGGGCAAGCGCACAGACGATATCTCGGCCGTCCTGATCGAGCGTGACCGGATCCTGCCCGCGCTGTCCTGAGGGGCGCTTCCCGAGCGCGATCATTCACCTGCCCGACATGGCCGAATGGCAGGCTTGGGCCGCCCGCCCCTTTCCCGGGGCGGCGCACAACCTATATCCTTCCCTGAAACGGCGCCGGCCGGCCTCTGCCAGACAAGGGACCCTCATGTCCAAATTGAACCAGATCGCCTGGGACGACACCGTCCTGCCCTTCCAGCTTGACCGTTCGGACCTGCGCGGCCGCATTGCCCGCCTCGACGGGGTGCTGGGCCATATCCTGTCGCGACATGACTACCCGCCAGTCGTCGCCGCCGCCGTGGCCGAGCTTGCGCTGCTGGCGGCGCTGATCGGCCCGACCATCAAGCTGCGCTGGAAGCTGAGCCTGCAGGTCCGCGGCACCGGCCCGATCCGCACGCTGGCTGCCGACTGGTACGCGCCCGAGGTAGAGGGCGGCCCCGCGCGGATGCGCGCCTGGGCCAGTTTCGATGACAAGCACCTCGATGCGGATGCGCCGCATTTCGAACAGATCGGGGAAGGCTATTTTGCCATCCTGATCGACCAGGGTCAGGGCTCGCTGCCCTATCAGGGCATCACGCCGCTGACCGGCGGCAGCTTGGCGGCTTGCGCGCAGACCTATTTCGCCCAGTCCGAACAGCTGCCGACCCGCTTTTCGCTGGGCGCCGGCGTCTCGCAGATGCCCGGCGGTGCGCCTGACTGGCGGGCCGGGGGGGTGATGCTGCAAACGCTGCCCAAGACCGCCATGTCCGCCGAGGGCGAGGGCAATGCCGAGGGGCTGATCCAGGCTGCCGACATCCTGCAGGGCGCCCAGTCCGAGGACTGGAACCGCGCCAACCACTTGCTCGACACCGTCGAGGAGCTTGAGTTGATCGGTCCCACGGTTGCACCCACCGACCTGCTGGTCCGCCTGTTTCACGAGGAGGAGCCGCGCGTCTACGAGCCGCAGCGGGTCGAGTTCGGCTGCTCATGCTCGGCTGAGCGGGTGCGCGGCACGCTGTCGATCTATTCGGCCAAGGACATCGCCCAGATGACCACGCCCGAGGGCACGGTCACAGCCGATTGCCAGTTCTGCGGCGCGCATTACGTGTTCGACCCGCGCAGCCTCGGCTTTGATGCCGTCATCGACGAGGACGGTAATCGCGTGGGCGAGGCTGCCGCGGAATGATCGATTTGCGGTCCCGCCTTGTTGCGGCGGTCGCCGCCAGCGCGGTGCCGTCGTCCGACTTCGACCTGAACCCCGAGGCGCCCCCGGCGCCGCCCGCGGCGGGGCTCCGCCGTGCCGCCGTCCTCGCGGCGTTCCGCGCGGATGGCGGCAACCTGCTGCTGACCCAACGGGCCAGCGGCCTGCGTCACCACCCCGGCCAGATCGCCCTTCCAGGCGGCAAGGTCGATCCCACCGACAGCGGGCCCATCGCCGCCGCCCTGCGTGAGGCGAGGGAGGAAATCGGCCTGCCCGAGGCCCAGGTCGAGGTGCTGGGCGGCATGCCGGTCCACCGCACCGTCACCGGTTTTGCAGTGACCCCGGTCATCGGCTTGATCCACGGCCCGTTCACCCCCGTCCCCGAACCCGGCGAGGTCGAGGAGGTGTTCGAGGTGCCGCTGGCTCACGTCGCCGATCTGACGCGCTACCGGGTCGAGCGGCGCATGTGGCGCGGCACCTGGCGTAGCTATGACATCGTGCCTTTCGGCCCCTACTACATCTGGGGGGCAACCGCGCGGATGCTGCATGCCTTGGCCCACGCCCTTGATGGCGAGGCGCGGCAATGACGGATCGCCCGCCCGAAATGTTGCCCAAGGCGGTGATCGCCGATCCGGCGCTGCAATCGGTGCTGTCGCTGCTGACCTCAGCCGGGCACCAGGCGCTGATCGTCGGCGGCGCAGTGCGCGACGCGCTGCTCGGCCTCGAGGTGCGGGACATTGATATCGCGACCAGTGCCGCGCCCGATGTTGTGGTGGCCCTGGCGAGGGAAGCCGGCATCCGCAGCGTACCAACCGGCATCGAACATGGGACCGTGACCCTGATCGCCTGCGGCCGGCACTTTGAGGTGACCAGTTTTCGCCGCGATGTCGCCACCGACGGCCGGCACGCGACCGTGGCTTACACCGCCGATCTGGCCGAGGACGCGGCGCGGCGCGATTTCACCATGAACGCCCTTTACGCCGACGCGGCCGGCGCGGTGCTGGACCCGACCGGCAGCGGCCTTTCCGATCTCGCCGCGCGCCGGCTGCGGTTCGTCGGCGACGCAAGTGCGCGCATTACCGAGGATTACCTGCGCGCGCTGCGCTTTTTCCGGTTTCACGCGCATTACGGCGCGCCCGGGCGGGCCGACCCAGAGGCGCTGGCGGCAACCGCTGCCCATGCCCCCGGTCTGCAAACCCTCTCACGCGAGCGGGTCGGGGCCGAGGTGCGCCGCCTGCTCGACGCGCCCGATCCGACGGAGGCGCTACGGCTGATGGCCCAGACCGGCGTTCTGGCCGCGGTTCTGCCGAGCGCGGACCCGGCTTCGATGCCAGCCCTCGTCGCGGCCGAGGCGGCCCTCGGGGTCACGCCAGACTGGCAGCGACGCCTCGCTCTTCTCGCCCCCGAACTGCCACCCGAGGCCCTGCGGCTGTCCCGCAGCGAGGCATCGCGCCACGCACGCCTCGCCAAGGCCAGCCAGATACGCCCGTTCCGCATCGACCCGGCCGGCTATCACCTCGGTGCAGGCGACGGCCGCGATGCTGCGCTGATCGCGCAGGCAAACGGCGCCAACCTGCCCGCCGGCTGGCCGCAACGGCTGGCCGAGGCCTCGGCCGCGCCCCTGCCCATCGCCGCCGCCGACATTGCCCCGCCGCTGGCAGGCCCCGCCATCGGCCGCGGCCTGCGCGCGGCCGAGGCCTTATGGATCGAATCCGGCTTTGCCATTCCCGCCCCCGCCCTGATTGACGCCGCCCTGCTTGCCGGCGATGAGGATCGCTGATGCTGCTGCACAAGACTTTCGCCAACATGATCAACGCGTTCCGCCCAGCGGACGGACCGCCGCCGCGCCGCCTTCTGGCGTTCTTCCGCTGGTGCCTAGCGGGCGCGTGGCCGGGCCTCTCGGTTGCCGGCCTCGCCTCGGCGGCCGGCGGGGTGGCGGATGTGCTGTCGGCGACGCTGCTGGGCAAGGTGGTGGACGCCGCCGCGGGCTCGCCCCCCGACCGGCTGCTGCCCGATCATGGCGGGCTGCTGGTCGGCTTTGTCCTGTTCTTTCTGGTCGTCCGGCCGCTGGTCTATGGCCTTTCGACCGCCTCCAGCAGCGTCATGATCGGCCCGAACGTGCTGCCCCTGGTGCTCTCGCGCCTGCACCGCTGGACGATGGGCCAGGCAGTCACGTTCTTTGACAATGATTTCGCGGGGAGGATCGCGCAAAAGCAGATGCAGACCGCCCGTGCGGTCACGGATGTGGCGTCCGAGGCGGTCAATACCGTCGCCTTCGCGCTCGCCTCGGTGGTCGGCTCGGCCGCGTTCCTGATCTCGGTCGATCGCTGGGGGGCGGTGATCCTGCTGCTGTGGCTGTGCGGTTACATCTGGCTGATCCGCTCGTTCCTGCCCCGCATCCGCGCCAGTTCTGCTGGCCGCGCCTCGGCCCGGGCCAATGTGACCGGGCAGGTGGTCGACACGATCACCAACATCAAGACGGTCAAGCTGTTCGCTCATGCCGATTACGAGGACCGCGCGGCCTTGGGCGCGATGGAGGGGTTTCGCGACGCTTCGCTGGATTTCGGCCGCATTTCGACCACGTTCCGTTTCTCACTGATGCTGGTCGCCGGCATCCTGCCGATCCTGCTGATCGCGACCACTCTGATCCTGTGGCGGCAGGGCGCGGCGACGCCCGGCGACATCGCTGCATCGGGCGCCATTGCGCTGCGCCTTGCGCAGATGACCGGCTGGGTCAGCATGTCCCTGATGGGGGTCTGGGGCAGCATCGGCGAGGTCGAGGACGGCATGAACACCCTCTCGCCGCCGCATGACCTGACCGACCGGCCCGGCGCGCGCATCCTGACCGCATCCGAGGGGCGGATCGACTTCGACCACGTCAGCTTCAGCTACGGGCGCGGCAGCGGCGGGATCGACCATCTAACCCTGTCCATCGCCCCGGGCGAACGGGTCGGGATTGTCGGCCATTCCGGCGCCGGAAAGACCACACTGGTCGCCTTGTTGCTGCGGCTTTACGATGTCGAAAAGGGGGCCATCCGCATCGACGGCAGCGATATTCGCGACCTGACCCAGGAGAGCTTGCGCCGCCAGATCGGCATGGTCACGCAGGAAACGGCGATGTTCAATCGCAGCGCCCGGGACAACATCCTTTATGGCCGGCCCGATGCCAGCGAGGCCGAACTGGTCGCCGCCGCGCGCGCGGCCGAGGCGCATGAGTTCATCCTGGCGCTGCGCGATCACGCCGGGCGCACCGGCTATGACGCCAATCTGGGCGAGCGCGGGGTCAAGCTGTCGGGTGGGCAGCGCCAGCGCATCGCGCTCGCCCGCGCGTTTCTGAAGGACGCGCCGATCCTGGTGCTGGACGAGGCGACCAGCGCCCTCGACAGCGAGGTCGAAGCAGCGATCCAGACCGCGCTGACCCGCGCCATGTCGGGCAAGACGGTCCTCGCCATCGCCCACCGCCTGTCCACCATCGCCGAGCTTGACCGGATCGTCGTCCTCGATGGCGGCCACATTGCCGAGCAGGGCAGCCACGCGGAATTGCTCGCCCTCGGCGGCCTTTATGCCCGCTTCTGGGAACGACAGTCGGGCGGCTTCCTCGGCACCGACGATGACGAAGCGACCGAGGCGGCCGAGTGAACCAGTGGCAGGTCGAGCGGCTGGGTCGCCGCGGCGATGGCGTCGCCCATGCGCTTGACGGCAGCGGCGCCCGGGCCCTCGCCGGATTGACCCTGCCCGGCGAGGTCATCGCGGGCACGCCTGTCGACGGACGCATCGCTCAACCGGCAATCGTCACGCCCTCGCCCGATCGGGTTGCTGCCCCCTGCCCGCATTACCGGGCCTGTGGCGGCTGCACGCTGATGCATGCGCGCGATGATTTTGTGGCGGACTGGAAGGTCGGGATTGTGACCGGCGCGCTGGCTGCGCAGGGCATCGCCGCGACAGTCGCGGCGCAACACGCCTCGCCCCCACGCTCGCGCCGGCGGGCGGTACTGGCAGGCCGCCGGACCAAGCGCGGCGCGCTGGTCGGCCTGCACGCCCGCGCGAGCGACGTGATCGTCGATCTGCACGAATGCCTCGTCGTGACGCCCGCAATCCTCGCCGCCCTCCCCTTGCTGCGTGAACTGACCGTCGCCGGCGCCTCGCGCGCGGGCACCTTGGACCTGACCGTGATCGACGGCCCCGAAGGGCTGGACGTTTCCGTCACCGGCGGCAAGCCGGCGGATGCGGCGCTGACGAGCGATCTTGCCCGACTCGCCGAAGCCGGCAATCTGGCCCGTCTGACCTGGGACGGGGAATCCCTGACGCGCCGCCGCCCCTGGATCGCGATAGGGCCGGCCCGGGTCGTCCCGCCGCCCGGTGGGTTCCTGCAGGCCACGGCCGAGGGCCAAGCGGCGCTGACCGCGGCGGTTCTGGCCGGCACGGCCGGCGCGCGGCGCGTGGTCGACCTGTTTGCCGGTTGCGGCACTTTCAGCCTGCCGCTGGCGCAAACCGCGGAAGTGGTCGCGATTGAGGGCTTGGCCCCGCCGCTGGACGCGCTGCAGGCCGCGTGGCGCGCCATGCCCGGGCTGCGCCAGCTCTCCGTCGAATCGCGCGACCTGGCCCGGCGTCCGATGACCGCGGCCGAACTGGCCGGCTTTGACGCAATCGTGATTGACCCGCCCCGCGCTGGCGCGACACCGCAAGCGGCCCAGATCGCGGCCTCGGACGTGCCGCAAGTGGTCTGGATCTCCTGCGATCCCGTAACCTTTGCCCGGGATGCGCGCGTTATGGTCGCTGGCGGCTACGAATTGGCGCGTCTGGAGGTGGTCGATCAGTTCCTGTGGTCACCCCATGTCGAGACCTCGGCGGTATTTCGCCGGGCGCCCGGTCATGCTAGGACTTGATCCACAAGAAAAACGTCAAACGACGGTCGAGGCAGTGATGACACGTTATTTCCGCGCCCTGTTCGGGGTGTTTCTGCTGGGCGTGCTGGTCGCCTGCGCCCCCACGCCGTCCAAGATCAAGACCTACACGGGTCCGGCCGTCACGATGGCGCTGGTCCAGAAAAGCTCGCGCAAGCTCTACCTGATGCACAATAATCAGGTGCTGAAGTCCTATGACGTCGGCCTCGGCTACGAGCCGATCGGCAGCAAGATGTTCGAGGGCGACGGCCGCACCCCCGAGGGGGTCTATTTCATCGACCGCTTCAACCCCAACAGCCTCTATCACCTGTCGGTCGGTATCTCGTATCCGTCGCCGGCCGACACGGCGCGCGCGGCGACCTATGGCCTGCCGGCCGGACGTGACATCTTTATTCACGGCCGCGGAGCCGAGGGCGCGCTGGCGGCCAAGAAAAAGATCCGCGACTGGACCGCGGGCTGCATCGCCGTGAACGACAAAGAGATCGAGGAAGTATTCTCGATGCTGCGGCCAGGCGTGCCAATCGTCATCCAGCCCTGAGGGGGCAGAGAGTCGCGCGGAATAGTGAGGGCGGCCGGGCAACCGGCCGCCCTCACTACGTCTAAGGTCCCATCACCGCCGAATCGCGCAGCACCGAGGCGACACGCCGCCGTGCCTCGGCGACCTGGGCCGGGTCCAGATCGACCAGCACCAAGCCGGGATCCGAACCGCCATCGCCCAGAATCTCGCCCCAAGGCGAGACCGCAAGGCTGTGGCCGTAGCTCTGGCGCGGCGGGCGCTCGGACGGGGTGTTCACGGCGTGGGTTCCGCACTGCGCCGGGGCAAGGACAAAGCAGCCCGTCTCGATGGCACGGGCCCGCAGCAGCACATGCCAATGCGCGCTGCCGGTCGGCACCGTAAAGGCCGAGGGAACGGTCAGCGCCATCGCCCCAGCCTGAGCCAGACGGCGGTAAAGATAGGGAAAGCGCAGGTCGTAGCAGATGGTCAGGCCCAGCGGCAGTGGGCCGCCGGGCAGATCGGCGGTGGCCAGCACTGCGCGATCTCCGGGGCGGACCGCGGCGCTTTCGCGGTAGGTCTCGCCCGTGGCGACCTCGGCATCGAACATGTGGATCTTGTCGTAGCGCGCGGCGACGCGGCCATCCGGGGCGATCAGCAGGCTGCGATTGACCAGTCGCGCCTCGCCCGCGTCCTCTGCCTTCAGCAGCAGCGAGCCGACCAGCAGCCAGATCCCGGCCTGCGCCGCCTGTGCGCGCAGCGCGGCGAGGGTCGGATCATCGCCCTCGCGGCGCAGCACTGCCTGCTGGTGGGCACGGTCAGCGCTGACGATATTGGTACATTCCGGGGTCAGGACCAGTTGCGCGCCCGCCCCCGCGGCGTCGGCGATCAGTGCCTGCGTCGGCCCGAGATTCGCCGCCGGATCATCGCCACCGCACAGTTGCACCAGCCCGGCGCGCAACGGTCTGGGCCTACTGCGCCAGCAGCGGGTCGAGGCCGCCGCGCCGGTCCAGCGCCTGCAGGTCATCGCAACCGCCGATATGCCGCCCGTCGATAAAGATCTGGGGCACCGTGCGCCGGCCACTGGCGCGCTGGGTCATCTCGGCCCGGCGGGCAGGCTCGACGCCGACGTCGATGACCTGGTAGGCAGCGCCCTTGTGGTCGAGCAGGGCCTTCGCGGCGATGCAGTAGGGGCAGGTGCGGGTCAGGTAGATTTCGACCTTGGGCGAATCCGGCGCGCGCGCATCTGCGCGGGGTGCGTCGGCCTTGGCGGCGTCAGGCATCATGACCTCTTGGCTTGGTTGGCCCTCTATCTAGGTATCCTTGACCGCCCTGGCCACCACCGCAATCGTCACCGCGCCAGCACCCGCCGCAATCAGCGCCTCGCTCGCCGCGCCCAGCGTCGCGCCCGAGGCCATGACGTCATCGACCAGCAGCACCGGCTGGCCAACCAGGGCCGGGGCCGCGCGCGCCGCCACCTCGATCGCGCCCGACTGGTTGGCAAAGCGGTCGGCGACGCTGCGGTGATCCTGCATTGGCGTGTTGCGCAGGCGGCGCAGGGCGCCGGCCTGGTGCGCAACGCCGAGCGCACGGGCCGCGGCCCGGCCGATCAACGCCGCCTGGTTATACCGGCGGCGCAGGGCGCGGGCGGGATGGACCGGCACCGGCACGACAACCGTCCCCGGGACGACCACCGGCGCCGCAGCCGCCGCGAGCCATCTTCCCAGAGTCGGCGCAAGGTCCGGCCGGTCGCCGTGTTTCAGCATCAACACCAACCGCCGCGCCGTCCCTGCATAGGTCAGCGCCGCGACGCCGCGCGTCCACGGCCGCGCGAGAGCCAAGCATTCGTCGCATTGGCCGTCCCATGCGCCGGCCCCACTCGCCCCGCCGTCGCTCGCCATCGGCGCGCCGCAAGAAAGGCAGGCGGCCCCGGTGATGAACCGCGCCTCGCGCCAGCAATCCGGGCAGAGGCTGCCCGCCTCGCCCACCGGAGCGTCGCAGCCCGGACATTGGGGCGGATAGACAAGGCCCAGCGTGCCTTCCCAAATCCGCGCCAAGCCACTAGCGTTGAGCCCCATGATCCCTCCCGCCGACCGGCCAGCGCCGCCCAAGATGCCCCCCGACCAGCCAGCCAGCCAGCCGACCGCACCACAGCCGGGCGCCGGTCAGGCCCCGCGCCTGACGGACCGCACGGCGCTGCTGCGCGGCCGTGCGCGGGCGCGCCGCCAGGGCGTCGTCGATCTGGTCCACGCCATCGCCATGGACGAGATCGAAGATAGGCTCGCAGAGGTTAACAGAACCTTTACCGATATCGCGATCGTCACCGGCTGGCCCGAATTGTGGCAGGCCCGCTTTCCCACGGCACGGATCGTGGCGGACGAGGCGGTGCTGGATCTCGCGCCGGCCTCCTGGGACCTGGTGATCCATGCGTTGGCGCTGCACTGGGCTGACGATCCGGTGGGCCAGTTGATCCAGTGCCGCACCGCGCTGCGCCCCGACGGGTTGCTGCTCGCCGTGCTGCCGGGAGGCGAGACGCTCGCCGGCCTGCGCGAGGCGCTGTCTGCGGCCGAGATCGCCCGGACCGGAGGTCTGTCCCCCCATGTCCTGCCAATGGGTGATGTGCGCGAGCTGGGAGGGTTGCTGGGGCGCGTCGGGCTGGCACTGACGGTGGCCGACGTGATGCCCCTGACCCTCAGCTACCAGAGCCTGATCCACCTCGGCCGCGAGTTGCGCGCCATGGGCGAGGGCAACGCCCTGTTGCATCGCCGCCGCCAGCCCCTGCGCCGCGACGTTTTGTCCGAGGCCAGCGCGAGATATCAGACCGCGCACCGCGATCCGAATGACGCCTCGCGCGTTCTGGCCCGGATCGACCTCCTCTTCCTGACCGGCTGGGCGCCCGCGCCCGGACAACAACAACCCCTCCGCCCCGGCTCGGCCAAGATGCCGTTGGCTGCGGCCCTCAACGTGAGGCCAGCGTGAATCGCAAGCCAGCAGACACTTTGCCCGCCCCCGACGCCCGCGTCCCGGACTACGCCCCCGAAGGCCACCCGCCCCAGCCGCGGCCCAAGGTCGGCGTGCTGCTGGCCAACCTCGGCACGCCCGACGGCACCGATTACTGGTCGATGCGCCGCTATCTGAACGAATTTCTCAGCGACCGGCGGGTAATCGACTACCCGCGCTGGAAATGGCAGCCGCTGCTGCAGACCGTGATCCTGGGCAAGCGGCCGTTCACTTCCGGGGCAAACTACCGCACCATCTGGAATGAAGAGCTGAACGAAAGCCCGTTGATGACCATTACCCGCGCGCAGACCGACGCGTTGCGCAAGGTGCTGGCCGAGGAATGGGGCGATCAGGTCATGGTCGAGTTTGCCATGCGCTACGGCAACCCCTCGACCCCCGCCACGGTGCAGCGGATGGTTGCCGCGGGCTGCGACCGGATCGTGTTCTTCGCCCTCTATCCACAATATGCGGGACCGACGACCGCGACCGCCAACGACAAGTTCTTTCGCGCGCTGATGGATCTCAAGCGCCAGCCCGCGAGCCGCACGGTCGCGCCCTATTTTGACCGCCCCGACTATATCGATGCGCTTGCGGCCTCGGTCGAGCGGACGCTGGGCGGGCGCATCCCGCAGCGGCTGGTCGCCAGCTTTCACGGCATGCCGCGCCGCTATCTGCTGGAGGGCGATCCCTATCACTGCCAGTGCCAGAAGACCGCGCGCCTGCTGGCCGAGCGCCTCGGCTGGCCCGAGGGGACAATCGACACCACCTTCCAGTCGGTCTTTGGCCCCGAGGAATGGCTGCGGCCCTACACCGTCGAGCATGTGGCCGAGCTGGCCCGCGAGGGCGTGACCGACATCGCCGTCATCTCGCCCGCCTTCAGCGCCGACTGCATCGAGACACTGGAGGAGATCAACGGCGAGATTCGCCACGCCTTCGAAGACGCCGGCGGCCAGCAGTTCACCTATGTGCCGTGCCTGAACGACGATCCCGAACATATTGCCATGATGGCGCGCATCGTGGCCGAGAACGTCGGCGGCTGGCTCTGACATCATCGGACGGGGCGGGGGCGCGGCTGTGTCGCACCTCGCGCCGGCCGCATCGCCTCGTCACGCGGCGCCGGTAGTGTTAGCCTTGGCCAACCTCTGTGATCGGGACATGTCATGGACTTTGGTCTGACAGCACTGACGCTGGCGCGCATGCAATTCGCCTTCACGGTGTCGGCGCATATCATTTTTCCCGCTTTCACCATCGGCCTCGCCAGCTGGCTGGCACTGCTGAACTTTCGCTGGCTGCAGACTCGTGACCGCGCCTACCTCGACCTGTTCGAGCAGTGGCGCACGATCTTTGCCGTGGTGTTCGGCATGGGCGTCGTCTCGGGCATCGTCATGGCCTACCAGTTCGGGACCAATTGGTCGGTGTTCTCGGACCGCGCAGGGCCGGTCATCGGGCCGCCCATGGGCTACGAGGTGCTGTCCGCCTTTTTTCTCGAGGCCGGCTTCCTGGGGATCATGCTGTTCGGCCGCGAGAAGGTCGGCGACAAGCTGCATTTCGCGGCAACCTGCATCGTCGCGCTGGGCACCTTGTTCTCGGCCTTCTGGATCCTGTCGGTGAACAGCTGGATGCAGACCCCGGCCGGGTTCGAGATCGCGCCTAACGGCCAGTTTGTCCCCACCGACTGGTGGGCGGTGATCTTCAACCCGTCGTTCCCCTATCGCCTCGCGCATATGGTGCTGGCCGCCTATCTGACAACGGCCTTTGTCGTCGGCTCGGCGGGCGCCTGGCACCTGCTGCGGCGCGGCGAGGATCCCGGCTCGCGTCGCATGTTCAGCCACGCGATGTGGATGGCGGTGCTTGTCACCCCCTTGCAGATCCTCGCAGGCGACATGCATGGCGTGAACACGCTGGAGCATCAGCCGGCCAAGATCGCGGCGATCGAGGGGCATTACGAAAGCTACCCCCAGGGCCGCGTCCCGCTGATCCTCTTCGGCATCCCCGATGACGAGGCTGGCGTCACCCGCCGCAAGATCGAGGTTCCATTGGTCGGCTCGCTGATCCTGACCCACAGCCTCGACAAGCCCGTCCTCGGCCTCGACGCCTTCCCCAAGGAGGACCGGCCGCCGGCGCGGATCATCTTCTGGACCTTCAGGGTCATGGTCGCCGTCGGCGTCGCCATGCTGGGCGTGGGCCTGTGGGCCCTGCTGGCGCGCTGGCGCGGACAACTTTACACCGACCGTTGGCTGCACCGCGCGGCTCTGCTGATGGGACCGTCCGGTTTCCTCGCCGTCCTCTGCGGATGGGTCACGACCGAGGTCGGCCGGCAGCCCTGGACGATCTACAACCATTTGCGCACGGCCGAGAGCCACGCGCCGCTGTCGGCCGAGATGGTCGGCACCTCGCTGGTCGCTTTCGTGATCGTCTACTTCCTCGTCTTCGGCTCTGGCACCTTCTACATCCTTCGGCTGATCGCGCGGCTTCCCAGCCAGCGGGTCGATGTCGAGGGGCTGGGCACGACACGCGCCGCCGGCGTCACACCGATCGCCGAAACCCACCAGCACCGGACATGAGCCATGTTTCCGCTTGATCTCGCACATATCTGGGCCGGCCTGATCGCATTCGCGGTGCTGGCCTATGTGGTCTTCGACGGCTTCGACCTGGGCATCGGCATCCTGTTTCCCTGGCTGCGGGACCGGCGCGAGCGGCACCTTGCGATGAACACCATCGCCCCGGTGTGGGATGGCAACGAGACCTGGCTGGTCCTCGGCGGGGGCGGGCTGCTGGCGGTGTTTCCGCTGGCCTATGCGGTGGTGATGCCGGCGGTCTATCCGCTGATCATCATCATGCTGCTCGGCCTGATCTTTCGCGGCGTCGCGTTCGAGTTCACTTTTCGAACCAAGCGAGCCCAAGCGTTCTGGGAATGGGGTTTTGCCATCGGCTCACTGGCCGCGGCGATCGCCCAGGGCCTGATCCTGGGCGCGCTCGTGCAGGGCATCACGGTTCAGGACCGCGCCTTCGCCGGTGGTACCTGGGACTGGGCGACGCCGTTCTCGGCCCTCTGCGCGGTGGCGGTGCTGATCGGTTACGCGACCCTCGGCGCGGCCTGGCTGCGGATGAAAACCGACGGCGCAACGCGCGTGCATGCAACCCGAATACTGCGCCTCGGGCTGCCGGCGCTGATCGCCGTGATCGGCGCGGTCAGCCTCGCGACCGTGTGGGTGCGCCCCGAATACATGCAGCGCTGGTTCAGCGGGGCGGGATTGGTCTGGTCGGTGATCGTGCCGGTGCTGGTCGTGCTGGCCGGCGGCATCGCCTGGACCGCGACCCGTGACAATGACCGCAGGGTCATGTGGCCATTTCTGGGGGTGCTGGCGCTGTTCGTGCTGACCTTCACTGGCCTCGGGATCAGCTTTTATCCCAACATCGTCCCGCCCGGCCTGACCATTGTGGAGGCTGCCGCGCCCGACACCTCGCTGCGCTTCCTGCTGGTCGGGGCGGCGGTGTTGATCCCGACCATCCTCGCCTACACAGCCTATTCCTACTGGGTGTTCCGCGGCGTGGTCGACCCGGACCAAGGCTATCACTGATGCGCTGGGTGTGGTTCGTCGGCTTGTGGCTGGCCAGCGTCGCGGCGCTGGGCATCGTGGCGCTGGCGATCCGCACTGTCCTGATGTGAGCGGGGCGCGACTGCTGCGCCGGACACGAAAACGCCCCGGCCTTTCGGACGGGGCGTTTTGCATTCCCTTTTGGCCGTCCTAGATCAGCAGCACCTGCGTGCCGATGGTGGTCAGGCCGAACAGTTCCTTGATGTGCTCGTTGTAAAGTCCAACGCAACCGTTCGACGACTTGCGGCCGATCTTGCGCGTGTCATGCGTGCCGTGGATGCGGTAATACTGCCAGCTCAGCCAGAGGGCGTGGGTGCCCAGCGGATTGTCCGGTCCGGCCGGCACAAAGTCCGGCCATTCCGGGTTGCGCTTTTTCATCTCCGGCGTCGGCGCCCAGGTCGGACCCTCGACCTTCTTGATGATCTCGGTCCGGCCGCGGCGCGTCAGGTCAGAACTGACAGGGACCGAGGTCGGATAGACCTTCACCACGCTCTCGTCCTCGGACCAGAAGGTCAGCGCGCGCGAGGTGATGTCGACCAGGATCGCGCCGTTGGTCAGGTTGGAGAAATAGGGTCGCCAGTCGGCATGCGCGCGCCAGGACGAGATGTTGTGGCGCGAATCGGCATTCGGGTCCACCTGAACGACGCCGGCATCCGGGGTCGCGCCAGCGGCTGGCGCGCCCTGCAGCGGGGCGCCGGTGTAGGGGTCGAACCCCTGCGCCAGGGCCGGAAAGCCGATAACTGCCGCGCCGGCACCAACGGCGGCGGACGTCAGCAGACGGCGGCGGCTGACGGGAATGGAAACGGGGTCTGTCATGGGGCGTTCTCCACGGGCGCGGGCCTGCGCTGGCCTCTTTGCGGACTGCTCTGATGCCCGCGATAAACCCGGCGCCTGCGTGCCCGCAAATCACTCCGCCGTCATTGTTGGGCAGTGTGGGATTTTTCACGCAATCTTGGCTTTGCGCTGCGCGGGGCTTTCGCTAAGGCTGCATCCCGCTCTACCCCTGCCGCCGGATAATGAGGATTGCGCAGCATGACCAAGCTTGGCCTGATGGTGCTCTGCGCCGCCCTTGCCCTCGGTGCCTGCGCCCGCCAGCCGGTGCAGTTGGGACCCGATGGCAAGCCGCTGCCGGTGGCCTACAAGATCACCCCGGCCGAGCAGGCGGCAATCGGCCCGCGCGTGCTGGGTGAGGTGAACCGCCTGCGTTCGGCGAGCGGGGCCCCGGCGCTGATCCTGCACCCCCAGCTGAACGCGGCCGCCGCCGCCCATGCACGCGACATGTCCGCCCAGAACCGGGCTTGGCATTTCGGCTCGGACGGCAGTTCGCCCATCGACCGGATTCAGCGCCAAGGCTACATGGGCCAGTTGATCGGCGAGAATATCTCGGAAACCTACGAGAATGACATCGCGACGCTCAGCGCCTGGATGCAGACGCGCGACACCCGTGACGTCATCATGGACCCCGACGCCCGGAACCTGGGCATGTCCTGGTTCCAGGAGCCGTCGGGCAAGATCTGGTGGGTTCTGCTGACAGGAGCATGAGGCCAGCGGCCCCGACCCCCGGACCAGAGCGTCCGAGGCCGGACGCTCTGCCTTACAGGGCGTGACCTCAATTCGCCGGGCGCAGCGCTGTCGCAATGTAATTGCAGCCGAAATCACTGGAACTCAGCCGCCAGTCCCCTGTCAGTGGGTTATACTGCATCCCGCGTTGATCGACCGGCTGCAGCCCGGCGGCGCTCATCATCGTTTCCAACTCGGCCGGTGTGATGAAGCGGCGCCAGTCGTGAGTGCCCTTGGGCAGCCAGCGCATCACCCATTCCGCGCCGACGATCGCCATCGCGAAACTCTGCGGCGTGCGGTTCAGGGTCGACACGATCACCGCGCCGCCGGGACGGGCGAGGCTGGCGCAGGTGGCGACGAACTCGGCCGGTCCCTCGACATGCTCGATGATTTCCAAGGCCAGGACGGCGTCGAACGCCTCGCCCGCGGCCGCGAGTGCCTCGGCGGTGGTCGCGCGATAGTCGATCTCCAGCCCCATCTGTGCGGCGTGCAGGCGCGCGACCTCGATGTTGCGGGCGACGGCGTCGGCGCCGAGGACCTCGGCCCCCAGCCGGGCCAGCGGCTCTGACAGCAGCCCGCCGCCGCAGCCGATATCGAGCACCCGCAGCCCGGCAAATGGCCGCGCGCCCTTGCGCTCGCGCCCGCAGGCCTGGGCGATCTGGTCGGTGACGTAATCCAGCCGCACCGGGTTCATCCCGTGCAGCGGCTTGAACTTACCCGCCGGATCCCACCACTCGGCGGCCATCGCCTCGAACTTGTCCAGCTCGGCCTGATCGACGCTGCTGTTCATTGGCCTCTCCCTCTGGTGGCGGTCGCCCGTAGCCGCATCTATACTGTCATGATGGACAGGACTGCAGGGCAAATCGGCGCCGGCCCGCGCCTTCACCCAACCACCGAGCCGTTCGACCGGCGCATGATCGACATGGGTGACGGCCACAGCATCTATGTCGAGCAAAGCGGCAATCCCGACGGCCAGCCGGTGATCGTGCTGCATGGCGGGCCGGGCGGCGGCGCCTCGCCCCACCTGCGCCGCTTTTTCGACCCGGCCCGCTATCGTGTGGTGCTGTTCGACCAGCGCGGCTGCGGCCGCTCGCGCCCGTTGGCGGCGGTGGCGCGCAACACCACCGCCCATCTGATCGCCGACATCGAGGCGATCCGCGCGACCCTCGGCATCGGGCCTGCTCTGCTGTTCGGAGGCAGCTGGGGCGCGACGCTGGCCCTCGCCCATGCCGAGGCCCACCCGGAGGCCGTAACCGGCCTGATCCTGCGGGGCGTCTTTCTGGGCCGCCGGCGCGAACTGGACTGGTTCTATGCGGGCGGTGCGGCGCAATTCTTTCCCGACCTCTGGGCGCATTTCACAGCGCCAATCCCCGAAGCCGAGCGTGACGACCTGATTGCCGCGTACCACCGGCGCCTCTTCAGTGGCGACATGGCGGTCGAGACGCGCCACGCCCTGACCTGGATGGCGTGGGAAAATTCGCTGGCAGGACTGCACAGCAGCCATTGCGGCGGCGGGCCGCCCGACTACGCCCGGGTCTTTTCCCGTCTGGAATGCCACTACTTCCACAACAACTGCTTCCTGAGTGAGGGGCAGTTGCTGCAGGACCGCAAGGCCATCGAACATCTGCCCGCGGTGATTGTGCAAGGCCGCTTTGACATGGTCTGCCCGCCGATCAGCGCGCATCAACTGGCCGAGGGCTGGGACCGCTGCGATCTGCGCATGGTACCCGCGTCCGGCCATGCGCTGAGCGAGGCGGCAATCGCCGCCGAGCTGCTGCGGGTGATGGACAACTGGCCCTGAGGGGCAACGCCCTTGCAACCCCGCCCCCGCCCGTCTATATGCTGGCTCAACAGCGGCGCAGGCTTCCACCCCCTGCCCCACCGGATGCTTCCGCACGGGCCGCTGACGGCCCGTTTTTAATTTCCGCAGGACCTCCGGCATGCATGATCTGACCGCCAAGACCGCCATCGACAGGCGCCTCGCCGAGATCGTGCGCCCGGTGATCGAGGACCTCGGGTTCGAATTGATCCGCCTGCGCCTGCTCGGCGGACGCACCGCCACGCTGCAGATCATGGCCGACCGCCCCGAAGGCGGGATCAACGTCGATGACTGCGCCGATATTTCGACCGCCGTCAGCGCCATGCTGGACGTCGACGACCCCCTCGAGGAGGGCTATCACCTCGAGGTGTCCAGTCCCGGCATCGACCGGCCGCTGACCCGCCTCAAGGACTTCGCCACATTCGAGGGCTATGAGGCCCGGCTGGAGACGAACCAGGCCATTGACGGGCGCAAGCGCTTCAAGGGCACGCTGGCTGGGGTCGAGGGCGACGAGGTGCTGATCAACCTCGACGAGGCGGGCAAGGTCCACACCATCGGCTTGAATTTCGACTGGCTGGCCGATGCCAAGCTGCTGCTGACCGACGAGTTGATCGCCGAGATGCTGCGCCAGCGCAAGGAGGCCGGCACCCTTGATGCCAGCGCCCTCGACGAAGGCGCGTTCGATTCCATTGAAACCGACGCCGCGGACGAATCCGACGCGGCCCCCCAAACTGACGCCAAGGAGTAAGCGCCTGATGGCCATTACCTCTGCCAACCAGCTTGAGCTTCTGCAGACCGCCGAGGCGGTTGCCCGCGAGAAGATGATCGACCCCGATCTGGTGATCGAGGCGATGGAGGACAGCCTCGCCCGCGCCGCCAAGTCGCGCTATGGCGCCGAGATGGACATCCGGGTCAGCATCGACCGCAAGACCGGAAATGCCCGCTTTACCCGCGTGCGCACCGTGGTCGAGGATGACGCGGTCGAGAATTACCAGGCGCAGCTGACCGTCGAGCAGGCACGTCCCTATCTCGACTCGCCCGAAGTCGGCGCCGAGATCATCGACGAGGTTCCCCCGGTCGAGTTGGGCCGCATCGCCGCGCAATCCGCCAAGCAGGTCATCCTGCAGCGCGTGCGCGAGGCCGAGCGTGACCGCCAGTACGAGGAATTCAAGGATCGCGCCGGCACGATCATCAACGGCATCGTCAAGCGCGAAGAATACGGCAACATCATCGTCGACATCGGCCGCGGCGAGGCCATCCTGCGCCGTAACGAAAAAATCGGCCGCGAGAGCTATCGCCCGAACGACCGCATCCGCGCCTACGTCAAGGACGTCCGCCGCGAGGCGCGCGGCCCGCAGATCTTCCTGTCGCGCACCGATCCGCAGTTCATGGCCGAACTGTTCAAGATGGAAGTGCCGGAAATCTACGACGGCATCATCGAGATCAAGGCCGTCGCCCGCGACCCGGGCAGCCGGGCCAAGATCGCGGTCATCAGCTATGACAACAGCATCGACCCGGTCGGGGCCTGCGTCGGTATGCGCGGCAGCCGCGTTCAGGCCGTGGTGGGCGAGCTTCAGGGCGAAAAGATCGACATCATTCCGTGGAATGACGACCAGGCCACGTTCCTCGTGAACGCGCTGCAGCCGGCCGAGGTCAGCAAGGTCGTGTTCGACGAGGAGGCCCCGCGCATCGAGGTCGTCGTCCCCGAGGAGCAACTGTCGCTGGCCATCGGCCGGCGCGGCCAGAACGTGCGCTTGGCCAGCCAACTGACCGGCCTCGACATCGACATCATGACCGAGGAAGAGGAATCCAAGCGCCGCCAGGCCGAGTTCAACAGCCGTACCGGCCTCTTCATGGAAGTGCTGGACCTGGACGAATTCTTCGCCCAGTTGCTGGTCGCCGAAGGCTTCACCAACCTCGAGGAGGTCGCCTATGTCGACCTCGGCGAGTTGCTGGCCATCGACGGCGTGGACGAGGGCACCGCATCCGAGCTGCAGGCCCGCGCCCGCGACCACCTCGAAGCGGCGACCCGTGCGGCGCTGGAAAACGCCCGCGCGCTCGGCGCCGAGGACAGCCTCATTGAATTCGACGGCCTCAGCCCCCAGATGGTCGAGGCACTGGCCAAGGACGGCATCAAGACCCTCGAGGACTTTGCCACCTGCGCGGACTGGGAACTAGCCGGCGGCTGGACCACCGAAAACGGGCAGCGCAAGAAGGACGAGGGGCTGCTCGAGCCGTTCAATGTCAGCCTCGAAGAAGCGCAGCACATGGTCATGACCGCACGCGTGATGCTCGGCTGGGTCGACCCGGACGAGTTGAACACCGGTGACGCGGATGACGAGGTTGACGCCGAGGCTGATGCGGACACCGACGCGGAGGTGCGGACCTGACGGTCCGCGACGCCACCATGACCCGCGGCGGCCGCACCAAGGACACCGACGAGGCCGAGCGCCGCTGCATCGTCACCGGCGAGACCGGCGGCAAGGCCGGCCTGGTCCGGTTCGTGATCGGCCCTGACGGGCAGGTCGTGCCGGATCTGGCGGAAAAGCTGCCCGGCCGCGGTATCTGGGTCAGCGCCGATCGCGCGGCCATCGATACAGCCGCCCGCAAGGGTCTGTTCGCCCGCGCCGCCAAGGCGCCGGCGCGGGCGCCCGAGGGTCTGGGCGACATGGTCGAGGCAGGCCTTGCGCACAGGGTCATCGACCTGGTGTCGCTGGCCCGGAAAGCGGGCCTCGCCATCGCAGGGTTCGAGAAGGTCAAGGGCGCGCTTGCCGCCGGCCGAGTCAAGGTCCTGCTGCAGGCCTCGGACGGGTCGGATCGCGGCAAGGGCAAGTTGTGGACACCCGAGGGCAGCCGCTGGTTTGGCTGTCTGACGGCGTCAGAATTGGGTTTGTCCTTCGGTCGCGGCCATGTCATACACGGCGCGCTCGCGCCAGGGGGCCTGACCATCAGGGTTATCAGGGACGCCAGCAGACTGACGGGTCTGCGCGGGCAAGGCGGCAGTTCGGCCGCCGAAAGGGATTCGGGTACGGAATGAGCGATACTGACGGGAAGAAGCCGCTGGGTTTGGGTGGTGGTGGTGCTGGCCGTTCGGGCCAGGTGAAGCAGAGCTTCAGCCACGGCCGCACCAAGACGGTGCAGGTCGAGACCAAGCGCAAGCGTGTTGTGGTGCCGAAAACCGGCGCAGCCGCGCCGCGCCCGGGCTCGGTCGCGGCTGTGGCATCGGACCCGTCCAAGCGCCCGGCTGGCATCAGCGAAGCGGAAATGGAGCGTCGCCTCAAGGCGTTGCAGGCCGCGCGGGCCCGCGAGGCCGATGAGGCTGTTCAGCGGGCCGCCGACGAAAAGGCGCGCGAGGAAGAGCGCGAGCGTCGCCGCGCCGAGATCGAAGCCAAGGAGCGTGAGGACCGCGAGCGCGAAGAGGCGCTGCGCCTGAAGGCCGAGGAAGATCAGCGCAAGCTGCGCGAAGCCGAGGTCCGCGCCCAGCGCAAGGCCGAGGTCACCGCCAAGCCCGCAGCCGCCGACAAGCCCGCCGCCGACCGCGCCGCGGCCGAGGCCGCTGCCTCGCGCGCCGAAAAGCCCGGCGTTGCCACCGGCCCGCGCCGCACCGACCGCGATCGCCGCGAGCCGGAGAGCGATGCCAAGGCCAAGGCCGCGCGCGAATCGGATCGCCGCACCGGCCGCTTGTCGCTCAGTCAGGCGCTGTCTGGCGGTGGCGAGGGCGGTCGCACGCGCAGCCTCGCGGCGATGAAGCGCAAGCAGGAAAAGACCCGTCAGAAGGCGATGGGCCTTGGCCAGAAGGCCGAAAAGCAGGTGCGCGATGTGCAGCTGCCCGAAACCATCGTCGTGACTGAGCTTGCCAACCGCATGGCCGAGCGCGCGCCTGACGTCATCAAGTCACTGATGCGGATGGGCATGATGGTCACCGGCAACCAGTCGATCGACGCCGACACGGCGGAACTGGTGATCGAGGAATTCGGCCACCGTGCCGTTCGCGTCAGCGATGCCGACGTCGAGCAAGTGATCGACAGTGTCGAGGACAAGAGCGAAGACCTCGCGACCCGGCCGCCGATCATCACGATCATGGGCCACGTCGACCACGGCAAGACCAGCCTGCTGGACAAGATCCGCCACGCCAACGTCGTCTCGGGCGAGGCTGGCGGCATCACCCAGCATATCGGCGCTTACCAGGTGACGACCGACAGCGGCGCGGTACTGACCTTCCTCGACACGCCTGGCCACGCGGCGTTCACCTCGATGCGGGCGCGCGGCGCCAACGTCACCGACATCGTCGTGCTGGTCGTTGCCGCCGATGACGCCGTCATGCCGCAGACGGTCGAGGCGATCAATCACGCTAAGGCCGCGCAAGTGCCGATGATCGTTGCCATCAACAAGATCGACAAGCCGGCCGCCAATCCGCAGAAGGTCCGCACCGACCTGCTGCAGCACGAGGTCGTGGTCGAGGCCATGTCCGGCGATGTGCAGGACGTCGAAGTCTCGGCCCATACGGGTCAGGGCCTCGATTCGCTCCTGGAAAGCATCGCCCTGCAGGCCGAGATCCTTGAGCTGCGCGCCAACCCCAAGCGGGCTGCGTCGGGTGCAGTGATCGAAGCCAAGCTGGATGTCGGCCGCGGTCCGGTCGCGACCGTGCTGGTGCAGAACGGCACCCTGAAGCAGGGCGACATCTTCGTCGTCGGCGAGCAGTGGGGAAAGGTGCGCGCGCTGATCGACGACAAGGGCGATCGCGTGACCGAGGCCGGCCCGTCTGTCCCGGTCGAGGTCCTGGGCCTGAGCGGCACCCCCGAGGCCGGGGACGTGCTGAACGTGGTCGAGACCGAGGCGCAGGCGCGCGAGATCGCGGACTACCGGATCAAGGCCGCCAAGGACAAGCGCGCCGCGGCCGGCGCCGCGACCACGCTGGAACAGCTGATGGCCCGCGCCAAGGCCGACCAGAACGTCGCTGAAATGAGCGTCGTGGTGAAAGCCGACGTTCAGGGCAGCGCCGAAGCCATCGTCCAGGCGCTGGAAAAGGTCGGCAACGAAGAGGTCCGCGTGCGCGTGCTGCATTCGGGCGTCGGCGCGATCACCGAAAGCGACGTCGGCCTTGCCGAGGCATCGGGCGCGCCGGTCATCGGCTTCAACGTCCGCGCCAATGCGCCGGCTCGGAATGCCGCCAACCAGAAAGGTGTCGAGATCCGCTACTACTCGATCATCTACGATCTGGTGGACGACATCAAAGCCGCCGCCTCGGGCCTGCTGAAAGCCGAAGTGCGCGAGAACTTCATCGGCTATGCGGAAATCCGCGAGGTGTTCCGCGTCTCGGGCGTCGGCAACGTCGCCGGCTGCCTGGTGACCGAGGGAATCGCCCGCCGAAGCGCGGGTGTGCGCCTGCTGCGAGACAATGTGGTCATCCACGAAGGCACGCTGAAGACGTTGAAGCGCCACAAGGACGAGGTCAAAGAGGTCCAGTCCGGCCAGGAATGCGGCATGGCGTTCGAAAATTACGAGGACATCCGCAAGGGCGACCTCATCGAAATCTTTGAGCGCGAGGAGATCGAGCGCAAGCTCTGATCCCAAGCGTCACGAAGCATAAGGGGGGCCGGGCAACCGGCCCTTTTCTTTTGCCTCGGTCTCGGGATGGATCAGGGTCTGCCAGTGGCAGACAGGTACCCGGTTTTTATACTGGCGCGGCGCATCGAGGAGCTGGAGGTCCCGCACTTTCCTGTCTGGACCACCGCACCGAGAACTGGCGAAGACGAGTCCATCTGCGGTCATCGTGTCACGCATTCGCTAAGCTAGCAGTTGAACGCCGCATGCAAAGCTGGAGGCCTGCGGCCGGGAGCTGAGCTGAGCTGAGAGGCGAGAGCCCAGAGCCCAGAGTCCAGAGCCGGAACAGATGAAAGGGGCGCTCTGCAAAGGACGCCCCTCGTCTTCAGATCACTGTCCGCCGCCTTGTCCGATAACGCGTAAGGGATGCTATCGCTTCGTCCGGCTCGTATCGACCGGTTTACTCTTGACCGGCTTTTATTCGCGCAATTCTACACTGTCTTGACGACGTCGATCGGCCCCGACTCGAGTTGTTGGCTTCCCCCAACCCCCCGCGACGCCTGTCTGCCAGATCAGCCAGTAACCGGCTTGCCCTGAAAGACTTTGTCCCCGACGCGCACCGCGATGGTGCCGTTGGAGTTCTGCCGCTCGAACATCCCCTGGACCGAGATGTAGCTGCCGATGGTGATGGTGCGAATCACGTTCCAGATCTCCTCTTCCCCGTAAGCCCATGATTGCGACAAATTCGTTAATGGCCACTTAAAAAAATTGTATCGGCCTTAAAAAAATAACCTGCGGTTGTCGTGAACATGCCCCGGCGGGGCCGAGAAGCCCTACAGCCAGTCGCGCAAAATGGGGATCAGCGGCTTGTCCGCGGGCGGCATCGGGTAGCTTTGCAGATCGCGTGCGCGCACCCAGGCCAGCCCCTGCCCCTCGCGCGGGATCACCTGCCCGGTCCAGCGTCGGCAGGCGAAAAGCGGCATAAGCAAATGAAAATGTTCATAGTCATGGCTGGCGAAAGTCAGGGGCGCGAGGCAGCTTTGCCAGGTCTCGATCCCCAGTTCCTCCTGCAGCTCGCGGATCAGCGCGGTCTCGGGGGTCTCGCCCAGCTCGACCTTGCCGCCAGGAAATTCCCAGAGGCCAGCCAGCGACTTGCCTTCGGGACGTTGCGCCAAAAGCACGCGTCCTTCGGGGTCGATCAGCGCCGCCGCCGCGACGAGGAGCAGTTTCACGAGCGGTAATCGGCGTTGATGTCGATGTAGCGATGGGTTAGATCGCAGGTCCACACAGTCCGCGCGCCGTCGCCAAGGCCGAGATCGACCGTCAACACCAGCTCCGGCTGGCGCATGTAGGCCGAGGCCGCGGCTTCGTCATAATCGGGCACGCGGAAGCCGTCGCGCGCCAGGATCATGTCGCCAAAGCCGATGGCCAGCCGGTCCCGATCGGCTTTGGCGCCGGATTTCCCGACGGCCGCGACCACCCTGCCCCAGTTGGCGTCCTCGCCGGCGATGGCCGTCTTGACCAACGGGCTGTTGGCAATCGACATCGCGACGCGGTGGGCGTCGGCCACATCTGCCGCACCGGTGACGCGCACCTCGACGAACTTGGTCGCGCCTTCGCCGTCACGCACCACCTGCTGTGCCAGATCGCGCATCACTCCCGCCAGCGCGGTGCTGAACGCCTGGCCGTCCGCGCTGCCAGCGTCAGTGATCGCGGCTGCCTTAGCCCGGCCGGTCGCCGCCAGAACCAGCGCGTCCGAAGTCGAGGTGTCGCTGTCGACCGTGATCGCGTTGAAGGTGGCGTCGATGTTGTCGCTCAGCATCTGCTGCAGGACGGGAGCCGGGAGCGTGGCATCGGTAAAGATATAGACCAGCATGGTCGCCATGTCGGGCGCGATCATGCCGCTTCCCTTGGCGATGCCGGCGATGCGTACCCTGCCGCCGGTGACGGCAACCTCCGCCGCCGCGCCCTTGGGGAAGGTGTCGGTGGTCATGATCGCGCGCGCAGCAGCGGCGATGCCGCCGGGCGACAGTTCGGAGACAAGCGCCGGGACGATCTCGCTGATGCGATCCGCGGGCAGCGGCTCGCCGATCACCCCGGTCGAGGAGGACAGCACCCGCCCGCCCGGCACGCCGAGGGCTGCCGCTACGGCGCCGGTGACCTCGGCGACCGCGGACTCTCCCAGGCGCCCCGTAAAGGCATTGGCGTTGCCGGAATTGACAACGATAGCCGCGCCGGCTGCATCATCGCCCCCGGCCGCCAGCTTGGCCTGGGCATCGAGGATGCAGGCCGCGCGGGTCGAGGACCGGGTGAAGGCCCCCGCCAGCGTCGTGCCTGGCGCCAGGCTGACCAGCATGACGTCGGCGCGGCCCTTGTACTTGACCCCGGCGGCACCGGCGGCGAAGGCGGCGCCGTCGATCACCGGCAGGTCGGGAAACCGCGCGGGCGCGAGTGGCGAGACGGGGTTATCAGCCTTGGCCATGGGTCACTGAGCCTCCTTCAGCAGGTCGGGCGACAGGCCTTCGACCTTGTCGACCTTTGCCTCGCCCAGCACACGCGCGATATCGGCGTCCACCCGCTCGCGACGAACGGCCTGCGCCAGCTCGGCGGTCACTTCCTCGAACTTCGGCGCGGTCTTGATGCGCTCGTCGTTCAGCTTGATCACGTGCCAGCCGAACTGGGTCTGCACAGGTGCGCTGACGTCTCCCTTTTTTAGCTTGGCGACGGCGTCGGCGAAGGGCTTGACCATCATGTCCAGCGTGAACCAGCCCAGATCGCCCTTGTTCGGGCCGGACGGGCCGGTCGAGCGCGCCTCGGCGACCGCGCCGAACTCCTTGCCGGCGGCGAGATCGGCCTCGACGGCCTTGGCCGCCTCCTCGGTCTCGACCAAGATATGGCTGGCGTTGTATTCGGTAACCTCGCCCGCCTTGCCGTAGATCTTGTCATAGGCGGCGCGCAGCTCGGCCTCGGTCGGCTCGGGCGCCGCGATCTTTTCCAGCGCTACGCTTGCCAGATAGGCGCGCCGCTGCAGCGCAAGGCCGGCCTTGTCCTGCGGGCTCAGCTTGCCTTCGGACTGCTGGGCCACGGCCACTTGCCGTGTGATCTGGTCCAGCACCATGTCCCACAGGGCCGTTGCCGGCAGCTCAGCCGCCTGCGGACCGATATTGGCGGCAAGCGCCCGCATCTCGCCAAGGGTGATGACCTCGCCATTTACCGTGGCGACGGTGGTGTCGTCCCCGGCGGCCGGTGCGGCATAGGTCGCGGGAGCGGCAAGACCGAGCGCGGCGAGGGTGCAAAGCATCTTAAGGTTGAGGCGCATGGGCAAGGGCCCCTTTCACGGGCTGTGGACACGCGCGGGCGTGACCGGGGCTGACGTTGACAGGGCGGCAGGGGGCGCATACATCCGGCGCGAAACCGGGAAAGCGCACCCGCCGCTTTTCGTGCAGGCCCCCTGATACGGCAAGCCGATCGGTGCGGGCAAGTGGGCCGTCCACCCCGCCGCCTTCCCTCCGGGACACGAGTTAGGGAACGCAATGATCGGCAATCTGGCGAAGATGATCTTCGGCACGCCCAACGATCGAAAGATCAAGGCCACGTGGCCGGCAGTGCATCGCATCAACGCGCTCGAGCCGCAGTTTCAAGCACTCTCCGACGATCAGCTGATCGCCAAGACGCGCGAATTGCAGGCCCGCGCCCAAAAGGGCGAGCCGCTGGACAACCTGCTGGTCGAGGCCTTCGCAAACTGCCGAGAGGGAGCGCGCCGCGCCCTCGGCCTGCGCGCCTTCGACACGCAGCTGCTGGGTGGCATCTTCCTGCACGAAGGCAACATCGCCGAGATGAAGACGGGCGAGGGCAAGACCCTGGTCGCGACCTTTCCGGCCTACCTGAATGCCCTTGCCGGCAAGGGCGTGCATGTCGTCACGGTCAACGACTACCTGGCCAAGCGCGACGCCGAATGGATGAGCAAGGTGTTCACCCAGCTGGGCCTGACCACCGGCGTCGTCTACCCCTTCCAGCCCGAGCCCGAAAAGCGCCAGGCCTACGCCGCCGACATCACCTACGCGACCAACAACGAGCTTGGGTTCGACTATCTGCGCGACAACATGAAGGCCTCGCTGGAGGAGATGGTCCAGCGCGACCATTTCTACGCCATCGTGGACGAGGTCGACTCGATCCTTGTGGACGAGGCGCGGACCCCGTTGATCATCTCCGGTCCGTCACAGGACCGCAGCGATCTGTATCGCACGCTCGACGCGTTCATGCCGGAAATCCGTCCCGAGCATTTCAAGATCGACGAAAAGGCCCGCAGCGCCACCCTCACCGAGGAGGGCAATGAATATTTCGAGCAACGCCTGCTGCAAGCGGGCGTGCTGCCCGAGAATCAGCGCCTGTATGACCCGGAGAGCACAACGATCGTGCACCACCTGGTCCAGGCCCTGCGCGCCCACAAGCTGTATCACCGCGACCAGCAATACATCGTCCGCGACGGCGAGGTGATGCTGATCGACGAATTTACCGGCCGCATGATGAAGGGCCGGCGCCTGTCTGACGGGTTGCACCAGGCCATCGAGGCCAAGGAAAATGTCGAGATCCAGCCCGAGAACGTGACCCTCGCCAGCGTCACCTTCCAGAACTACTTCCGCCTTTACGACAAGCTGGCCGGCATGACCGGCACCGCGGCAACCGAAGCCGAGGAATTCGCCGAGATCTACAAGCTGGGCGTGGTCGAGGTGCCAACCAACCGACCGATCCAGCGCGTGGACGAGCATGACCGCGTCTATCGCACCGCCGACGAAAAGCATGCCGCGGTGATCGAGGCGATCCGCGAGGCACATGGACGCGGCCAGCCGATGCTGGTCGGCACCACCTCAATCGAAAAGTCCGAGATGCTCTCGCGCCTGCTGACGGACGCCGGCATCCCGCACAACGTCCTGAACGCCCGCCAGCACGAGGCCGAGGCGCAGATCGTCGCCGACGCCGGCAAGCCGGGCGCCGTGACCATCGCCACCAACATGGCCGGCCGCGGCACCGACATCCAGCTGGGCGGCAACGTCGAGATGAAGGTGATGGAGGCGCTGGCCGCCGACCCCGAGGCCCACCCCGACGCGGTGCGCGCCCGGATCGAGGCCGAGCATGCCGCCGACAAGCAGGCCGTGCTGAACGCCGGCGGCCTCTTCGTGCTTGCGACCGAGCGGCACGAGAGCCGGCGCATCGACAACCAGCTGCGGGGCCGGTCCGGCCGTCAGGGCGACCCGGGACGCTCGCTGTTTTTCCTGTCGCTCGACGACGACCTGATGCGGATCTTCGGCTCCGAGCGGCTGGACAAGGTCCTCTCGACCCTCGGCATGAAGGAGGGCGAGGCGATCATCCACCCGTGGGTGAACAAGTCGCTGGAGCGCGCGCAGGCCAAGGTCGAGGGCCGTAACTTCGACATCCGCAAGCAATTGCTGAAATTCGACGACGTGATGAACGACCAGCGCAAGGCGATCTTCGCCCAGCGCCGCGAGATCATGGAATCGGGCGAGGTGTCCGAGATCGCCGCCGACATGCGCCATCAGGTCATCGACGATCTGGTTGACGAGTTCCTGCCGCCGCGCAGTTATCCCGAGCAGTGGGACGTCGAGGGTCTGAAAAAGGCCGCGATCGAGCGGCTGAACCTGGACCTGCCGATCGTGGAATGGGCTGC
The DNA here is from genome assembly GCF_003324675.1 of Paracoccus suum. Lineage (NCBI taxonomy): Bacteria > Pseudomonadati > Pseudomonadota > Alphaproteobacteria > Rhodobacterales > Paracoccaceae > Paracoccus > Paracoccus suum. The sequence goes on from NZ_CP030918.1 coordinate 317,396, forward strand.
CGAGGACGGTGTCGATCAGGCCGCCATGCTCGAGCGGATCGAGGCCGCCTCGGATGAATATATGGCCAAGAAAGCCGAGCAGTTCGGCGGCGACACCATGCGCCAGATCGAAAAGCAGGTGCTGCTGCAACAGATCGACAGCAAGTGGCGCGAACATCTGGTGACGCTCGAACACCTGCGCAGCGTCGTCGGCTTCCGCGGTTACGCCCAGCGCGACCCGCTGTCCGAATACAAGACCGAGAGCTTTCAGCTGTTCGAGGGCCTGCTCGACAGCCTGCGCGGCGAGGTCACGACTAACCTGACCCGGATCCGCCCGCTGTCGGACGAGGAGCGGGCCGAGATGATGCGCCAGTATCAGGACCAGCTGACCGCCCAGCAGGAATCGATGCGGCCGCAGCACGAGGAGGCCGATGGTGGCGCAGCCACTGCCGCGGCCCCCGGCTTTGACGAGACCGATCCGGCGACCTGGGGTAACCCCTCGCGCAACGATCCCTGCCCCTGCGGGTCCGGCCTGAAGTTTAAACACTGCCACGGCAGCCTCGTCTGAGGCGGCTGGGCCGGCCTGACTGGCCGGCCCGTCACGTCGCTGGCCTCGGTCCCCGCCGCTTGGCCCCTGTCCTTAGTCCGGAACCAGCATGTAGCCGGTCCCACGCACCGTCTGCAGGTAGCGCGGCTCTCGCGGATCGACCTCGATCTTGCGGCGCAGGCGGGTCATCTGCACGTCGATCGCCCGCTCGCTGCTCTCGCCGACATTCTCGCGCGGGGTGCGGCCCAGATCGTCGATCAGCTCGGCCCGGCTGATCGCCTCGCCGGGGGTGGCGGCGAGGCGCGCCATCAGTGCCGCCTCGGTCTGGGTCAGGCGCACCAAGGCCTCGCCGTCCCACAGTTCGCTCTTGGTGGTGTCGAACCGCAGACCGCCCAGCGCCAGATATTTCGGTCCGCGCGCCTCGACGGCGGGCATGCGGCGCAGGATTGCGGCGATCCGCAGCAGCAACTCGCGCGGCTCGAAGGGCTTGGCGAGGTAATCGTCAGCGCCCGACTCCAGCCCGGCGATGCGATGGTCGGTATCGCCTCGCGCCGTCAGCAGCAGGATCGGGGTAGTGACATGGCGGCGCAGGTCGCGGGTCAGCGTCAAACCGTCCTCGCCCGGCATCATCACGTCCAGCACGATCATGTCGAAATCGAGCCCGGTCAGCAGCCGGCGCGCCTGCGCGGCATCGCGCGCGCAGGTGATCAGATAGCCTGACCGGCGCAGGAACCGGGTCAGCAAATCGCGGATACGTTGGTCGTCGTCGACGACCAGAATATGCGCCTCGACCTGGCCATCGGCGTCCTTCATGGCACGCGGGCCATCGACTGCCGCTCGGGCGGGTCGGCCAAGGCCTGGAACCGGCGCCGCGAGTCGGGGTCCATCATCGCCTCCAGCACCTGGCGAAAGCCGGCGACGGCTTGGGGGCCGGCCGTGCGAAACGCCTGGCGCATCCGCGCGCGCTGCGCCTCGGACAGCTTGCGCTCCAGCGCCTCGCCCTGCGCAGTCAGCACCAGCAGCCGCTCGCGCCGGTCACGGCGGCCGACGCGCACCTCGACCAGGCCGTCCTCGACCAATGCGCGCAGCACCCGGTTCAGCGACTGCTTGGTAACCCCCAGCACTTCGAGCAGCGAGGAGACCCTCAGCCCGGGTTCACGATTGATGAAGTGCAGTGCGCGATGATGGGCGCGACCGTAGTCCAGTTCTTCGAGTATCGCGTCCGGATCCGAGGTGAACGCGCGATAGGCAAAGAACATCGCCTCGATCCCGCGGCGGAGTTGATCGTCCGTCAGAAACAGCAGTGCCTCGCCGCCGCCGCCCTGTGCCGCCAGCCTCACCCGATCCTGCATTTCCGCCCTCATCTTCAATTTCTGGTATCAATATTATGGCAGCGTCGTTGACTTTCCAAGAATCAAACGATAGCTGGCAATCAGGTTCGCGCAACAATCGATCAGTCTAAAGCGATGATCCGCAACAATCGAAAAGAATGACGAGAGGATACGACATGTCGGCCCCGTTTGACGATCGTGACGGCAAGATTTGGATGGATGGGGAGATGGTGGACTGGCGCGACGCCAAAGTCCACGTTCTTACCCACGCACTGCATTATGCCTCGGCCGTTTTCGAGGGCGAGCGGTGCTATAACGGCAAGATATTCAAGTCGCGCGAGCATGCCGAGCGGCTGATCGCCAGCGCCGAGGCGCTCGACATGAAGCTGCCGTGGACCGCCGACCAGATCGTCGCCGCCAAGGAAGAAACGCTGAAGGCAAACGGGTTCGAGAATGCGTATGTCCGCGTCATCGCCTGGCGGGGCTCGGGGCCCGACATGGGCGTTGCGGCCAAGAACAACCCGGTGCGGATGGCCGTTTGCTGCTGGGAATGGGGCAACTACTACGGCGACGCCAAGTGGCAGGGCGCGAAGCTGGACATCAGCAAGTGGAAGCGGCCGAGCCCCGAGACGATCCCCAGCCATGCCAAGGCCGCCGGCCTCTACATGATCTGCACGATGTCCAAGCACGCGGCCGAGGCCAAGGGCTGCTCGGATGCGATGATGTATGACTACCGCGGCTATGTCGCCGAGGCGACCGGCGCCAACATCTTCTTCGTCAAGGACGGCGAGGTGCACACGCCGCTGGCCGACTGCTTCCTGAACGGGCTGACCCGCCAGACGGTGATCCAACTTCTGAAGGACAAGGGCGTGACGGTGCACGAGCGCCACATCATGCCGGATGAGTTGGAAAGTTTCCAGGAATGCTGGCTGACCGGCAGCGCCGCCGAGATCACCCCGGTGGGACAGATCGGCGACTGGCACTTTCAGGTCGGCCCGATGACCCGCGAGGTCAGCGACGCCTACGAGGCCCTCGTCCGCTCCTGACAGGCACAGACCGGCGCGGGTATTCTCCCCGCGCCGGAATAGCTTGGTCGCGAGCATCGCACGCTCTGCCCCCTCGCGTTCGGCCGGCAGTGCCGTTTGGTGCCGTCGCAATCAGCGGGCGGCGCGCGTTCGCGCCCCGTCAGACCTGCGTCAGCAGCCGGTCCCCACCCGAGACCTCGAACGCGCCCGGATTCGCCTCTAGGTTCAGCACCTCGACCACACCGTCGCGCACCAACGCCGAGAACCGCTTGGAGCGACCATAGAGCCCTGCTTGCGGGGCATCGAACTCCAGCCCCATCGCGCGGGTCAAGCTGCCGTCGGCATCGGCCATGACCTCGACCCCGGCAGCCTCGGCCCCGGTCTGGCGCCCCCAGGCATCCGCGACATGCGGGTCGTTCACCGTCACGCAGATGATCCGCGAAATGCCCGCATCGCGCAGCGCGCCCGAGGCCTTCACGAAGCTCGGCATATGCGCGTTCGAGCAGGTCGAGGTGAACGCTCCCGGCACCCCGAACAGCGCGACGCGTCCCGGAATCGCCGACAGATCGACGCTTTCAATTCCGTCGGCACCCTTTTTCAGCACCGTGACTTGCGGCAGCCGGTCACCCGTCTTGATCGTCATGTTGCACTTCTCCTCAAGGGTCGTGGCGTTGCATCGCCATCGGCGCGACCGTAGGCTGCCCGGCGGTTGGCTGCCAGCGGGGGATAGGGTGCAGATCACGATTGCCGGTGCGGGTCAGGCCGCAGCAGCCATGGCGGCAAAGCTGCGCGCGCTGGGTCATCAGGACGAGATCGTGGTCATCGGCAACGAACCCGCCGCGCCCTACCAGCGCCCGCCCCTGTCCAAGGCCTATCTGCTGGGCGAGATGCCGCTGGACCGACTGATGCTGCGCGGCACCGAATGGTGGGCGGATAACCGCATCACGCTGCGCACCGGCTGCCCCGTGACTGCCATCGACCCGGCTGCCCACGTCGTTGAAACCGAGGGCGGGCTGCAATCCTATGACGTGCTGGCGCTATGCCTTGGCGCGGCGCCGCGGCGCCTGCCTTCGGCGATCGGGGGCGATCTGCCCGGCGTTCATGTCGTGCGCAGCCTTGCCGATATCGACGGCCTCATCCCGTCTCTCGGTCCCGGCCGGCGTCTGGTGGTCATCGGCGGCGGCTACATCGGACTCGAGGCCGCGGCCGTCGCCCGAAAGCTGGGCCTGCAGGTCACGGTGGTCGAGGCCGGCCCACGCATTCTCGGCCGGGTCGCCTCGCAGCCAATGGCCGGGCTGATCCGCAATCTGCACATCTCGCGCGGGGTCGAGGTGATCGAGGGGGTCGGCGTCACAGCCCTTGAGGGCGAGGCGTCCGTCGCGGCCGTCCGGCTGAGCGACGGGCGCAGTCTGCCCTGCGATCTGGTCATTTGCGGCATTGGCGTGCTGCCCGAAACCGCGCTTGCCGCGGGGGCCGGGCTTGCGCTCGACAACGGCATCGCGGTGGACGCCTTGGGCCGCACCTCGGAGCCGGCGATCTGGGCTGCGGGCGATTGTGCGAGCTTTCCCCAGAATGGCGGGCGGATGCGCCTGGAAAGCGTCGGCAATGCCATCGACATGGCCGAAGCCGTCGCAGCCAACATCATGGGCGCCGGGGCGGACTACATCGCCAAGCCCTGGTTCTGGTCCGACCAGTTTGACGCCAAGCTGCAGATCACCGGCCTCGCGACCGGGGCCGACCGCGAAATCCTGCGCGGGCACGAGGCTGGCGCGGCCGAGGCCGGGGGCGCCAGCGTCTGGTCCTTTGCCGGCGACCGGCTGCTCTGCGTTGAGGCACTGAACGACCCGCGCGCCTACATGGTCGGCAAGCGGCTGATCGACGCGGGCCGCTCGGCCGACCCGGCAGCGGTCGCCGACCCCGCGACAGACATCAAGTCGCTGATGCGCTGATGTTTGGCTGCGACGTTTTTGGGGACAGCGCGGGCCAGCGGCGGACGGCCCGCTTTCGGCCGAGCGTTCGCGCATCGCAAATGGTCGCCAACTCCAAGCCTGCGACACCGCTGCGTGGGCCCGGGGCAAATCTCCCCGCGAGAGGCCGCAGCTGATGCGGATCGTCGGCGGCCGGATGCGGGGCCTCAAGCTGGCAGAGGTCGGCGCGGGCGATCCCGCCGCCCATCTGCGCCCCACCTCCGACCGGGTGCGCGAGGCGATCTTCAACCTGCTGGTCAACGGCGGGCATGGCAATCCGCTGGCCGGGGCGCGGGTCCTCGACCTGTTCGCAGGGACCGGCGCCATGGCGCTCGAGGCGCTGTCGCGCGGCGCGAGCGAGGCCACGCTGGTCGAAAGCGGTCGCGCGGCGCAGGCGCTGATCCGGCGCAACCTGACCCTCGCGCGCGCCGAGGACTGCGCCACGCTGCTGCCCCGCGACGCAACCCGCCTGCCGCCCTGCACGGGCCCCGGCTTCGACCTGGTTTTCCTCGACCCGCCCTACGCCCGTTCGATGGGCGAGGCGACGATTGGCAGCGCAGTCGCCGGTCACTGGATCGCCGACAATGCCTTGATCGTCTGGGAGGAATCGGTCGCACCTGCGATACCCGCCGCCCTGAGGCAGATCGACCAACGCCGCTATGGCGATACGCTCGTGACGCTTGCCCGATATAATCCGGCGAATGACTGATACACGGCCCCGCGCGGCCGATAGAACAACAAGCCGCCCTTGCCCTCTCCTCAACCGATCGCTTTGATGCCGCCATGCTGAACGCCACCCCACGCGATTTTCCCTTCGACGGCGTTTTCGCCATCAGCCGCAATGCCCGCACCCATGTCACCGTGGTCGAGGTCACCGTCACCGCAGAGGGCGTCACCGGCCACGGCGAGTGCGTGCCCTATGGCCGCTATGGCGAGACGGTGGGCAGCGTGCTGGCCCAGATCGCCAGCCTTCCCGAGGGCATCACTCGGGACGAGTTGCAACACCGTCTGCCGCCCGGCGCAGCGCGCAACGGCGTCGATTGCGCGCTGTGGGATTGGGAGGCAAAGCGCGCCGCGACCCCCGTCTGGCGCCTCGCGGGTCTTGCAAAGCCGGGGCCGATGCCGACCGCCTTTACCCTGTCGCTGGCCAATCCCGAGGCCATGGGCGCCAGCGCCGCTGCCCATGCCCATATGCCGCTGCTGAAGATCAAGCTGGGCGGCGAGGCGGCGGTCGATCTGGACCGGCTGCGCGCGGTTCGCGCCGGCGCCCCAGACGCGCGCCTGATTGTCGATGCGAACGAGGGTTGGGATGCCGCGACATATGCCGAACTCGGCCCGCAACTGGCCGCTCTCGGCGTCGCACTGATCGAACAGCCCCTGCCTGCGGGCGATGACGAGGCGCTGCGCCATTTGCCGCGCCCGGTGCCGCTCTGCGCCGATGAAAGCTGCCATGATCGCCCCAGCCTGCCGGGGCTGGTCGGGAAATATGACGCGGTGAACATCAAGCTGGACAAGACCGGCGGCCTGACCGAGGCGCTGGCGCTGCGGCAGGCCGCGCGGGACGCCGGCTTTGGCATCATGGTCGGCTGCATGGCCGCCTCCAGCCTTGCCATGGCGCCGGCGCTGTTGGTCGCCCAGGGCGCCGATTTCACCGACCTTGACGGCCCGCTGCTGTTGGCCGAAGACCGCGCGCACCCGGTCCGCTACGACGCCCAAGGCGCGCATCCAGCCGACCCGCAGCTTTGGGGATGACATGACACGAACCGTCTATCTGAACGGCGACTACCTGCCGGAAACCGAGGCCAAAGTCTCGATCTTTGACCGCGGTTTCATCATGGCCGATGCGGTTTACGAGGTGACCAGCGTCATCGACAGCAAGCTGGTCGATTTTGCCGGCCACATGGCGCGGCTCGAGCGTTCGCTCGGGGAACTGGGTATCGCCAAGCCGCTGACGACCGACGAATGGCTGGCGGTTCATCGCGCGTTGATCGAAAAGAACGAGATTGCCGACGGCGCTGTCTATCTGCAGGTCACCCGCGGCAATGGCGGGGATCGCGACTTCGTCTATCCGCCTTCGGACACCGCCCCGACCGTGGTCGCCTACACCTGGCAAAAGCCATTGCTCGTCGACAACCCCGATGCCCAGCGCGGCTGGACGGTGATTTCGCTGCCCGACATCCGCTGGCACCGGCGCGATATAAAGACGGTCCAGCTGCTTTATCCCAGCATGGCGAAAATGGAAGCCAAGGCCAAAGGCGCCGATGACGCTTGGCTGGTCGAGGACGGCACCGTGACCGAGGGCACCAGCAACAACGTCTATATTGTCAAGAACGGGCGCATCATCACCCGCGAGCTGTCCAAGGACATCCTGCACGGTATCACCCGCGCCGCCGTCCTGCGCTTTGCCGCCGAGGCACAGATGGAGGTTGAGGAGCGCCCCTTCACCATCGCCGAGGCGCAGGCCGCCGACGAAGCCTTCGCGACCTCGGCCTCGTCCTTCGTCATGCCGGTGGTCTCGATCGACGGCACGCCCGTCGGCACCGGCAAGCCGGGCCCCGTGGCCCGCCGCCTGCGCGAGATCTACGTCGAGGAAAGCCGCAAGGCCGCGATCTGAGCGGGGAGCGCGGCCCTCGCGCCTTAAAGGCGGCGCGGGGACGCTCCCCGAAAGACGCGCCCCGCTAAAGGCCGCTTTCCAACAGCACCGCTGTCAGGACGGGGGCGAGCCGATCGGCCCATTCCTGCTGACCGGCCGGATCCCTGATCAAGTCGTTGCGCAGCTCGATCAGCACATTGGGCCGGCCCCCCTCCAGCGCGTGGCGGTCGATGGAATCGCCCTCGAGATGGCCGCTGTAGGGCTGATTGTCGCCCGTGACCCAGCCCTGCACCCGGCAGGCGGCGATCAGCGGCAGCGCCAGCCGCTCGTCGCGGTGCGAATACAGCACTCCCACCTGCCACGGGCGTGGCGGGCGGCCGCGGAGTTGCGGGGTGAAGCTGTGAATGGCGCAGATCGCTCGGGCCGGATGACGGGATGCCAACTGGGCGTAGGCCGCGTGATAGGGGCGGTGCAGCCGCTCCAGCCGCTCGGCGGTGCCTGCCTCGTCGATATCGCGGTTCGCCGGGATCACCGTGCCGTCATAAAGGCGCATGACCAGCGTCGGGTCGTCCTCGCCCCGGTTTGGGTCGATCACCAGACGCGAGAAATCCGACAGGATCGCCGGCGCGTCCAGCCGCCCCGCCAGGGCCCGCGTCAGCCCGGCCGCGCCGACATCCAGCGCGATGTGGCGGTCCATGTCCTCGGCCGCGATTCCCAGGGACCCGCCACCAACCCAGACCGGCACGCGGTTGGTGGCATGATCGCAGGTGATCAGCCAGCGCGAGGCGCCATGCGGATTCACGATATCGTAAGGTTCGTCTGTCATATCGGGGCCGAACCTAGCCGGCCTGCGCGAAAGGCGAAAGGTGGCGTGCTGGCTGGTTGTGGGCGCCTGCCCGTGCGGGTTAGATGGCGCTGCTAGCGCAAACACAGGAAGGGCGTGTCATGCGGCGACATCGCAAGGTCAAGATCGTAGCAACCCTCGGCCCGTCATCCAGCGATTACGAGACCATCAAGACCCTGTTCGAGGCTGGCGCCGACGTCTTTCGCCTGAACATGAGCCACGGCACCCATGCCGACCAGAAGGCGCGATATGACATCATCCGCCGGATCGAGGCGGAAACCGGACGTCCGATTGCGGTCCTGGCCGATCTTCAGGGCCCAAAGCTGCGCGTCGGCACCTTCGGCAACCCCCAGACGCTGGCCGAAGGGGCGCCGTTCCGCTTTGACCTCGACCCGGCAGCCGGCGACGCGCAGCGGGTGAGCCTGCCGCACCCCGAGATTTTTGCCGCGCTCGTTCCCGGCACCGAATTGCTGGTGAACGACGGCAAGATTCGGCTGCGGGTCTTGGCCTGCGGACCCGATTTCGCCGACTGCGTGGTCACCTCGGGCGGCGTCATTTCCGACCGCAAGGGCGTGAACGTCCCCGATGTCGTCCTGCCGCTGGCGGCTCTGTCCGCCAAGGACCGCGACGATCTGGAATTCGCCTGCCAGATCGGCGCCGACTGGCTGGCGCTCAGCTTTGTCCAGCGGGCCGAGGACGTGTTCGAGGCGCGCGAGTTAGCCCAGGGCCGGGCGGCGATCCTCTCCAAGATCGAAAAACCGGCGGCGGTGCGCGCTTTTGACGCCATCCTCGCCGCCTCGGACGGAATCATGGTCGCGCGCGGTGACCTGGGTGTGGAATGCCCGGTCCATGCGGTCCCGCCGATTCAGAAGCGGTTGGTGCGCGCCTGCCGCGCGGCCGCGAAGCCCGTGATCGTTGCGACCCAGATGCTGGAGAGCATGATCGAAAGCCCGATGCCGACCCGGGCCGAGGTCAGCGATGTCGCCACCGCCATCTACGAAGGCGCGGACGCGGTCATGCTGTCGGCCGAAAGCGCCGCCGGCCGCTATCCGGTCGAGGCGGTCTCGACCATGGATTCCGTCGCCCGCAGCGTTGAATCCGACCCAACCTACCGCGAGATCATCGAAAGTTCGCGCCGGGCGGACCGCACCTCGGTCGCCGATGCAATGGTGGCTGCCGCGCGCGAGATCGCCGAGACAACCGACATCAGCGCTATCTGCGCGTTCACCCAGTCCGGCACGACCGCCAGCCTGATCGCCCGCGAACGCCCGCGGGTGCCGATCGTCGCCCTCTCCTCGGTCGACGCGGTGCTGCGCCGCCTGTGCCTGACCTGGGGAACGCATTGCGTCGCGACCCCTGCGCTGCACAGGTTCCGCGAGGCGGTCGTCGCCGCCGTCGGCGCGGCGCGCGATTACGGCTTTGCGGACGAGACCAACCAGATCGCCGTTATCGCCGGGGTGCCGTTCAACGTTGCAGGTTCCACCAACATCCTGCGCGTCGCCCCCTGTGACGAACGCTTGATCTATCGCACCGATCCCGAATAGAGGGGACCGCGTCCGGCAACCCAAAGGCTTAGACCATGACCGACCTTCTGTTGATCGCTGGCACCGCGCTATGCGCCCTGTCGGTTCTGATGGCGGCGGTTGCGGTCGCCCGGACAGAGGCGCCGCGCAGTGCCGCCGCGATGCTGGTGCTGGGGATCTTGCTGATATTCCTCGGCGCGTTCCTCTCGCCCGACCCGTTCGTGGTCCAAGACATTCCCGCCGCCTGGCGTCACCTGATGGCAGGCACGCTGTCGCTGTAACACCTTGCGATCTTTCGCGCACCCGCGTATAGGGCGCGCTTCCATCCCCGCGCTGCCGGCCGATTGGCATTGCCGAGCCGCGCGAACACGCTCTGCAAAGGAGTCGAAAATGCCGAAGATGAAGACCAAGGCCGCAGCCAAGAAGCGGTTCTCGATGACCGCCAGCGGACGCGTCAAGGCCGGCCCGGCCGGCAAGCGCCACGGCATGATCAAACGCTCGACGAAATTCATCCGCGAAGTGACCGGGACCATGCTCCTGTCCGCCGCGGACGCGAAGATCGTCAAGAAATACATGCCCTACGACCGCTGAGAGGATCTGAACCATGTCCCGCGTTAAATCCGGCAAGGTCACCCACGCCCGCCACAAGAAGGTCCTCGAGGCCGCCAAAGGCTATTACGGCAACCGTTCGCGCAACTTCCGCACCGCGACCCAGGCTGTCGACAAGGCCAACCAGTACGCGACCCGCGACCGCAAAGCCCGCAAGCGCAATTTCCGCGCGCTGTGGATCGCGCGAATCAACGCCGCCGTTCGCGCTGTCGATGCCGAGATGACCTACTCGCGCTTCATCGCCGCGCTGGCGAAGGCCGGGATCGAGGTGGACCGCAAGGTCCTCGCCGACCTCGCGGTGCACGAGCCCGATGCGTTCGGTGCGATCGTGGCCCAAGCCAAGGCCGCTGCCGGCACCGAAGCCGCGGCAGCCTGATCGGCGACCAGCAAATTCGAGGCCCCGCCACCAAGGCGGGGCCTTTTTGCATTTGTTAGGGCTCGGGGCGGAGCTGACGCAGGCCTGCAGGCGTCGCCAACGGCGGTAGCGGGCGGGCCCCCTCGGCCACGAGGAGTAGCGCTATAGCAACTAACCGCCCAGCCGACGCCAGTGCTGTCGCGCGAAAGGGCCGATGAGGCCCGTCCCGCGCTGTTCCTGCTGCAATCGCCCTCGTGGCTCCCTATCTCGCAGGGATGAACATCGCTCCGTCTCCCCTGCCGCCCCGCGTCGCCCTCGCCCGTCAGCCGCTCGGCATCCTCGGTTCGGCCCTCACGGCGCGCCGCAACGTGCTGGAACTGATCCCCGAGATCGCGACCCGCCAGCCGATCGTGTCCGGCAAGGTCGGCACGCGCTGGCACATGGTCGTGGACCCCGCCGCCCTGCGCCGCATCCTCAAGGAACGCCCCGAGGATTATCCCAAGTCGGTCGTTACCCGCGCCATTCTCGAGCCGGCCATCGGCGACAGCATGTTCGTGGCCGAGGGAGCGCATTGGCGCTGGCAGCGGCTGGCCGCGGCGCCCGCCTTTTCCGCCCGCAACGTCGAGGCCCTCGCCCCGGTCATGACCGCAGCCGCCGAGGCCGCGAGCGCACGCCTCGCCGCCGCCACCGGCCCCGTGGACATGTTCGCTGAAATGGTGACCGCGACCTTCGAGGTGATCGCCGACGTGACGCTGTCCTCGGGCGCCAGCTTTGACAGCGCGACGGTGCATGACGCTATCGAGCGCTACATCGCAGGCGCGGCCCGGATCTCGGTCCTCGACGTGATGGGTGCGCCCGGCTGGTTGCCGCGGCCCGGCCGCCTGCGCGCCGGGGCCGATCTGCGCCGCACCCGGGCCCTGGCCGACCGCGCCATCGCCGCCCGTGCGGCTAGCGGCCCACGCACCCCGCCGGACCTACTGGACCTGCTGCGCGAGGGCCGCGATGCCGAAACCGGGCGCGCTATGAACCCGGGCGAGTTGCGCGACAATCTGCTGACCTTCATCGTCGCGGGGCACGAGACGACTGCACTGACCCTGGCCTGGTCCTTGTGGCTTACCGCCTTCGACCCGGCGGTGCAGGCGCGGGCAGCGGCCGAGGCGCAGACCGCCCTCGGACCGCGCGCTGCGACCGCCGCTGATCTGCCCGCTCTGCCCTACATCCAGGCCATCGTGCAGGAGGCGTTGCGTCTTTATCCGCCGGCGGCGTTCCTGTCGCGCACCGCCCGCGCGCCCGACACACTGTGCGGGCGCACTGTGGCGCCGGGCGAGACGGTGATGCTGCCGATCTATGCGCTGCACCGCCACCACCTGCTGTGGGACCGGCCCGACGCCTTCGACCCCGCGCGTTTTGGCCCCGGCGCGACGCCCCCCGACCGTTTTGCCTTCCTGCCCTTCGGCGCGGGCCCGCGGATCTGCATCGGCGCCAACTTTGCCCTGCAAGAGGCCGCGATCATCCTGGCCACCCTGCTGGCGCGCTTTAACCTTGCGACGATCCCCGGCCGCCGGCCCCAGCCACGCATGATCCTGACCCTGCGCCCCCACGGCGGATGCTGGCTGAGCGTGACCCCACGTCGCTGACCTGCAACGAAAAATTCATCTGCGGTTCGGCAAAAAAGCGGATGGTCCTCTGCGGCACCCCTCGCCTCGCGGCCCGGGCCGCGTTATCCCTTGCGCATGCCAATCCTCACACGCATTCGCCAAGAATCGCCGCTGCTGTCCCTGGCCCTGACCTGGCTGGCGCTGCAATCCTACGCCGCGCCCACCTCGGGCGTCGCGGGGCTGGCCATGTTCATCTGGCTGTTCATCGTGATGATCTGGGGCGCGGGCGGCGTTCTGCACCACGCCGAGGCGGTGGCCGAGCGCCTGGGCGAGCCGCTGGGCACCCTGGTGCTGACCCTCGCCGTTGTCGGCATCGAGGTGGCGCTGATCGCCTCGGTCATGCTGACGGGCGAGAGCAAGCCGACCCTCGCGCGCGATACAATGTTCGCCGTCGTGATGATCGTCCTGAACCTGCTGACCGGCATCTCGCTGCTGCTGGGCGCGCTGAAATTCGGCGAGCAGAACTACAACCTTGCCGGCGCGCGCGCCTTTTTGTCGCTGATGCTGCCGCTGGCGATCTTTTCGATGATCCTGCCTGCCTACACCACTTCGCACCGGACACCGACCTTCTCCAGCTTTCAGGCGCTGTTCTTTTCGATCGTGACGATCGTCCTCTATGGCCTGTTCCTGCTGATGCAGACCGTGCGTCACCGCGGCTATTTCACCGAACCGGAGGAGCCCAAGGTCGAGGAGCACGGCCACGCCCAATACGCCACCTGGGTGCACGCGCTGCTGATGCTCGCGACTCTCGTGCCGATCGTGCTGCTGTCCAAGACGCTGGCCAAGTTCGTTGACCTCGGCCTCGATTCTCTCGGCCTGCCGGCGGCCTTGGGCGGCGTTCTGATCGCCATGATCGTGCTGATCCCCGAGGGCTCGAGCGCGGTCAAGGCGGCGCTGCGCAACCGGCTGCAGCGCGCGATCAACCTCTGCCTCGGGGCGGCACTGTCGACAATCGGCCTGACCGTGCCGGTGGCGCTGGGGATCGGCGCCTGGCTGGGGCAGGACGTCGTTCTGGGCCTGTCGCCGGTCAACCAGATCCTGCTCGCGACCTCGCTGATGACGGCAATCCTGACCTTTGGCACCGCGCGCACGAATGTGCTGCACGGCGCGGTCCATATCGTCATGTTCCTGGCCTATCTGGCGCTGATCTTCGCCCCTTGATGCCCTTTCCGCCGGGGCGCCCGGCGTGTAAACCCGGCCCCGCATGACAGCGAGGCCGCGATGACCGATACCGACACCCTGCGCACCGATTGGCTGGCCCGCGTCGCCGAGGCCGCCGACGCGCCTGCGCTGGAGGCCGTGCGCCTCGCCGCCCTCGGCAAGAAGGGCGAGATCAGCGGCCTGATGAAGGAACTGGGGCGAATGACCCCCGAGGAACGGCAGTCCCGCGGCGCCGCCCTGAACCAGCTGCGTGACGAGGTCGACGCCGCCCTGCGCGCCCGCAAGCTGGGGCTGGAGGACGCCGCCCTCGACGCACGCCTGTCGGGCGAGTGGCTGGACGTGACCCTGCCCGGCCGTCCCCGCCCGCGCGGCACCATCCACCCTGTCAGCCAGGTGACCGAGGAGGTCATCGCGATCTTCGCTGACATGGGCTTCGCCGTCGCCGAGGGTCCGCAGGTCGAAAGTGACTGGTACAACTTCGACGCGCTGAACATCCCGCCCGAGCATCCCGCCCGGCAGGAGCATGACACCTTCTTCATGGCCCGCGCGGAAGGCGACAACCGCCCGCCCCACGTCCTGCGCACCCACACCAGCCCCGTCCAGATCCGCGCTTTGCAGGAGCGCGGAACGCCCGTACGCGTGATCGCCCCCGGCCGCGTCTACCGCATGGACATGGACCAGACCCACACACCGATGTTCCACCAGGTCGAGGGCATGGCCATCGATCGCGACATCTCGATGGCGCAGCTGAAATGGACGCTGGAGGAATTCTGCCGCGCCTTCTTCGAGGTGCCATCGGTCGAACTGCGCTTCCGCGCCTCGCATTTCCCCTTTACCGAGCCCTCCGCCGAGGTCGATATCCGCTGCTCATGGGAGGGCGGCCAGCTGAAACTGGGCGAGGGCGACAGCTGGCTGGAAATCCTCGGCAGCGGGATGATGCACCCGAAGGTGCTGGAGGCGGCCGGGGTTGATCCGACGCAGTGGCAGGGGTTTGCCTTCGGGATGGGCATCGACCGGATTGCGATGCTGAAATATGGAATCCCGGATTTGCGGGCGTTTTTCGAGAGCGACCTGCGGTGGCTGCGGCATTACGGGTTTGCGGCGGGGGATGTGCCGGCGGTGAGTGGCGGGTTGAGTAGCTGATCGGCGTGCAATAGTCCGCCGTCGACGTGCGGAACGCGCACGGGTGTTTACATCTTGTTAACGGATGGGCTTTATGATTAGGAGTCGTGCTTTTGACGAGGGTGAACCGATGACGCAACTTTCCAGTGCTATCCGAACGGTGGTTTTCCAGACGGAGTGTGGGACCTACGTCGCGCAATGCCTCGACCACGATATCTGTGTGCAAGCTCCTACGGAGCAGCTTCTCAAAGATCGCCTTCTTACCGTTTTACTGGCGGAAGGTGACAACTTAGCACATATTGGGGCAGCGCCAGAAGAGTTCCACAAAATGTGGGAATCACCTGAGCTTCGTCTTGAATCTTTAGCCGCTGCTTGAGGTCTTATGTCTGCTCCCTTCGCTCCGTCGCCCAAGTTAGAGGCGTACATCGAATGGGCATTGGGACAAGGATGTCGGGTCGAGGACGGTGTGGTGGGCGTGGACCATGTGCGTCGGATCACCGCTTCGACCGGATCGAGCGTGACTCTGCCAGACTATGGACCTGAGCCCCTATGTCACCAGACGGTGGCGTACATCGACAGGCGGTTGGGATTAAACAGCCCCTTTCCGAAGACCCCAGACGAGTACTGAGTTTATTCTGAATGAAATTCACCGTCTCCTGGCTCCGTGATCATCTAGACTCCACCGCTGCGCTCTCTGAAATCACCGACGCCCTCACCGACCTCGGCCTCGAGGTCGAGGGCGTCACCGATCCCGCCGCCAAGCTCACCCCCTTCACCGTCGCGCGGATCGAGCATGCCGAGCAACATCCTGACGCCGACCGCCTCCGTGTCTGCCGCGTCATGACCGACGAGGGCGAAAAGCAGATCGTTTGCGGGGCGCCGAATGCGCGCGCCGGGATCACGGTCGTTCTAGCCAAGCCCGGCGACTATGTCCCCGGCATCGATACCACCCTCGGCATCGGCAAGATCCGCGGCGTCGAGAGCCACGGCATGATGGCCTCTGAGCGCGAGCTGGAGCTGTCGGAGGAGCATGAGGGCATCATCGAGCTGCCCTCGGGCGAGGTCGGGCAGAAATTCGTGGACTGGCTGGCGCAGAACGCGCCCGAAAAGATCGACCCGGTGATCGAGATCAAGGTCACGCCTAACCGGCCCGACGCGCTCGGCATCCGCGGCATTGCCCGCGACCTCGCGGCGCGGGGCCTCGGCACGCTGCGGCCGGAAAAGACGTCGGCAATCGAGGGCACCTTCGACAGCCCGATAAAGGTCATCATCGATCCGGCCGTGGCCACCCAGAACCCGGTCTTTGCCGGGCGCGTCATCCGCGGCGTCACGAACGGCCCCTCGCCCGAATGGCTGCAGCGGCGGCTGAAGGCGATCGGGCTGCGGCCGATCAGCACGCTGGTGGACATCACCAACCTCTTCACCTTCGATCTGAACCGGCCGCTGCACGTCTTTGATGCCGACAAGGTCGCGGGCGACCTGCATGTGCGCCCGGCGCGGGCGGGGGAAAGCATCCTCGCGCTCGACGACAAGACCTATGCTCTGCCCGAGGGCATGATAATCATCGCGGATGACAGCGGCCCCGAGAGCATCGCCGGGATCATGGGCGGCGCAGCCTCGGGCGTGTCAGCCGACACGGTGAACGTGTTCCTGGAAAGCGCCTATTGGGACCCTATCACCATTGCCGCCAACGGTCGCCGGCTGAAGATCAACAGCGATGCCCGCTATCGGTTCGAGCGCGGGGTTGATCCGGCCTTCACCATTCCGGGACTCGATCTGGCGACGCAGATGATCCTCGATCTGTGCGGCGGCACGGCCTCGCATGCCGTGACCGCTGGCGCGCTGCCGGACACCGCGCGTGCCTACCGGCTCGACCCGGCACGGACCCAGCGACTGGTGGGGATGGACATCCCGGAGGCCGATCAGCGCCGCACGCTGGAGGCGCTGGGCTTTCGCATGGACGGCGACATGGCGCAGGTGCCGAGCTGGCGCCCCGACGTTCAGGGCGAGGCTGACCTGGTCGAGGAAATCGCGCGCATCGCGAGCTTGACCCGCCTCAAGGGCGTGCCGTTGCCGCGTCCGGCGCCCGGCGTTCCGGCCCCGGTCCTGACCGCGCAGCAGCAGCGCGAGGGCGCGGCCCGGCGCATGGCGGCAGCGCTCGGCTATAACGAATGCGTCAGCTATAGCTTCATCGACGGCGCCGCGGCCGCCCTGTTCGGTGGCGGCAGCGAGGCCGTGCGGCTGGAAAACCCGATCAGCAGCGAGATGACGCATCTGCGGCCCGACCTGCTGCCCGGCCTCCTCGCGGCGGCGGCGCGCAACCAGGCGCGCGGGTTCATGGACCTCGCCCTGTTCGAGCTTGGCCCGGTCTTTGCCGGCGGCGAGCCGGGCGAGCAGGCCGTGCATCTGACCGGGCTGCTGGTTGGCGCGGCGGCGCCGCGCGATCCCTACAACTCGCAGCGGCCGGTGGATGTCTATGACGCCAAGGCCGATGTCGAGGCGATCCTGTCGACCATCGGCGCGCCCGCGCGCACCCAGATCGACCGCCGCCTCGACGGCTGGTGGCATCCGGGCCGCGCCGGCAACATGGGTCTGGGCAAGACCCGCCTCGCCAGCTTTGGCGAGGTTCATCCGCGCGTTGTGAAGGCGATGGGGATCAAGGGTCCCGCGGTCGCCTTTACCATCCACATCGCCAATGTGCCGCTGCCCAAGACCAAAACCCCGACCCGGCCGCCGCTGGCGAGTTCGGACCTTCAGGCGGTCGAGCGGGACTTCGCCTTCGTGGTCGACCCGCAAGTCGAGGCACTGGCGATCGTCAATGCCGCCCAGGGCGCGGACAAGGCGCTGATCGAAAGCGTGCGGGTGTTCGACCAGTTCACCGGCCTCGCGGACGGGCGCAAGTCGGTCGCGATCACCGCGCGCCTTCAGCCGCGCGACAAGACACTGACCGAGGCCGAGATCGAGGCGGTGGCCGCGAAGATCGTCGAAAAGGTCGCCAAGGCCACGGGTGGCGCGCTGCGGTCATAGCCGCGCGCCACCCGCCAAGGTCTGACTGTCAGGCAGCGCCTACGGTCAGGCCCTTTTGCACCGCCGGCCGGGCCTCCCAGGCCGTGACCCAGCGGCCGACATTGGCGAAGTTATCGAGGCCGGTCTCGGCTGCGGCGTTGTAATTGCCGCGCAGGTTCCGAACCCAAGGGGCGGTCGCGATATCCGCGATCGAATATTCGCCCGTGATCCAGTCGCGTCCCTCGAGTTGCCGGTCGAGGACGCCCAGCAGGCGGTTCGCCTCGGCAAAGTAGCGCTCTCGCGGGCGCGGGTCCTCGATCTCCTTGCCCTTGTAGCGGTGGAAATAGCCGACCTGGCCGAACATCGGCCCGACGCCGCCCATCTGGAACATCAGCCATTGCAGGGTGTGGTAGCGTTCTGCACCGTCCTTCGGCAGGAAGCGGCCGGTCTTGTCGCCAAGATAGATCAGGATCGCGCCTGATTCGAACAAGCCCAATGGCTTCCCGCCCGGTCCGTCTGGATCGAGGATCGCGGGGATCTTGTTGTTGGGGCTGAGGCTCAGGAACTCGGGCGTCATCTGGTCGGCGGCCTCGCCGATGTCGATGTGGTGCGTCTCATAGGGCAGGCCCAGCTCTTCGAGCATGACCGAAACCTTGACGCCGTTGGGCGTCGGCAGCCCGTAATACTGCAGCCGTTCAGGGTGGCGGGGCGGCCAACGCCGCGTGATCGGAAAATCGGTGATCTGCATCTTGCGTTCCACTGTGGCGATTGCTCGAAATGAGGTATGCTCGCGCCCGGGCGGGAACAACCCGCGCCGAAACACCGAGGGACACATGATCCAGGAATTCAAGGAATTCATCGCCCGGGGCAATGTCATGGACATGGCCGTGGGCATCATCATCGGCGCCGCCTTCACGGCCATCGTCACCTCGCTGGTCGGTGACCTGATCAACCCCCTGATCGGCCTGATCACCGGCGGCACCGATTTCAGCGGCTATTACGCCGTCCTCAAGGGCACCGTCCCCGAGGGCGCGACCCTGCAGCAGGCGCGCGATGCCGGCGCCTCGGTCTTTGCCTACGGCGCGTTCCTGTCGGCCATCATCAACTTCCTGATCATCGCCTTTGTCGTCTTCCTGCTGGTCAAGGCCGTGAACCGGATCAAGGAAACCGCCATCCGCAAGAAGGAGGTGGCCGAGGTCGCCGCGGGTCCGACCCAGGAGGAACTGCTGGCCCAGATCCGCGACCTGCTGGCCGAACGTCGCGCCACGGTCGGAACGCCGATCCCCGACCGCCTCGCCTGAGGGATGTGCGCGGGGTCCAGACCCCGGGCCTACTTTGTCAGAGGCCCAGCGCGGCCTCGGGGGTCAGACTTTCCAGCCCCAGCGCCTCGCCCACCGGCGGCGAGGTCAGACGCCCCTGATCGATCGCCAGCCCGGCCCGCAGGTGCGGGTTGGCGAGCAGCGCCTCGCGCCAGCCCTTGTCGGCCAGTTGCAGCACGAACGGCAGCGTCGCGTTCCCGAGCGCCTGTGTCGAGGTCCGCGCCACGGCGCCCGGCATGTTGCCCACGCAGTAATGCATCACCCCGTCGACCTCGTAGATCGGATCCTGGTGAGTGGTCGCATGCGAGGTCTCGAAGCAGCCGCCCTGATCGATGGCGACGTCCACGAGGGCCGAGCCGGGCATCATCGTCGACAGCTGCGCGCGGGTCACCAGCTTGGGTGCGGCTGCACCCGGGATCAGCACCGCGCCGATGACCAGATCGGCGGTCGGCAGCAGTTCGGCAATCGCGGCTTCGCTGGAATACTGGGTGGTCAGCGTGCCCATGAAGACATCATCAAGATAGCTGAGCCGCGGGATAGAGCGGTCGAGGACGGTAACGTTCGCGCCCATGCCGACCGCAACCCGCGCCGCCGCGGTGCCGACGACCCCGCCGCCGACGATCACGACCCGTGCCGGGCGCACGCCCGGAACGCCGCCGAGCAGGACCCCGCGTCCGCCATTGGCCTTTTGCAGCGTCCAGGCCCCGACCTGCGGGGCCAGGCGTCCCGCGACCTCGGACATTGGGGCCAGCAGCGGCAGGCCGCCCATGCGGTCGGTGACCGTCTCGTAGGCGATGGCGGTCGCGCCCGAGGCGAGCAGGTCGCGTGTCTGATCGGGATCGGGGGCGAGATGCAGATAGGTGAACAGCACCTGCCCCGGGCGCAGAAGGTGACGCTCGGTCGCCTGCGGCTCCTTCACCTTCACGACCAGGTCGGCGGCGGCAAAAACGCTGGCCGCGTCGGGCAGGATCGCGGCGCCTGCCGCGATATAGTCGTCGTCACTAAAGCCTGAACCAAGGCCCGCGCCGGCCTGGATCACGACGTCATGGCCGTGACTGACGGCCTCGCGCGCCGCGGCCGGCGTCAGGCCGACGCGGAACTCCTGTGGTTTGATCTCCGTCGGGCATCCGATCTTCATGTTGATTCCCCGTTGATTTGTCTGTGTGGGCAGCTTGGCGCAAGGCGGCCGCGATGTCTCGCCCGGCGCTGTCGTTGGATCGCCTGGCCGCGGAAAATGCTTCCTCGAAGTTGCGTTTGTCACGCGAGGGAAAGGGTCATCTGACCGACTGCAAAGCTACCAATGTCCATGGCTCCATTTCGGCCTTGCGCGATGACGCCACAGCTTTTGATGATGCTAAGTGACGGCCTTCTTTGCGGTTCGCGAGGCAGCGTGCGCGCTCGCCCTAGAGCAGACGGCCGGTATCCTACGTCCTCAGACAGACGGGGATCAGGTTGCTCTCAATAGCGCGCCGCCGCGCGACCCTGGTTGAGTCACGCTCGGTCGTTAATCTTCTCGCGGAACCTGCAGAATGGGGGCCGCCGTTGAGCTTGGTTGTAGACCGCCGTGATCCGTTAACCATGGGGGGCCCCATTGGAAACTACCCCCTTGAGTTATTGAACTAATCCTCTAGGGAGAGTCTGGATCTGCATGAGGGGGTAGGGATGATTCAGCCGATAGCGAATGGGCAAGTACTGACGGTTTCGGGGACAGCGTCGGTCTCGAATGGCTACAGCCGGATCAGTGTTCATTACTCCTTGGGTGCGATCACTGTCACGGACAACAACCAGGTCCAGACCAACGTGCCGGTTCAGGGCGACATGTCCGCTGTCCGTCACCTCGACTTAAGCGGGCTTGCGGGCGCCGGAGGCTATGTCTTTTGGGATGCGCCCTACAATAACCGGGTCACCGGTAGCGCGCAGGCGGATTACATATACCTTAACGGCCAAGGCGACGACACCCTCCGGGGCGGAGGGGGTGACGACTATCTGTTTGGCAACGAGGGGAACGATTCCCTGGGCGGAGATCGGGGCCTCGACCGCCTGAATGGGGGCGCGGGTGACGATCTCCTAAACGGCGGCGGGGGGAACGACATCATCGACGGCGGCGACGGCTCGGACACCATGATCTTCTCCGGCGCGCGCGCCGATTACGAGATCAATTTGGTCAACGGGAACTATGTCATCAGCCATGCGGGCGGGATCGGCCGCGACGGCACCGACACTTTCGCAAATGTCGAGTTCCTCAAATTCAGCGATGCAACCATCGCGGTCGACTCCACACCTACAAATCTTCAGCCGATAGCGAATGGGCAAGTACTGACGGTTTCGGGGACAGCGTCGGTCTCGAATGGCTACAGCCGGATCAGTGTTCATTACTCCTTGGGTGCGATCACTGTCACGGACAACAACCAGGTCCAGACCAACGTGCCGGTTCAGGGCGACATGTCCGCTGTCCGTCACCTCGACTTAAGCGGGCTTGCGGGCGCCGGAGGCTATGTCTTTTGGGATGCGCCCTACAATAACCGGGTCACCGGTAGCGCGCAGGCGGATTACATATACCTTAACGGCCAAGGCGACGACACCCTCCGGGGCGGAGGGGGTGACGACTATCTGTTTGGCAACGAGGGGAACGATTCCCTGGGCGGAGATCGGGGCCTCGACCGCCTGAATGGGGGCGCGGGTGACGATCTCCTAAACGGCGGCGGGGGAACGACATCATCGACGGCGGCGACGGCTCGGACACCATGATCTTCTCCGGCGCGCGCGCCGATTACGAGATCAATTTGGTCAACGGGAACTATGTCATCAGCCATGCGGGCGGGATCGGCCGCGACGGCACCGACACTTTCGCAAATGTCGAGTTCCTCAAATTCAGCGATGCAACCATCGCGGTCGACTCCACACCTACAAATCTTCAGCCGATAGCGAATGGGCAAGTACTGACGGTTTCGGGGACAGCGTCGGTCTCGAATGGCTACAGCCGGATCAGTGTTCATTACTCCTTGGGTGCGATCACTGTCACGGACAACAACCAGGTCCAGACCAACGTGCCGGTTCAGGGCGACATGTCCGCTGTCCGTCACCTCGACTTAAGCGGGCTTGCGGGCGCCGGAGGCTATGTCTTTTGGGATGCGCCCTACAATAACCGGGTCACCGGTAGCGCGCAGGCGGATTACATATACCTTAACGGCCAAGGCGGCGACACCCTTCGGGGCGGAGGGGGTGACGACTATCTGTTTGGCAACGAGGGGAACGATTCCCTGGGCGGAGATCGGGGTCTCGACCGCCTGAATGGGGGCGCGGGTGACGATCTCCTAAACGGCGGCGGGGGGAACGACATCATCGACGGCGGCGACGGCTCGGACACCATGATCTTCTCCGGCGCGCGTGCCGATTACGAGATCAATTTGGTCAACGGGAACTATGTCATCAGCCATGCTGGCGGGATCGGCCGCGACGGCACCGACACTTTCGCAAATGTCGAGTTCCTCAAATTCAGCGATGCAACCATCGCGGTCGACTCCACACCTACAAATCTTCAGCCGATAGCGAATGGGCAAGTACTGACGGTTTCGGGGACAGCGTCGGTCTCGAATGGCTACAGCCGGATCAGTGTTCATTACTCCTTGGGTGCGATCACTGTCACGGACAACAACCAGGTCCAGACCAACGTGCCGGTTCAGGGCGACATGTCCGCTGTCCGTCACCTCGACTTAAGCGGGCTTGCGGGCGCCGGAGGCTATGTCTTTTGGGATGCGCCCTACAATAACCGGGTCACCGGTAGCGCGCAGGCGGATTACATATACCTTAACGGCCAAGGCGACGACACCCTCCGGGGCGGAGGGGGTGACGACTATCTGTTTGGCAACGAGGGGAACGATTCCCTGGGCGGAGATCGGGGCCTCGACCGCCTGAATGGGGGCGCGGGTGACGATCTCCTAAACGGCGGCGGGGGGAACGACATCATCGACGGCGGCGACGGCTCGGACACCATGATCTTCTCCGGCGCGCGCGCCGATTACGAGATCAATTTGGTCAACGGGAACTATGTCATCAGCCATGCGGGCGGGATCGGCCGCGACGGCACCGACACTTTCGCAAATGTCGAGTTCCTCAAATTCAGCGATGCAACCATCGCGGTCGATAATTTTTGGGGCTGAATGATTTCCTATAGCTTCTTATCCCAATAGTTAAGTAAGATCGGTCCGCGCCGAGTGCCCAGCCGTCCGGGGCGTCCTTACCGCCGTCGCTCTCGATAGCGACGCGAATGGAGGGCGGGATAGAGAAATAGCCCCGCAGCCGGGCTGCGGGGCTATTGAATGAAAAGTTCGCTGACGTCGTCAGGACCTTCTTACAGCGCGCCTTCGCGCTGGGCCTTCTTGCGCGCGAGTTTGCGCGCACGGCGCACGGCCTCGGCCTTCTCGCGTGCCTTCTTGACCGAAGGCTTCTCGAAATGCTGCTTGAGCTTCATTTCACGGAACACACCTTCGCGCTGAAGCTTTTTCTTCAGCGCACGGAGCGCCTGTTCAACGTTGTTGTCGCGAACACTGACCTGCATGTGGTTGTCACCACCTTCCTGGGTTAAAGTTGATCTGATCTGCAGGAAGCCCGGCGCCTAGCAAAGCCGTGCCCGCTTGTCCAGTAGGAAGCAGCCATGACCGACGCCAAATCCGCACCCTCCGCCGACACTCTGCTGGATGCCGTGCTGGTCCATGTCCCGTTCGAGGGAATGAACCATCGGGCCTTGGTCGCCGGCGCCCGCGATCTGGGCGTCGCGATGCGCCTGGCCGAGGCGCTGCTGCCCGGCGGCGCGGCCGGCCTGGCCGCGGCCTATCACCGGCGCGGCGATGCGGAACTGCGCGCCAGCCTCGCGGCCGAGCCGCCGCAGGGTCGCTTTCGTGACCGGATTGCCGAGGCGGTGATGCGTCGGCTGGCGCTGGCCGACGCCGAGGTCGTGCGCGCCGGTGCGGCGGTCATGGCGCTGCCGCCGAACCTCGCCCTCGGGCCCCGGCTGATGGGCGAGACGGCGCATGTCATCTGGAACGCGCTCGGCGACACCTCGGACGATGTCGCATGGTGGACCAAGCGCCTCAGCCTCGGTGCGGTGATCGGCGCGACAGTGCTCTACTGGCTGGGCGATCGGACGGCCGATCAGTCGGCGACCCGCGAGTTTCTGGACCGACGAATCGGCGAGGTCATGGGGTTCGAGACCCTTAAGGCGCGCGTGCGCCGCGTGCCCGGTGTCGCCGCGATGGCCCAGGCGGCGACCGGCTGGATCCGCGCGCCGCACCGGGAAGGCGGCAAGCCATGAACGGTGTTCCCGACGAGATGACCGCGGTCGAGATCGCCGAGGCCGGCGGCCCGGAGCAGCTGCGCCCGGTTCGCACCGCCGTGCCGGTACCGGGCCACGGGCAAGTGCTGATTCGCGTGGCCTACGCCGGGGTGAACCGCCCCGACGTGCTGCAGCGCCGCGGGCTTTACGCACCGCCCCCGGGCGCCTCGCCGCTGCCGGGACTTGAGGCGTCCGGCCATATCGCGGCAATCGGCCCGGGCGTCGTCGGCCTCGCCCAAGGCGAGGCGGTGTGTGCCCTGCTGCCCGGTGGCGGCTATGCCGAATACGCGCTGGCACCCGCGGCGCATGTCTTGGCCGTCCCAGCCGGTATGACCCTGCAGGCCGCGGGTTGCCTGCCCGAGACCGCCTTTACCGTCTGGTCGAATGTCGTCCAGCGCGGCGGGTTAACCGCGGGCGAGGTCTTTCTTGTCCATGGCGGCTCGTCCGGGATCGGAACGATGGCAATTCAGGTCGCGAAAGCCTTGGGGGCCCGCGTTTTCGCAACCGCCGGCAGCGATGCCAAATGCGCCGCCTGCGAGGCGCTCGGCGCGACGGCTATCAATTATCGCGAGGCCGATTTCGTCACCGTGGTGAACGAGGCAGGCGGCGCCGACTTGATCCTCGACATGGTCGGCGGCGACTACATGGCCCGCAACTTGGCCGCCATGGCGGAGGATGGCCGGCTGGTGATGATCGCCCAGCTGCGGGGGATCAAGACGGAGGTCAACCTCTCGACCATCATGCGCAAGCGGCTGACCGTCACCGGCTCGACCCTGCGACCCCAATCCGACCGCGCCAAGGGGGCCATCGCCTCGGCATTGCGCACGCACCTCTGGCCCATGATTGAGGGCGGCGCAGTCAAGGTTCTGATCGACAGCGAATACCCTCTGGCCGAGGCGACCGAGGCCCATCGGAGGATGGAGAGTTCGGAGCACATAGGAAAGATTGCCCTGCGCGTTGGCGCCGGGGATTGACGACCTAGGCGGAGTTCGAACCGCTGTAGAGGCGTTGGAACTGTGCCGTAACCGCCGCAAGGGTAAAACCGCCATCCAGCGCGCGACGCTGCGCCTGCGCCCCCATCCGCTCCAGAGTTTCAGGCTGATCGACCAGCCGCTGAATAGCCTGCGCCAAGGCTCGTCCGTCGGCAGGATCGAGGACGATACCTTCGCGCCCATGCCGCACAAAGGCAGTGCAGCCCGGGTGCGCCGAAACGATCGACGGCCGCCCGACTGCCCCCGCCTCGGCAATGATGCGCGGCGTGCCCTCAGGGTAGCGCGTGGGCAGCAGCAGGACATGCTGGCGGGCGAGCAACTCGGCCATGCCGTCCATGGGAACTTGGCCGAAATGGTCGATCAGCCCCTCGCCCGCCATCGCGGAGATCACGTCCATCGGAACGGCATCAGGATCACCGCCTGCGGGACCTGCCAGTCCGATCCGGACCGGCGCGCCTGCAGCCTTCAGCAGCCGCGCCGCCTCCAGCACCCCGCCCACCCCCTTGGCCTGGAGCAGCCGTCCAGCGAAGAGGCACCGCAGCGGCGCGCCCTCGGCCGGCCCAGCAGGCATCGGCGCGGGAGGAAATTCAGCCGGATCGAATCCGGCGCCCGAAATAACGACGGATCTCTCCTGTGACACAACGCCCGCTGCCACCAAGCGCGCCCGATCCGCGGGGTTTTCGAAGGTCGCAACCGTCATGCCGCCACCCAGAGCGTGCCGCAGTCCGGAGGTCACAAGCCGCTGGCGTCGGTCTGGCGGGTCAGTTGCGAAAACTCGGCCAAGCCCTGGAAACGTGGCGATTACCCGGAGGCCTTTTGGTCCCGCGAAGCGCAGCGCACCGCCCCCGAACAGCGCTGGCTTCAGCGTAATGAGATGGATGACATCCGGTCTGAAATGGCGCACCGCCGCGAGCACACGCCGGCCCAAAAGCAGATCGCGCCACGGTTCGAGTCTGTGCCGCGCGAGTGGAAACAGATCAAGCTCGGCGTAGATCGACGGGCCGGCGGCGACAGCCTCGCCCGATTGCCCCGGGTCGGCCGGGATGCCCGCAGCCGCCCGCGCAACGGACGCCGGAGAATCCGGCAGCGGCGCATCCGGCGCGACGCCGCAGAGCAGCGCAACGCTGGCCCCCTGCCCGGCCATGATCCGCGCCATGCCCTCGCGGTGCGCGCGCCAATAGTCCAGATCATGGCAGACATAGAGAATTCGCATCACGCGTCCGTTGCCGCCCTAAGTCCGCCCGTCCTGTTTGGTGATATCGCCGATCAGCACCTGAAGGACAGCGTCACCGGCAACTTTTCGCGCGCTCGCCAGCAAGGCGCCGCGCAGCAGGGCCGTGTGCGCCTCGGCGGTGAAGTTGCCGTCAAAGCCGCCGGTGTTGGCATGGATCATTAGCTGGCGCAGCAGCGCGTCCCGAAGCTGGTTCTCCTTCTTGAACACGGCCTCCTGTTGATCCTCCGCGGTCTCGATCGACAGCGACAGGATCATCATCCCCTGCACGGTCCCGCCGCGGACGAGGGGGACAAAGAATTGCTGGGGAAAGCTGAAGCTGGCGAGTTTCGCACCCGTCTTTTCGAGGCTGTCAGCTTCGCCATCCGCGCTAGGTGCCTCGGACAACGTCGGTGTCTCGGCCCCCTCTGCCCCTGTGGCGGCCTCCGCGTCGTCAGCGGCCGCAGGTTGGCCCGGTACGGGCGCTGACGTCCTGGCGCGCAGGACGTCGCCCCCGAACGCGCCGGCGGCGACGCCCAGCAGCGCCAGCAACAAGGGCAGAATGCGCCGGATCACCCCGTCACCATGGCAGAACGATGTCAGCCACTTGCTGACCGTACCGCGGCTGCTGGACGTCGGTGATCTGTCCGCGGCCGCCATACGAGATTCGCGCCCCGGCGATCCGGTCGTAGGCAACCTCGTTATGGCGGTCGATGTCCTGCGGGCGAACAAAGCCGCCGACCGTCAGCTCGCGCAGTTCGTAATTCACCCGCACCTCTTGCGAGCCTTCAATCCGCAAAACCCCGTTAGGCAGCGTCTCAAGGACGGTGGCCGCGACGCGCACCGTCAGCTTGTCGCGACGCGAAATATTGCCGCTACCCTTGTAGCTGGACTGCGCTTTCGCGCTGGCCAGGTCGGCCAGCGATGCGCCTTCGGGCAACATCGGGTCGAGGCGCTGGGGCAGACCGGCCAATGCGTCGATGCCGACGTTATCGGAGGCGCTGCGCGAGCGGCCTGAGGTGTTCTGCATCTCGGCCCGGTCGTCGATCTGGATCACAACGGTGACGATATCGCCGCGGGCGGAGGCGCGACGGTCACGCACAAG
Organism: Paracoccus suum; assembly: GCF_003324675.1. Classification (NCBI taxonomy): domain Bacteria; kingdom Pseudomonadati; phylum Pseudomonadota; class Alphaproteobacteria; order Rhodobacterales; family Paracoccaceae; genus Paracoccus; species Paracoccus suum. The sequence goes on from NZ_CP030918.1 coordinate 345,074, forward strand.
CGAATTTTGCGAACCCGCCCATAGGGACGCGCCGGCATCGGGGGTCGCGGGACCCGGCGGGATAAACAGCGGAGGGTTGGTCATCGCGGCGTAGTCGGCCGACTCCTTGGGGGCGGTCAGATCGGGGGTGCGGCCGACGTTGGCGGCACGCTCGCATCCGGCAATCGCCATCAGGGCGATCAGCGGCAGGCCGGTATAGGCCAGGCATAGAGTGCGGGACATTCTGCTCCTCATGGGCGGGTCACGACACTCAACGTGCCGTCGGGGTTGACTGTCGCGGTCAGCGTGACGCGCGAGGCGATGTTCAGCACGCGAATGGTCTCACCAGCGCCGCCCCGGCCAAGGGCGCGGCCCTCGGTCGAGATCGACAGTCCGTCGCGTGTGTAAAGTACGGTGACGAGGGCGTTGCGCTCGACCAGCGTGGGATTCGTCAGGTTGGCCGCCAAAAGCGGGCGGCCTTCGTAGATGGTGGTGCGCGCTTGGCGGCCGATCGCCGCAGCGGGATCCTCGATGCCGCCCACCGCCGCGGGCGACAGGGCCAGATCGTCCTCGGCGATCACCGTTCCGGCTGGCAAAGTGCGCAGCGCCGTCAGGCTGGCCGCCTGGCTGACGGCCGGCGCGACAATCCCCATGAGCAGGGCAAGAATCTCAGCGCGCATCACCGCACCTGCACGGTTGCGCTGAGCATCTGGTCGGCGGCGGTAATAACCTTGGCGTTCAGCTCGTATCCACGCTGGGCCTTGATCAGTTCGGTCACCTCGCGCACCGGATCGACCGAGCTTTCCTCCAGATAGCCTTGGCGCAGCGTGCCCAAACCTTCGGCCCCGGGGGGCCCCACGGTCGGGGCGCCCGAGGCGCCCGTCTCGAGGAACAGGTTCGATCCGATCGCCTCGAGGCCCTTTTCATTCACAAAGCCGGCCAGCGTGAATTGGCCGAGCATCTCGGGCTCGGCGCGGCCGTTGAAATAGGCATACACCTCGCCCGCCGGATTGATCGAGATGCTGCGCGCCTCCTCGGGGATGGTCACGCCCGGGGCGACCGGAAAGCCGTCCGAGGTGACGATCTGCCCCTCGGCCGAGCGTTTCAGACCGCCGTCACGGGTGTAGGCCGCCCCGCCAGAGGGCAGCGTCACCTCGAGGTAACCGTTTCCATCGATGGCGATGTCGAGGTCACCCTGGCTGTGCACCAGCGTGCCCTGCTGCGGTTGGATCGAGACCGCCGTCGGACGCACCCCGAGGCCGAGTTGCACGCCGGCCGGGACCATCGTGCCGTCGCTGGCGGCGATGCTGCCGGGACGCACGGCCTGCTGGTAAAACAGGTCCGCGAACTCTGCCCGGCGGGCATTGTAGCCGGTGGTCGACATGTTCGCGAGATTGTTCGAGATGACATCCACGCGGGTCTGCTGGGCGCTCATGCCGGTCGCGGCAATCTGAAGGGCGTTCATCAATCAGCCTTGCGGTTCGGGGCGGGGTTGTTGCCGCCGATCACGGGATTGGTCTGGTTCATCGGGTCAGCGTGGTGATGGCGGCGCGGATGCGCTCGTCCTCGCGGTCCAGCAGGGACTGGCCCAGCTCGTAGTTCCGCTGCACCTCGACCATGCGCGAGACCTCGAACACCGGATCGACATTCGATGCCTCGAGAAAGCCTTGGCGGAGGCGCGTGCCCTCGGCCGGCACCGGCGCGGTGCTCGCCTCGAAAAGCGTGCCGCGCCGGTGCTGAAGCGCGGCAGGATCCTCGACGGCAAAGACGCCGATCCGCGCGACGGGCTCGCCATCGGCCGACACGGTGCCGTCCGGGCCGATCGCGACCGAGCGGACGCCCGGCGGGAGGGTGATCGGCGCCAGGCCATCGTCCAGCAGGCGGTTGCCGTCGCCGTTCACCAGCTGGCCGTCGGCATTGGGCTGGAAGGCCCCGGCACGGGTCAGGCGGTTACCGTCGGGGGTCGCGACCATGAAAAACCCGTCCCCCTCCAGTCCCAGGTCGTATTGCCCTCCGGTCTTGGCCAAGGCAGCCTGGCGCAGGTCGGCGATGCGGCCGCGGGCATGGCCCATCGACAGGGTGCCGCCCTCCGGGCCGGGGCCGAGCGCGCTCATATGTTCGGCAAAGATCACGCCCTCGCGGCGAAAGCCGGTCGTGTCGGCGTTGGCAACGTTGTTGGCCACCACGCGCATCTCGCGCAGCAGGCCAGCCTGACGCGACAGCGTGGCGTATATGGCGTTGTCCATACCTCAGCCCCCCGCAACCAAGGGCAGAATGCGGTCGCTGAAGAGCGACGCCAGCGTCGTGGTCATGAAGCTCATGGTGACCCAGAATACGCCCAACATCAGCGCGACCTTGGGCACGAAGGTCAGCGTCATTTCCTGGACCGAGGTCAGCGCCTGGAAGAGGCCGATGACGACGCCAGTGATCAACGCGACGGCCAGCAGCGGAGCAGACATGCGCACCGCGACCCAGAGGGACTGGCGGACCATGTCGAACAGCATGTTTTCGTCCATAGCCCGCCTCCTCAGACCGGCATCCGCAGGATTTCCTGATAGGCCTCGACAACCTTGTCGCGGATCGCGACCACGGTCTCGAGCGCCAGTTCCGCCTCGGCGACGGTCTGGACCAGCTGCGGCACGGCAACGCTGCCTTTCAGCGCGCCGGTGGCGGTACTGTCGACCGCCTCGAGCGCCTGCATGAACCGATCGCCCGAAGTGAGCGGTCCGGTTGCGGGAGTCACCGCGGCGGCGCTGTGTCCCGGCTGCGGCGCGATGGTCACGCGCGCCCGGTCATAGGCCGATGCGGCGGCCGAAGTGATGGGTGTGAACATTTCCATTCCCTCTCTAGCGGCGCAGTAGGTCGAGCAGCGCGCCATTCATCGCGCGCGATTGCTCGAACACCTTTAGGTTGGCCTCGTAGCTGCGGCTCGCCTCGCGGGAGTCGGCGAGTTCGACCACAAGATCGACGCCCGACCCGTCGTAGAACCCCTGTGCATCGGCCATGGGATGGGACGGATCGAAGACCCGCGGCAGCGGGGTGCGATCCAATTGCACCCGGCCGGCGACGACGCCGCCCGTCTCGTGGCCGAAATCGCGACCCGGCTCGAACGCGACCATCTTGCGGCGGTAGCCGGGGGTGTCGGCATTGGCGATGTTCTCGGCCACGTGGCGCAGCCGAATGGCCTGAGCCTTGAGGCCCGAGGCGGCGATATCGCCGGGCGACAGATCGGCCATGGCCGTCAGCCGCGCTTGTTGATGGCGCTGCGCATCAGGCGCAGGCCGGACTGGTAGACCGTGACGGCCAATTCGTGCTCGCGCCGCGCCTCGGCGGCCCGCACCATCTCATCCTCCAGCGAGACGCTGTTGCCGTTGGGCGACGGCTCGCCGCCCGCATCCCTGGTCCGCGGCAGATGCGCCTGGCCGATCTCGCCGAGGTGTTGGGGTCGGGTCTGGCGCAGCGCCAGTTGGCCCGCGCCCGTATCGGGGTCAAACGGCACGACGTCGCGGCTGCGATAGCCGGGCGTGTCCGCATTCGCGACGTTGCGCGCGATTTCGAGTTGCCGCCCGGCCGCATGGGCCATGGCCGAGCGCGCCATCTGCATCATTCCGCTGCGGTCGAGCATTCTGCATTTTCCGTCAAACACCCTGCGATAAACCCGGTCTTAACCGGCAATGGTTTAGAAATCGTTTCGCGGCGCCGACTCTTTGGCCGCGGAGGTGGCGGATGAACCAGATGCAATCCATCGTCCGGCGGATCGCCGCGATCGATCCCGTTCAGCGGCTTGGCCGGATCGTGTCGATCGGCGCGGGCGTCGTGACGGTCGGTGGAATCGGCACGCGCGCGGCCATCGGCGACCGGCTGCAGTTCGCCACCGGTGTCGCGGGCGAGGTCGTGCGCCTTGGCCCGGAGGGTGCGAGCGCCTTGATCGAGGGCAGCCTCGACGGCCTAGCCATCGGCGCCCTGGCCGAACTGGGGGCTCGCGCGCAGATTGCGCCGCACGACGGGTGGCTCGGGCGGGTAGTGGACTGCTTTGGCAATCCCTTGGACGGCCGCCCCCTGAACGCAGGCGCCGTTCCGCGGGCGTTTCGCGCCCCCCCGCCCCAGGCGGCTGAGCGGGGCCGCCTGGGCGCGCGGATTCGCACCGGGCTCGCCGCGTTCGACACGCTGCTGCCGATCGTGCGCGGCCAACGAATCGGACTCTTCGCAGGCTCGGGCGTGGGAAAGTCGACCCTGCTCGGCAATCTCTCGCGCGGGATGGAATGCGATGTCGCGGTCATCGCCCTGATCGGCGAGCGTGGGCGCGAGCTCCGCGAATTCGTCGAGGAGGTTCTGGGGCCCGAGGGGATGGCCCGCGCGGTGATCGTCGCGGCGACATCGGATCAATCGCCCCTGCTGCGCCGACGCTGCGCCTGGGCAGCCATGACGGTGGCCGAACATTTCCGCGATGCAGGCAAGCATGTCCTGTTCATGGCCGACTCGATCACCCGATTCGCCGAGGCGCACCGCGAAATCGCCCTCGCCGCGGGCGAGGCGCCCAGCTATCGCGGCTTTCCCGCCTCGACGGCGCATCTGATCATGTCGCTCGCCGAACGCGCCGGCCCCGGCGTCGAAGGCAGCGGCGACATCACCGGCATCTTCAGCGTGCTGGTCGCGGGCTCTGACATGGACGAGCCGGTCGCCGACATCCTGCGCGGCGTTCTGGACGGGCATGTCGTGCTGGATCGCGCGATTGCCGAGCGGGGTCGCTTTCCAGCCGTCGACGTCCTGCGCTCGGTCTCGCGCTCGCTGCCGGCGGCCGCGAGCGCAGCGGAAAACGCCCTTCTCATGCGCGCGCGGGCCATGCTCGGCGCCTATGCCGAATCGGAACTGATGATCCGCGCCGGCCTCTATGCCCCTGGGTCGGACCCGCAACTGGACGAGGCCGTGCGACTGAACCCGGCCATCGACAGATTTGTCGGGCTGTCGTCCGCCAGTGTCAGCGATAGCTTTGCGTGCCTTGCAACTGCTCTCGGCGTCGCGCCGCCCACGGGCCATGGCGGGACGTAAGTACGCCGTCACAGGGAACCTTCACGCCGCATTTCCGTTTTCCCGCAGTCCGGCACCACAACGTGAGGTCGGGCCAGGCAACGGGGAGTATGTGGTGCAGAAAGACCTTGATGCGACCGACGACCCGCGCCGCAGCGTCGCTGATGAAGCAACGTTGGCGGAGAACGTGTCCCTGACGGACGATGACGTGGTGACGCTGGTCGAGGAACGGGCCCTGGTCACCAAGCGGCGCTATGAATCCGGTGTGGTTCGCGTGCGGACCGTCACCGAATCGGTGGATCATATCGAGCGCGCGGCGCTCGAGTTCGAGACAGCCGAAGTGACGCACCACCCGATCAACCAGTTCGTCGATCAGATGCCGGCTCAGCGCGAGGACGGCGACGTCACGATTGTACCGGTGGTTGAAGAACGGCTGGTGGTAGAAAAGCGCCTGTTCGTCACCGAAGAAATTCACATTCGCCGCAAGCGCCACACCGAAGATGTGGAACTTCCGGTGACTCTGCGTCGCCAGCATGCCGTGGTCGAGCGGCTGGACCCTTCGGGCGCAAGCCGCGACGAGCCTTTGTAGGCTGCGGCGCAGACGACCGTGTTTAACCAGTAAACGAGGAATATCTCATGTCCATGACCACCGACTATGGTTCGACTCGTAGCCTTTCGGCGATGTTCGACACCCGCGCCGAAGCCGATCGCGCGGTCGCCGCGCTGATGGAGGCCGGGATCGCCGACGCCGTCCTGACCGGCGGGGAAAACCAGGGCTACGGCTCGGTCGCCACCGACCCGACGCTGGCCGAGAACCGCGACCGCGGTTTTTTCGAGCAGCTGGGCGACTTCTTCTTCCCCGATGAGGACCGCTACACCTATGCCGAAGGCCTGAACCGGGGCGCTTTCCTGGTCACCGTCGACAACATCCCGCCGGATCAGTACGAGCGTGCGCTGGACATCCTCGACGACGAAGGCGCCGTCGATCTGGACGCCCGTGAGGCCGAGTGGCGTTCGGAAGGCTGGACCAACGATCCGATGGTCGGCTCGATGGCTGCAGCGACCACTACCCGTGACGAAGGTCTGCCGGGCACCGTCGCCAGCCGCACGGTTGACCGCGCTGCCGACGCCCTGACCGGTGACCGCACCTATGCCGCGGATCGCACCTATGCCGAGGACGACCTGAATCGCGACGGCAAGATCGACATTGTCGAAGAGCGCCTTTCGATTGCCAAGCGCGAGCAGGAACTGGGCCGCGTCCGCGTCCGCTCCTACGTCAAGGAAACCCCGGTCGAAGAGACCGTGAACCTCCGCGAGGAGCATGTCTCGATCGAGCGTCGTCCAGTGGACCGCGCGGCGACCGACGCCGACTTCCGCGATCAGTCGGTCGAGGCCCGGGAATACGCCGAGGAAGCCGTCGTCAACAAGGAAGCCCGCGTGGTCGAAGAGATCGCGCTGAAGAAAGAGCAGAGTTCCCGCGACCAGGTCGTCCGGGATTCGGTGCGCAAGACCGAGGTCGAAGTCGTTGACGAGCGTAACGACAGCCTCCGCGGTGGTGTTCTGCGCGACGAAGACAAGATCTGATTCGCTTCTGATCGGATGACGAAAAGGGCGGCTGCAAGGCCGCCCTTTTTCATTCGCAGACCCGGTATCCTCCACGCCGTTTCTTGACGTCGAGGTGTAGATGGTTGGCATGGGCGGCGTTGCTGCCCGGCCCAAGGACCGTGGCAAAATCCATGCAGGCCACCCAGCGCACGGCCGCCAAAAAGGCTTGCGATGCGCTGCCCTCGTCCGTCGCCGCGACCGGCAGCACGGCCTTGTCGTCAAAGGTAAAGCTGGCGATGTCGATGGCGTTGCCGAGCGCATGTTCTGACAGACCGCTGGTCGTGGCCCCGACCGTTCCTCGGCATTCATAAGTCGAGCCGAGGGCCATGGAGGTCACCTGCGGCGCCCCCGGCAGGCGGCGCGCGGCCGGCTGGACGAAATCGCGCATCCACCACGCCAACGCCCGGGCCGTATCGCAGCGCATCAGAGGTCCGCCCTCCAGCGTGACGCCGGGAAGGATTTCGGTCACCTGCAATGGCCGGTCGATGCCGCAGTCACGCTGCTCGCCGGTGACCGGTGGCGCTTCGGTATAAACGGTTCCCAGACCAGCGAGCGCCAGTTGGCACGCGGAATAGGCGAAATCATCCTCGCGCAACAGGCTGTGAGCCGGCGGTCCAGCGGGTTCGGCGGGCGGTATCAGACGACCGACCGAGCCAGGGCGACTGGTGGCGGGCTGGCCGGCCTCGGCGTCCGCACCTGGGGTCTTCTTCGCGGCAGGCACGGGTTTCTCCGGCGGGGCGGCCGCATTTTCGGTTGCGGTCAGATCGGCAGCGTCGGGACTCTCTGGCTTAGCGGGGGGCGGCTGCACGGCGGTGACAGGGGTCGCTGGAGGACGATCCTGGGCAACGGCGGACGCCGCGCCGAGGATCAGCGCCGCCGCCGCGCAAACGGCCCTCACCGGGCGGGATCCGTCGTCGAGGGCGTTGGCTGCACCGGCTGGACCGGCGCATCGCCTCCGCTGGCCGCATCGATTGCCGCCGCGAGCGGGTCGGCGGACAGGGCACCCGGCGTCGCCGGCGCCGGTGGCGCCAGGGTCCCAGCCGGCGCCGTCGGCGTGGAGGGCGCCGGCGCCGCCGTCGCCGGGGCTGTCGCGGCCGGCGCAGTCGTGGCCGGCTCGGTCGTGGCCGGCTCGGTCACCGCAGCCGCATTTGCCGCGGCGGCGGCGGGCGGCGGCGGCACAACCTTGTCCGTCACGTCAGCGATGGTCTGCCCCGGCTCGAGGAACTCGACCATGGTCGTTCCGGCCTTGACCATGTGCGACAGCTCCTCGGCGTCCCAGTTGGTCAGGCGCACGCATCCATGGCTCTCGTTCCGGAACAGGCGCGAGGGGGTCGAGGTGCCGTGGATGCCGTAGGTCGGCTTGTCGAGATCGATCCAAACCGACCCCACCGGCCCGTTCGGCCCCGGCGGAATGGTCAGCACCTTGTCGTTCTTGCCCTGCTTGAAATTGACGTTGGGGTTATAGGTGTAGTTGGGATTCGTCGCCACGCCCTCGACAAAGTGCTTGCCCGAGGGCGAGGGCGTGTCGGTCGAGCCGACTGTCGCCGGAAAATCGACCACCAGCTTGCCGCCAGCATCATAGGCGGCAACCCGGCCGCTTGCCTTGTCGACGATGATCCGCGTCACCTTGGCCTTGATCGGCTTGGCCGGCGTGACGACCGTGATCGTGGCGCCCGGCTTCAAATCGACGCCGGGGTTCAGGAAGGCGATGAACTTGTCGTCCATGTGAAAGCGCTCGCCCAGCTTTTCCGCGACGCTGGTGTATCCCAGCCGCTCCATCTTGGCCTTTTCGGCGTAGTCGGTGGGAATGCTTTCGACCAGGTCCGCAGCGTCAGCATCCGTGATCGTGTAGGTCTGAGTCAGCGGGCCGACGGACATGAACTGCTGCAATTGCGCCCAGACCTCGGGGTCCATGACGCCATCGGTCGGCAGGCCCAGCTTGCGCTCGAACGCCTTGATAGCGCTGGTGCTCATGCCGCCTTTGAAGCCGTCCACCACCCCCGGCGAGATCCCGGCGCGGTCCAGCAGCACCTGCACCTTGGCGGTAATGGGCGAGCGCCCGTCGGGCAGATCGCCCCCGGTATAGGGCGCGGCCTCGATGTCGCTGCCGAGGAAGGGGGTGTTTGGCTGAACGACTCGCGCCGGTGCGGCCGGGGTTGCGGCGCTGTCGCCGGCTGCCGCGACGCTCGCGGCCAGCGCCGCCGCCGCCGGGCGCGGGATCGGCGCCCGGTGCACCGGGGCCGCCGTGCCAGCTGTTGCCGGCCTGCCCGAAGCGGGCGCCTGCGCCGCGGCCGGGGTTACGGCGCCGAAGGAGAGTGCTGCGCTGGCCATCAGCAGGGCAAGGCGGGATAGCGGTTGGCAGGCAGGCATGGTGTCTCCATTCGGAATTCTGGCAGGCGTCGGTCAGCGAAATGCTGCCGCTAACGTGCCGAACGTCGCACCCCGCCGCAACGTCCGATCACACCACCCCACGGGGTTGTGCAAGGTTGCGCGGAGCGCCAACAGGACACGTGACAGGAAGGGCCGGCAGATGAGCGATGCGACCTGCGAGATACGCGACGAGGGTGACCGGTTGGTCGTGACCAACATCAACCCGGCGCGCCGCAACGCCCTGAGCCAAGGCTTTTACGACGGCCTGACCGAGGCGCTGCGGACCGCGGCCAGCAGCCCCCGCATCGGCGCAGTGGTCATCACTGGGGCCGAGGGGTTTTTCTGCGCCGGCGGCGATCTGGGCTTTCTGGTCCAGGCCCAGGACATGGTGCTGGCTGAGCGGCGGGCCCGCATCGACGCGCTGCATCACGTGATTCGCGCCATCCACGCCTGCCCCCGCCCGGTCATCGCGGCGGTCGAGGGCGGCGCGGCCGGGGCGGGCCTCTCGCTGGCATTGGCCTGTGACCTGGTGGTCGCGGCCCGCGATGCCCGCTTTACCGCAGCCTATGTGAACGCCGGCCTGGTCCCCGATGGCGGCCTAACCGCCGCGCTGTCGGCCGCGCTGCCGCCCCAACTCGTGGCCGAGATCTGCCTGATGGGCCGTCCCGTCTCCGCAGAGCGCCTCTTTGCCGCGGGCGCGATCAACCTGCTGACCGAACCCGGCAGCGCCTTGGCCGAGGCCGAGTTGATGGCAAGTCAGCTAGCCACCGGGCCCGCCGCGGCACAGGCAGCGATCAAGGGCCTGATCGGCTCGGCGCAAGCCAGCCTGCGCGCCACGCAGTTCGAGGCCGAGGCCGATGCGATGGGCGCCGCCCTCGGCCAACCCGAGGCCGCGGAGGGGATCGCCGCCTTCCTCGGAAAACGCAGCCCCGATTTCGCGCGCCTGCGCCGCTGACCGATCCTTCGGCGCGCCGCCGTCGGGGCGGTGGCGCGCGTCCCTGAACGCTGTTGCAACCCACCCATGCGCGTGGCGCGCTTGACTTCTGGCTGCACGGTCGGCTTGCGTCGCCGGAATATTCGCGCGAGGTCCAGATGTCCGTTACTGCCGCCCCTCAAGCCCGCGGTGCTGCAACCGCATGGTTCGTTCTGGTGGCGATCAGCATCTGCCACATGCTCAACGACATCATGCAGTCGATGCTGCAGGCGATCTATCCGCTGCTGAGCGCCGAGTTCAGCCTGACCTATGCGCAGATCGGATTGCTGACCTTTGCGTTTCAGGTCACCGCGTCGCTGCTGCAGCCAGTGATCGGCGGCTATACCGACCGCAACCCGATGCCGCGCTCGCTGCCCTGGGGCATGGCGAGCAGCCTGGTCGGGGTGCTGATGCTGGCCTTTGCGCCCAGCTATCATGTGCTGTTTGCCGGCGCGATGCTGATCGGCATCGGCTCCGCCGTGTTCCACCCGGAATCGAGCCGCGTCGCGCGCCTCGCCTCGGGCGGGCGCTATGGCACCGCGCAATCGCTGTTCCAGCTCGGCGGCAACTTCGGCCAGTCCATGGGACCGCTGCTCGCGGCTTTCATCGTGGTGCCGCTCGGGCGGCCTTGGGTTTCGGTGTTCGCCATTGGCGCCGCGATTGGCATGACGCTGCTGTGGCGCGTCGGTTCGTGGGCGGAAACGCGGCGCCGGGCGGCGGCCGCGCGGACCGTTCAGGCACCGCCCCTGCCCCGCGGCAAGGTCATGACCGCACTGATCGTCCTGGCGCTGCTGACCTTTACCAAGAACATCTACACCGCATCGCTTTCCAGCTATTACACGTTCTTCCTGATCGACAAATTCCAGCTGACCGCACAGCAGTCGCAGTTGATGCTGTTCCTGTTCCTGGGGGCGATGGCGGCGGGCGTGATGCTGGGCGGCATGCTGGGCGACCGGGTCGGCCCGCGCACGGTGATCTGGATCTCGATCCTCGGGGTGCTGCCCTTCACGCTGGCGCTGCCGCATGTGGGGCTGCAGGCGACGGCCCTGCTGACCATCGCCATCGGCGTGATCCTCGCCTCGGCCTTCCCTGCCATCGTAGTTTTCGCGCAAGAGCTGGTGCCAGGCCGCACCGGCCTGATCGCCGGCATCTTCTTCGGATTTGCCTTTGGCATGGGCGGGATCGCGGCGGCGCTGCTGGGTGTCCTGGCGGACGCGCGCGGGATCCAGTTCGTCTATCTAGTCTGTTCGTTCCTGCCGCTCATGGGTCTGCTGACGATCTTTCTGCCGCGCCAGCGGGACCTCGTGCCCGCCTGAGGGGGATTGCCCGCGTCAGCCGTTGGCGCGCAGCACCCGCCCGGCGAGGTATAGCGAGCCGCAGATCAGCAGCCGCGCACCGGGATGGGCCTGCGCGAGGCTGCTGACCGCCTCGGCCACATCGGCGGCGATTCGGGCGGACAACCCAACTTCGGCAGCGGCAGCAGCGGTCGCCTCGGCCGGCAGGGTGTTGGGCTCGCCGGGGATGGCAACGGCGGTCAGGCTTTTCGCGACGGCGGCGAGCGGGCGCATGTAGCCGGTCACGTCCTTGGTGTTCAGCATCCCGCAGATCAGATGCGTGGGCCGCGCCGGCATCGCCGCCAGCGTCGCCGCAATCGCCGCGCCGCCCGCCGGATTGTGGCCGCCGTCCAGCCACAATTCGCATGTGCCCGCAGCTTCGACCAGCGGGCCGTGGGTCAGGCGTTGCATCCGTGCCGGCCATTCGGCCCCGGTCACCGCCGCGCGCGCCTCGGCCGCGCCAAACCCGAGGGCCCGCAGGCTGGCGATGGCAGTGCCGGCATTGTCGATCTGGTGCGGGCCGGGCAGGCTCGGCCGCGGCAGATCCATCAGCCCGCGCTCGTCCTGATAGATCAGCGCATCGCCCTCGCGCGCGGCAGCCCAATGCTGGCCTGCAATGCTGAGCGGGGCCATCAGCCGCGCCGCCCGCGCCTCGATCACCTCGAGCGCGGCATCCGCCTGCCGGGCGACGACGCAAGGGACCCGGCGCTTGAGGATGCCGGCCTTTTCGCCCGCGATCTCGGGCAGGGTCTCGCCCAGATATTGTGTGTGGTCGATGCTGACCGGGGTGATGACCGTCAGGCGCGGCGTGTCGATGACATTGGTGGCATCCAGCCGCCCGCCAAGCCCAACCTCAAGCAGCGTGAAATCCGCGGGGTTGCGGGAAAATGCCAGGAAGGCGGTGGCGGTCGTGATCTCGAAAAAGGTCATCGGATCGCCGGCATTCGCTGCCTCGACCTCCTCCAGAAGGGCAGCGAGGTCCGGCTCGGGGATCAGGTGGCCCGCGATGCGGATACGTTCATGGAACCGGGCAAGATGAGGCGAGGTATAGGCGTGCACGCGCAGGCCCGCAGCCTCCAGCCCGGCGCGAATCATGGCCTGGGTGCTGCCCTTGCCGTTCGTGCCCGCGATGTGGATCACCGGCGGGATCGCCCGCTCCGGGTGGCCCAGCTTTTCAAGCAAAAGCTGCATCCTGCCAAGGCTGAGGTCGATCACCTTGGGGTGCAGCGACATTAGCCGAGCGAGGATGACGTCGCTTGCGCTGTCATCAGGGGCGGGACCGGCCCCGACCTTCCCCGGCAGCAGCGGTGCGTCGCTCAAGGCCGCGCCCTTCAGGCCGGCTGCGCGGTGCGCGGTGCCTCGGCGGCCGCCTCGGCCTGCGGCTCGGGGTGCACCGGGCTGACCGGCGTTCCCGGTGCGGGCAGGTCGGCCACGACCGGCGCAGGCTGGCGCATCAGCATCCGCAGGATCGAGATCAACTCGCCCCGCAGATCACCGCGCTTGGTCACCCGGTCGAGCATCCCATGCTCAAGCAGGTATTCGGCGCGCTGAAAGCCCTCGGGCAGCTTTTCACGGATGGTCTGTTCGATCACGCGCGGACCGGCAAAGCAGATCAGCGCGTTCGGCTCGGCGATCTGGACATCGCCCAGCATGGCATAGCTCGCTGTCACGCCGCCCGTGGTCGGATGGGTCAGCACGACGATATAGGGCAGCCCGGCTTCCTTGAGCATCTGCACCGCGACCGTGGCGCGCGGCATCTGCATCAGGCTGAGAATGCCTTCCTGCATGCGTGCCCCGCCTGCGGCGCTGAACAGAACCATCGGCCGCTTCAGCCGGACCGCAGTCTGGGCAGCGGCGATGATGGCATTGCCCACCGCCATCCCCATCGAGCCGGCCATGAAGCTGAAATCCTGGGCTGCGGCAACGATCGGGGTGCGCCCGACATTGCCCTCGACCACCAGCATCGCCTCGCGCTCGCCCGTGGCCTTTTGGGCGGCCTTCAGGCGGTCGGGATATTTTTTCTGGTCGCGAAAGCCCAGCGGATCGGTGACCGGCTCGGGCACGCGGATCTCGTTGAAGGCGCCGCCGTCGAACAGGGCGGTAAAGCGCGCGCGGGGCGAGATGGGCAGGTGGTGACCACAATTGGTGCAGACCTGCAGGTTCTCGGCCAATTCACGGTGGAACAGCATGGTCCCGCATTCGGGGCACTTGGTCCACAGGTTCTCGGGCACCTCGCGCCGTGAGAACAGCGAGTTGATCCGGGGGCGAACGTAATTGGTAATCCAGTTCATCGGGCGCCTTGGGCCAGCCGCAGGGTCGCGCCTGAAATAGGCCGGCCGCACCGCGATTGCAATTGCGCCCCGCGCGCCGGCCCGGTTTGATGGCCGGCATGTGGGGTCTGACCGTTGCCGTTTTCCATCTGGGCGCCGCGCTGCTGATCTCGGCCCGCGTGCTGCTGCGCCCGCGCATTTCGCCCTCGGCCCGGCTGGCCTGGATCCTGGTGATCGAGGCGGTGCCCCTGATCGGCATCGTCGCCTATCTGCTGTTCGGCGAGGTGCGCATGCGCCGCGCCGACAAGCAGCGCATGGCCGATGTGCGGGCCGCGCTGACCGGCGTCTGGAAACCCTCGCCTGATGTGGTGACCGCGCCGCCCGATTACGCCCAGCAGGTCATCGCAGCCTGCCGCGCCACCGGGGGAATGCTGCCGGTGTCCGGCAACCGCCTGACCCTGCTGGAGGAGAGCGACGCGGCCATCGACCATCTGGTAGGGGCGATCGATGCCGCGCACAGCAGCGTGCATCTGCTGTTCTACATCTGGTTGCCAGATACCAGCGGCGCCAAGGTGGCCGAAGCCGTGATCCGCGCCCGCGCCCGCGGCCTGACGGTCAGGGTGGTGATCGACGCCCTCGGCTCGCGCCTTCTTGCCCGGTCCGAACTCTGGGAGCGGATGCGCGCGTCCGGGGCCGAATGCGTGCGTGCCTTTCCTTGGGGCAATCCGGTGCTGCGCGCACTGGTCCAGCGACTGGATCTGCGCAATCACCGCAAGATCGTGGTGATCGACAACCGCATCGCCTTTACCGGCAGCCGTAACTGCTCGGACACGGCCTTTGCGATCAAACCCCGCTACGCGCCCTGGATCGACATCCTGATCAGGATCGAAGGTCCGGCCGTGCGCGAACTGCAAGGGGTCTTTCTGCAAGACTGGATGAGCTATACCGGCGAGGACCTGGGCGCGATGCTGGAAATGGTTCCGGCGGTGGCGGACCCCGGTCAGATCGCGCAGGTCATGGCCACGGGGCCCGATCAGAACGGCGCATCGCTGCCCGATTGCATGGCGACGCTGATCTATGCGGCGCGCCGGCGCCTGACCATAACGACGCCCTATTATGTCCCCGATGAGGCGGTCGATGCCGCGATCCGCTCGGCCGCGCGGCGCGGGGTGCACGTCACCCTGGTCTTGCCCGAGCGCAACGACAGCCTGACCGTGGCGGCGGCGAGCGAGGGATATTTTCGCGCCTTACTGCGTGCCGGCGTGCGGATCACCCTGTTTCGCGGCGGCCTGCTGCATGCCAAGATCATCACCGTCGACGGGCAGATGGCGCTGATCGGCTCGGCCAACCTGGATCGCCGCAGCTTTGACCTGAATTACGAGGTCAACCTGCTGGTGGTTGATGATGATTTCACCGCCGAACTGGACGAGCGGCAGGCCAGCTACGTCGCCCGCGCCCGCCGCCTGACCCTGCGCGAGGTCGAGGCTTGGAGCCGCCTGCGCCGCATCCGCAATAACCTGGCCGCCGTCGCAGCGCCCCTGCTTTGAGGTGGGAGCGGGGTCAACTTGCCGACCGGAAGGGCCAAACAGGTTGGGCAGAAAAATCGACATGCGTCGGGCGAACTGGCTGACTTGTCAATCACTTCGCTGGGTGCGACGCCCCTGTTTCAGTCAGCACGCCACCCTGCAGCGCAGGATTTGCAGGGTCCGATCAGGGTTGCATTGCTGGTTCGGAATGTGTCCATGGAGTTGTGTGAACATCGATGGAGGAGAATCCCGATGAACCTATCGCCGCAAACGACCAAGCAGCGATTCGCGATGACACCGCTCGGCCTTGCCGCCGTCCTCATGACTTTTGCCGCAAGCCCGCTGGCCGCGCAGACCGCAGCCCCGGCACCTGCAACCCCGCCTGCGGCCGAGGCCCCCGCGCCCGCCCCGGCAACGACGCCTGCCGCACCGGCCGACGCCCCTGCCCCTGCGACCACCCCCGCTGCCCCTGCCGCGGCCGCCGCGCCGACCACCGAGACCGGCGCCCCGACCGCGGCCTACGAGGCGCAGAAGGTCGTCTATCACGTCAACGGCAAAGGCGGCGAAGAGGGCAAGGCCTATCGCGCCATCCTCGGCAATATCCGCAATCACATCGACGCCGTCGGCGCTGACAAGCTGGACCTGCGCGTCGTGATGCATGGCGACGGGATCGGCATGGTCCAGGACGCGGTTGACGATCAGGCCCTGCAGGGCACGATCATCGATCTGCGCAACAAGGGCGTGCGCTTCCTCGTGTGCAACAACACCCTCGTCGCGCGCAAGATCGACCCGGCCTCCCTGTTTGAGGTCAGCGAGGAGGACGTCGTCCCCTCGGGCGTCGCCGAACTCGGCAAGCTGCAGATGGAAGGCTTTGCCTACATCAAGCCCTGATCCGCTTGCGGAAAAGGAGATAAGGGCCGGGCCCTCGGCACGCACTGTCGCCGACGCCCGCATCCGCTGATCCGGTATCCCCCGGTTCAGTGGGGCCTGACCGCACAAGTCGGGGAACCGCGGCGGCTGGTGCCGGATTGCCTGTAGGCCCGGACATGGCAAGCAGCGCCAAGGAGGCCGCCAGATGACCGACGACGACACCTGCGATCTCGCCAACAAGCACTGTGCCCCCTGCGAGGGCGGCACGCCCGCCCTGTCCCGGCCAGATGCCGAGGCTATGCTGATCAAATTGGACGGCTGGACCCTCTCTGAGGATGGGACGACCATCACCCGGCGCCTGACCTTCAAGGGTTTTGCCAAGGCCCAGCAGACCGCGAATGTCGCCGCATGGGCAGGCGACCGCGAGGGGCACCACCCGGACATCCGCTTTGGGTGGGGCTACTGCGAGGTCAGCTACAGTACCCACGCGATAGGCGGGCTCAGCGAGAACGACTTTATTTGCGCCGCCCGTCTGGACCGGATTCTGGCCTGACAACGGCTCTGGCGCTTGCCCCCCTTGGGCGCGGCCAGTATCCACTGGCCAAGCCAAGAGGGTCAGCCATGCAAAACAGCCGCTTCGACAAGTCCAGACTGCCCAGCCGTCACGTGACAGAAGGGCCGGCTCGCGCCCCGCACCGCAGCTATTTCTACGCCATGGGCGTTACCGACGAGGAAATCCACGCCCCTTGGGTTGGCGTTGCCACCTGCTGGAACGAGGCCGCGCCCTGCAACATCGCCCTGAACCGGCAGGCGCAGTCGGTCAAGCAGGGTGTCAAGAAGGCCGGCGGCTGCCCGCGCGAGTTCACCACCATTACCGTGACCGATGGCATCGCCATGGGCCACGAGGGCATGCGGTCGTCCCTCGCCAGCCGCGATGCGATCGCTGACACGGTCGAGCTGACCATGCGCGGCCACTGCTATGATGCGCTTGTCGGTCTTGCCGGCTGCGACAAGTCGCTGCCCGGAATGATGATGGCGATGCTGCGGCTGAACGTGCCGTCGGTGTTCATCTATGGCGGCTCGATCCTCCCCGGCAAGCTGAACGGCCGCGACGTGGTCGTGCAGGACGTGTTCGAGGCCGTCGGCCAGCACGCCGCCGGCAAGCTGACGGACGCGGAACTGGATATCCTCGAGCGCGTGGCCTGCCCCTCGGCTGGCGCCTGCGGTGGCCAATACACCGCCAACACCATGGCCTGCGTCAGCGAGGCGATCGGCCTTGCGCTGATGAACTCGTCCGGCATGCCCGCGCCGTACGAGAGCCGCGATGCCTACGGCCTGGCGTCGGGCGAGGCGGTCATGACCCTGATCGAACGCAATATCCGTGCCCGCGACGTCGTGACGCGCAAGGCGCTGGAGAATGCGGCGCGCGTCGTCGCTTGCACCGGCGGGTCGACCAACGCAGCCCTGCACCTGCCCGCCATGGCGCATGAGGCAGGCATCGATTTCGACCTGTTCGACGTCTGCGACATCTTCCGCGAGACGCCCTATTTCGTGAACCTGCGGCCAGGCGGCGAATATGTCGCCAAGGACCTTTACGAGGCCGGCGGCGTGCCGGTGGTCATGCGCGAGCTGCAAAAGGCCGGGCTGATCCACGACGATTGCATGACCGCGAGCGGGCGCACCATCGGCGAGGAGTTGGCGCTCGTCACGCGCGAGATCGACGGCAAGGTGATCCATCCCGTCGCGACCCCCCTTAGCGCCACCGGCGGCGTGGTCGGCCTCAAGGGCAATCTCGCCCCCGACGGCGCCGTGGTCAAAGTCGCCGGCATGGCCCCCGAAGAGCAGGTCTTTACCGGCCCTGCCCGCGTCTTTGAATGCGAGGAGGACGCCTTTGCCGCCGTGCAGGTTCGCGGCTATCGCGAGGGTGAGGTCATCGTCATTCGCAACGAGGGTCCTGCGGGTGGCCCCGGCATGCGCGAGATGTTGGCGACCACCGCCGCCCTCTCCGGGCAGGGCATGGGCAAGAAGGTCGCGCTGATCACCGACGGCCGCTTCAGCGGCGCGACACGCGGCTTTTGCGTCGGCCATGTCGGCCCCGAGGCCGCGCATGGCGGCCCGATCGCCCTGCTGCGCGACGGCGATGTCATCACCATCGACGCCATCAAGGGCGAGATCAGTGTCGCGCTGGACGAGGCCGAGCTCGCCGCGCGCAAGGCCGCATGGGCGGGCCCGCGGCCGACCGACTATGCCGCCGGGGCGCTGTGGAAATATGCCCGGCTGGTCGGACCAGCACGGCAGGGCGCCGTGACCCATCCGGGTGCCGAGGCCGAAACCCACGTCTATATGGACCAATGACGTGGCGCGCCGGGGACCTGCAGCCACGCTGGGCAAGTTGCTGGGTCGCGGCGCGGGCGGAGGCGATGCCGGCCACTGGCGCGGCATGCGGACCGCAGCACTGTCCACGGCCGAAATCGACCGGCTGCGGGGCGCTGCGCGCGATCAGCGACGTGCGATCGATGCCTTCCTGGCCTCGACCGAGCGCGCGACCCGCCGCCACAGCGCTCTGCTGGCGGCGATGCCGCTGCCCGCCGGGACCGACTGGCGGTGGCGGCCGCCGCTGCTCAGCACGCCGCTGGACCCGGCAGTCCGCATAGGGCCGCCCAACGGCGAGGGCCTGGGCGACAGTGCGCAATTGTTTCACGATTGCGATCTGCGGGCCATGATCCTGCGTCAGGTACCGAACCTGTCGGCGACCGACCTTGCGCTCTACGGCCTGCGCCTCGAGGTGCTGGGTTTTAGCGGCGGCTTTCTGGCGCTGAGCCTGCCGCTGCCGGCCGAGGCGCTGGACGGCCTCGACCGCGACCACATCATACGTTTGGAAACCGAGATCGAGATCGAGCGCCGGATCGAGGTGTTCGCCCGGTTGAACATCAAGAACGGCCCGAACACCGATCAGCAACAGGCCCACTTGGGCTGGATGCAGGCCGACCGGCGCAACCGGCATGTGTCCGAGTTCGATCTCGCCCCGACCGAGATTAACCCGGAGCGGCTGGAGTCGGCCTGGCTGGACCTGATCTTCGAGGCGCCGGCCATGAACGCGGTCGTGCTGCGCGACCTTGTGCTGTCGCGCCACCGACGGGCACAGGTCTGATGAAAGGACCCAAGGCAATGAGCAGCTTTCGGCATGACGGCCTGCGCGGCGGGGTCTGGCATGGGACGATCGAGGGCGCTACCCGGCCCTCGCCCCTTGCCCTGGTGCATCGGGGCGAGCGGATTGGGCCAGCCACGCTGACTCCGCTTCCGGACGGGGAAGGCTGGCAGATCGCGGCGACGGTGCCGCTGGACCGGCTGACCGACGGCGCAACCACCTTTCTGCTGGTAGAGGACGGCCCCGACGGCCAGCGCGCCGACGCCGCCGCGATCATCGCCCGCCTGCCGCTGATCGCGGGGGCCGAGATTGCCACCGACCTGCAGGCCGAACTGGCCCTGATGCGGGCCGAGATGGACCTGTTACTGCGCGAGTTTCGCCGGCACTCCGCCGAGGCTCTCACGGCGTCGCAGGACTTCGTGCGCAAGGCCGATCTGGCTGTCGTTCTGCCGACCGCTGAGGCGAGTTGCGCCGCGCACGACGAAACGCACAGCCCCCCGGCGGCCGGTCTCGCCCCCGAGGAAGCATTGCACGCCGCCTCGGAGATGGCCGGCGGCACCTCCGAGGAAGCATTGCAGACCGTTGCGCCAGCTACCGCCGTTGAAACCGCGGCGGCAGAAGAAGCGACACGATCCGCGCTGCCTGCCGAAGCCGCCGCCTTCCCCGCGCCAAGTCCCGCCGAACCTGATCCCGCCGCGATCCCTCGTCCGCCGGCCGGTCCACAGATTTAGGGCCAAAGCGATGCGAGCGCCGGTCAGCCCGGCGTCGTCCCGGCCCCGCTGCTGTAGCCGGGTAAAGCAGTGCGTAAAGCGGTCACTCCGTCCCCGGTTGCTGGAAATAGCGATAACGCGCCGCCTCGGTGAATCCCATCGCCGCGTATAGGGCGCAAGCCGCGCTGTTATCGAGGCTGACCGCCAGGGCTAAGGTCCTCGCCCCCTCACCCGCCGCCCAGTGTGCCGCCTTGCGAGCCAGTGCAACCCCAAGGCCGCGCCGCCGAAATGCCGGGGCGACCTCCAATGCATGCAACATCGCCACCTTATCGTGAACCGCGACAAAGCCGGCGCCGGCGGCGCGGTCGTCCTGCCGGCCCAAGAGCGAGGTCTTGGGCTGGGGCGCGCGGTCCATCACCGCCTGTCGCGCCGGGCCGATAGAGCCCTCGGCCCAGATCTGACGCTGCACCGCCAGTGGCGGCCACAGGCAGAACGCGGTCATCTTGCCGACCGGCTGGCTCGCGAGCGCCCCGACCGGCGCGGCCAGGATCGGTGTCGGCCGGATCGGGCGATAGCCGCGGGCGCCCAGCGCCTCGGCCAACGCATCCTCGCCATCGAACACGCGAAACAGCGCCGGTTGGCCCCAGGCGTGGTGCTGTGTCTCGGCGGCAATAATATCGTCGGGCGTCCACGGACCCACCGCGCGGGTCGAGCCGACGCGTCCGCCCGCGCCCATCGCGCGGCCCGTCCGCAGCCCGCCGGCCGCCGCATATTCCGCTGACGGCCAGGTCGCCTCGGATGCGGCAAGGATCGCCGGCACCTGCGGGTCCGGCATCAGCCGGCGACCCCCAACCGCGATTTCAACTCCGCCATGGCGGCGCTGACGCGCGCCGCGTCCACCCCGCGCACCACCAGGTTGGTGCCCCAGCCGTCCTCGTCGTGGAACGGATACGAGCCGAGCGACAGGTCGCTGTATGCCTCGGCCACCTCGCCCAGATCGGCGGCAACGTCACTCTCGCCCCGCCGCATCTCCAGCGTTTCGCTGACCTGCGGCCGTCCCGCCTGAAGGGTCGGCAGCACCGCTTCGACCATCGCGCGGAATACGTTCGGCACGCCCGCCATCACATGGGTCACCCCGATCGAGAACCCTGGCGCTGCCGAGACGCTGTTCACGATCAGCCGCGCCCCCACCGGCACGCGGGCCATGCGCAGGCGGTTGTCGTTCAGTTCGATCCCGAGCGAGGCATAGCGCGCGGCCATCGCCTCGCGGGCGTCTGGGTGGATCTCCAGCACGGTGCCAAAGGCTTCCGCCACGGCGTCTGCGGTGATGTCGTCATGGGTCGGGCCGATCCCGCCCGAGGTAAAGACATGATCCCAGGTCCCGCCCAGAGTGCGATCCATGGCCTGCAATGCGGCCACGATGGTCGCGTGATCGTCAGGGATGACGCGGATCTCGCGCAGGTCGAAACCGGTCGCGGCGAGGACCCCCGCAAGGTAGTGGGCATTGCCCTCGCGCGTGCGGCCAGAAAGGATCTCGTCCCCGATGACAAGGATGCCGGCGCTCGGATTATCGGATAGCATGGGGTGCCTCGATCATGGTCTGCCGCCGATAACTGCACCCCGCCCTGCCCGGGCGCAAGAAGCAGGACTGGAAACGCGCGCCCGGCCGGACTATCTGGGGGCCAGCCCCCTATCACCCGACGCTGCAGCCGCGATGGAACCATGCTGGAAAGCCGATTGACCCGCGACGGAATCCGAATCCACGCCCCCGAGGACTTTGCCGGGATGCGGGCGGCCGGGCATCTGGCCGCCCAGATCCTCGACGAAGTCGGCGCGCTCGTCCGCCCCGGCGTCAGTACGGCCGAGCTGGATGATTTCATCCGCATGCGGGTCGAGGCCTCGGGCGCGACCTCGGCCACCATCGGCTATCGCGGCTATCAGCACGCCAGTTGCATCAGCATCAACCATGTCGTCTGCCACGGCATTCCTGGCCCCAAGGTGCTGATCGAGGGCGACATCCTGAATATCGACGTCACAGTCATCGTTGACGGATGGTTCGGCGACAACAGCCGGATGTATGTGGCAGGCACGGCCCCGCGCAAGGCGACGCGCCTGATCGAGGTAACGCATGACGCGCTGATGCGCGGCATCGCGGCGGTCCGACCGGGCAATACCTTTGGCGATATCGGCCACGCGATCCAGGAATATGCCACCAGCCATCGCATGTCGGTGGTGCGCGATTTCTGCGGCCATGGCCTCGGCCGTGTGTTCCACGCGCCGCCGAACGTGCTGCATTTCGGCCGCCCCGGCCGCGGTGCGGTGCTGGAGGAAGGCATGTTCTTCACCATCGAGCCGATGATCAACCTCGGCCGGCCCGAGACGAAGACCCTCCCGGATGACTGGACCGCGGTCACCCGCGACCGCTCGCTGTCCGCCCAGTACGAGCATTCGATTGGCGTCACGGCGGAGGGTTGCGAGATATTCACCCTCTCGCCTGGCGGCCTCTATGAGGCCGCCTTTCGCTGACATCCCTGCGGCCTGGAGGCGCCGAGCGCCTCACACTTGGCGGATCGTGTCCCCCGGCAGGAAGGTCGGCACCAATTCGATCACACCCCCATCCGGCCTCGGGTCCTTGCCGGCGACGATCCGCGCCGCCCTGCGGCCGATGTCCACCCGCCGCGCATCGGTGGTCGCGAGTCGCCGTGGCAGGCCCTTCAGCATCTCGACCCCATTGAACCCGGCGAGGCCCAGCCGGCCCGGGATGTCGATTCCCTGCTCGAGGCACCACAGCAGCCCACCTGCGCCGATCATGTCGTTGGAATAATACAGGAAATCCAGATCAGGCTTGCGGGTCAGGATGCGCTCAGTCAACTCGCGCCCTTTCACCAGCGACGAGCCGCCCTGATAGAATTCGCGCGCGGCCAAGGGAACGCCAGCCTCTGACAGTCCGGCCTCGAACCCCTCCAGCCGTTTGCGCGCCCGGTGATCCTCGGGCATGTGGGTGCCCAGAAACCCGATCCGGCGGTAACCCGCGTTCAGGATGGTGGCCGCCATCTCGGCCCCCACCCGGCGGTGCGAGATGCCGACTGCGCAATCGACGCTCTCGCCATCGGTATCCATGATCTCGACCACCGGCACCCCGGCCGCCCGCAGCATGGCGCGCGCGGCGCGGCTGTGCTCCAGCCCAGCGAGGATCAGTCCGGCCGGCCGCCAGGACAACATGTCGTACAGCACGGCCTCCTCCCGGGCTGGGGCGTATTGGGTGACGCCCACGACCGGCTGCAGGGGCGTATCGTCGAGTTCGGCCGAAATGCCGCCGAGGACGTCGGGAAAGACCAGATTCGACAGCGACGGGATCATGACCGCGACCAGGTTCACGCGCTGGCTGGCGAGGCCGCCGGCGATCCGATTCGGCACGTATCCAAGGCTGCGCGCCGCGGTCAGGACCTTTTCGCGGGTGGCGGCCGACACATCGCCCCGGTCGCGCAAAACGCGACTCACCGTCATCTCGGACACCCCGGCGGCGGCAGACACGTCGCGCAGCGTCAGCGCGCGGGGACGGGCGGTTCGGATCACGCGGGGTCTCGCATCGGCACAGGGTGAGCGATGCTAGCCCACCGGCTGCCCACGCGGCAAGCGCGCCGAGGGCGCATGTTAGCGGGCAGCAGCGCGCGGCACCCTCGCGCGCCCGGCGCCTGCAGCCCCGCTTGCGCCGCGCCCGGCCAGCAGGCAAAAGAGGCCGTGGCCTCGTGGCTCAACTGGATAGAGCAGCCCCCTCCTAAGGGGCAGGTTGCAGGTTCAAATCCTGCCGGGGCCACCATCACGTCGATCAATTGCGAGAGGTTTCAGGATATGCGGTTTTGCTCGCCTGAACCCGCGTGGCTCGCAGCACTCCCCCTCCCCGCGGCCCCGCAAGGGCGGTTTACGCGTTCAAGCCCTAGCTTTGTCTCGGGAATCCATCGGTTTGTTCAGGCTCGGGGTTTAAAGATGGTCATTCGATCCCGTCAGACCCGGCGCTTCGTACCCGATTTCTCCGGTTTTTTCACATTGTGAAAAGTTGCGCGCGATGACACCGCCGCCCGTCTCCCTCCTGTCCTGGGTCGATCTCTGGCATCTTGTTCAGGACGGCGAGCCGATCACGACGCGCGGCGCCGAGCTTTTACCGGTCCGGTGGCGTGGCGCACCCGCGATGCTCAAGCTGGCGACCGAGGAGGAGGAGAAGCTCGGGGGCGCTCTGCTGGAATGGTGGCAGGGCGTGGGCGCGGCGCGGCTTTTTGCGGCCGAGGGCGATGCCATCCTGATGGAGAGGGCGACGGGCACGCGCTCCCTATCCCACTATGCTCGGAACGGCCGGGACGAGGAGGCCACCGCCATCCTCTGTGATACAGTCGCGTCGCTTCATGCGCCGCGCACCGGGCCGCGTCCCGAGCTGGTACCGCTCGAAATCTGGTTTCGCGAACTGGAGCCGGCGGCGCGCACGCATGGCGGCCTTCTGGCGCGCAGCCACCGCGAGGCGCAGGCGCTGCTGTCAAGCCAGCGCGATATTCGCGTCCTTCACGGCGATATTCACCACGACAATGTCCTCGACTTCGGGGCGCGCGGCTGGTTGGCGATCGATCCGAAGCGTGTCGCCGGCGATCGCGCCTTCGACTACGCCAATATCTTCACCAATCCCGACCTTGACGATCCGTCCATCCCCGTCTCGACCCGGCCGGAACGCTTTGCCAGCCGGCTCGACATTGTCATTGAGCAGTCCGGCCTGGGACGCGAGCGCCTGCTCAGATGGCTCATCGCGTGGTGTGGCCTGTCCGCGGCCTGGTTCATCAGCGATGACGAGAGCCCTGCGCTCGACTTCGCCGTCATGGAGTTTGCCATCGCCGCCCTCGACGGGTGATCCAGCGCAGACCGGCGAAATTGCCCGAGGTTCAGCAGCCGGCCCCTGCCTTTTGTCGGCAGACCCCGTAATACGATCTCGTCGTGGAAGCTGCTCGGCGCGTTGTTGAGTATTTCACTAAGATATAATAACTGCCGGTCGATTGCACTCGAAAAACAGCGAGCCTCGATGCGTTGCCATACTCTTGCCATCTGCGCCCGTTCGATCGCAGCCGCTCTAGCCATTGCCGCGCCCGGGGCCGCGGCTGCCCAAGGCGTCCTGGCTGACACGCTACCGCATGACCTTTCCCCTTGGGGTATGTTCCTGGCAGCGGATGTGGTTGTGAAAGGGGTCATGATCGGCCTCGCCGTCGCCTCGATCGTCACCTGGACGATTGCCCTTTTCAAGCTGTTCGAGGTGATCGGCGCCCAAGGCGCTGCGCGTGCCAGCCAAAAGCGCATCGCCGCGGCTGGTACGCTGGCGGGGGCGGGTCAGGCGGTCGCGGGCCGGCGCGATCCGGTCGCGCGCATGCTGCGCGCCGCAGGGCGCGAGGTGCAGGCCGCCCGTCCAGCGTTGCACGCGACCGGCCTCGCCGGGGTCAAGGAGCGCGTCGCCTCGGCCTTGTCGCGGATCGAGGCCGCAGCGGGCCGTAAACTCGCCGCCGGAACCGGCCTGCTGGCGACGATCGGCGCGACCGCGCCCTTTGTCGGTCTGTTCGGGACGGTCTGGGGCATCATGAACGCTTTCGTCGGCATCTCTCGCGCGCAGACCACCAACCTCGCTGTGGTCGCGCCTGGGATCGCCGAGGCGCTGCTTGCGACGGCGCTGGGCCTCGTCGCCGCGATTCCGGCGGTGGTGATCTACAATTTTTGCGCCCGCGCGACGGCCGCTCACCGGGCCCAGTTGCGCGACAACGCCGCGCTGATCGAGCGGTTGGTCAGCCGCTCGCTCGACCACAGCATCGCCGCCCCGCGCAATGGGGGGCGGTAAGGTGGCCGGCGGGTTGATCGGCCGTGGCGACGACGAGGACGTCCCAGAACTGTCCGAGATCAACGTCACGCCCTTTATCGACGTGATGCTGGTCCTTCTGATCATCTTCATGGTCGCGGCGCCCTTGGCGACGGTTGACGTCAATGTCGACCTGCCGGCCTCGAACGCCGCGTCCGCCCCGCGCCCGGATGCTCCCGTTTATGTCACCGTCCAGCCCGACCTGTCGCTGCTGGTCGGTGATCGGCCGGTCGCGGCCGAGGCGCTCGGGCCGGCACTCGCGGAGGTGACCGGCGGCGATCCCGAGGCGCGGATCTTCCTGCGCGCGGATCGAACGGTCGAATACGGCGCGCTGATGGCGGTCATGAACAGCCTGCGTGACAGCGGCCATCCGCGCATTGCCTTGGTCGGGCTGGAGGCCGCGGCGAGTAACGCGCCATGACCGGCATTGGCGGGCGGTCCCTGGCCTGGCTGGCTGCCGCCGCTGCGGCCCTCGCCGTTCACGCGGGGGCAGCGGCTGCATTGCTGCGCCAGATGCCGCCGCCAGCGGTTCTGGCGGAGCCTGTGGTGGTCGATCTCTTGCCCGCGGACGCCGTGCTGACTTCGACCGCTGCGACAGCTTTCGAGGTCCCGCCAAGCCCACTACCCCCCATCGACTCACCGCCGGAGTTTCCCGAGCCCGAGATAGCGTCGGAGCCTGTCCCCGCACCTTCTTCTGCGCCCGAGCCTGCCCCAGAGCCGGTCGTGCCATCTGAGATCGAGCTGCCACCGCTGCCGAGCTTGCCTGAGCTGGCTGCTGTTGAGGCCCCCTCCGAGCCTGTCGCAGTCCGACCGCTCGCCCGGCCTCGGGATATTCAGGCCGAGCCGATGGTCGAGCCGTCGGTCGAGCCCAAGGCGGAAACGCGGCGCGAGTCGAAACGGCAAGCCGAAAAACCGGCCGAGCGCAGACGCGAGGCGACCAAACCCGCCAAAGCCAAAGCGGCCAATCCCGCTGGCGCATCTGCCTCGGCGGGGGGCCGCGCCGCGGGCCTTCCGGCTGGTCAGGCTGCGGCAAGGTCGCCGCAATCCATTGCCAGCTGGAAAAGGGCAGCCCAGGCTGCAGTTGCCCGCCACATGACGCGCAAGCGCTATGGTCGCAAAGGGGTCGTCGGTGTCGTCATCACCGTCGCCGCCAGCGGTCGGGTTACGGGCGCTTCGCTGGCAGCCAGCAGCGGCGATCCCGTCGTCGATTCGCGCGTGCTCGCCCAGCTTAGAAGTCTTGGCCGCCTGCCCGCGCCTCCCGGTCCCCAGACCTTGAGCGTTCGGTTTCAGTCGAAATAGGCCCACAAAGCGTCCGTCCTCGGCGACTGGAAATGGGGGCACGAGCGGCTTCCCTTGATCCAGCACTAGCCGAGAGACGACGCGCAGGCGGGGCAATGGGCCGCTGGGTTCCAGCCTCAGTCTGGCCACCCATCGTTATCCGGCGCGACCGGAGAGACAAGCGCACCAGTCGCCCACACCAGTGGCTGGAACTCCAATCCGCTCGGCACCCGTCATCCACCGACAGCGGAGGGTGCAGGCGCGCATCTCGCTGGCTATAAGGGCCGGAATTCCAACACAAGATGGCAGCCGTCAACGAGTGAAAGCCCGACCGGCCACCGCGCCGCGTCCCTTACTCGATCCGCGTCACCAGCACCTTGTCGATGCGGCGCCCGTCCATGTCCATCACCTCGATCTGCCACGGGCCGATCTCGGCGGTATCGCCAACCTCGGGCAGGCGGCCCATCCGGTCCAGCACGAGGCCGGCGACGGTCTCGTAATCGCGGGGAGTCTGCAGGGTGATGCGCAGTTGGTCGGCCAACTCATCGGCGGGCATCCAGCCAGCGACCAGCAGGCTGCCATCGGCGCGGGTGGTGACCTTGGGCTCTTCGACCTCGCCATCGGCGAACTCGCCGGTGATCGCCTCGAGCAGGTCCATCGGGGTCACCATCCCCTCGAAATGGCCATATTCGTCATAGACAAACAGCATCCGCGTCGGCGCGGCGCGCAGCCGCTCCAGCACTTCGAGGGCCCCCATGCCCTCGCGGATGACCTCGACCTGCTCCATCGCGGCCACAAGATCGAACGGCGCTCCCGCCTGACGCTGCGCAAGGATCGTCGAGAGCGAAACCACACCCTCGATCTCGCCGCGGGCGTCGGCGACCGGCAGGCGGCTGGTACCGCTGTCGGCAAAGGCCAGCACGGCCTGCTCGAAACTAGCGTCCGACGGCAGCACCGAGACCTCGTGCCGCGGGGTCATGATGCCGCGGGCGGTCCGGTCGGCCACGCGCATGACGGCGGCAATCATCTCGGTTTCGGCCGGCTTCATGACGCCGGCACTCTCGGCCTCCGAGATGATCATCTTCACCTCTTCGTCGCTGACCGAATTCTCGCTGGCCTCGGACAGGCCCAAAAGACGCAGCAGCGACTTGCCCGAATGGTCGAGCAGCCAGACAAGCGGCGAGACAACGACTGCCAGCCGACGCAGCCAGGGGGCAACGCGGGCTGCCACCGTCTCGGGCGCACGCAAGGCAATCTGCTTGGGCACCAGCTCCCCCACGACCAGCGAGAGGTAGGTGATCAGCACGACGACCACGCCCACACCCAAGGGTTGGGCGACGCCCGGCGTCAGGCCCGCGCCGACGAGCGCGTTCGCCAGCCGGTTGCCCAGCGTGGCACCCGACACCGCACCTGCCAGAATGCCGACCAGCGTGATGCCGATCTGGACGCTGGACAGGAATTTGCCCGGATCGTCCGCCAGTTCGATGGCGGTGGCGGCACCGCGGTTGCCGTTGTCCGCCATGACTTTCAGCCGCGCAGTGCGGGCCGACACGACCGCCAGCTCGGACATCGAAAGGACGCCGTTGACCACGGTCAGCAGCAGGACGGCCAGAATTTCGATCAGCATCGCCATGTCTCAGCTGAACGCATGGCTCAGAAGGTAGACTCCGGCCTTGACCGAGGCCCAGACGACCCCGCTGACCACCACCAGCGACAGGGCCCCGACGATTGCCCCCATGATAACCCACAGCCCGTCCCGCTCGAGCAGGCCGAGAGCGAGGACCGAAACCGCGAGGGCGGGCAGCATGTTGCCCAGCGGAATGGGCAGTGCGACGGAAAGGGCGAGGACAAGGCAGAATGCGCCGATGGCCATTTCCGCGGCGGGGCTGACCAGCGGCGACAGGCGCGGGCGCAACATCCGCTCGGCCCGGGCCAGCAGAGGCACGGCGCGATCGACGAGTGCCGAGAAGTCCGACAGGCGCATGGAGCGGGCTGCGACGACCTTGGGCAGCCATGGCTGGCGGCGCAGCATCATCTGCGAGGCTAGGTAGATCATCGGCAGCCCCAGCAGCGCCGAGGTTCCGGGCGGCGTCGGGATGGCATTTGGCGCGGCAAACAGGAACAGCAAAGTGGCGGTAGCGCGGCCGGGCATGGCGGCGACGATATCGCCGATCGACACCCTCTCGAGGCGGCTGTCATCGGCGATCTTGCGCAGAATTTCGGACAGCCGCGCGCGCGGCGCGGGAGGCGCGGGCAGCAGCGGCGGTCGTTGCGGACCCGTTTCGTCCTCGCCCTCGGATGCGCCCGTGGAAGCGGGCGGAGAATCCGCGTTCGAAGCGATGCCCCCCGAGGGAGGCACAGCGGTCAGCGGGCGGGGCCGAGGGTCGGGCGACAGTCTCATCGGAACTCACCTTAGGGCCAGGCGCAGGGCGGCGCAACGCGGCATGATCGGCGCGGACCCACGCGCCGTCCCGCCCGCTCGCCCGGCGGGCCGCGGCTCAGATCGCGCGATCACCCTCGGCGTCGATGACGCGGGTCGGCAGGCCCATCTCGCCCAGCAGTTCCAGGAACGGACGCGCGGGCAGGTCCTCGACATTGGCCATCCGCTTGACGGCCCACGGACCGCGCGCGATCAGGATCGCCGCCGCGACCGGGGGCACGCCAGCGGTGTAGCTGATGCCCTGGCTGCCGACTTCGTTGTAGGCGTCCTTGTGGTCGGCGACGTTGTAGATGAACACTTCGCCCGGCTTGCCGTCGCGCGTCCCCTTGACCAGATCGCCGATGCAGGTCTTGCCGGTATAATCCGGGGCGAGGCTGGCCGGATCGGGCAGAACCGCCTTGACCAGCTTCAGCGGTACGACCTGCTGCCCCTCAGCAGTGGTCACCGGCTGCTCGGACAGCAGACCGAGGTTCTTGAGGACCGTGAACACGTTGATGTAATGCGGCCCGAAACCCATCCAGAAGCGGACATCCGCGTCCTTGTAGCGGGCGCTGAGGCTGTGAACCTCGTCATGACCGGACAGGTAGGCGGTCTGCTTTCCGACCACCGGCAGATCCCATTCGCGGCCGACTTCGAACATCTCGTTCTCGCGCCATTCGCCGCCCTGCCAGGAATAGACCGCGCCGGTGAATTCGCGGAAGTTGATCTCGGGGTCGAAATTGGTGGCGAACCAGCGACCGTGCGATCCGGCATTGATATCGACGATGTCGATGCTGTCGATCTTGTCGAAATACTCGTCCTCGGCGAGGCGCGCATAGGCGTTGACCACGCCCGGGTCGAACCCCGCCCCGAGGATCGCCGTCACCCCAGCTGCCTCGCAGGCCTCGCGGCGCTGCCATTCGTAGTTCGCATACCAGGGGGGGGTCTCGCAGACCTTGCCGGGATCCTCATGGATGGCCGTGTCGATATAGGCGGCGCCGGTGTCGATGCAG
Source organism: Paracoccus suum (assembly GCF_003324675.1). Lineage (NCBI taxonomy): Bacteria > Pseudomonadati > Pseudomonadota > Alphaproteobacteria > Rhodobacterales > Paracoccaceae > Paracoccus > Paracoccus suum. The sequence continues at coordinate 375,478 of NZ_CP030918.1, forward strand.
CCTTGCAGGACCGTCATGTTGATGAAGGCGCTGCCGACGTTGATGACGATTCCCGCCTCCGTCGCCCGGATCAGTTCGGCCACGGCCGCGCTGTCCATCGCGTCGAGTGCATGGGTCGTGATCACCGCCTCCAGCCCCTTGGCCCGGATGCCCTCGGCAATGGCGTCGGCCTTGGCCCGGGTGCGGCTCGCCATATGCAGTGCGCCGAACTCGGCCGCCCATTGCGCGCATTTGTGCGCCGTCACCTGGGCGACACCGCCGGCACCGATAATCAGGACATTGGGTTTCATCGCTTCGACTGTCTCCGTCAGGGATGGCAGGGGAAGGCGTCAGGACAGGCTGGCGCGGTAATCATCATAGCCGAAGGTCCGCACAGTGCGGATCGCCCCGTCAGCCTGGCGTATCGCAATGGCTGGCATGGCGACGCCGTTGAACCAGTTCTTCTTGACCATTGTGTAACCGGCCGCATCGGCAATGCTGACCCGGTCGCCGATTTCCAGCGGGTGCGCGAACGCGGCCTCGCCGAAGATATCGCCCGCAAGACAGGTCTTGCCGGCGATCTGGTAGGCGTGATCGCCCGCGCTTGGCAGCTTGGCCTCCTCGCGGTAGATCAGCAGGTCCAGCATATGCGCCTCGGTCGAGCTGTCGACGATGGCGATGCGCTTGCCGTTGTCGAGCAGGTCGAGCACGCTGACCTCCAGCGTCGCCGACTGGGTGATGCTCGCCTCGCCCGGCTCGAGGTAGACCTGCACGCCATGGCGCTGGGCGAAAATCTGCAACCGCGCGGCCAACTCCTCCAGCGGATAGTCCTCGGCGGTGAAGTGGATGCCGCCGCCCAGCGAGACCCAGTCGAGGCGATCGAGGATGCCGCCGAATTCGGCCTCGATCCGGTCCAACTGGGCGCTGAACAGCTGAAAATCACGGTTCTCGCAGTTGTAATGGATCATCACGCCGCTGATGCGGTCCATCGCAGCCTCAAGCCGGTTCAGATCCCATTCGCCGAGGCGCGAGAAAGGGCGCGCCGGGTCTGCGAGGTCAAAGCCGCTGGTCGAAAAGCGCGGGTTCAGCCGCAGGCCGCGCGTGATCCCGTCCGCCGCGCCGGCGAAACGGTCGAGTTGGCCGAGGCTGTTGAAGATGATCTTGTCGGCATAACCCACAGCCTCGTCGATCTCGTGATCAGCCCAGGCCACGGAATAGGCGTGGGTTTCCTTGCCGAACTCCTCGCGCCCCAGCTTCAGCTCGAACAGCGAGGACGAGGTGGTGCCGTCCATGCTGTCACGCATCAGATCGAAAGCCGACCAGGTGGCGAAACATTTCAGCGCCAGCAGGCATTTCGCGCCCGACGCCTCGCGCAGGGCAGCGACGCGGGCCATGTTGGCACGCAGGCGTGCCTCGTCGATCAGATAGAAGGGAGTCGCGGGTTCGGACATCGGCGGCGGTCTCCCTACTCTCGCGGCGTGATGCTGCCATATAGGGGCCGGCCCGGCAGGGTGCAACTTGACCGCCGGCGCGACCCCGCGTCCGGCGAACGCTGGCGCATGCAGGGAGGCGCGACTAGGATCGCGGCGATGGACGATCTGCCCGCCCGGCCCCCGGCCCCCGTTTTCTCGCCTGATCAGGCCGCCGCCTGGGACACCCTCGCCGGCGATCTGGCCGCGGTCGGCGTCAGCCTGACGGGCGATGCCCCGCAGCCGCCCCAAGGCAGCCACGGCCGGGTCCGGGCGGTGCTGGGCAAGGCCGGCTCTGGCAAGACGCTGCTGCTGGCGCAACTGACGCGGGCGCTGCGCGAGGGCGGGGTCGAGGTGGTGTCGGGCGACTACGAAGGTCGCCGCAAGAAAGAGCGCCGCACCGTTGCGGTGCTCGCCCCGACCAACAAGGCTGCCTTCGTGCTGCGCACCCGCGGTGTTCCGGCGACGACCATCCACCGCATCCTCTACACCCCGGTCTATGATCCCCAGTACGAAAAGCTGGCCGACTGGCTGGCCGGCACGGGCGAGCGACCCGAGATCGAGGGCATGACGCCCGAGGCAATGGATCGCGCCAGGGCCTTTTATGACGCCCATGCCTCGATCCCTGGCGCGCTTGCGGCGGCGGGGCTGCGCGGGTCGGACTTCATTACCGGCTGGAAACGGCGCGAGGACGGGTTGGACATCGGGCTGGTGGACGAGGCCTCGATGCTCGACCAGCGCCAGTTCGATGACCTGCGTGAGATCTTCCCGACCTTGGTCCTGTTTGGCGATCCGGCCCAGTTGGCGCCGGTCGGGCAATCGGGCGCGATGGTGTTCGACAGTCTCAAGTCCTCGCAAAAGCTGATCCTCGACCGGGTGCACCGCCAGGCAGATGACAGCCCGATCCTGGATCTGGCCCATGCCCTGGGCGATCCCGCGGTGGATTTTCCGGCATTCGAGCGTCTGGTCGCCGATGCGGCGCGGCGCGATGCCCGGGTGGTCTGGGCCGAGCGCGTCGATGTCGACCTGCTGGCCCGCAGCCCGGTCCTGGTCTGGCGCAACGCCACGCGGGTGCGCCTGATCACCGCGTTTCGCGCCGCCCATGGCGCGCCGGGCGATGCGCTGCTGCCGGGGGAGCCGCTGATCTGCGACGGGATCGAGTTGCCGCTGAAGCACCGCAAGAAGCGCATCGACCTTGAGGCGCGGGGCCTCATCAAGGGGGCGCAGGTGGTCTATCTCGGACCCGGCCGCAGCCCGGGCTTTGCCCGCCTGCACGTTGTCGGGGCCGAGGATCCGCGCCTCTCGGCCGCCTCCATCATCAAGATCGAACTGCCCGGCGAGGAGGAACCCTTCATTCCTTCGGCCGCGCGCATGGGCGCGGCGTTCCTGCACGGCGCGGCCGTCACCATCCACAAGGCGCAGGGCAGCCAGTGGCCGGACGTGCAGGTCTTTGCCCCCGACATCGCCGCCGCGGCCTGGGCGGGGCGAATCGAGGCGGGCATCCCACTTTGGAAGCGCCTGGCCTATGTCGCGATCACGCGCGCGCAGGAACGCCTGCACTGGATCGTCCGCCCGCGTTTGTCACGCCCGACAAGGCCGCTGACGCTGGACGATCTGGATGCCGTGCGCGGCGCGCCGCTGGCGCTGCTGCCCGAGGCGGATGAGGGGTGAGGATCGCCTTGGGGGGCGGGCCGTTCGGTAAATCCACCAGGTGCGGTCCAGGAAATCGACGGCACTTTGGCGCCCCAGTCGGACGCCCGTCCCCCGTCAAAGATCGTTCGGCATGAGTTTGGCCGCCGCTTTCCTATCTCGCTTCGCGAGCGTCAGGTTCAAGAACCCCGGACCAGCCGCTCATCTGACATCTGGTCAGGCCCTCGAACGCTGGTTGAAGATCACTAAGCGACTCTTGCTTACCCTCCTCGCGCGGCCATGCGGTGCGCACAGGTTGACTAACTGATCGCGCCGACCACCTCCAACTCGCGGCGCGGTTCGGTTTCCGAACCCGCTGGCCAGCGGTCGGCGGAAGGAACTGCGGGACGCGCCCGGGGTGGCCGCCGCAGCGGGTCAGGGACTGCCGCCCCCTCGGCGACCCCGTCAGGCAGCGCGGACTGGGCGTCGTAGAGGCCGTGCAAAGTCTTGTCCCAATAGAAAGGATGCGCGACGACCTCGTAAATTGCTTTCCACGCCGCCAGACAGCCGAGCGGGAAATATAGCCAAGTGGACGGCACCCAGAGGGACAGGTGCCGCCGTGCCGGTGCCCTGACGGCCCAGGCGCCGACCACAAGGTTCACCACCTCGGCCGTGATCAGGGCGCCGACGAACAGCGCCATCCCCCGTCCGCCGGCGAGCGGTTTGATGACCCCTGCCATCGGATGGCCAAGGCCGAGGCAGAGCAGCCAATAGCTCCACAGCACGGGCGCGATCAGAAAGCCGACCACCGTGCCGGCCAGCTGCAATTGGAAGCTGACAAAGGCGCGCGGGCCGATGTCATGCCATAGCGCACGGGGCCGGCGCATATGCACCAGCCAGGTCATGAAATACCCTTTGTGCCAGCGTGATCGCTGCTTGACCCAGGCGCGGGGGCGGCAATTCGCCTCCTCATGGGTGACGGTATCCACCATCTCGGTGCGGTAGCCGTGGCGCATGAGGCGCAGGCCGAGATCGGCATCCTCGGTCACGTTCCACGCGTCCCAGCCGCCGACCTCGGCCAGGGCGTCGCGTCGAAAGAACAGGGTGGTTCCGCCCAGCGGGACGACCAGCCCGAGGCGCGCCATGCCCGGCAGGATGGCACGGAACCAACTGGCGTATTCGATGGTGAAACAGCGCGCCATCCAGTTGGTGCGGGGGTTGTAGAAATCCAGCACACCTTGCAGGCACACCACCTCGGGCGGGGCGGCGGCGAAATGGCGGGCGATCTTGTGCAGTTGCTCGGGCTCGGGCCAGTCCTCGGCGTCCCAGACCCCGATGATGCTGCCGCGGCAGAAGTTCTGGGCATAGTTCAGCGCCCGCGGCTTGGTCCGCAAGGGGCCGTCTGGCACCACGACGACGCGCATCCAGCGCGGCAGCGAGGCTGCCGCCAGGGCATCGCGAGTCAGCATGTCGCATTCCTCGACCACAAGAACGATGTCGGTCAGCTCGCTCGGATAGGTGAGGGCCGACAGGCGCCCGACGAGGCGGGCGGCGATATCTTCCTCGCGAAACATCGGCACCATGACCGAGATGACGGGCAGCGGCTGACGCATCTGTGCCGGGCTGCGCTGCAACTCTGCATAGGCGCGACGCTCTGCCATGATAGCGGCGTCCGCGCGCAGGCGGGCCGCGAAAGCGGCGGCCTTCATCACCGAGGCGGCGGCCAGCAGCCCCAGCGCCAGCAGCGATAGCCCGGCGAGGACGGATAGCGGCGCCGCCGCCAGCCCGACCGCGAGCGCACCGAGGATCAGGACGGCGACCTCACCCACCCGGCGCTCGTCCCGCGTGCGACAACTGAGCGCGGCGGGGGTGCGCAATTCGGCCTCGCGGATCAGGCGGGTGCGGCGGGTGGCGAGGATCGCGGCCTGCAGCCCGGCCTCGTCGGTCAGCACCATGCGCGCCTGGGCAAAGGCGGGCGGCAGCAGGGCGAGCGCGGCCTCGAAACCTTCGGGACGGCACGTGGCGACAAAGGGGATGCCGCCGATGCGGCGCCACGGCACCACCCCATGGGCGAGGCACAGCGGTGCGCCAAGGGCGTCGATCATGCGCGGATCGGGCGGGCTATGGGCCAAATCGACATGGCCGGTGCGCCAATGCCGGGCCAGTGCCCGCCGCAGGCCGGCGTCCGTCAGCCAGCCGCGCGCGATCAGGATCTCGGCCAGCGGCGCATCCTCGCGCTGCTGGATCACGGAGGCCTTCAGCAGATCGCCTGACCGCACCTCGCCCGCATCGAGCAGGATCTGCCCGAGCGAGGGCGGCCGCCGCACCGCCGAATCGGCCGTCCCTTGCTGAGGCGGAGCCATTCCGCGCCGCAGCGGAACCACGCGGCGGTCTGACGGGGATTTTTCTCCAAGCAGATCAGTCTGATCCCTGCGGGCAGCGGACGAAACTGCGCCGATCGGAATGACGACTGGTTGGATCATGATGGCCCCGCGCATATCAGCGGGGCCAGATTGGCGGGGTAAAGCCTAAGAAACCGTTAAGGCCAGCCTGCCCAGGTCAATCGGCGCGACGGGTGCGCATCTCGGTCGCGAAGCGGTCGAACAGATAGGCGCTGTCCTGCGGGCCGGGGCTCGCCTCGGGGTGATACTGGACCGAGAACACGGGCCGCCCGCTCAACTCGATCCCGCAGTTCGAGCCGTCGAACAGGCTGACATGGGTTTCGACCACGCCATCGGGCAGGCTTTGCGCGTCGACTGCAAAGCCGTGGTTCATCGAGGTGATCTCGACCCGGCCATCGGCGTTGCGGCGCACCGGGTGGTTGGCGCCGTGGTGGCCATGGCTCATCTTGATGGTCCGGGCGCCGACGGCGAGGGCAAGCATCTGGTGGCCGAGGCAGATGCCGAACAACGGCAGGTCGGGCTGGTCAAGCAACTCGCGGATCATCGGCACGGCGTACTCACCCGTCGCCTCGGGATCACCGGGGCCGTTGGACAGGAATACCCCCTCGGGATTGTGCGAGAGCACCTCGGCCGCAGTGGCGGTGGCAGGCAGCACGACGATTTCGGCCCCGGTCTGGGCCAGCGAGCGCAGGATGTCGCGCTTGGCGCCGTAGTCGACCGCAACCACCTTCAGCGGGCGGTCCGCCTCCGGGTCGGCCGCGGCGAAACCCTCGCCCCACTGCCACAGCCGCTCGTCCCAACGATAGCTTTGCCGGCAGCTGACCTCGCGCGCGAGGTCCAGACCGACGAGACCCGGCCAGCCGCGGGCGCGGCGCAGCATGTCCTCGATGTCGAACTCGCCATCCGCGTTGTGGGCCAGTACGCCATGCGGGGCCCCCTGCTGGCGGATCGCGCGCGTCAGGCGGCGGGTGTCGAGGCCGCCGATGCCGATCCGCCCGCGACGGCGCATCCAGTCGTCCAGCTCGCCCGCCGCGCGCCAGTTCGAGGCCTGGGTCGGATCCCAGCGCACCACGATCCCGGCCGCCACAGGATCGGTAGCCTGGTCATCCTCGGCGGTGATGCCGGTGTTGCCGATATGCGGGAAGGTAAAGGTGACCACCTGCCCCGCGTAGGAAGGATCGGTCATGATTTCCTGATAGCCGGTCATCGCGGTGTTGAAGACCAGTTCGGCCACCACCTCGCCCGTCGCGCCGAAGCCGCGACCGTAGAACACGTCGCCATCGGCGGTGACAAGGCAGGCGGTCGGGCGGTCTGACGGGTCGGACATGGGGACACCAGCGGCTGAAAGGGGCGGGACCGGGCTTAGGCGCGGGGCGGGCGGCGGTCAAGCGGGGGGCACCGGCCGGGGCGGTTTCCCATGGCGGCCAGTTCGCCTATCATGACGCGGCAAAATCACGGCGGAAGGATAAGACATGGATCTGCGCGAGCGGCTGGCGGACGAGACCAAGGTTGCGATGCGCGCCCGTGACGCCGAGCGTCTGTCGACGCTGCGCCTGATGGCAGCAGCGATCAAGGATCGCGAGATCGCCCATCGTGGCGAGGCCGGGGTCGACAGCGCGCTGACAGATGCCGACCTGTCGGCCCTGCTGGCCAAGATGATCAAGCAGCGCCAGGAATCGGCCCGCGCCTACGAGGAAGGCGGCCGGCTGGAGCTGGCGGCCAAGGAACAGGCCGAGGTAGCCCTGATCCAGGAATTCCTGCCCCGCCAACTGGACCCGGCCGAGGTCGACGCCGCCATCGAAGCCGCCATCGCCGCGACCGGAGCCACCGGCCTGCGCGACATGGGCGCCGCGATGAACGAGTTGCGTGCCCGCCACGCCGGGCAGATGGACTTTGGCAAAGCCGGCGCCGCGCTTAAGGCGCGCCTCATGCAGCAGGGAGCCGGATGATGAAAGCGACGTCCAAGGCCCAACAGCACGCCGCCGGCGCCGCCCTGTCGGCCAAGCGCGGCGAGACCAAGGTCAGCGACCTGAAGGGTGCCAGCCGCGAGATGTATGACAGCATGACCGAAGCCGAGTTGGACGAGATGGCCTCGGTCAAGGCCTCGCGCCTGCCCGAGCACAAGGACGAGTGACTGGCGGCGCTCAGGCGCCCTCGAACGCACACAGCGCCTGGACGGGCAGGCCCAGCGCCTCGATGCGCTCGCGCCCGCCGAGCGCCGGCAGTTCGATCACGAAGCCGCAGCCGATCACCTCGGCGCCAAGCCGGCGGCAGAGGCGGATCCCGGCCTCGGCCGTGCCGCCGGTGGCCAGCAGGTCGTCCACGATCAGCACCCGCTCGCCGCGCAGCAAGGCGTCGTCATGCACCTCCAGCACCGCCTCGCCATATTCCAGGACGTAGCTTTCGCTGATGACGGCGCCGGGCAGCTTACCCTTTTTGCGGATCGGCACGAAGCCGGTGCCAAGCTGATGGGCGACGGCGCCCCCAAGGATAAAGCCACGCGCCTCAAGCCCCGCGACCTTGTCGATGTCCATCCCGGCCCAGGGGTGTAGCAGCTGATCGACGGCCATCCGAAAGCCGCGGGCATCGGCAAAGAGCGTGGTCACGTCGCGAAAGACGATCCCCTCATGCGGGAAATCGACGATGCTGCGGATGTAGTCCTTGACGGTTTTCACGGCCGCTCCATCTCGAACATGTCGGTGATGACGGCGTAATCCTTGTATCCGGCGCGCGCCAGCCAGCCGCCGGCCGCGCGGGCGTCGAACCGGCCATCGACAACGCAGTCCTCGCGCAGATGGATGCCGGTCGCGACGCCGATCACCAGCCAGTTGGCCACACCCGCCAGCGGAAGCACCTGCGTTGCCCGGCATTCGATTGACGCCGGGGCGTCAGCCACGCGCAGGCAGTCGATGGTCTCGCAGGGGATCGCACGGATCGCGCAGGCGTCGAATTCGCTGGTGCCCGCAGGAAGTGCCGCAGACGAGGCGACCACTGCGGCACGGTGATCAAAGCCAGCGATGTTGACGCAGAATACCCCGGTCTCGACGATATGGGCCACACTGTCCTTGGTGCCAGGGCGGTCGCCCTTGGCCGAGGTCGAGGCGAACATCAGCTGCGGCGGCTGATAGGCTACGGCATTGAAAAAGCTGTAGGGCGCCAGGTTGTCGCCATCCGCGCCACGGGTCGAGATCCAGCCGATCGGCCGCGGCGCGATCAGCGCGTTCCAGGGATTGTGGGGCAGGCCGTGGCCGGCCTCGGGGCGATAGAACATGGTCGGTCCCTTCCTTGCGCGTGCCGTATCCGCATCACGGAATGTAGCATGCGCGCAAGGGGGGCATGTAACAGCGCCAGCACCAGCACGGCGCCCTGCGGCCGCTTTCCCTCGATCCCGGGTCATGGTATCGGGCGCCGCGTTTCGCCACGCGCCACGCGCTGCCCGCCGCCACCCGAAAATCTCTGCCGAGGGCCGCTGCATGTACGAACTCTGCCCTGAAACCGAGGCCGACACCGCAGAGGTCGAGGCGTTGCTGGACCTGTGCTTTGCGCCTGGCCGCACCGCGCTCAGCAGCTATCGCCTACGCGATGGCGTGCCGCCGGTGCCCGGCCTTTGCCTGACGCTGCGCGGCGGCGATGGCGGGCTGGTCGCGGCGATCCGCTATTGGCCGGTGCGCGTTGCCAGTCTGCCCGTGTTGTTGCTGGGTCCCGTCGCGGTCCACCCGACCGCGCAAGGCGAGGGCCTCGGCGGCTACCTTATGCGTGAGAGCCTGGGGCGCGCGGGCCGCACGGGCTGGGCGCGAGTCATGCTGGTGGGCGACGCTCCCTACTATGGCCGGTTCGGCTTCCGCCGGCTCGAAGGGGTCGTCATGCCGCCACCGACCAATCCCGACCGCGTGCTGGGACTGGAACTGACGCCCGGCGCGTGGGTTGATCTGCGCGGGCCGGTCGAGCGCGAGGCCGCCCCATCCGTTCACGCAGCCCTGGCCGAGATGGCGGAGGCACCGGGAACGATGCCACCCTGCCGCGAGGTTGACCCGACCGAACCCGCCGCGCGTCCCCCTCCGCCGAGGATATAGCTACCGATGACCACCCCCGCCCCCCGCCAGGAAATCCTGCCGCCGATCACGGACCCCACGGTCCGCGCCACCATCGAGCGCCTCGCCCGCATCCACAAGAATGCCGGCGGCCTGGGGATGGAGGTTCTGTCGACCATCGGCGGCAGCGCCGAGGGAATGCTGCGCAAACTTCCGGCTTTTGTGCGGAACCGGATCGACCGCATCGTTCGCACCGCGCTGGAAAGCGCGATCCACGCCGCCAGCGCCTCGCGCAGCGTGGTCCGCGACCGCAGTGATCTGGTCAACCGGCTGGCCTCGACGGCATCGGGCGCGATCGGCGGCCTTGGCGGGCTGCCGGGCGCGATGATCGAACTGCCGGTGACCATCACGATGCTGATGCGCGCGATCATGGCGATCGCCGCCGAACACGGGTTCGACCCCGAGGATGACCGGGTCAAAGCCGAGGCCCTGCGCGTGTTCGCCGCAGCTGGCCCGTTCGAGGCTGACGACGGCACGGACCTCGGCCTGCTGGCCGCCAAGGTCTCGATCACTGGCCAGACCCTGCAGGGGCTGGTCGCCCGCGTCGCGCCGCGCCTTGCCGGCGTTCTGGGACAAAAGGTCGCCGCCCAGGCGACGCCCGTGCTGGGGGCGGTGGCGGGTGCGTCGATCAACTTTACCTTCACGCGCTACTACCAGCAGGTCGCGCGCGTGCATTTCGGCCTGTGGCGCCTGTCTGAGGAAACCGGCATCCCGCGCGCGGCCCTGGCCGAGGCGCTGGAACGTCGGCTGATCGAGATCGACCCGCGTCACGGCGCCCGCAAGGCGTGATGCATCGAATGCAAAACATTCAGCGCCGCCCGCCGGACTGAATGTCTTGGCACTTAACGGGAAATCAACCTCACCATGGCCAATGTCGCACAGCGAGATTCGCCATGCGTGAGATAGAGGCCCCATGTTTACCATCAGTATCCGGCGACTAGGCATCGCAACTTCGGCGGTGGCGGTCGTCAGCACCTTCTTGACCTTGGCAGGGATTCTCTACCTCGGGCGGATCGCGGAGCAGACCATCGACGCCAGCGACAACCGCTATCAGTCCAGCCAACTGGCGGCCGACCTGCTGCAATACGGGGACGACCTCACCCGGCTCGCCCGAACCTACGTCATCACCGGCAACCCGGCATTTCAGGCGCAGTATAATGACGTGCTAGCCATGCGGACCGGCAAGAAGGCCCGTCCCAAAGGCCCTGGCAGCCTTTACTGGGGCTTTCTCGCTGCCGGCCGGGAGCCCCGCCAGGCAACTGAGCCGCCGCGCTCGCTGGCCGATCTGATGAAGGATCAGGGCTTCGCCCCTGACGAGTTGAACCTGCTGGAGCAAGCCCGCCAACGGTCCGAGAACCTGGTGAAGCTCGAGGTCGAGGCAATGAACGCCGCCAAGGGCATCTTCAAGGACGGCGAGGGCAGGTACACGGTGACCCGCGCGCCCAACCTGCCCCGCGCACGGCTGCTGCTGAACTCGGCCGACTATCATGCCACCAAGGCCGACATCCTGGTTCCGGTGCAACAGTTCTTTGACAAGATGAACGCGCGCCTCGACGGCACGCTGGCGGACCTGAAGGCGCGCCAGGATGCGGTCCGCCTCGCCGCCGTGTTTCTTGCGGTACTGTCGATCCTCGCGTCGCTGGCTGCCGCTGCGATGCTGCAACTGCGGGTGCTGCGTCCCCTGACAATGATGCGCGACTCGATGGCTCGCATGGGCGCAGGTGATCTGTCACAAAGCGTGCCGCTGTGCGATCGCCCCTGCGAGATCGGGCAGATCGCCCGCGAGGCCGAGAAATTTCGCGTCCAGGCAGGAGAGACCGTGCGGCTGTCCGAAGAGGTCAGGCGTACCGCGCAGGAGGCCGCGCGTCACGCCAACGCCCAGCGCATCGCCGCGCAGGAGGCGATGGAGTTGTCGGCGCGCGAACAGCAGCGCATGGCAAAAGAGGTCATGAGTGCCGAAAAGGCCGCCCGCTTCCAGGACGAGGTGGCCCGCGTGGTCGCAGCGGCCAAGGACGGGAACCTGTCCGTTCGCGCGCGGATCGAACAAGACTATGCCGTCGGCGCCGAAATCGGCGGCGGCCTAAATGAGCTGCTGTCGACGCTCGAGGCGACTTTTACGGAACTCAGCGATGTCCTCGGACGAATCGCCGCCGGGGACCTGTCGACGCGCGTGGAGAGCCGGGCCAAAGGCCAGATCGGCACGGTATTGACCTCGACCGAGGCCGCGCGCCGCGCGCTGAGCGATCTGGTCGCCAAGACCCGCCACAACGCGGAGAGCTTCGTCGAACTGGCTGGCTCGATCGCCGGTGCGGCGCGCGATCTGTCGCAGCGCACCGAGACCAACGCCGGCACCCTCGAGGAAAGCTCGGCCGCCCTGACAGAACTGACGGCCTCGGTTCGCTCGGCCGCCGAGGGCGCAGAGCGTGCTGACCGCATCGGCCGCGGTGCCCGCGACGAGGTGGAACACTCGAACCAGATCGTCACCGAGGCGATTGCCGCCATGAGCCAGATCGAGGCGTCCTCCAAAAGAATCTCGACCATCGTCAATGTGATCGAGGGAATTGCCTTCCAGACCAACCTGTTGGCCCTCAATGCGGGCGTAGAGGCCGCTCGCGCAGGCGAGGCCGGCCGCGGCTTTGCGGTGGTCGCGTCCGAGGTGCGCGCCCTCGCCCAACGCTCGTCCGAGGCGGCGCGAGAGATCAATGGCCTGATCTCGCAAAGCACCGAGCAGGTGACGCGCGGTGCCGATCTGGTCGGACGTACCGGCGATGCGCTGCAGCGTATCCTGACCTCGGTCGGCGATATTTCTGCCCAGATCTCTGCCATCGCGCTGTCTTCGCGCGAGCAGTCGATCGGCCTCTCGGAAATCGACACGGCGGTGCATCAACTGGACGCAGCCACACAAGACAACGCCGCGATGGTGTCCGAGACAAGCAATTCCTCGAAGGTGTTGGCGGATCAGGCGGGCGAGCTGCTCGACTCCGTCGCGCGCTTTCGCCTGCCGGGGCATAACGCACCGCGCAGGGGCGACGATACCACGTCACACAGGGATATTCGCCTTGCCAGCTAGGTTGTGGTCGAGCCGTGCGAGACGCCTTGCAGCAACTTGCGCAGGATAACTCTGTATCCGGGCCGCTCAGCCCGCCGGAACGGCCGCGGTCGCCAATGCGGCATCGATCACGGCTTGGGCACGGGCGGCGGCAGCCTCGATCGTCGCCGAGAGTTCGGCGATGTCCGTCGCGCCTGCTTCGCGCAGCAAGAATGTCGTGGCGCCAATGCCCAGTGACGACAGCTTGGCATCCCGCGCGTCGATCAGCCTCTGGGCGGCCCGGATCCTCCAGAACAGGCGATGGGCTTGGGCCAGAACCGCCTCGTCAGCGGGAGTGATAAGGCCGGCCCGGCGACCGCCGCGCAGTTGAGCCGCTGTCGCCCGCGCCGGGTCCGCCGCCCGCAGGGCGAGGCTTTGCGCCAGCAACTCAATGTCCTGCAGCCGGCCGGGACCGTTTTTGACATCCTCCGTGCCGGCAGACGCTTTCGATTCGAACAGCCGCGCGCGCATCTCGGCAAGATCGGGCATGACCTGCGGACCCGGGCCTCGCGAGGCAAGCACCTCTCGCCTCAGGCCCTCGACCTCACCTGCCAGTTCCGCGCCGGTTTGTGCGGGGGGGCCGCCATCGCGGCTCGCCGGAGTTTCCGCCGCGGAGGTCCCGGCCGCCGGCACCCGGGGCTCGCCTACGGGTCCTGCCGGATTGTCGCCGGCAGCGGTCTGATCCAAGACGCCGGCCTCATTTGCGGCACCAACCGGATCAAGGGCGTGGTGGGCACCGGCCCGATCCGAGGAGCTGGCGGCCTGGGGCGCGGTCGCCTGAGCCACGGGACCCGACTGATCCCCGCGCTCCGTCTCGCTCGGGCTCCGCGAAATACCGGTCTCTCTCTGTGCCCCCTTCCCCGGGCCGCAAAAAGCGACGATCCGGGCACGGGTCAGGGCCAGATGCTCCCACGTCCACGCTTCGGTCATCTGGTAGTCGCGAAATGCGGTCAGAGAGGTTGCGACGGGGCCCTGCCGGCCAGACGGACGCAGGCGCATGTCGACCTCATAAAGGCGGCCCTCGGCGGTCGGGGCGGTCAGCGCCGTCAGCAGGGCTTGCGTCAGCCGGGCATAATAGGGCCGCGCACCCAGCGACTTGGGGCCGGACGAGGCTTCGATCCCGGCGGCATCATAGATCACGATCAGGTCCAGGTCCGAGGCTGCGTTCAGCCGCCGCGCGCCGAGCGAGCCCATGCCCATGACCACCGCGCCCGCGCCCGGCGGCGGGCCATGGCGGCGCGAAAATTCGGCCTCCACCAGCGCGAACAGCCCCGCGATGACGGCATCCGCCACATCGGCATACTGGACCCCCGCCTCGTCGGCATCGATGAGGCCGCGCAGGTGATGGACGCCGATGCGGAATTGCAGGTCGTGCACCAACCGCCGCGCGGCATCAAGGGCGCGCTCATACCCTCCCCCCGGGGCACTCATCGCCGCGCCGAGCGCGGCATCCATCGCCTCGCGCAGTCCGGCCGCGCCGGGCCAGGGCGCAAAGAAACTGCCGGCGATGACCGAATCAAGGACACCCGGATGGCGCGCGAAATAGGCGGCGAGCCCGGGGGCAGTGCCGCAGATATCCGCGACCAGATCGACCAGTGGCGGGTTGGCCTCGAAAAGCGAAAACACCTGCACACCCGCGGGCAGGCCCGCCAGAAAGCCGTCGAACCGCGCCAGAGCCGCTTCGGGATCGGCGGCGCGGGCGAGGCGGGTCAGCAGGTCGGCCTCGATCCGGTTGAACACTTGGCGGGCGCGATCGGACCGCAAGGCCGGATAGCCGCGCCAGGCACCGATCAGCGCCTCGGCCTGCGGCGACAGGTCGGGCCTTGGCTGCGCTTCGGCCGGCGCAAAGAACGCACCGGTCAGGGTCTCGACCCGCTGCAGCCGGTCCCGGATTGCCTGTGCCCAGGCCACAGTATCCGCAGCACCCGACAACCGCGCAACGGTGTCGAGCGCTGGTCCGGCCGGCGGCAGGACATGGGTCTGGGCGTCGCCCACCATTTGCACGCGATGCTCGACCTCGCGGTGGTGGCGATAGTGGTCGGTCAACTCACCCGCGACATCCACCGGCACCCAGCCGGCGGTCGCGAGGGCGGCAAGCCCCTCCACGGTGCCGCGTTGCCGAAGTGCCGGGTCGCGCCCGCCGGCGATCAGCTGGCGGGTCTGGGTAAAGAACTCGATCTCGCGGATGCCGCCTTGCCCCAGCTTCATGTCGTGGCCGGCGGCCTCGATCGGGCCGTGCAGGCCCTTGTGGTCGCGGATGCGCAGGCGCATCGCATGGGCATCCTCGATCGCCGCGAAATCGAGGTGCTTGCGCCACACGAAGGGCCGCAGGGCTTCCAGAAAACGGCCGCCCGCCGCCAGATCGCCCCCGCAGGGCCGGGCTTTGATATAGGCCGCCCGCTCCCATGTGCGTCCCTCGGCCTCGTAATAATCCAGCGCCGCCGAGGCCGAGATGCAGACCGGCGTCACCGACGCATCCGGGCGCAGGCGCAGGTCAGTGCGAAAGACGTAACCTTCGGCCGTCAGGTCCGACAGCGTCGCCGCAGCGCGGCGCGTCACCTTGATCAAGGCGGCACGCGCCTCCTGCCGGTCGCCGGGATCATAGGCGTCGTCGTCGTAGAGGACGATCAGGTCGATATCGCTGCTGTAGTTCAGTTCGCCCGCGCCCATCTTGCCCATGGCGAGCAGGATAAGCCCCCCGGCGTCCGCCCCGCCTTGGGGCATCCGCCCTCGCGCCTGTTCGGCTGCGAGATGGGCGCGAAAGGACAGGTCGACTGCGCGGTCCGCCAAGGCGGTCAGTGCGCCGGTGACTCGCTCCAGCGGCCAGACTCCGCCCAAATCGGCCAGTGCCGCCAGCAACGCCACGCGCCGCTTGGCCCGCCGCAGACCGACGCCGAGGGCCGCGGCGTCCAGCGCCTCCAGCCCCGCGGTTTCGGTCGCGACCGGGTCCGCCTCGGGCGACCATTGCGCGATCGCACCCTGCAACCACGCACCCTCGCGCTCGATCAGACCTGCAAGGTAGGGGCTGGAGCCGGCGGCCCCGCTAATCAGGCCAGCCAGATCGCCCTGCGCCCAGAGGCAGGACGCGGCCGCAGCCGCGCCGCGCGCGGGGTCGAAAGGCAGCGGCAGACGGGTGATGGCGTCGGCAAAAGGCATCCCGTCAGCCTAGCGCCGCCCAACGCCGCGTCAACGCGACCAATCCGCTTGGCGTGGCGTTCCGGTGTTGTTAGGGTCGGGCTTGACCTTCGGAAAAAACGCCGAGCCGCCCGCACGATGAACCGCGCCTTCGTCTGCCCTTGCGGCCTCCGAGCCGTCCGGTTGCCGTGATGCGGCATACACTGTCCCACACCCCGCAATTCTACGTCACGGCGCCGCAGCCCTGCCCCTATCTGCATGGCCGAGCCGAGCGCAAGCTGTTCACCGCCCTTGGCGGCGATGGCGCGGTCGAGTTGAACAACACCCTGTCGCGGCAGGGTTTTCGCCGCAGCCAGAACGTCCTTTATCGACCTTCTTGCGAAAGCTGCGTGGCCTGCATGTCGGCCCGCATCCGGGTTGACGACTTCAAGCCCTCGCGCACGCAGGGCCGGGTCGCGCGGCGCAATGCGGACTTGCAGCGCCTGACGACCAGCGCCTGGGCCACCGAGGAACAATACGATCTGTTCCGCACCTATCTCGACTCCCGGCACGCCGACGGCGGTATGGCGGACATGGACGTGTTCGAATTCGCGGCGATGATCGAGGAGACGCCGGTCCGCACACGGCTGATCGAATACCGGCTCGGCCCGCAGGCCGCAGAGGGCGGGGCCGGACGGCTGACGGCGGTCTGCCTGACCGACGTGCTCGATGACGGACTTAGCCTGGTCTACAGCTTTTACGACCCGGCCTTGGGCGCTCGCAGCCTGGGCACGCATGTGATCCTGGATCATATCGCACTGGCGCGAGCGGCCGGGATGCCCTTCGTCTATCTGGGCTACTGGGTGCCGGGCAGCCGGAAGATGGACTACAAGGCGCGGTTCGGAGCGCTGGAGATCTACAAGGGCGGCGTCTGGCGCGAGATTGGCGATCCGAACTCCCACAATGACGAGGCCCATCCGCTGTCGGTCGATCCCATCGTCGAGCAAGTGACCCGCATTTCCTTGCCGAACGGCGCAACGCGCTGATATATCCTTGCGCACGTGCCTCGTCTTTCGACATAAAATTACGTTGAAACGGCGTTTACGGTCACTTTTTATCGCGCGGGCCGTTGACCCTGTCGCAGACGGCTCATAGGTTGCGGCCCGCGGCAAGCGACACCGGGTCGTTTCTTTTTGCGCAAATTACGTGAGGTCGGCATGTCCCAGACGATGACGGGAGCGAGAATGGTGGTCGAGGCCCTGCGCGATCAGGGCGTCGACACGGTATTCGGCTATCCCGGGGGCGCTGTCCTTCCGATCTATGACGAGATATTCCAGCAAAACGACATTCAGCACATCCTCGTCCGGCACGAGCAGGGCGCAGTGCATATGGCCGAGGGCTATGCCCGCTCGACGGGCAAGCCGGGTGTGGTTCTGGTGACCTCGGGGCCGGGCGCCACCAATGCGGTCACGGGCATGACCGATGCGCTGATGGATTCCATTCCGCTGGTGGTGCTGTCGGGACAGGTGCCGACCTTCATGATCGGCACCGACGCCTTTCAGGAGGCGGACACGGTCGGCATCACACGGCCCTGCACCAAGCATAACTGGCTGGTGAAGGATACCGACACACTGGCCGCGACCATCCATCGCGCCTTCGACGTCGCGACCATGGGCCGGCCCGGTCCCGTGCTGGTCGACATCCCCAAGGACGTGCAGTTCGCGACCGGCACCTATACCCCGCCAGCCGTCCCGGCGGAGGCGGCGCGCAAGGCCCCCCCGCCGGACCGCGAGGCCATCGCCCGACTGGTCAACCTGATCGAGCAGGCCGAGCGGCCGATCATCTATTCGGGTGGTGGCATCATCAACTCGGGCCCCGAGGCCAGCCGCCTGCTGCGCGAGTTTGCGGACGGCGCGGGCTTTCCCATCACTTCGACGCTGATGGGCCTCGGCTGCTACCCGGCCTCGGGCAAGAACTGGCTGGGCATGCTGGGCATGCACGGCCTTTACGAGGCCAACATGGCGATGCACGGGTGCGATCTGATGATCAACCTCGGGGCGCGCTTTGACGACCGGATCACCGGCCGAGTCGCGGATTTCTCGCCCGGCTCGATCAAGGCGCATGTCGATATCGACCGCTCGAGCATCAACAAGGTGATCCGCGTCGATGTGCCGATCGTCGGCGATGTCGGCGAGGTGCTGGCCGAACTGCTCGCCCAGTGGACGGCGCGCGGCCGGCGCACCAACAGCGAAGCTGTCGGCCGCTGGTGGATCCAGATCAAAGAATGGCAGGCACGCGACTGCCTTGCCTATCGCAAATCCGAAAAGGTCATCAAACCGCAATACGCTCTGGAGCGGCTGGAGGCGTTGACCCGCGACCGGGATCGCTACATCACCACCGAGGTCGGCCAGCACCAGATGTGGGCGGCGCAGTATCTGAAGTACGACGAGCCCAACCGCTGGATGACATCGGGCGGCTTGGGGACGATGGGGTACGGCCTGCCGGCCAGCATCGGCGTGCAGGTCGCCCATCCCGAGGCCCTGGTCATCAACGTCGCAGGCGATGCCAGCTGGTTGATGAACATGCAGGAAATGGGCACCGCGATCCAGTTTCGCGCGCCGGTCAAACAGTTCATCCTGAACAACGAGCGCCTGGGCATGGTCCGCCAGTGGCAGCAACTGCTGCATGGCGAGCGCTACAGCCAGTCCTGGTCAGAGAGCCTGCCCGATTTCGTCAAGCTGGCCGAGGCCTTCGGCTGTCGCGGCCGTCAGGTGCGTGATCCGGCCGAACTGGACGACGCGATCCGCGAGATGCTGGAATACGACGGGCCATTTATCCTGGATGTGCTGGTCGAAAAGCACGAGAACTGCCTGCCCATGATTCCGTCGGGCAAGCCCCATAACGAGATGCTGCTGAGCGATTCCGAGGCGGCCGAAGACATTGGCTCGGCGATCAACGCCGGCGGCGCGGTTCTGGTTTAGGAAACGATGATGGCACTGAAACTCGACAGCGGCGCATCCAGCCATTCCGCCTATGATCTGCGCGACCCGAACCTGCAGGGCGAAGAGCGCCACACCCTCGCCGTCATGGTCGAGAACGAACCGGGCGTGCTTGCGCGCGTGATCGGCCTTTTTTCTGGTCGCGGCTATAATATCGACAGCCTGACCGTGGCCGAGGTCGACCATACCGGCCACACCTCGCGCATCACGATGGTCACGCGGGGCACCCCGGCGGTGATCGAGCAGATCAAGGCCCAACTCGGCCGGATCGTGCCGGTCCATGACGTGCATGACCTGACCGTCGAGGGGCCTAGCGTCGAGCGCGAGCTTGGCCTTTACAAGGTGCAGGGACAGGGCGAGCGTCGCGTCGAGGCGCTCCGCATCGCCGAGATTTTCCGCGCCAAGGTGGTTGATTCGACGCTTGAAAGCTTTGTGTTCGAGGTGACCGGGGCGCCCGAAAAGCTGGATGCCTTTGCCGATCTGGTGCGCCCTCTGGGATTGATGGATATGGCGCGCACCGGCGTCGCGGCGCTACGGCGCGGGGCCTGAGGCGCCGCCTCAGCGACGGCCCGAATAACTAGCTCGCAGCGAGGACGCGCTGCGGAAGGACAATGATCTCGGCGGTGGGCGGGGCGGTGTCGTTGCTCTGGATCACCGACAGATGGGACGCACGGCCGGTCAACATCTGCGGCAGCGGCGAGACGACCGAATCACCCAAGGGTTTGACGCAGCGGGCGCAGCGCAATTCGCCTTCGACCTCGGTATGCAATTCCAGCATGTCTCCCGGCTCGGGCCATCCATATTCAGCGGGGTAATCGATCCGGCCCACAAGATAGGCCAGCGCAGCATGGTCATCGCACCAGATGACCGCTTGCTCGCGTACTCGATTGCTCCAAACGACGACACCGATCATCAATTTTTCCCCGGCCCTTGCGCGATTGCCACGCGCTTGGCCGACAATTAGGCGCTTTGACGCAAAGTGAAAGCGTTTTCATATCCAAACGCTACGTCGGAGGCAGATTGCCGCGCCTCGTTGTGATTCAGTAAAATCGGCCTCGCTGCAGGTCCGCAACTGCACGTTGAACCGTCGCAATTCGTTCCGCCCGGGCCGGGTGCGAGCCAAGTACGCGATTGCCCGGATCGGGAATGCGCATGAAGAACTGTGCCCCGTGCAGCGGATCGTATCCGGCGTTCCGGGTAATGATCGCGCCCAGATAGTCGGCCTGCAGCTCCCAGTCCTTGGAATAATAACGCGCGCCGAACTGCGCGCCGAACTGCTGGGCGCCCTGGATCGCGCGAGGATCGGCCCCGCCGACGCTGGCCAGCGCCCCGAAAATCAGCGCTCCATTGCGGGCCGAGGCGTTCTTTTGCGTGATGTGGTTGAGAATATGGTGCGAGGCCTCGTGGCCCACCACAAATGCCAATTCGTCGGCATTTCTTGCCGCGGCAATCAGCGCCAGCGTAAAGCCGATAATCGGACGGCCATACGGATCAACCGCCTGGAACGCGTTGATCTCCTGGCGCGGGTCGGATTCGACGGTGAACTGGAAGTCGCAGTTGATCGGTGCCGTCCGACGCTGCAGGCACTCGCGCTCTACGGCTGGCTCCATCCGCTTCAGGACCTCCACGAAGGCACGCGCGGTGCCGGCGGCATCCCCGGAAAAGTCGCGCGAGGCTGTGGCCGGGGGCGGCGCCGTACGCACGGGCGCTGTTGGCGCGTACACCGGAGCGGAAACCGGTGCGCAGCCCGCCAGAAAGGACATACCGGCCAACAGGGCCGCAAGTGAGGCGCGCAGCGTCATGTCCCATCGTCTCCGTAGCTGACCAACCGGTCCGGGTGCAGTTTGGCCCGCGCGCGCTGCGGCTTCAACCGGCGCCATTGCGGCCAGCGCCCACTCACGCGATTGTTGGCGCCGACCAGAGGGACTGCAGATGTTCACCATAGAGCACGAATTCGACGCCACCGTCATCACGCTGGTGGACGAGGGCCATGGGGAGGCCCGCCCGCTGGAGGAAGATGTTGTGATCCTGGGTTTTGATGACCGGGTGGTGATCGAACAACCGGACCCGCTAAGCGGGCTGGTACGGCGAATCACGCTGAGCATGGCGCAACTCGCCGACCTGCGCGCCGCGCTCGATCTGCCCGAGGGAAGTTATCGTTTGCGGCCAAGAGGTTAGGCGGATATAGGCGCGCGGACACTGCGGGCCTGGTACCATCAATGCCATCGGCCAATCCTTGCCACCCCTTTTATGTTTGCTTGACCCGTCAGCCAAGGCCGGGCCAAACAGCCGCAAATTCAGCGGGGATTCCCATGCCAGTTCGCAGCGATGCAGCTCTCGCGTTTCTGGCAAGCCGCCGGTCGGTGCCACCGAAACTCCTCAGCGGACCGGGCCCGGAGGGCGCGGCGCTGGAACAGTTGCTGACCCTCGCCATCCGGGTGCCCGACCATGGCAAGCTCGCGCCCTGGCGGCTGATCGTCCTGTCCCGAACGCGGCTTGATCAGATGGTGGCGCCGATCACCGCTGCCATGACCGCACAGGGCGCGGGCGAGGCGGTAATCGCCAAGGCGATCTCGGCCCTCGCCTCGCCTCTGATTGTCGCAGTGATCTTGTCCCCAGTCGCCAGCGACAAGATTCCCCTGCGCGAGCAGGTGATGTCGGCGGCTTCGGTGTGCCTGACGCTGCTGCAGGCCGCACTGGCCGCAGGTTGGGGAGCCGCCTGGCTGACGGGCCCGCTGGCAGAGGACAAACTGGCGCGAGACCTGTTGGCCCTCGGCGAGGGCGAGAGCGTCGCGGGCCTGATCCACATCGGCCGCTTTGACGGCGAGGCCCTGCCCGACCGTCCACGCCCCGAGCTGGCGGACAAAGTGAGCTTTCTCTAGCTTTCCCCCTGCTGTACGCTTGTCGGGACGGGTGCTGCCGCCTGTCGCCATTGCGAGATCAAATGTCGAGCGAGATTGACAGCGTCCTCGCGGCTATTTCCGGCTGCTACGCCGGCTTTTGCGGCGGTCATGCTGCCATGGCGGAGCGCTATTGGCTGCACCCGGCGATGATCGTCGACACATCCGGCGCGCGGAAGGTGGGCGGTAGCGACGAACCGCAATGGCTCGGCAGCTGCGGGTTGCGCTGTGCCATCAGCGCCGCCCCCGCCCAGGTCCGGCTGTACCGGCGCCTGGGGCGGGACCTCGCCAGCGTCAACATGGCCCAGTATGAACATCCCGGCCGGCCCGCGGGCTGTCCGCTGCCCGTCGGAACGTTTTTCCTGAACCGCCAGTCCGACGCATCCACTGACGTGTGGCGCATTCGCATGCTGGCGCGCAGCGTCTGACATGGTGGTTCTCAGGGCCCTCGTGCTGGCGCTGTCAGACATGCTTCGGCCGTCCCTGCTGGGGCTGGTCGGCCGCGCGCTGCTGCTGACGCTAGCGGTGCTGATTGCCCTGCAGGCCTCGGTGACGGTGGCCATCCGGCTTTTCGCGCCGCACGACCTCGACCTGCCCTGGCTGGGGACGGTGGCGGTCGGCAATTTGTTGTCCTGGGGCTCGCTGGCGCTGCTGCCGGTGCTGGCGCTGGTGCTGATGGCGCCGGTCGCGGCGCTGTTCTGCGGCATGATGTCGGACAACGTCGCCTCGCGGATCGAGGGCATCCACTACCCGGCCCGCCGCGGCCGCGAGCAGTCCTTTCGCGCCGGTCTTGCCGATGGCATCTCCGTCATGCTGATCGTGCTGGTCTTCAGCCTGGCCATGCTGGTGCTGTCGCCGGTGCTGGGGCCCGCCGCGCACCTGCTGTTCTACGGTGGGAACGGCTGGCTGCTGGGACGCGAGTTCTTTCAGTCCGCCGCCGTCCGCCACCTGCCCGCGGTCGAAGCGGCGGCGCTGCGACGGTCGATGTCAGGCAAGGTGACGGCCGCCGGCACGATGGTCGCCCTGCTGCTGACTGTGCCGGTGCTGAACATCCTGGTGCCGGTGATGGCGATGGCCGCCTTCACCCACCTCTATCACCTCAGCGCCGCAGGATCTGATCCCAGGTCCCGATATCCGCGCGGGTAATCCCGCCTTTGAAGATGACTAGGGCGATGATGCCCCACAGGATTGTCGTGATCACCGTCGTCCACAGCGCCTTGCGGCGCAGCGCCGGCTCGTGCGGCGCGCCGGCCGGCGTGCCGGGTACGACCTCGCCCATGTCGGCCTGGCTGCGCTGGCCAATCGGCAACAAGACGAACATGACCAGAAACCACAGCACGGCATACAGGACGACTCCGCCGGTAAGGTTCATTGCGCATCCTTTCGTCTCAAGCTGTCCTTCTACAGGGCACACCCTCGGTTGAAAAGAACGGGGCCGTTAACGGCGCATTAAGCGGCCGGGCTTTCTAATGGGCTCAGAAGGGCGATTCGCCCCGGACCAGAAGGGGACCCAAGATGATGCAGCTGCATGTGAACAAGCAGCCACCCGAGCACCCGCCGGCGGTCGCTGCGCCTGCCCGGACCGCCGCGCGGCCGCTTGCCGGGCTGACGGTGCTGGTGGTCGAGGATTCGCGCGTCGCCAGTGAGGCAGTGCGCCTGATCTGCCTGCGCTCGGGTGCGCGCATTCGCCGCGCCGACTGCCTCGCCTCGGCGCGCCGTCACCTCGCCACCTACCGCCCGGCGGTGGTTTTGGTCGACATGGGCCTGCCCGACGGCGACGGGGCCGAGTTGATTCGCGCGATTGCCCACATCGCCCCCCGCGTCCCGGTCATCCTGGGAATCTCGGGCGAGCCCGCTGCCCGTGGCCGCGCCCTCGCCGCCGGCGCGCAGGACTTCCTGACCAAGCCCGTCGAGAGCGTGGCGGTATTCCAGCAGACGATCCTGAACGCCCTGCCCGAGGACGCGCGCCCCAAGGGCCCGCGCATCCTGCCGACCGAGCTGGTGGTGCCAGATGCCGCCGCTCTGCGGGACGATCTGGCCCATGCCGCGACCTTGCTGGAGGACGGAGTCGAGCGAAGCGACCGGACCTACCTCGGCCGTTTTGTCGCCGGTGTCGCGCGATCCGCCCATGACGCGGCGCTGGAGGACGCGGCCGAGGTGATGCTGTCCGATCAGGCGCGCAGTACCGACCGCGCCAGCCCGATGCCCGCGGTCCATCGCCTTCAGGCGCTGCTGCGCAAGCGGCTGTCGGATCTGCGCGCGGTGTAACGCAGCGACAGGCGCCAGCCGGTCAGCCTGCCTGCCGGTCACGCCCCATCAGGGGCTCGCGCTGACGGCCCTCGGCGTCGAAATTCGACGGCGCCAACCAGGCGTCCCAGCGCGCGCGAATGGCGGGCCAGTCGCGATCCGTCATCGCAAACCAGGCGGTATCGCGATTGCGGCCCTTGATGATCATGTGCTGGCGAAATACCCCCTCGGGGGAAAATCCATAGCGGTCCGCGGCCGCGCGAGAGGGGGCATTCAGCGCGTCGCATTTCCATTCCACGCGGCGATAGCCGTTCCGGAACGCCCAGCCGACCATCAGCATGATCGCCTCGCTCGCCGCGGTGGTACGCTGCATGGCGGGGGTGATCATGATATGGCCGACCTCGATCACCCCATTCGGGACGTCGACGCGCATCAGCGAGCCGAGGCCCAAGGCCCGTCCGCTCGCCTTGTCGACAAAGGCATAAAAGCAGGGATCGCGGCCGGCCTCGACTCCCTCCATCCAAGCCCGGTATTCGGCCTCGGACCGAAACGGGCCGTATCCGAGATAGTCCCAGATCCAGTCCGCCCCATGGGCGGCCGCGTGGATGTCAGCGGCGTGCCGCGCCGCGTTCAGACGTTCGAGCCGGACGGTGCGCCCCTCGATCACCGCGTCATCGCCCGGCGCGGGCGGCGGGGTAAAGCCGACGACCGTCTCATCGATCGGGCGGGTCGGATCGGCGGGGGACTGGGACATGACGACCTCGCTGCTGGTTGCGGGCAGCATGGCGGTCCCGGCAATTTGCGCAAGGGTGGGAGGAGTTGCCCGCGCCCGGCTGCCTTCGCGCGCGAGCGAAAGCGGCGTGCCCTACAGCAGAATCCCCGGATTCTGCCCAAGATCCAGCCCGGGAAATACCGTCCCGGTCAACCGCGTGGCGTCAATGCCGAACAGCCCGGCCATGGCCCAGGCGGGATAGGCGCGCACGTCGCGGGTCGGCATCAGGTCGCGGTCCTCGAACAGCTTGCCATCCGCAAGGCCCGGCCAGTCGCCATAAACCCGCCCGCCGCGGACCGCGCCGCCCGCCATCAGCATCGCCCCGCCGGTGCCGTGGTCGGTGCCCTGCGTTCCGTTCTGTCGCACGGTGCGCCCGAACTCGGTCAGGGCCATGACCGTGGTCCTGTCCCAATGCGGACCCAGATCGCGCTGCAGGGTCAGGATCGCCTCGGCCAGTTGCTTCAGCGCGCCGCCCAGCACGCCCGGTTGGTTCTTGTGCGAATCCCAGCCGGTTATCGAGAAGCTGGCGATCCGCGCCTCCTCATTCAGGCGCGCAGCGCTGTAGGCGGCCAGCCGCGCCGCGTTCGAGGGGCGCGGCGCGTCCTTGGCCTGGGGGGCGGCGTCGGCGTTCATCACCTCGGTCGCGCGGGTGTCGATCTCGATCGCGGCCTCGGCCGCCTGTCGGAACAGGGGATCGTCATGATAGACTTGGCCTAGCAGCAGTTGCGCCTGCGGGGTCAGGGCCAGATCGGTATCGGGCTCCCAACTGCGGATCGGGGCTCGCCCGGCCAGCAGCAGCATCTCCTGCGCGCCCACCGACCAAGCAGTCTCGGCGCTCGTCTCGGGCATGGTCTGCAGCAGCCGGTTCAGCCAGCCGTCCTGGCTGGACGGTACCGGGCCGTTGCCGGCAATCCCGGCCTCCAGCAGGTCCTGCCCATCGAAATGGCTGCGCTTGTCGCGATAGGGCGTCGCGACCGCATGGGCGAAGGCCAGCTGTCCCTTTTGCCACAGCGGCATCAGCGACTTCAGCGCGGGGTGCATGGCATAGAACCCGTCGAGGTCCAGCGCCCCGCCCTGCGGTCCCATGCTGAGGGCAGGGCGCAGGCGGCGCAGGTCCGGATCTCCATAGGGCTGCACGACATCAAGGCCGTCCATCGCGCCGCGCAGGATGATGACCACCAGCCGGTTCTCGCCGGGCATCGCAGCAAAGCTGACCGGTGTGAACAGCGGCATGGCCGCGGCAGAGCAGCCGATCAGCGCCGCACCCTTCAGGAAAAAGCGTCGGTCCATCGTCCGCCCCCTCAGCGCCGGTTGAAGTCGTTGGAGGCGAGGACGACGCCCAGCCCATCGCGGATCGATTCCGCCCGCGGCACCGCGCGCGCCAGCAATTCGGACTCGGTCCCGCCAAGCGCGGCTTGCATGAAGTTCCGCGGATCGGGCAGTTCAGGCAGCAGGATGCGCGGCGCGCTCATCGCCCAGTCGATGCGCTGGGCCAGAAGTTGCGGATTGATCCAGGCCTCGGCCGCTTCCTTCCAGCCGTCGGGGCCGGAGGGGTTCATGAACGGCTGGCCCATCAGCGCCATCGCCCGGTTGAACCAGCGGCGCGATTGCTGGTCCGGCAGGCCGAGGATCGACTGCCGGTCCATCCCCAGCGCGCGCAGGCCGCTGGCGATATAGTCAAAGGGCTGGCGCACCTTGCCGCGGAAATGCTGGGCCAGTTGCGGGTGGGAGACCAGAACGGCATAGACCGCCGGCAAATCGCCATTCTTGCCCCAGGCTGCCGCCAGGTCCGACACGAGGGCATCGTCCGGCTCGTCGGCGACGAAATGCACGGCCAGCTTGCGGGCGACGAACTTCGCCGTTTCGGGGCGGTTGGCCAGAACCGCAAACATCTGGTGAATCGCGTCGATCCCGTCCCGGCGGCCGCCGCCGAAGGTCTGTCCCAGCACGGTCTCGGCCCCCGGCTGGGCACGGCGCGGGAAATACCGCTGGTCGGGATCGTCCGGCACATAACCGAGGCCGGTCAGAAGGTTGGCAAGCTGCCGCACGTCCTGTTGGGTGTAGCCCGCGCCGACCCCGAGGGTGTGCAACTCCATCATCTCGCGCGCCAGGTTCTCGTTCAGGCCGACCTGCTTGGGCTTCTTGGCCTTGCGGGCGAAGGGCGAGCGGTCGCCCACAGACTGGGTCTGGTCCAGATAAAGCAGCATCGCCGGATGCGTCTCGGCGGCGGTCAGCAGGTCCAGGAAACTGCCGTTGATATTGGGGCGGATCGCCTCCTCGACAAAGGCTACCACCATCGGCGCGACGCCGGGGCCTTGCGGGTTGACCGTGAAATGGTCGGACCAGAACTGCACCAGGCGCTCGCCAAAGCCGACCTGCGCCGTGGCGCAATCGGCCATCCTGAGGCGCGAGAACATGGCCCGGCGATCGACCATGGTGCGGCGCACCTCCTTGGCCTCGGGCGAATCGGGGGTGCCGGCGTCGCGTGCCTTCTTGTCGATTTCGCGGAAATGCAGGTGCATCTGCTGCGCCTGGGCGGTGGTCAGCGACGGCGCAGCGGCCGCGGTCGCAGCGACATCAGCCAGCACGGCCGCCGGATCAGCGGGCGGGGGCAGGACCGGCGACAGGCCAAAGCCAAGACGTATCGCGGCGAGTTCGGGAAATTGGACAGTCACCGGGTCTCTCGCATTTGCGGCGGACGGCCGGGGGGTCGGCCAGGTGGAGGATGCCACCCGGCCCGGGTAAAGTCACTTCACTCCTTCGGGACCGCCCGAAGGCGCAGATCGCGCATCTGCTCGTTCGTCGGCTCGGACGGGGCGCCCATCATCACGTCCTCGGCCCGCTGGTTCATCGGGAACATGATGACCTCGCGGATGTTGCTCTCGTCCGCCAGCAGCATGACGATGCGGTCGATGCCGGCGGCACAGCCGCCGTGGGGCGGGGCGCCATAGCGGAAGGCCTTGACCATGCCGCCAAAGCGTTTTTCGACCTCGGACTTGTCATACCCCGCCAGCTCGAACGCCTTGAACATGACCTCCGGCGTGTGATTGCGGATGCCGCCCGAGATCAGCTCATAGCCGTTGCAGGCCAGGTCATACTGATAGGCCAGCACCTTCAGCGGATCGCCTGCTAGAGCCTCCATCCCGCCCTGCGGCATGCTGAACGGGTTATGGCTGAAGTCGATTTTGCCGTCGTCGCCGCGTTCGTACATCGGGAAATCGACGATCCAGGCGAACTTGAACTGATTTTCGTCGATCAGGCCAAGCTCGCGCCCGATCTCGGTCCGGGCGCGGCCTGCGACCGCCTCGAAGTCCGAGGGCTTGCCGCCGAGGAAGAAGGCAGCATCGCCTTCCCCCAATCCCAGTTGGACTCGGATCGCCTCGGTCGGCTCGGCGCCGAGGGCCTTGGCGATAGGGCCGGCGGCCTCGGTGCTGCCATCCTCGGCCTTGCGCCAGATGATGTAACCCATCCCCGGAAGGCCCTGCTGTTGCGCAAAGGCGTTCATCCGGTCGGCGAACTTGCGGCTGCCGCCGGTCGGCGCGGGAATGGCGCGGACCTCGGTGCCCGACTGCTCGAGCAGCTTGGCAAAGATGCCAAAGCCCGAGCCGCGGAAATGGTCCGACACGTCCTGCATCTCGATCGGGTTGCGCAGGTCGGGCTTGTCGGTGCCGTATTTCCTCAGCGAGTCGGCATAGGCGATCAGCGGCCAGTCGCTGTCGACGCGGCGGCCGCCCCCGAACTCCTCGAACAGGCCCTGGATGACCGGCTGAACTGCGGCAAAGACGTCCTTCTGCTCGACAAACGACATCTCGACATCAAGCTGGTAGAAGTCGGTCGGCGAGCGATCGGCGCGCGGGTCCTCGTCGCGGAAGCAGGGCGCGATCTGGAAATAACGGTCAAAGCCCGCGACCATGATCAGCTGCTTGAACTGCTGCGGGGCCTGCGGCAGGGCATAGAACTTGCCCGGATGCAGGCGCGAGGGCACCAGGAAGTCGCGCGCGCCCTCGGGCGATGAGGCGGTGATGATCGGGGTCTGGAACTCGGTAAAGCCGGCGTCCCACATGGAATCGCGCAGCCATTTGATGACGCGCGCGCGCAGCATGATGTTGTCGTGCAGCGACTGCCGGCGCAGGTCCAAAAAGCGATACGCGAGGCGCGTTTCCTCGGGGTAGTCCTGATCGCCGAACACCGGCAGCGGCAGATCGTCGGACGGGCCGAGGACCGTCGCGGCGGTGGCATAGACCTCGATCTCGCCGGTCGGCAGCTTGGGGTTCACGAGGCTCGCGTCGCGCAGCCTGACCTTGCCGTCAATCTGCACGACCGTTTCGGCCCGCAGCTTTTCCAGCGTCGCAAAGGCCGGGCTCTCGCTGTCGGCGATGATCTGGGTGATGCCGTAGTGATCGCGCAGATCGATGAACAGCATGCCGCCATGGTCGCGGACCCGGTGGACCCAGCCCGACAGGCGGACCTCGGCCCCGGCATCGGCGGCGGTAAGCTGGCCGCAGGTGTGGGTGCGGTAGGCAGTCATGGCATTCCTCGGATCTCTCGGCGGGCCCCCGGTCGGGTGGGGCCGATCAATCGCGTCATTCCGGCGAAGTCAAGCGCCCGGCGGGCCGGCGGGCCTTTCACTCCGCCACCCGGGCTGGCAAGATGATCGCCGTAGCAGCGAATTCCCAGGAATTGACGAATGCTCGAACGCGCGCTCGATGCGCTTTTGCGCCGCCTCATCCGTCGGGGCGGGCTCAGCGTTACCTATCCTGATGGCAGCACCCGCCGGTACGGACCCGGCGCGGGCCCCCCGCCCCCCGCCAATGGCCCCCGCAGCGAAACGCCGGTTCCGGGAGAGGTTGCGGTCACCATCCATGACAAGGCCACGATCCGCGCCATGTTGCGCGATCCCGACCTCGGCGTGGCCGAAGCCTACATGAACCAGCGGCTGACGATCGAGCATGACGACCTGCGCGGTTTCCTGACGCTCGCCATCGGCAACCGCGCCGACAATCCGCCGGCCTATGCGCTGTGGCGGATGCTGCCCTTGCGGCGGCGGATAAGGCGGCTGCTGCAGTGGAACCCGGCCCCGCGGGCGCGTCACAACGTGGCACATCACTACGATCTGTCCGGTGCCCTCTATGATCTGTTCCTCGACCGGGACCGGCAATACTCCTGCGCCTATTTCCCGACGCCCGACCTGACGCTGGACGAGGCGCAGGAGGCGAAAAAGCGCCACATCATCAAGAAGCTGGCGTTGCGGCCGGGCATGTCGGTCCTCGACATCGGCTGCGGCTGGGGGGGCATGGCGCTGACCCTGGCGCGTGATTACGGCGTCCGCGTCACCGGGATCACCCTCTCGGAGGAGCAGTTGGCCCTCGGGCGCAAGCGGGTGGCCGAGGCCGGCCTCGAGGATCTCATCACGCTGGAGCTTCGCGACTATCGCGATGTTCGCGGCCAGTTCGACCGCATCGTTTCGGTTGGCATGTTCGAGCATGTGGGCGGACCGCACTACCGGCGCTATTTCCGCTGCGTGCGCGAGCTGTTGACCGAAGATGGAGTGGCCTTGATCCACACCATCGGCGTCAATGGCCCGCCCGCCGCCACATCCAGCTTTATTCGCCGCTATATCTTTCCCGGCGGGGCCCTGCCCTCGTTGTCGGAAATCGCCCGCGCGGTCGAGCTTGAAAAGCTCTTCTTCACCGATATCGAGGTGCTACGCCGCCACTATGCCGAGACGCTGAAGAAATGGGAGGAACGCTTCACGGCCCATGCGGCCGAAGCCGAGGCCCTCTATGATCAGCGGTTCGTGCGCATGTGGCGCTACTACCTTCTGGGGTCAGAGATGACCTTCCGGCTGCACGATCTGGTCAATTTCCAGCTTCAGTTGACCCGCCGCAACGACGTGCTGCCGATCACCCGCGACTACATGATGGACTAGAACGGGCGCACCACGGCGCCCGAATAGAACCACGCGCCAAGCCCGACGGCAAAGATCACGTTGCCGGCGACGGCGTGCAGCACCCAGGCCGCCGGAAAGCCGCGCGAGAGGTAGGCGCGCGCGAACAGAAAGCCGCCGACCAGCGTCATGGCCAGCACCACGGGCGACCAGTACATCAGGTGCGCGAGAGAAAAGATCGCGGCGTTGATCCAGAGCATCGCCGGTCCCCGCGGCAGCAGCGCGCGATAGCGGTGAAAGAAAAGCGCGCGAAAGACCAGCTCCTGCGGCAGGGCGGACAGGAACGGATAAAGAAGCCAGATTAGCGCCATGAACGCCGGCTGCGTGCGCAGCAGGCTGAACAGCGCGGCGGGCCGCAAGACAGAGATGACGATCAGGCCGGTGACCAGCACCGCGGCGGCGACCAGCGCCACCTCGGCCCAGGGCACGCGGCGCCAACCGCGCACCAGCGAGCGCCATTCGAACCCGCCGGTGCGCCACAGAAGGCCGATGCCGACCAACGTCGAGGCGAAGAGGGCCGTGAACATCTGTCCCGGCGGCAGCAGCACCGCGATCGCCAGCGGCGTCAGCAGGTAGAGGGCCGCGAACTCGGCCCACAACCAGCCGCGCCGAGGGCGGGCTAGCGCAAGTGCGTCGCCAGCCACTGACGCCACTGGGCCGAGTTGCCGGCGAACGTGTTCAGATCGACGTTGCCGCGGATGCCCGGCACGGTCCCGGTGCCGGTATATTGCCAGAAGGTCCAACGCTGGCCGGGGTAGATTCGGCTGGGATGGTCGGCGACCGAGCGCAGCCAGAACTCGGCATTCATCTGGCCCAGTTGGTTTTCATGGTAGAAATCCACAGTCGTGTAGATGATCGGGCGCTGGCCGTAATAGGCCTGCAGCACGCGCATGAAGCTTTCGGCCTCGGCCCGGACCTCGGCGCCCGACGGGCGGCGCGGGCAGGTGCGCGAGGCGGTCCATTCGAGGTCGATCACCGGCGGCAGCGAGCGGCCGTCGCGCGGCACGTTGGCGATGAACCATGCCGCCTGCTGCACGCCCGAGCGGCAGAAATAGAAGTAGTGATAGGCGCCGCGCGGCAGGCCGGCGGCGGCCGTCTCGGCCCAGTAACGGCGGAAGGCCGGATCGCTGTGATCGCCGCCCTCGGTCGCCTTGATGAAGGCAAAGCTGACGCCCGAGGCGCGCACGCGCTGCCAGTCGATATCGCCCTGGTAGCGCGAGATATCGATGCCGTGAACTTCCTGATTGTAGGGGTGTCCGTTACGCCAGACATGCGGGGCAGTGTCGCCCAGCGCCGGAACGGTCCCGCCAACGTAGCTTCCGCCACCGCCGCCGCCGCCGCCGCCCCGCGGCGGCGTGCGGGCGCACCCGGCGATGATTACCAGCGTCATCATCAAGAACAGGGACACCAAACGCTTCATCGCCACCACTCCCCCGACGGTTTGTTTTGCCGCTCTATCGCAAGCGGCGGCGGGAAAGTCACTGGACTGCGGCCCTCACGAAAGCGTCAGTTGGCGTCCGGCACCAGCTTGCCGGGGTTGAGGATGCCCAGCGGGTCCAGCGCGGTCTTGATCGCGCCCATGACCTGCCAGCCGTCGCCATGCTCGGCGGTCATCAGCGCCCGCTTGCCGATGCCGACGCCATGCTCGCCGGTGATCGTGCCGCCCACGTCCAGCGCGCGCTCGGCCATGCGGGTGGCGATGCGCTTGGCGGCAGTCAGTTCGACCTCGTTTCCTGGCTCGATCAGCAGCAGCGCATGGAAGTTTCCGTCGCCGACATGGCCCACGATCGGTCCCATCAGCCCTTCGGCCGCGATATCGGCGGCGGCAGCGCTGACGGCCTCGGCCAGATGCGACATCGGCACGCAGACATCGGTCACGACCGCGGTCGCGCCCGGACGCAGCGCGAGCGCGGCGGGATAGGCACCGTGCCGCATCCGCCACAGTTGGTTGCGTGCCTCGGGCGTGCTGGCCCAGTCAAAGCCGGCGCCGCCAAACTCGGCCGCTATGGCGCCGAACGAATCTGCATCGGAAGCAACTGAGGTCTTGGCGCCGTGAAACTCGACCATCAGATGCGGCTGCTCGGGCAAGTGGGTGCCGGCCGAGCGGTTGAAGGCGCGGGCAATGCCGGCATCCACGAACTCGATCCGCGCCATGGGAATGCCGGACTGGATCGTCGCGGTGACGCATTCGACCGCCTCCTCCAGCGTAGGAAAGGCGCAGACCGCCGCCGCGACCTCCTCCGGCTGGCCGTGCAGGCGCAAGGTCAGTTCGGTGATGATCCCCAGCGTGCCCTCGCTGCCGACCATCAGGCCGGTCAGGTCATACCCGGCTGAGGATTTCGCGGCGCGGCTGCCGGTGCGGATCACGCGCCCGTCGGCCAGCACGACCTCGAGCCCCAGAACGTTGTCGCGCATCGTGCCATAGCGCACGGCGGTGGTGCCGCTGGCGCGGGTCGCGGCCATCCCGCCAAGGCTGGCATTGGCGCCGGGATCGACCGGAAAAAACAGGCCAGTCGCCCGCAGCTCTCGGTTCAGCGCCTCGCGCGTGACGCCGGGCTGCACGGTCACCTGCAGATCCTCGGGGCGGATCTCGATCACGCGGTCCATGCGGCTGGTATCGAGGCTGATGCCACCGCGTACCGCCAGGGCATGCCCTTCGAGCGAGGTGCCGGTGCCCCAGCCGATTACGGGGATGCGGTGCGCGCTGGCGATCCGCAGGATGGCCGCGACCTCGATGGTATCGACCGGCCAGACGACGGCATCGGGCGGCGGCGCCCGGTGCCAGGTCTCGGAGCCGCCGTGCAGGTCGCGTTCCGCCTGGGTGGTGGACAGGCGCTCGCCCAGAAGGGCCGCAAGCTTCTCGGTCGCTTCGCGTGAAATCGCCATGCCCGCGTTCCCTTTGTTGCCGCGCCGGGCCTGCCCTCAGCCCTCCAGCGGTGCGGTGGCCGCCAGCAGCCAGTCCCGCACCTCGCCCTCGACCGCATCCTGCAAGCGCTCGCGCACCCCGGCGTGATAGGCGTCGAGCCACGCGATCTCCTCCGGCGCCATCTGGCCTATGTCGATCAGGCGGCGGTCGATGGGCGCCCAGGTGATCGTCTCGAACCCCAGCATGTCGCGGCCGTCGGGGCTGGCATCGCGGCCAAGTTCGGTCACGACGCACAGGTTCTCGATCCGGATGCCGAAGGCGCCCTCGCGGTAGTAGCCCGGCTCGTTCGACAGGATCATGCCGGGCGCCAGCGGAATTCCCGACACGCGCGAGATGCGGACCGGCCCTTCATGCACGCACATCGCGGCGCCGACGCCGTGGCCGGTGCCGTGGTCGTAATCGAGGCCGGCCGCCCAGAGGAACTGGCGCGCCAGCGGGTCGATGTCGCGCCCGGCGATGCCGCGCGGAAAGCGCACGCGGCTGATCGCGATCATGCCGCGCAGCACGCGGGTGTAGGGATCGCGCGCCTCTACCAGAACCTCGCCGATGGGAATGGTGCGGGTGATGTCGGTGGTCCCGACCTCGTATTGGCCGCCCGAATCGAGGACCAGCAATTCGCCCGACGACAGCGTGCGGTCCGCCGCCTCGGTCGGATGGTGATGTGGCAAGGCGCCGTTGGGACCAGAGCCCGCGATGGTAGCAAAGGACTGGTCGATGCACCCGGCTTCGCGCCGCAACTGGGACAGATGGCGCACGACTGCCATCTCGGTCAGCGTGCCGGGCGGGGATGTGTCGAGCCAATGCAGCACGCGAACCATCGCGACGGCATCGCGCAGATGGGCGGCGCGCATACCTTCGATCTCGGCGGCGTTCTTCATCGCCTTGGGCATGACGGCGGGGTCCTGACCCTCGGCGATCTCGGTCCCGATCTCGGTCAGAAGGGTCGCCACGGCCTGCGGCGCGCTGCCGGGGTCGAGGCGCACCGGCCCGCTAAGGGCCTGCAGTGCCGGGGTGAAACCGGCCAGCGGCAGGATCGAGACGGAATTGCCCAGCGCGGCGCGCACCTCATCGCCGAACTTGGCCGGGTCAGTGAAGAGCGCGACATGGCCGTCCGCCTCGAGGATGGCAAAGGCCTGCACGACCGGGTTGCTGGGCAGGTCGCTGCCGCGGATGTTCAGCAGCCAGGAAATGGAATCGGGCAGCGTCAGTACCGCCGCGGCCTGACCGGCCTTGTCCAGCTCTGCCCCCAGACGCGCACGCTTTTCGGCGGCGGTGGCGCCGGCGACCGCATCGTCGTGCAGCCGCACCGAGCCGACCGGCGTGTCCGGGCGATCGTGCCAGATAGAATCGATCGGGTTCGGAATCGGCACCAGCGCGATGTCGGCGCCGGTCAGCGCCTCCTCCAGCTCCTGGACCTCGCGCATGGTGTGCAGCCAGGGGTCAAAACCGACGCGGCCGCCCTCGGGCAACGCCTCGCGCAGCCATGCGGCCAGCGTCGTTTCGGGCCAGGGGACGGGCGTGAAATACGCCGGGTCGGTCTCGGCCTTGACTTGCACGCGATAGCGGCCGTCGATGAAAACGCCGGCACGTTCGCGCGTGACGGCCGCAAACCCGGCCGAGCCTGAGAACCCCGTCAGCCAGCGCAGCCGGGCGTCGGCATCCGCAACATATTCACCCTGATAGGCATCGGCGCGCGGGACGAGCACGACATCTACCCCCAGCGCGTCCATCTGCGCGCGCAACTGGCCCAGGCGGCCGGGATAGTCGCCGTGATGCGCTGGGGCATTCGCGACGGGGGACGGACGGGCTTGGGACATCGCGGGCTCCTGGCAATCGGCGCTGGAGATTGGCGCGAAACATGGTCAAGGTCCAGCGCCGCTCAGCGCCCGATCAGCCGTCGGGGAACAGCACGAACCGCGCCACGAACAGGGCCGCCACGATCCAGGTCGCAGGATGGACCTCGCGCGCGCGGCCAGTCAGCAGCTTGATCACCGCGTAGCTGACAAAGCCGAAGGCGAGGCCGTTGGCGATGGAATAGGTGAACGGCATGGCGATGGCGGTCAGCACCGCGGGTGCCGCCTCGGTCACGTCGTTCCAGCTGATCTCGGCCAGTTCGCGCAGCATCAGGGTCGCGACATAAAGGAGTGCCGGCGCGGTCGCCGCGGCCGGAACCGAGCCCGCCAGTGGCGACAGGAACGTCGAGAGCAGGAACAGCACTGCGACCACCAGCGCGGTGAGGCCGGTGCGGCCCCCGGCCTGCACGCCCGAGGCGCTTTCGACGTAGGCCGTGGTCGAGGACGTGCCCAGCATCGAGCCGGCGAGGATAGCGGTCGAATCGGCCATCAGCGCACGGCTGAGGCCCTCGTTCGTGTGGGCCGGACCCTCGGTCAGCAGGCCGGCGCGCTTTGCAATTCCGATCAGCGTGCCCGTGGCGTCGAACACCTCGACCAGCACCATCACCAGCACGACATGCACCAGCCCGGTGCCCAGCGCGCCGACGATGTCCAGTTGCATGAAGGTCGGCGCGATCGACGGCGGGGCTGCAGCGATCCCGCCGAAGGCACTGTGGCCGATCGCGATAGAGACCGCCGTGACCACCAGAATGCCGATCAGAATCGCGCCCGGCACCTTGCGCGCGTCCAGCGCGGCGATGACGAAAAACCCGGCGATGGTCAGCAGCGGGCCGGTCGCGGTCAGATCGCCGAGCGCGATGAAGGTCGCCGGATTGGCGACGACCAATCCGGAGGATTTCAGCGCGATGATCGCCAGGAACAGGCCGATACCGGCGGCAATGGCGCTGCGCATGGATTGCGGGATGCCGGCGATCAACCAGCGCCGGATGCCGGTCACCGACAGGAACAGGAACACCAAGCCCGAGATGAACACCGCGCCCAGCGCCTGCTGCCATGTGTAGCCCATGGCGCCGACGACGGTGAAGGCAAAGAAGGCGTTCAGCCCCATGCCCGGCGCCATGCCGATGGGCCAGTTCGCCCAGAGGCCCATGATAGCCGAGCCGATGGCTGCGGCGAGGCAGGTGGCGACGAACACCGCGTCGCGGTCCATGCCGGTGGTCGACAGGATGTCCGGGTTCACGAACATGATGTAGGCCATGGTCAGGAAGGTCGTCAGACCTGCGACCACTTCGGTGCGCGTCGTGGTGCCATGCGCCCGCAGGCGAAACAGATCGGCCATCGTCGTCATTCTCCCCGTTTTGTGCGCCAGACTAGGGCGCGACAATGCGCCGCGGACCTCTCAAACTGAGGCAGACAGTTTCAGCCTTTGCAACAGAATGACGGGCTAAAGCGCGATCTCGCGGCGGCGGTCGGTGTGCACCAGTGCGCGGATCTGGCTGACGATCTGGTCGGCATGGGCGCGGGCGATGCGGTCGGCGCGGTCAATGTCCCGGGCGATGATGGCGGCGATCATCTCGTCATGTTCGGCCACGTATTGCTCGGGCAGGCGGTCGTCAAAACTCTGGTAATACAGGCGCAGGATGCGGCGGCCCTCGTCCAGCAGGCGGCAGAAAAGGCCTTCGTAATAAGGATTGTGCGCGGCAGCGGCGATGGCGGCGTGAAAGTCGCGGTTGGTCGCGATCATCGCCAGCGCGTCCTGCGCGCGCACCGCAACCGCGAATTCAGCCTGCGCCGCCTGCATGGCGGGCAGATCGGCGGGGCGATGGAATTCGGCTGCGAGACGGGTGGTGACGCGATACATCAGCGTGATCGCGTCAAAGAACGGGTTCAGGTTCAGGAAGTCGATGTTCGACACGATGGTCGAGCGGTTCGGCAGGGTCGTGACCAGTCCCTCGGCGGCAAGCCGCACCAGCGCCTCGCGGATGGGGGTGCGGGACATGGCAAAGCGTTCGGCCAGTTGGATCTCGTCGATGGCCTTTCCGGGTGGCAGGGCAAGGTCGATGATCTCGTCGCGCAGCATGTCATAGACGAACTTGACGCCCTCGCCCCGACGCCGGTCGGGCATGGTCGAGTCGGCTTTCGTGTGCTTGCCGGATGCGGGCCGGGAGGTCGCCGCCTTGCCAGCCCCGCGGCCTCGGGCTTTGGCGCGATCGTGGGGCGGGGCGTCACTGGCCATTGGCAACTTCCTTTGTTCGACGCGGATCATTGCCGGATTTGCAGACGCCGACCATAGGGCGGAGATCAGATTGTTGTCGACAACAAGAATACAATGATGTCACTATGCCCCGACCCCGCGCCCCGGGCGCCCGATTCGCAACAGGAGCCACCGATGACCGACACCGTGTTTTCGGGCTGCATGCCCGCCCTGATGACGCCCTGCACCGCGGACCGCCGTCCCGATTTCGCGGCCTTGGCCCGCAAGGGGCGCGAGCTTGTCGATCTGGGAATGTCTGCCGTGGTCTATTGCGGCTCGATGGGCGACTGGCCGCTGCTGACCGACGCCGAGCGGATGGAGGGGGTCGAGGCCCTGGTGGGCGC
Source organism: Paracoccus suum (assembly GCF_003324675.1). Classification (NCBI taxonomy): domain Bacteria; kingdom Pseudomonadati; phylum Pseudomonadota; class Alphaproteobacteria; order Rhodobacterales; family Paracoccaceae; genus Paracoccus; species Paracoccus suum. Next base: position 413,492 of record NZ_CP030918.1, read on the forward strand.
GGGCGTGCCGGTCGTGGTCGGAACCGGCGCGGTCAACACCGCGCTTGCCGCCGAACACGCCGCCCATGCACAAAAGGTCGGCGCCAAGGGTCTGATGGTGATCCCGCGCGTGCTGTCGCGCGGCAGTTCCGCCAGCGCCCAGCGCGCCCATTTCGCGGCTGTACTTTCGGCCGCGCCTGATCTGCCGGCGGTGATCTACAACAGCCCCTATTACGGCTTTGCGACACGCGCGGATCTGTTCTTTTCCCTGCGCGAGCAGCACAAGAACCTGGTCGGCTTCAAGGAATTCGGCGGCATAGCCGACCTGCGCTACGCGGCCGAGCACATCACCAGCGGCAATGACGACATCACCCTGATGATCGGTGTCGACACTGCCGTGGTCCACGGCTTCGTCAACTGCGGCGCCTCCGGCACCATCACCGGCATCGGCAACGCCCTGCCGCGCGAGGTGCTGCAATTGGTCGCCCTGTCGCAAGCCGCCGCCGCGGGCGATGCCGCCGCCCGCACCCGGGCGAACGAGTTGGAGGCCGCGTTGGCCGTCCTGTCTTCCTTCGACGAGGGCCCTGATCTGGTTCTGTTCTACAAGCACCTGATGGTGCTGAACGGCGATCAGGAATACCGGCTGCATTTCAACGCCGACGATGCCCTCAGCGACAGCCAGCGGGGCTATGTCGAGGCGCAATACAACCTGTTCCGCGACTGGTATGCCAACTGGTCCCAGCAGGACGACCTGCGCCGGTTCGCGGCCTGAAGCGCGCCGATGCTGACGGGACGGACACAAGCGGCAGCGGCGGCCTTACGGCACCGCCGCCAGCCCGTCCCGCGCGAGGCGCTCCAGCCCCTCGATCTCGGCTGCGCTCAGAGTGATCCCCTCTGCCTCGGAAATGACGCGCGCCGCGCGGCGCCGGCCCGACGGCAGACGCGCGCCCTGCCCCTCGATCCCCGACAGGATCAGCTCGGCCGCGGCCAACGGGTCGCGCCGGCCGCCGGCAAAGCGCGCGGGATCGAACGCGAGGATCAACTCGCCATGCTTGGGCGCAACGGCGGTGGTGCCGAGCCAGTCCAGTGCCTCGACACTGTTCAGATCGCCGATCATCGCACCGGCGAGCAGTTCGATCATCGTCGCGATGGCGCTGCCCTTGTGGCCGCCGAAGGTCAGCATCGCGCCGTCCAGCGCCGCCTGCGGGTCGGTCGTAGGCTGGCCCTCGGCGTCCACCGCCCAACCCTCTGGCAGGGGCGTGCCGGCGCGGCGGTGCAACTCGACCTCGCCGCGCGCGGCGACGCTGGTGGCGAAGTCAAAAACATAGGGCGCGCCGTCGGGCCGCGGCCAACCAAAGGCAAATGGGTTGGTGCCCAGCAGCGGGGCGCTGCCGCCATGCGGGGCTACGGTGGCATAGCTGGGGCACATGGCCATTGCCGCCAAGCCCTCGGCCGCCAGCCGTTCAACCTCGACCCACAGGGCCGAGAAATGGAAGCAGTCGTTGATGACCAGTGCTGCCAGCCCCTGAGTGCGCGCCCGCTCGACCAGCAGCGGCAGTCCCAGCTCGAAGGCCAGTGGGGAAAAGCCGCCCTTGGCATCGACGCGGACGATGCTGCCTTCGGAGGCAATGACCTCCGGCACTGCGCCCGGGTTGACCTTGCCGATCTTGAGCGAGCGCAGGCAGCCCTCGATCCGGTAGACACCGTGCGACTTGCAGGCGTCGCGCTCGCCCGCGGCAATGACCGGAGCGATTGCGGCAGCCTGCGCGGCGCTGAAGCGGGCGCGCTGGAAGATCGCCTCGATCTTCGCAGTAAGCGCGGGAATCGTCAGGGTCTGGGGTGCGGTCATGTCTTGCCTCCGGCCATTCATTGTATTTGCATACAAGAGGTATGCAAATTCGAGCAAGCCGGCCAGTCGCCGACACCCGAGGAACCATCATGAGCAGCTTTACCCCCCACGGCCAGCACATCATCGCCTGCCAGAAGGTACCGGGCGCGCGCAGCTTTGCCTCCAGTCCGGCAACCGGTCCCGCGCATGACTATGCCGTCGGCACGCCTGAGTTGGTTGCCGAGGCCTGCGCCGCGGCGGAGGACGCCTTTGCAGCCTACGCCGCGACGACGCGCGAGCAGCGCGCGGTCTTTCTCGAGGCCATTGCCGACGCCATCGAGGCGCGCGCCGACCAGATCACCGAGATCGGCACCCAGGAAACAGGCCTGCCTACCGCCCGGCTGGAGGGCGAGCGCGGCCGGACCACCGGCCAGCTGCGCCTCTTTGCCGATCATTTGCGCGACGGCGCCTATCTGGACCGCCGGGTCGATCCGGCCTTGCCCGACCGCCAGCCCGCGCCGCGGCCAGAGATCCGCATGATGCAGCGGCCCATCGGGCCGGTCGCGGTTTTCGGGGCCTCGAATTTTCCGCTGGCCTTCAGCGTCGCCGGTGGGGACACCGCCGCCGCCCTTGCGGCCGGCTGCCCCGTCGTCGTGAAGGGTCATTCCGCCCATCCCGGCACCGGCGAGATCGTCGCCGACGCCATTGCCGAGGCCGCGATGCGCTGCGGCATGCCGGCCGGCGTCTTCTCGCTGATCCAGGGCGGCGACCGCGCGGTCGGACAGGCGCTCGTGACCGATCCGCGCATCAAGGCGGTCGGCTTTACCGGCAGCCTCGCAGGCGGGCGCGCATTGTTCGACCTCTGCGCGCAGCGCCCCGAGCCAATCCCGTTCTTTGGCGAGCTAGGCAGCGTCAACCCGATGTTCGTACTGCCCGCCGCCGCCGCGGCGCGCGGGCAGGCGGTCGCGCAGGGCTGGGCCGGATCGCTGACTTTGGGCGCGGGGCAGTTCTGCACCAACCCCGGCATCGCCATCGTCCAGGACGGCCCTGGCGCCGATACCTTCATCGAGGCAGCGCGCACCGCGCTGGCTGCAGTCGCGCCGCAGGTGATGCTGACCGATGGCATCGCCGCCGCCTATCGCGAGGGGCAGGCGCGCCTCGATTCCCGCAACGCGGTCCGGCCGGTGCACGTCACCCGGTCCGAGGGCCGCAGCGCAGCGCCCAACCTTTACGAGGTTCGCGGCGCAGACTGGCTGCAGGACCACGACCTTGGCGACGAAGTTTTCGGCCCGCTCGGCCTCGTCGTGCGCGCCGCCGACAGCGCCGAGATGCTGGCGCTGGCTCAGGGCTTTGACGGCCAGCTCACCGCTACGCTGCAAATGGACGACGCCGACCTGCCCATCGCGCGCGAGCTGCTGCCGATCCTCGAGCGCAAGGCCGGCCGGATTCTTGTCAACGGCTTTCCCACGGGGGTCGAGGTCGTGGATTCGATGGTCCATGGGGGCCCCTACCCGGCCTCGACCAACTTCGGCGCAACCAGCGTCGGCACGCTGTCGATCCGCCGCTTTCTGCGCCCGGTCGCCTACCAGAACCTGCCCCGGGCACTGATGCCCGACGACCTGCAATACTGACGAAAAAATCCAGACCGGAGGGTCGGGCAGCCACAAAAATTTGTTGCCCGACTCACTTTGCCGACACATAGTCGACAAGAATTCAGAACAGCCTTCGACACATGGGAGAGTAAGACGTCATGAAAGCCTTCATTGCCGCCGCTGCCACCGCCGCAGGGCTTGCCGCTGCCTTCGCCCCCGCGGCGCAAGCCGACCAGCTTGACGACATCATCGCCTCGGGCACGCTGCGCTGCGCGGTGGTGCTGGATTTCCCGCCGATGGGCGCGCGGGACGAGCAGAACAACCCGGTCGGCTTTGACGTCGACTACTGCAACGACCTCGCCGCCGCCCTTGGCGTCAAGGCCGAGATCGTCGAGACGCCCTTCCCCGACCGCATCCCTGCGCTCGTCTCGGGCCGCGCCGATATCGGCGTCGCCTCGACCTCGGATACGCTCGAGCGGGCAAAGACCGTCGGCTTCTCGATCCCCTATTTCGCCTTCAAGAACGTCGTGCTGACCCGTGAGGATGCGGGCATCGCCGATTTCAACGCGCTGAACGGCAAGACCGTCGGCTCGGTCGCCGGCACCTACGAGGCGATCGCGCTGGAAAACGACGTCAAGAAATGGGGCGCCGGCAGCTTCCGCCCTTACCAGACGCAGGCCGACGTGTTCCTTGCACTGTCGCAGGGCCAGATCGACGCCACCGTCGTGACCTCGACCGTCGCCGCGGCGACCGTCAAGTCGGGCAAGTTCCCGGGCCTGACCATCAAGGGCGATGCGCCCTACAACATCGACTATGTCGCGCTGATCGCGCTGCGCAACGAATACGGGCTGCTGAATTACCTCGATCTGTTCGTCAACCAGCAGGTCCGCACCGGCCGGTACCAGGAGCTGTTTGAAAAGCATGTCGGCGGCGAGGCGCCCGACCTGACCATCGCCAAGGTCTACCGCTAAGGCGCGCGGCGCGCGGGACAGCCCGCGCGCCCGGCAATTCCATCGGGGGGGACCGATGTTCAACTATACCTTCCAGTGGCGGCAGGCGTTTCGCGCCCTGCCGCAGATGCTGGACGGCGCGCTGGTGACGCTACAGATCGCTGTGCTGTCGATGCTGATCGGCGGCGCCTTTGCGATCCTGCTGGCGGTGGCGCGCAATTCGCAATCGCGCTGGCTGCGCGCGCCGGCGACCGCCTGGGTCGAGGTCGCCCGCAACACACCCGCGCTGTTCCAGATCTACATGGCGCATTTCGGCCTGGGCTCGTTCGGCATTCACCTGTCGCCCTACACCTCGCTGCTCGCGGGGATCGCCTTCAACAACGCCGGCTACCTGGCCGAGACCTTCCGCGGCGCGCTGCGCGCCATTCCCGCGACCCAGACGCGGGCCGCGCGCTCGCTCGGCATGGGCGCGGCGCAGGCGTTCCGGCTGATCGTAGCGCCGCAGATGCTGCGCATCGCCTTTCTGCCGACCACCAACCAGATGGTCTGGGCGATCCTGATGACGTCGTTGGGGGTCACCGTGGGCATGAACACCGACCTTGCGGGCGTCACGCAAGACCTGAACTCGCGCAGCTTCCGGACCTTTGAATTCTTCGCCCTGGCGGCCGTGATCTACTACGCGCTGGCCAAGATCCTGACCGTCGGCGCGCGGCTGCTCGCCTGGCGCATGTTCCGGTACTGAGGGGGCTGACCATGTTTGACACCAGCCTCACCGCTTCCGACCTGCTGTTCCTGGCAAGGGGCGCCGGGATGACGCTGTGGATCACAGCCATTGCGGTGCTGTTCGGCACCCTTCTGGGCCTCATGTTCGGCGTCGTGCGCAGCGTGCTGAACCCGGTCCTCGCCCTGCCGCTGACCTTCGTGCTGGACGTGTTCCGATCGGTCCCGCTGCTCATCCAGCTGATCCTGGCCAATGCCTTTCAGGCCATCGCGCGCCTCGGCATCAGCCCCTTCACGGTCAGCTGCATCGTCCTTGCCCTCTATACCTCAGCGTATTGCACCGAGATCGTGCGCGGCGCGATTTCTGCCGTGCCGCAGACGACGCGCCGGGCGGCCCGCTCGCTGGGGCTGACCTGGGGCCAGGACATGACGCAGATCGTCTTTCCCATGGCGCTGCGCGTGGGGCTGCCCAGCTGGATCGGCCTCGTCCTCGGCGTGATGAAGGACAGCGCGCTGGTCCTGTGGCTGGGCATCATCGAACTGCTGCGCTCCAGCCAGATCCTGGTCACCCGCCTGCAAGAGCCGATGACGATCCTGCTGCTGACCGGGGCGATCTACTTTTTGCTCAGCTTTCCCATCGCCCGCCTGGGCGGTCGCCTTGAACGACGGTGGCGTGAAAATGATTGAGATTCAGAATGTCCGAAAATCCTTTGGCGCGCTTGAGGTCCTCAAGGGGATCGACCTGACCGTGCAGCGCGGCGAGGTGGTGTCGGTGATCGGTGGCTCGGGGTCGGGCAAGTCCACCCTGCTCACCTGCATCAACGGGCTGGAGCCGATCGATTCCGGCCGCATCGCCATCGACGGGACCGAGGTTCATGCCAAGGGAACCGACCTCAACAAGCTGCGGCGTAAGGTCGGGATCGTGTTCCAGCAATGGAACGCCTTTCCGCACCTGACGGTGATGGAAAACGTCACCCTCGCCCCGCGCAAGGTGTTGGGGCTGGCGCGGGCCGAGGCAGAGGCGATCGCCGAGCGGCAGCTGGCCCATGTCGGCCTTGGCGACAAGCTGAAGGTCTATCCCGGCCGACTGTCGGGCGGCCAGCAGCAGCGCATGGCCATTGCCCGGGCACTGGCGATGTCGCCCGACTACATGCTGTTCGACGAGGTAACATCGGCCCTCGACCCGCAACTTGTGGGTGAGGTGCTCGATACTCTCCGTCTGCTCGCGCACGAAGGCATGACCATGATCTGCGTCACGCACGAGATGAAATTCGCACGCGAGGTCTCGGACCGCGTCGCGTTCTTCCATCAGGGGGTGATGGCCGAGATCGCGCCCCCCGGCCAGCTGTTCGACGCGCCACAATCGCCCGAACTGCGCAAGTTCCTTGCCGCAACCCACTGACATGATCGGCGCGGCGGGCGGCCATGCCGCGGATGTCATAGTCATCGGTGCCGGGGTGGTCGGCCTGTCGGCCGCGTTGGCGCTGACGGCGCGCGGCCGGCAGGTCACGGTGCTGGATCGCGCGGGCCCCGCGGCCGGCGCCTCGGCGGGGAATGCCGGCGCCTTTGCCTTTACCGATATCCTGCCCTTGGCCTCGCCCGGCATCTTTCGCAAGGCGCCGGCCTGGCTGCTCGATCCACTCGGCCCGCTCAGCGTGCCGCCGCGCTATGCGCTGCGCGTCGCGCCATGGATGATCCGCTTTGCCCGCGCGTGCGCCCCCAGCCGGGTCGCCGCCTCGACCACCGCGCAGACCGCACTGATGGACCTGTCCCGGGCCGAGTTGGAGGGGTTTCTGGCCGCCACCGGCACCAGCGCCATGCTGCGCCGCGACGGCAACCTGCAGGTCTATGAATCCAAGGCAGAGTTTCAGGCGAGCCTGCCGGGCTGGGATGCGCGCGCCGCGCATGGCATCGCGTTCCAGCACCTCGACCCCGCCGGCATGGCCGCGATCCAGCCCGGCCTGGCACCCCGGTTCCTGCGCGGAACCTTCACCCCCGGCTGGTTCTCCATAGCCGATCCACGGCTTTACACGCTCGCCCTCGCTGACCGCCTCATCGCCATGGGCGGCAGGATCGAACAGGCAGAGGTCACCGCCCTCCGCCCTCTCGATAGCGGCGTCCGCGTGGCGACCTCCGCCGGCATCCGCCGCGCTGCGAACGTCGTCCTCGCCGCCGGCGCCCATTCGCACCGCATCGCCCGCACCTTGGGCGAGCGCATCCCGCTTGAGACCGAGCGCGGCTACAACACCACCCTGCCCCCCGGCGCCTTCGACCTGCGCACCCAGGTCACCTTTGGCGGTCACGGGTTTGTCGTCACGCGCCTGTCGACCGGCATCCGCGTCGGCGGCGCGGTCGAGCTTGGTGGACTGACCGCCCCGCCGAACTTTCGCCGCGCGCGGGCGATGCTGGACAAGGCACGCGCGTTCCTGCCGGGCCTTGATCCATCGGGCGGCACGGAATGGATGGGCTTTCGCCCCTCGCTGCCGGATAGCCTGCCCGCCATCGGCCCAGCGCGCGCTACATCGCGCGTGGTGTTCGCCTTCGGCCACGGGCATCTTGGCCTGACGCAATCGCCCGGCACGGCGCGGCTGGTCGCCGACCTGGTGACCGGACGGCCAGCCGCGCTGGATCTGTCCCCCTTCTCGCCCCAAAGATTTTCGAGGTTCTGATGGCCGTTCACATGTTTTCCTGCCTCGACGGGCACACCTGCGGCAACCCGGTCCGGCTGGTCTCGGGCGGCGGCCCACGCCTCAATGGTGCCACCATGCTGGAGCGCCGGGCCGACTTCCTCGCCAACCACGACTGGGTCCGCACCGGCCTGATGTTCGAGCCGCGGGGCCATGACATGATGTCCGGCTCGATCCTTTATCCGCCGACGCGCGAGGATTGCGACGTGGGCGTGCTGTTCATCGAGACCTCGGGCTGCCTGCCGATGTGCGGCCACGGGTTGATCGGCACCATTACCATGGGCATCGAGAACGGCCTCATCACCCCGCGCGCACCGGGTCGCCTCGCGGTCGACGCCCCCGCCGGCCGGGTCGAGGTCGCCTACGTCGAGGAGGGTCGTTTCATCGAGGAAGTGCGGCTGACCAACGTCGCCAGCTATCTCCATGCCGAGGGTCTGACCGCCGAGGTCGAGGGCCTGGGCGAGATCGCGGTCGACGTCGCCTATGGCGGAAACTTCTACGCCATCGTCGAGCCGCAGGCCAATTTCCGCGACATGGCCGACCACAGCGCGGGCCAGTTGATCGAATGGGCCCGCCGCCTGAGGGCGGCGCTGAACGCGAAATACGAGTTCGTGCATCCCGACCATCCGGCAATCCGCGGCCTGTCGCATATCCAGTGGACCGGCGCACCGACGCAGGCCGGCGCCCATGCGCGGAACGCAGTGTTCTATGGCGACAAGGCCATCGACCGCTCGCCCTGCGGAACCGGCACCTCGGCCCGCATGGCGCAGCTCGCGGCCAAGGGGCGCCTCGCGGTCGGCGATGATTTCGTCCACGAATCGATCATCGGCAGCCTGTTCAAGGGCCGCGTCGAGGCTGCCGCGACGGTGGGTAGCGGCGAAAATGCCAGCCAGCCGGCGATCATCCCCTCGATCGCCGGATGGGCGCGCCAGACCGGGATCAACACGATCTTCATCGACGACCGCGACCCGTTCGCGCATGGCTTTGTCGTGACGTGACGGGCCTCGCGATCCTTCCCGGCACGGCCAGCGGCCCGGTGCTGGAACTGACCGAACGCCTCAGCCTCTGGGGCGGGGTCGACCCGCTCAGCGGGCGGATCATCGATGCACATCACCCGCAGGCGGGGCAGGATCTCGCCGGGCGGGTGGTGCTGATGCCGACCTCGCGCGGGTCGTGCAGCGGCAGCGGCGTGTTGCTGAACCTGGCGCTGTCCGGCACCGCGCCCGCCGCCCTGGTGTTTCGCGAGGCGGAGGACATCCTGACTTTGGGCGCCCGGGTCGCCGACATCATGCTCGGACGCCCCCTGCCCGTCGCGCGTCTCGCTCCGAGTGCCTATGCATCGCTTGCGGCGGTGCCGGCGGCCGCGATCACGCCGGACGCCATCATCGCGCCCGGCTTGCACATCCCCCTGAGGCCCCAGACCGCCGAACTCGCGCTGAGCGACGACGACCGGGCGATGCGCGACGGGCGTGACGGACCGGCCGTGCAAATCGCCATGCGCCTGTTGATCGCATCGGCTGCGCAGCAGGGGGCGGCGGAGCTGACAGATGTCTCGCGCGTGCATATCGACGGCTGCATCTACGCCAGCCCCGCCAACCTGCGCTTTGCCGAGACAATGGCCGCAATGCGCGCGCGGGTGCGCGTGCCGACGACGACCAACGCGATCTCGGTCGATCATGACGGATGGCCAGCGCAGGGCGTGCCCTCGTCCTTTGGTGAGCCGGCGCAGGCGCTGGCCGATGCTTACGTGGCCATGGGCGCCAGCCCCAGCTTTACCTGCGCACCCTACCAGAACGACCCGCCAGCCTTTGGCGAAGTGATCGGCTGGGCGGAATCGAACGCGGTGATCTATGCCAACAGCGTGCTGGGCGCGCGGACGCTGAAGCATCCCGACTTTCTCGACCTGTGCATCGCCCTGACCGGCCGCGCGCCGCTGGCCGGCGTTTACCAGACCGAGGCGCGGCGACCGGCCGTCATTCTGGACGTGACCCCGCCGCCGCAGGCAGATGATGCCTTCTGGCCGCTGCTTGGCCATCTCGCCGGCAGCCTAGCGCCCGACGCCATCCCCCTGATCCGCGGCTGCGCGGCGATGCCGGTCTCGCCCGACGACTTGCGCGCACTCTGCGCCGCCTTCGGCACCACCTCGGCCGCGCCGATGCTGCATCTGGAGGGGCACACGCCCGAAGCGACCCTGCCGCCTGTTCCCGGCGCGCGGACCATCGCCGTCGGCCTGCCGATAATGGCGGCCGATTTCGCGGCGCTGAACGACGCGCCGGACCGGGTCGATCTGGTGGCGATCGGCAGCCCTCATGCCTCGGCCGCGGAGTGCCGGGCGCTGCTGGCGGCGCTGGAGGCCGACCCGCGCCCGCTGGCGCCGCGCCTGTCGCTGATCGTGACGCTGGGGCGCGAGACGCTTGAACAACTCGGCGGCAGCGGCATTGCCGCGCGGCTGGCGGCGCGCGGCGTCCGGGTCGTGCCAGACCTCTGCTGGTGTTCGATCAGCGAGCCGGTGTTCCCGCCTTCGGCCCGCGTGGTGATGACCAATTCGGGCAAATATGCCCATTACGGCCCCGGCCTGACCGGCCGCCGCTTCCGCTTTGGCGGCCTTGCCGCCTGCGTCGAGGCGGCGCTGGGCGGCGTCGCGCCCCCGCCCCCCGCCTGGCTTTCCTGAGGGTTTCATGCGCAGCACCAAGATCGTCCACGTCATTTCCGCCCATGCCGAGGGCGAGGTCGGCGACGTCATCGTCGGAGGCGTCACCCCGCCCCCCGGCGCAACCCTGTGGGAGCAATCGCGCTGGATCGCCCGCGACGGCACCCTGCGCGCCTTTGTCCTGAACGAGCCGCGCGGCGGCGTCTTTCGCCACGTCAACCTGCTGGTTCCGCCCAAGGACCCGCGCGCCGACGCCGCCTTTATCATCATGGAGCCGGAGGACACGCCGCCCATGTCCGGCTCGAACAGCATTTGCGTCGCGACCGTCCTCCTGGACGCCGGTATCCTGCCGATGACCGAGCCGGCGACGCACCTGACCCTCGAGGCGCCGGGCGGGCTGGTCGAGGTGCGTGCCGAATGCAGCGGTGGCAAGGCGCAGCGCATCTTTGTGCAAAACCTACCCAGCTTTGCCGGCCGTCTCGATGCCGCGTTGGAGGTCGAAGGCCTCGGCAGCCTGACGGTCGACACCGCCTATGGCGGCGACAGTTTTGTCGTGGTCGATGCCGCGCGGATGGGCCTCGGCCTGACCGAGGATGAGGCGCATGACATTGCTCGCCTCGGCGTGCGCATCAGCGACGCCGCGACCGAGCAACTCGGCTTTATCCATCCGGAAAACCCCGACTTGCGCCACATCTCGTTCTGCCTCTTTGCGGGTCCGTTGCAGCGGACCGAGGCCGGATTGCGCGCCCGCGCCGCGGTTGCGATCCGGCCCGGCAAGGTGGACCGCTCGCCCACCGGCACGGCGCTGTCCGCGCGCATGGCCCTGCTGCATGCGCGCGGACACATGGCGGTCGGCGACAGCCTCGAGGCGGTATCGGTGATCGGCTCGACCTTTCGCGGCCGGATCCTTGGCGAGACCGCGGTTGGCAGCTTGCCGGCGATCCGGCCCGAAATCTCGGGCCGCGGCTGGATCACCGGGATGCACCAGCACATGCTGGACCCGGATGATCCCTGGCCTGGGGGCTACCGCCTAAGCGATACCTGGGGCGCGCGGTAGCGCCCCGGTCCGGCCCGCCACCCTCTACGCCACGTTGGGCAGTGCGTCGGCGCGGTGATCCTCGATCACCATCTGCGCCAGCTTGGCGCCGATCATCATTGCCGGGGCATTGGTATTGCCGGAGACGATCTCGGGCATGATGGAGCAGTCAGCCACGCGCAGCCCGTGGACGCCGTTGACGCGCAGGCGCGGATCAACGACCGCGCCCTCGTCCGGGCCCATCCGACAGGTGCCGGTCGGGTGGTAGATGGTGGTCGAGTTCTGGCGCGCCCAGGCCAGCACCTCGTCATAGCCCTGCACGTCCTCGGTCGGGCGAAAGGCCTCGCTGATGGCCGAGGCGAGCGGCTCGGTCCGGGCGATCTGGCGCGCGATCTCGATCCCCGCGACCAACGTGTCGCGGTCGGTCTGGGTGGCCAGGTAGTTCGGCTGGATCAGCGGCGCCTCAGCCGGATCGGCGGATGCCAGCGTGATCGTGCCCCGGCTTTCGGGCCGCAATTGGCAAACAGACTGCGTAAAGGCCGAGAAGGGATGCACTCCCTCGCCCGGGCTGTCCGCCGACCACGGCTGGATGTGAAACTGGATGTCGGGCGTCGCCAGATCCGGCCGCGTCTTGAGAAAGCCGAACACGAGGCTGGCCGCCATGGTCATGGGGCCGGTGCGGAACAAGGCGTATTCCAGCCCGATCCGGGCCTTGTTCACCAGGCTGCGCACCTCGTCATTCAGCGTCGCCTCGCGGCACTTGAACACAAGCCGCGCCTGCAGGTGGTCCTGCAGGTTGCGCCCGACCTCGGGCGAATGGTGCTGGACAGTGATGCCATGGCCGGCAAGGGCGGCCGCGTCGCCCACACCCGACAGCATCAGGATCTGAGGCGAGCCAATCGCGCCGGCCGACAGGATCACTTCGCGCCGCGCGGTCAGGATCTGGGTGACGCCATCCGGGCGCCGGATCTCGACCCCCGTGGCGCGGCCGTTAGTGATGACTACGCGCAGTACCTGCGCATTTGTGACTACCGACAGGTTGGCCCGGTCACGAACGGGCTTCAGGAATGCCACCGCAGCTGAGCAGCGCCGGCCCCGGTTCACCGTCAGCTGGAAATGGCCGACACCTTCCTGCACGGGGCCGTTGTAATCGGGGTTGTAGCTATAACCATTCGCCTCGGCCGCCGTGATCCAACGCTCGCAGATCTCGCGGCGCAGGGCTGGGTCGGAGACCTGCAATTCGCCCTGCTGGCCACGGCCCTCCGCGGTGTCGGGCCGCTGGAAGGTCTCCAGCCCCTCGAAGATCGGCCCGACTTCGGACCAGGACCAGCCGCGATTGCCCATCTGGGCCCAGTGGTCGTAATCCTCGCGCTGGCCACGGACATACAGCAGCCCGTTCAGCGAGGATGACCCACCCAGCACCTTGCCGCGCGGCCAGTGCAAGCTTCGCCCGCCAAGGCCCGCATCCGGCTGGGTCTCGTAGCACCAGTCGAAGGCAGGATTGTGCATGGTCCGGAAATAGCCGACCGGAACGTGAATCCAGGGGCTGCTGTCGCGGTTGCCCGCCTCCAGCAGGGTGACCCGCGCGCCCGGATCGGCGCTGAGGCGATTGGCGATGACGCAACCGGCCGAGCCTGCGCCGACGACGATATAATCGGAAATCTCGGGTGCCTGGGTCATGTCGCCGCCATTTCGTCCGAAGGATTGTTGGGCGCCCGCAGCAGCGGAGCGCCGGAGGTCAGGCCACGAACGCCGTGCGCTGACCGCGTCTTGCGATCAGGATCGCACAGATCATCGACACCACGCCGGCAAACACCACATAGGCGCATAGCCAGAACGGGTCGTTGTTGTTCTTGGCCAGCAGCCAGGTCGCGATCATCGGCGTGATCCCCGAGGCGAAGATGCCCGAGAACTGGTAGACGAACGACACGCCCGTGTAACGCACGCTGGGATCGAACAGGTCGGCGAACAACGCCGCCTCAGGGCCATAGCAGATCGGGTAGACGATCCCGAACGGCAGCACGATCCCCAGTACCACCAGCAACGGGTTGCCGGTCGAGAGCAGCGCAAACGCAGGGAATACGCTCAGGCACAGCAGGGCCGAGCCGACGGCGTAGGTCTGCGGCCGGCCAAAGCGGTCCGAAACGCGGCCAAAGAAGGGGATCAGGAAGATCATCACCACCGCGGCCGTGCACACGGTCCACAGCGCAAAGGTCCTCTCCATCCCGACATACTTGGTCAGGTAGACGATCGAGAACACGGCAAAGACGTTGAAGAAGACGCCGTCGATATAGCGCGCGCCCATGCCCAGCGCGACGTTGCCCGGGTAGCGGCGCATCATGGTGGCAAACGGCAGGCCCTGATCGCGGCCGCGCGATTCCTCCTTGGCGGCCAGGAACTCGGGGCTTTCGTCGATGTTGCTGCGGATCCAGGTGCCCAATGCGACCAGCAGGATCGAGGCGATGAACGCTGCGCGCCAGCCCCAGGCCATGAACGATGCCTCGGGCAGCATGGTCAGCAGCGCCATCACGCCGGAGGCCATGAACAACCCCAGCGACAGGCCGATCTGCGGGATCGAGGCGTAAAAGCCGCGCTTGCCTTCGGGCGCGTATTCATAGGCCATCAGCACCGCGCCACCCCATTCGCCACCGATGCCGATGCCCTGAAGCACGCGCATGAGCAGCAGCAGCAGGGGCGCGGCGATGCCAGTCTGCGAATAGGTCGGCAGCAGGCCGATCACCACGGTCGCCCCGCCCATCATCAGCAGGGTGATGACCAGCATCGTCTTGCGGCCCAGCCGGTCGCCGAAATGGCCAAAGATCAGACCGCCCAGCGGCCGCGCGACAAAGCCCACCGCGAAGGTGGCATAGGCCAGCATGATCGAGATGGTCGGGTCGTGGACGGGGAAATACAGCTGGTTGAAGACGATCCCGGCAACCACGCCATAGAGGAAGAAATCGTACCATTCGATGGTCGAGCCAACGAGGCTGGCGAAGACCACCTTTCTGACGTCCTGCTCGCGCGTTCGCACGGCGGCCGCCGGCACGCGGCCCAGACCGGACATATCCGACATCTCATCCCTCCCACAGGTTTTGACCTTGTTGTCCCGACTCCCCATCGGGTCGGCAAACGGATGCGCCGATCGGGCCATGTTTTACGCGACGTCACATCGTGTCAACGGTTTTTGAGAATCTTGGTCTCATTAATCGCCGCGCGAAAGTTGCCTTGGCGTAAGCTCCGGCTAAGGTAGCAGGGAGCCGCCCTGGAATGAGAATTGATGGAGCCGCAGATCGACACCCGCCCCACCGCGCCCGCGGCCACGAGCCAGACCAGCCTGCGAAACCTTCAGATCATCGAGGTCGTCGCGTCCGCCGCGCGCGCACTGACCGCGGCCGAGATCAACGCCTCGCTGGGCCTGCCAAAGCCGACCATCCACCGCCTCGTCGTCTCGCTGGAGACCGAAGGGTTTCTGGCCCGCGACCTTGAAGGAAGGGGGTTTCTGCCTGGCCCGCGGCTGCGCGAGATGATGCTGGGGGTCATGCGCTCGCGCCTGAGCCTGCTGCCGCGTCACGCGGTGCTGGTCGGACTGGCCGAGAAGGTCGGCGAGACCTGCAACCTCGCCATCCCGGACGGTGATGCGATGGTCTACATCGACCGGGTCGAGACGCAGTGGCCGCTGCGCATCGACCTCGGCATCGGCTCGCGCGTGCCGCTGCATGCCACCGCCTCGGGCAAGATGGCCCTGTCGCAGCTGAGCGACGCGGCGCTGGAAAGCTACCTCGCGCGGGTGCGGATGCGCAGCTACACCGCGCGCACCATCACCACCGCCGCCGCCCTGCGCGCCGAGATCGCCCGCGTCCGGCAAGCGGGATACGCGACCGACAGCGCGGAACTGGTCGAGGGCATGATCGCCGTCGCCGTCCCGATCCGCGACCGCAAGGGGCGCTTTTGCGCCACGCTGTCATTCCACGCGCCTTCGCAGCGATTAAGCCTGCAGGACGGGCTGCGTCACCTTGACGTCCTGCAGACCGCCGCGCTTGACCTGTCGGGGGTGGTCTGAGGGCACGCGCCGGCTCGGCGAGGGCGCCCGGCAGCGAGTCCCTGTCAGCGATCTGGCGCCCGACAAACTGCATATCGGCGCTGGGCGCCGAAATCGTCGCGGCTAGCCTCAACCTGAGGTGGTACTGTCGAATGGCGCGGTACGTCGCGACGGTATTCGGTTTCACGGTTGTTGCGGCAGGCCGCTTCGTTGCATGTACGCCCCTAACCCCCTATCCCGCCCCTTTGCCCTGCCGCCGAGGTTTGCCATGTTCCATCGCCCCATCGCCGCCGGCCTGCTGGCGCTGAGCCTCGCGGGGCTCGCCCCCGGCGCCCCGGCCCTCGCCCAGGTCCCGGGGCAGATGCCGCCCAAGCAGGTCGGCGTGGTCGAGATGCAGCTGCAGCCGGTGCCGCGCATCGTCACCCTGCCCGGCCGTGCGGTTGCCGGGGCCGAGGCGGCGATCCGCCCGCGCGTCTCGGGAATGGTCACCGAGATCCTTTATGATCCGGCGGTCCCGCTGAAAGCCGGCGCGCCGATGTTCCGGCTGGACGCAACCACCTACCAGTCCGGCGTCGTGACGGCCGAGGCGAACGTGGAATCCGCACAGGCCGCCTCGACCGAGGCTGACGCCGCCGCCGGCCGGGCCAAGCGCCTGCTCGGCTCGGGCTCGACCCGTGTGCAGGCGGACAGCGCCCAGGCCGCTGCCGACCAGGCCGCCGCCCAGTTGCGGTCGGCCAAGGCCGCGCTCGACGTCGCCAAGGCCGAGCTTGGCTGGACGACCATCACCAGCCCCATCGACGGCTTCGCAAGCGTGGCCGCAGTCTCGGTCGGCGATCTCGTCACCGCCAATCAGGGCGAGGCGATGGCCACGGTCACGCGCCTCGATCCGATCGAAGTCGATATCCTGGTGCCGTCAGTGCGGCTGCAGTCGGTGATCGACGACATCGAATCGGGCCGGCTGAAGATGAACAAGACCCTGAACGCCACCCTGACGCTGGAGAACGGGCAGACCTACAAGGCCAAGGGCGAACTTGTGGCCCCCGGTTTCAGCGTCTCGACCACGACCGGGTCGGTCGACAACCGCTTCCGGTTCGAGAACCCGGACCGCAGGCTTTTGCCCGGCATGTTCCTTCGCGGCACGATCGAGCTGGGGACAACCCAGGCTTTCCTCGTCTCGCAATCTGCCGCGACGCGCGACCGGATCGGCGAGCTTTCGGTCTGGGTGGTCGAGGATGGCAAGGTCGTCCAGCGCAAGCTGAAGGACGATGGCAGCTGGAACAACAACTGGATTATCACCGATGGCCTGAAGGCGGGCGATCTGGTGGTGGCGGACAACCTGACCGGCCTGACGGCCGGCACGGCGGTGCAAACCCTGCCAGTGACCTATGACGAGCAGGGCGTGGTGCGCGCGGCACAGGCGACCCCCGCTGGCGGCGCGCCGGCCGCAACCCCGACCGATGGCGCGGCTTCCCCGGCGGCGAAGGCCCCAGCAGCCGTCTCAACCGGCACCGATGCGGCAGCCAGTAGCGGAGAGACGAACTCGTCCGAGGCGGCCGCCCCAGCCAGCACCCACGCCACGGACAGCGCCGAGGCACCGGCGGCCCCCGAAACCGATCCCGCAGCTGATGCGAAGCCGAATGGCGACGCGGCGGCCAAACCGGCCGAGTAGTCCCATGGCCCGCTTTTTCATCCACCGGCCCGTCTTTGCCTGGGTCATCGCGCTGATCGTCATGCTGGCCGGCGGCCTCGGGCTGACGCAGTTGCCGATCGAGCAATATCCCCAGATCGCGCCAACCACGGTCAGCGTGCGCGCGACTTATACCGGCGCCTCGGCCGAAATCGTCGAATCCTCGGTGACGACCGTCCTTGAGGACGCGATGACCGGGATCGAGGGGCTGATCTACATGACCTCCTCCTCGACGCCCGGTTCGGCGTCGATCTCGCTGACCTTCGACGACACGGTCGATGCGGACATTGCGCAGGTGCAGGTGCAGAACAAGCTGCAACTGGTGACCTCGCAACTGCCCTCGGTCGTGCAGCAGAGCGGCGTCAGCGTCACCCGCTCGACCTCGTCGATCCTGCTGGTCGGGGCGCTGACATCGCTGGACGGGCGCTACAGCTCGGTCCAGTTGGGCGACATCACCGCGCAGATGATCGAGAACCCGGTCCAGCGCACGCCGGGCGTCGGCTCGATCAACACCTTCAGTTCGGGTTACGCGATGCGCGTCTGGCTGGACCCGCTGAAGATGGTCCAGTACCAGGTCACGCCTTCGGACGTGATGGCCGCGGTGTCCGAGCAGAACACCAACGTTACCGTCGGCAACCTCGGCAGCCAGCCCTCGGCCGAGGGACAGCGGATCACGATCCCCGTCTCGGCCCAGTCGCAACTGTCGACCGTGCCCGAGTTCGAGAACATCCTGCTGCGCGTGGCCGAGGACGGCTCGACCGTGTTCCTGGGCGATGTCGCCCGGATCGAGATCGGGCAGGAATCCTACGGCGTCGATTCGCGCTACAACGGCCATCCGGCAGCGGGTTTCGCCGTGAACCTCGCCACTGGCGCAAACGCGGTCGACACCGCCGCCGCCGTTCGCGCGACCATCGCCGGGATCGAAAGCTCGCTGCCCCAAGGGGTCAGTGTGGTCTATCCCTACGACACCGCGCCGTTCGTCGAGAAATCAATCAACCAAGTCTACAAGACGCTGGCCGAGGCCGTAGTGCTGGTGTTCCTCGTGATCCTCGTCTTCCTGCAAAGCTGGCGCGCGACGCTGATCCCGGTGATCGCAATCCCGGTGGTTTTGCTGGGAACATTCGGCGTGCTTGCCATGGCGGGCTTCACGATCAACACGCTGACCATGTTTGCGCTGGTGCTGGCCATCGGCCTGCTGGTCGACGATGCCATCGTTGTGGTCGAGAACGTCGAGCGCGTGATGGAGGAAGAGGGGCTCGACCCCGTTGCCGCGACCGAGCGCAGCATGGACGAGATCACCTCGGCGCTGGTCGGCATCGTGCTGGTGCTGTCGGCAGTGTTCCTGCCGATGGCCTTCATGGGCGGCGCCACGGGGGTCATCTATCGCCAGTTCTCGATCACCATCATCACCGCGATGGTGCTGTCCCTCGGGGTGGCGCTGATCTTGACGCCGGCGATGTGCGCCAGCCTGCTGAAAAAGCGCGCCCATGGTGGCGGCATCGCCCCGGCGCGCTGGTTCAACACCGGCCTCGACAAGGTGACGGGCGGCTATGCCGGGGTCGTCACGCGGCTGGTGCGCCGGCCGTTCATGATGCTGCTGGTGCTGCTGGCCTTTGGCTACGGCGCCTTCACCCTGTTCCAGAAGATGCCCGGCTCGTTCATCCCGCAAGAGGACCAGGGCGTGTTGATGGCGATGGTCTCGACCCCCGACGGCTCGACCATCGCGCAGACGACCGCGCTGGTCGAGGACATCGAGAAATACCTGCTGGAGCAAGAAAAAGAGACCGTGGAATCGGTCTTCGCCGCCGTTGGCTTCGGCTTCACCGGGCCGGGGCAGGACACCGCGATGGTGTTCGTCAAGCTGCGGGACTACGCGGAGCGCGAGGGGCAGGACGCCGCCGCGCTGGTCAATCGGGCCAACGCCCATTTCTTCATGACCAACCGCGCCGGGCAGGTGTTCGTGCTGCAACCGCCGGCCATTCAGGGCATGGGCACCTCGTCGGGCTTTACCATGTATCTGCTCGACCAGAGCGGCCAGGGCCAGGAACAGATGGCCAAGGCCGCCGACACGCTGGTCGCGACGGCGCAAAAGGATGGCCGCGTGACCAACCTGCGCGGCAACGACGCCCCCTACCAGAGCGCGCTGCGGCTGGACATCGACCAGCAACGCGCAGCCGCTTATGGCCTTTCGGTATCCGAAGTGAACGCCATGCTGTCGGTCATCTTCTCGGGGCGCGAGGTCAACGACTTTGCCCTCGGGACCGAACTGCGGCCGGTGATCGTGCAGGGCGAGGCGGCTGCCCGCTCGCAACCCGAGGACATCGACCTCTGGCATGCCCGCAACAGCGGCGGCGAGATGGTCTCGTTCGGCGCCTTCGCCAGCCGCGAATGGGACGAGCAGGCGCAGGCGCTGGCCCGCTTCGGCGGCACCCGGGCGCTGGAGATCAGTGGCAGCGCCGCGGCGGGCCTGTCCTCGGGTGCCGCGATGAACGCGATGGAGGAACTGGTCAGCGCCATGCCGGGCGGCTACGCGACCGCCTGGACCGGGCTGTCCTATCAGGAGCGTCTGTCCGGCAACCAGGCACCCATGCTGTTCGCGCTGTCGGCGCTGATCGTGTTCCTTGCTCTGGCCGCCCTTTACGAGAGCTGGACGGTGCCGCTGGCGGTCATGATGACCGTGCCAATCGGAATCGTCGGCGCGCTGGCAGCGGCGCTTTACTTCGGCCAGTCGAACGACGTCTATTTCAAAGTCGGCCTGCTGACGACCATCGGCCTCGCCGCGCGAAACGCGATCCTGATCGTCGAGTTCGCGCAGGCATTGGTCAAGGAGGGACGCCCCTTGCTGGAGGCTGCGATTGAAGCCTCGCGCATGCGCCTGCGGCCGATCCTGATGACGACCTTTGCCTTCATGCTGGGGGTGATGCCGCTGGCGATCGCCTCCGGCGCGGGTGCCGGGGCGCAGCGGTCCATCGGCATCGGCGTTCTGGGTGGCATGGCCGCCTCCGCCGCCATCGGTATCTTCCTTGTGCCGGTGTTCTATGTTGCGGTGATGCAGGCGACCCGCATGGTCCGCCGCCGCGGTCGCAAGGACCCGGCCCCCGAGGTCCGCGCCTGAGGAAAGCATCCCACCCCGCTAGGTGCGGAACCGGACCGTCGCGCAAAAGCCGTCGCCCCGCCCCGGTGCGGGCGAGGCCAAGGTCAGGGCCGCGCCTTCCCGCAGGGCGTGGCCCTCGACAATGGCGAGGCCAAGGCCGCTGCCTGACGCGCGGCTGGCGCCGCGCTGGAAGCGCCGGGTCAGTTGATTGAGCAGAGTGGGATCGAGCACCTGCCCGCCGTTGCAGACTGTTAGCGTGTCGCCTGCCAGCACCACGGTGATCGGATCGGTCCCGTGCAAGACCGCGTTCTCGATCAGGTTGCGGGCGATGACGGCAAAGGCGTCCAGATCGACGGCCAGCAGGTGTGGCTTCTCCGGCAGGGCCAGTTCGGTCGTCGGAAACTCGGCCGCCACCAGTTGCAGCGCCTGCCGCACATCCTGTGGGGCCGCCTTCGGCCCCGAAGCGGCCCCGCCTTCGGCCCGGGCCAGTTCCAGCAGCTTGCCAGCGAGCCGGCCGACCCGGCGCAACTGCGCCGCCAGAGTTGAGGCGCGCCGCGCCAGGCGCGGGTCGGTCGCCTCGGCCTCCAGCATCTCGGCCTGGGCGAGGGCGGCGGCGATGGGGGTGCGCAACTCATGCGCGGCGTTCGAGGAGAAGGCGCGCTCGGCTGCGAGCGCTTCGTCGAGCCGCCCCATGAGTCGGTCGACGGCGTCATGCATCGGCTGCAGTTCGACCGGCAGTGGTGCCGCCGACAGCGGTCGCAGATCTGCTGCCCCGCGGTCCGCGACCTCGCGCGACAAGGCGTTGACCGGGGCCAGTTGCCGCCGGACAAAGCGCCACAGCCCGAAAATGGCCAGCGGCAGTAACAATGCGAAGGGCACGAGCGCGGACAGCAGCGTCTCGCGCACCGCCTCACGTCGCTCGGCCAGCGGGTCCGCGACCTGCAGCAGTCCGCCATCGGGCAGTCGCTGCGTCAGCACCCGCAGGCCATCCACGCGCGAAAAGCCGATGGGCGTTTCCGCGGGCAACTCGCCGACAGCGTAAACCGTCTGGCCATCGGTCGCGGTCAGTCGCGCCCGCAGCGCCCCAGCAGGGCGGCGATCCCCTAGTCCCGCTGCACCCGCACCCGCCCCGATCACCGCCAGACGCTCGGATGTACGCGTCAGAGCTGCGTCATAGATCTCGTCAATTTCCACCCCCAGAACAGCCCAGCCGATGGCCAGCGCGGCCAGCCAGACCGCCACCAGCCCGCAGCCGAAGCCGAGCGTCAGATCGCGCGTCAGGCTTCGCGGCGGCGTCCTCGTCACGGCGCGATCCGGTAGCCGACGCCACGCTGCGTCTCGATCGCGCTGCGGCCAAGCTTGCGCCGCAGCCGGCTGATATAGACTTCGACCGTGTTGCTCTCGGCGCCCTCCTCGAAGGAATAGATGCGGTCCTCGATCTGCGCCCGGCTCACAAAGCGGCCGGCACGCGCGATGAGGGTTTCCAGCACGATCCATTCGCGGCGGCCGACCTCGACGGGGCCGTCCGGGCCGGTGACCCGACGCCGGGCCAGATCGACCTGACACGCGCCCAGGCTTATGATCGGGCTGGGGTTGCCACCATATCGGCGGGCGACGGCGCCGATCCGGGCGGACAGTTCGGCCAGATCGAAGGGTTTGACCAGATAGTCGTCCGCCCCGGCGTCGAGCCCCGCGATCCGCTCGGAAATACGGTCGCGCGCGGTCATCACGATCACGGGCACCTGGTGCCCCGCCGCCCGCAGCCGGCGCAGGAAGGCCAGCCCGTCGCCATCCGGCAACATCAGATCGAGCAGCACCAGATCATAGCTCATGGCCGACATGCAGGCATCCGCATCGTCCAGCGTGGTCATCCAGTCGGGGAGGTGACCGTCGGCGGCGATCCGGTCGCGCACCGCGGCGCCGATCCCCTCGTCATCCTCGATCAGCAAGATCCGCACCCGACGTCCCCACGCGACAGGATCGCACGGTGACGCGAAATGCAAGGCAAGACCAGCCTTTGGCAGATGCGTTCAGCCAGCGTTCAGGTTGAAGGCGCAAGATATCCGGATGACTTCGCTGATGCCGTCGCGCCCGCCCTCACGCCTCGCCCTGCGCTTCTTGCTGCGGGCGGGGCTGTTTTTCATCGGCTTGCTGATCGCCGCCGCCGGCTGGGCGGGCTTCCTGCAATACCGCGGCAACTTCCATCCGGTTCGCGCCGGCGAGATGTATCGTTCGGCCCAGCCGAGCCCCGAGGCGCTGACCAACTGGGCTGGCGTCAACGGCATTCGCAGCGTGGTCAACCTGCGTGGCGCCTCGGACTCCGACTGGTATCGCGACGAGATTGCAACCTCGAAGCGCCTTGGCCTCGCCCATGCCGATTTCCGCATGAGCGCCGGCGAGCATCTGACCCCGGCCCGGGCCAACGAATTGCTCGCGTTGCTGGATTCAATGCCCGGCCCGGTGCTGATCCACTGCAAGTCGGGGGCCGACCGTACCGGCCTCGCGTCCGCCTTGTGGCTAGCGCGTCACGGCGGCGGCGAAGAGGCAGCCGAGTCGCAGATATCTTTCCGTTTTGGCCATGTCTCGCTGCCGCTGACCGCCGCCTGGCCCATGGACCAGAGCTGGGAGGCCCTGGAGCCCGAGATGGGATTTGCCAGCTGATGAGCGTCACCGCCGACTCAAACCACACCATCACCCCCGCCAACCAGCGCCTTCGGATCGCGGTGTTGCGCATCCTGTTCGTGCTCGCCGCCCTGCCGATCCTCCTGGGCGTTCCCGTCTGGCACGGCGCCGCGCTGTCGCTGGTGCACACCCTGGGCACCTTAACGATCATCGCCGCGGTGCTGGGCCGGTTCTGGGCGATTCTCTATATCGGCGGTCGCAAGAACGCGACAGTCATGCAGGACGGCCCCTATTCGCTCTGCCGCCACCCGCTCTATTCCTTCTCGATCATCGGGGTGGTCGGCTTTGGCCTCGCGCTCGGCAGCGTGGTGCTGGCGGTGGCGCTCGGCGCGCTCGCCGCTGCTGTCCTGTGGCTGACCGCCCGACGGGAGGAGCGTTTCCTGCGCGCCGCCTTTGGCC
This sequence comes from Paracoccus suum, assembly GCF_003324675.1. Lineage (NCBI taxonomy): Bacteria > Pseudomonadati > Pseudomonadota > Alphaproteobacteria > Rhodobacterales > Paracoccaceae > Paracoccus > Paracoccus suum. Next base: position 436,835 of record NZ_CP030918.1, read on the forward strand.
CCGCTTACGACGCCTACGCCGCCCACGTGCCCCGCCTGATGCCGCGCCTGTCCAATTTTCACACCCCCCCGCGCATCACGGTCGATTTGTCCGTCCTGCGCCGCAACCTGGCCGATGCACTGGTGTTTCTGACCGCAATCCCGCTGGCCGCGGCGATCCAGGCGATGCACGCAGCGGGTTACGGGGCCGCCTTCCGCCTCTGGTAACCCTCCCGCTGCGGGTCGGCCCGCCATCCTGCACCGCGCTAGCCCAGACGGTGGACGCCCTCGGGCGCGACGCCGAATGCAGCGAGGGCCATCCACACCGCCATGGCGATCATCATCAGGTTCTCGACCAGCGAGATAAAGCCCAGCGGCACGTTGCTGCCCCCGCCGACGCAGGCGCATTTCAACTCGCGGTTCTCGACATAGACCGCCTTGAAGACCGACACCGCGCCGACCGTCCCGATGAAAAGTGCGATGGGCACCGACAGCCAGGTCAGCGCGCCCGCGATCATCAGAACGCCTGCCAGCCCCTCGGCAAAGGGATAGATATAGCCGTAGGGCACCCAGCGCTCGGCCAGAAGGTCGTAGTTCAGGAACATCGTGGCGAACGTCTCGACGTTCTGCAGCTTGAGCAGCGCCAGCACGGCCATTGAGAAGCCGATGAACCATTCCGCGGCCATCAGCGTCAGCGGGTTTCCGGTGACAGCATAGCTTGCCGCCATCGCCATCAACGCCGTCGTCGCGAACAGCGCGATGACCGGGCGATAGCTGGTCGCCTTGGGATCCGCGACACTCTTGCCGAGGAAGCGGCGCAGGTCGTCATGCCCGCCGATTCGTTTGCCGTCGATAAAGATCTGGGGCGTGGTCGCAACGCCGTGTTCGGCCTTGAAGGCCTGGGTCTGCTCGCGTGTCTCGAGGTGATGATCCTCGACCTGGTAGCCGGCGCGCTTGAGCAGATGCATGGATTTCAGCCCATAGGGGCAGGTGTGCCCGGGCATCACCATGCGGTACAGCGCCGCTTTCGTTCCGGGTGCTGGATGTTTGCTCAGGTCCGACATCTCACGTTCCTTGTGGTGGGGCCGGGGCAGATATAGGGTCTGTACCATGGTACAGAGTCAAGAGTCGAACACGCTGACGATTGGCGGCCTTGCAGCAGGCGGGAAGGTCGGGGTCGAGACGGTCCGATTCTACCAGCGCAAGGGTCTGCTCGGCACGCCCCACCGCGTTGGCGGGATCCGTCGCTACGGCGGCGAGGATCTGCGCCGCCTGCGCTTTATCCGCCAGGCACAGGCGGCCGGGTTTACACTGGAGGAGATCAAGGAACTGCTGCTCCTCGACGCCGGCGAGGACCGCGCGCGGGCGCGCGAACTCGCCCACGCAAGGGTCGAGCATCTGAACGCCAAGATCGCCGATTTAGAGCGCGCAAGGGACGCCCTGCGGCGGCTCGCAAACGAATGCGAGCATGGCGTCAAGGGCCCCTGCCCGATCCTCGCGTCATTCGGGATTTAGATATCTCTTCGGTAAGGGGAGTTACGCCGATCCGCTGCCCACTCGGCTCGCGAGGTCAACGGCATCTGCGGCGGCGGTGCGCCGCACAAAGGCTCCAGCCTCGCATTGTGAAAATCCCGATGGCCCAAAAAAAGCCCGCCGCAACGGCCACGTTGCGGCGGAACGATTTCGTGCTGACGCTCAGCACCATCAGATGTCGAAAACGACGCCCTGGGCTAGCGGCAACTGGCGCGAGTAGTTGATCGTGTTGGTCGCCCGGCGCATGTAGGCCTTCCACGCGTCAGAGCCGCTTTCGCGCCCGCCGCCCGTTTCCTTTTCGCCGCCGAAGGCGCCGCCGATCTCGGCGCCCGAGGTGCCGATGTTGACGTTGGCAATGCCGCAGTCCGACCCCGCGGCCGACAGGAACATCTCGCTCTCGCGCAGATCGGTCGTGAAGATCGACGAGGACAGGCCCGCGCCCACCGCGTTGTGCTGGGCAATCACCTCGTCAAAATCGCCGTAGCGCATGACGTAGAGGATCGGGGCAAAGGTTTCCTCGAGCACCGGACCGGTCTGCTCGGGCATCTCGATCAGGGCCGGCTTCACATAGAATGCCGCCTCGGGACCGGCTTCGGTGACACGCGTGCCGCCGTGGACCTTGCCGCCCGCAGCAGTCGCCGCCGCGATCGCGTCCTGCATCGCCTGGAACGCCTGGCCATCGACCAGCGGTCCGACAAGCGCCTGCGTCGTCAGCGGGTTGCCGACCGAGACAGAGCCGTAGGCCTTGATCAGCCCGGGCACCAACTGGTCATAGACGCTTTCATGGACGAACAGGCGGCGCATCGTGGTGCAGCGCTGTCCGGCCGTGCCCATCGCACCAAAGGCAATGGCGCGCAGCGCCATATCCAGATCGGCCGAGGGGCAGACGATGCCGGCGTTGTTCCCGCCGAGTTCGAGGATCGCGCGGCCAAAGCGGCCCGCGACCTTGGGTCCGACCTGCCGGCCCATGCGGGTCGAACCCGTGGCCGACACCAGCGCGACGCGCGGATCGTCCACCATCGCCTCGCCCGTCTCGCGGCCGCCGATGATGACCTGGCTCAACCCGTCCGGCACATCGCCAAAGCGGGCCGCGGCCCGCTCGAGGATCGCCTGGCAGGCAAGTGCCGTCAGCGGCGTCTTTTCCGACGGCTTCCAGACGACCGGGTTGCCGCAGACCAGCGCGAGCGCGGCGTTCCACGACCAGACCGCGACGGGAAAGTTGAAGGCCGAGATTACCCCGACGACCCCCAGCGGATGCCAGGTTTCCATCATCCGGTGCCCGGGACGCTCGGTAGCGATGGTCAGGCCGTACAACTGGCGCGACAGGCCGACGGCAAAATCGCAGATATCGATCATCTCCTGCACCTCGCCGGCGCCTTCCGAGGGGCTCTTGCCAGCCTCGATCGACACCAGCCGGCCGAGGTCATCCTTGGCTGCGCGCAACTCTTCGCCCAGCAGGCGGACCAGTTCGCCCCGGCGCGGGGCGGGAACGAGGCGCCATTCACGGAAGGCGGCGGCGGCGCGATCGATCGCCTGGGTCACCTCGGCCGCCTTCTGCTCCGGCAGCGCGGCGATACGCTCGCCCGTAACGGGGGAAAAGCTCTCCAGAGTACCGTCCGTGTAACGCGCGGGCTGGACGCCAAGGCGGGTCAGGATGTCCTGGGCGGTCGTGGCGATTTCGGTCATGTCTTGGTCCTTGTCAGTCGAAGCGCGCGGCGCCGAGGCCCGGTGCATCTGAGGTTTGATGGTGGCGCCGGCCCATGCCGTGGTCCGCGCTGAAGCTGGCGCCAAACTCCCCGACCGGGCGTCGGACTACAAGACCGCGCGGCGCGACACCGCATCCGCATCGATGTGAAAAGGGGCAATTCTACCGTAATTCTCGGGCAACCCACCGCGCGGGTCCCCGGCAGGGTCCACTTCAGCCGGACAAACATCAGCCGGGCGGAACAGCGGCGGCTTCGAGCAAGTCGTTAAAGCAAGCGCCATCGCGCCAACGTCACCGCGTCGTGCGCTCGGAGCGCGGGAGACGATCTTCGTTTTCCGGTGGAAGTGAGCGCAGCTAACCTGCTTAGTGTTCAGATATGCCAACCCAGGAGGGTCTCGCGGCACGCCAGTGCTGTCCGCGAGTGCCAGGCGCAGGGACAAGAGACCATGGCGCGCAGAGATTTCGACCCCGCGACGGTCAAGCCCGACGGGCGTGCCCCGTCCAAGGGCGTTCTGGTTAAAGCGGGGAACGAAGGCCCCTGGCGCGGAAGCCTCGAGGGTCTGGCGTTAGGGGGACCGATCACGGTTCTGGCTTACGGCACTGACGAGGTAGGCAAGGGGCCGCGTCTTCATGTCCACCCCTACGATGAAACTTTCGTCGTAATCGCCGGTCACGCGCGTTTCCATGTTGGTGAGACGACCATCGACGCAGCCGCCGGCGAGGTGGTGTTCGGCCCCGCCGCCATCCCGCATAGATTTGAAAATCTCGGGCCGGGCCGGCTGCAAACCATCGACATCCATCATTCGCCAACCTGGATTCAGACGGATCTCTGACGCCGTCGAACGGGCGCGCGGACCCGCAGTTCAGCGCTGGCTCGCCTCAGACGGGCAATGGCGATCAGCGATGAAGTGGCGCACCCGACAGGATTCGAACCTGTGACCTCTGCCTTCGGAGGGCAGCGCTCTATCCAGCTGAGCTACGGGTGCCTGGCGCCGTTCCTACACGCAGCGCGGGGACCGGGCAAGGTCAGGCGAACAGCTCGCGGCAGAAGATCAGGCCGTCGATCAGGGCGTCAACCTCGGCCTCGGTGTTGTAGAGGGCAAAGCTGGCACGGGCGCTCGCGGTAACGCCGTAGAACTGCATCAGCGGCATGGCGCAGTGGGTGCCGGCGCGGATGGCGATGCCGCGCTTGTCGAGGATGGTCGAGAGGTCATGCGCATGCGCCCCCTCCATCGTCATCGAGAAGATCGCCCCTTTGCCCGGTGCATCCCCCTGGACGGTCAGCCAGTTCAATTCCCGCAGGCGCGCGCGGGCGTGGTCGCGCAGCGCACGCTCATGCGCGGCGATGTTCTCCATCCCGAGGCCCATCATGTAGTCGAGCGCGACGCCCAGGCCGATCTGGTTGACGATGCCAGGCGTGCCGGCCTCGAACCGCAGCGGCGGGTCGGCATAGGTCACGGCCTCGCGCGTGACCTCCCGGATCATGTCACCGCCGCCCATGAAGGGGCGCATCTCGTCCTGGCGGGCGCGGTCGATCCAGATCGCACCCGAGCCGGACGGGCCATACAGCTTGTGCCCGGTGATGGCGTAGAAGGCGCAGCCAAGCGCCGGCACATCCAGCGGCAGGTGGACGGCAGCCTGGCTGCCATCGACCAGAACCGGAACGTCAGTGCCGCGCGCGATGGCGCCGACATCGACGACGGTGCCCGTCACGTTCGACATGTGGGTGACGGCGATCAGCTTGGTGCGGGGGGTGATCGCAGCCAGCATCTTTTCCGGCGGCAAGCTGCCGTCGGGTTCTGGCTCGACCCATTTCAGCACGACGCCCTGACGCTCGCGCAGGAAAGCCCAGGGGACGATATTGGCGTGGTGCTCCAGCACCGACAGCAGGATCTCGTCCCCGGCCTTCAGGCGCGGGGCGGCCCAGGAATAGCTGACCAGATTGATGGCCTCGGTCGCGCCGGAGGTGAAGATCACCTCGGCCGGATGGCGCGCCTTGAGGAAGCGGGCGATGGTGCCGCGCACCGCCTCGTAACGCTCGGTCGCAAGGGTCGACAGCGTGTGCAGCCCGCGGTGGACGTTGGCGTATTCGCCTTCGTATGTGCGCGAGATGGCGTCGATCACGACGCGCGGCTTTTGCGCGCTGGCGCCGTTGTCGAGGTAGACCAGCGGCCGGCCGTTGACCTGCCGCGACAGGATCGGGAAATCGGCGCGGATGGCGGGCAGATCAAGCGTCATGGCAGCGCCTCCGGGGCGGGCAGCAGGCCAAGCATGGCCAGAACGACGCTGAGGACGGCGCCGGTCAACATCAGCGTCGAGACCATGCCAAGGGCGACGAGGAAGGGATTGGAAAATCCGTGCAGCGCGGTCGTCACTCGCACCGCCAGAACGACATAGAGCGCCAGCGTCGCCAGCGACAGCATGGTAGAGGCAGAGGGCAGGACCACCATGAGCGCCAGTTGCACGGCCTGCGCGGCGATGATGATCAGGTCGATCCAGGTCAGCGCCAGCAACGCGTCAGGAAAATTGCCATGGCCGCCAAACATCTGGCCGACGCGCGCCATCAGCGCGGCGGCAGCCGTCAGGGCAAAGAACTGCAGCACCGTCAGTACAATGGGCGAGGCGACCAGCAGCGCGCTGGCGCCCCCGGCCTGAGAAGGAAACATCAGGTTTGCAAGGCCGGCCAGAATCGAAGACAGGACCGTCGCGAGGGCCAGGGCTGCCCAGCGGTCCGCCATCGGCAGTTGCAGCCCGCGCATCATGGCGATGGCGCGGTCCGGCCTTTGCAGGGTCAGCATGGCCATGCGCGTGAAGGCCGACGGGTTCATTTTCCTGGCCTTTCGATCAACGCCCGCACACCCGAGAGCCAGATGAACAGGAACCCGGTCCCGGCCAGCAGCCGCGTCGCGGTCAGCGCCGGGCCGGGACCGACCAGCCCCTCGGTGAGACCAGCCAGCAACATCGCCGGGGCAACGGCCAGCAGTGCCCAGAAGAGCGCGAGCCGCGAATCGGCTGGGTGGAGCACCCATCCGCCAAGGCGTAGCAGCCAACTGAGCGCCTGCGCCGCGCCGTAGGCAGCCAGCGGCATCAGGAACATGACGGCAAGCCCTGCCCCGGCCAGGCGCGGTCCCAACGGAATCCCCGGGTCCAGCGCCGCTGCCCGCGCGTGGCCGGGCGCCTGCGCGATCAGGAAGACCAGCAGCGCCGCCAGCAGGAGCGCCAGCAGGGCGCCCTCGGGCATGCCGCGCAATCCGCGCACGACCCGCCCCGGTGCGAACCAGCTTTCCAGCACGCGCGGCGCCAGGCCGCGGGCGGCGCGGGGCGGCGCCGGTCTCACCCGCCGTTGCCAATCTGGCCGGCGTCGGCGGTCAACGCCTCCTCGACGCGGGCAGAAATGCGGCTGCGCAGGCCGTCATCCTCGATCTCGGCCAGCGCGTCGGCGAGGAAGGAGAGCACCAACAGCACTTCGGCCTGAGCCTTGGGCACGCCGCGCGAGCGCAGGTAGAACAACGCCGTCTCGTCGATCGCGCCGGTGGTGCTGCCGTGGCTGCACTTCACGTCGTCGGCGTAGATTTCCAGTTCGGGCTTGGCGAGGAACTGGCACAGTTCATCCAGCAGCAGCGACTGGCTGATCTGGTAGCCGTCGGTTTTCTGCGCGCCCGGCCGGACCAGGATCTTGCCCTGAAAGATGCCGGTCGCGCTGCCCCGTAGTACCTTTTTGAACACTTGGCGGCTTTCACCGCGCAGGCCGCCGTGAATGATGAATACCGTGTCATCGTTGATGAAATCGCGGCCATCGCCCAGCGCGGCGCCGGCCAGATGGACCACCGCGTCATCGCCGACGACATCGATCACTGCCTCGCGACGAAGATGCCGGCCATCCAGCGCCAGCGCAAAGGACTTGAGCACCGATTCGTTGCCGAGACGCGCGAACAGATGCGAGAGCGCCAGTTCGTCGCCGCGGCGCTTGGCGGCGATCAGGTGCAGCTTGGCACCGTCGGCGAGATCGGCCTCGATCACCGAGTTCTGTCGCGAGCCGGCCGAGCCGGTCTCGATCAGTGTCAGCTCGGCCCCCGGTTCGAGGTGGATGACATGGTGCCAGACCGCATCGCCGGCCGCCTCGGTGCGCCGATGCAGGATGTGAAGCGGCCGCGTGGGGCGGCCGGTGACGCGGATCGCGAGGCCATCCGCGGCCCTTGCGGTATTCATCGCCGCCAGGGGACGCGGCACCGGGATATGCGCCGCCGCCTCGCGCGCGCCGTAGGCGCGGCGCGCCCAGTCCGGCGCTGCCGCCAAGGGCGCAATCTCGACCCCGTCCAGCGGCAGCGGATCGGAGGCTGCGGCGTCAAAACGGCCATCCACGAAAACCAGCGTCAGGCGGTCCAGATCGGAGAACAGCGTGCCGTCGCCCTGCGGCAGGGCGACGGAAGGCGCATCGCCCTGCGAGAAATCGGCTGGGCCGGCAAAGCGCCAGTATTCGTCCCGGCGGCCGGGCAGGCCCAATTGCGCCAGGCGATCCTCGGCCGCTTGCCGGGCGACGCCTAGGGGCGAATCGCTCGCCGGGGTTCGGGTCAGGACAGGTGACAGGTCCGCCATCAGCGGGCCTCCGACAGGATCGCACCGTAACCGTCGCGCTCGACCTCCAGCGCCAGCTCGGGGCCGCCGCTGCGCACGATCCGGCCATCAGCCATGATGTGCACCACGTCCGGGCGGATATGGTCCAGCAGCCGCTGGTAGTGCGTGATGACCAGGAAGGCGCGATCCGGTGCGCGCAGGGCGTTCACCCCCTCGGAGACGAGGCGCATGGCATCAACGTCGAGGCCGCTGTCGGTCTCGTCAAGGATGCACATCCGCGGCTCCAGCATGGCCATCTGCAGGATTTCGTTGCGCTTTTTCTCGCCGCCCGAGAAACCGACGTTGACCGGACGCTTCAGCATCTCGGCGTCGATCTTCAGCGCATTGGCTTTCTCGCGCACCAGCTTGAGGAAGTCGCCGGCCGAAAGCTCGGCCTCGCCGCGCGCCTTGCGCTGGGCGTTCATCGCGGTGCGCAGGAAGGTCATATTGCCCACGCCCGGGATCTCGACCGGGTACTGGAACGCCAGGAACAGGCCCGCGGCGGCACGGTCCTCGGGCTCCATCTCCAGCAGGTCGACGCCGTCCAGCGTGGCTGTACCCTCGGTCACCTCATAGCCGTCGCGACCTGACAGCACATAGCTGAGGGTCGACTTGCCCGAGCCGTTCGGCCCCATGATGGCATGGACCTCGCCGGCCGGAACGCTCAGCGTGACGCCCTTGAGGATTTGCTTGTCCTCGTCCTCGAGCTTGACGTGAAGGTCGTTGATTTCCAGCATGGTCCTACCTGTCCGCAAGGCCCGCCGCGGTCGGCCGGGCTTAGAATAACTGATCCGTCAAAGTTCGTGTCGTCCGCAGGCCATCGCCTATCCCGATTTCCCCCGCGCGGCCAGACCGTCCGCCATCCGGCGCGGGGCGCCAAAGGCGCATGTGCCTTGGGGCGATATGGGACTGGGCGCGTTAGACATGCTCAAGACATTCCCATGGCGGGCTGGGCCATTGGCCGGAACGATGGTTTGATGGCGACCGCCCCAGGCACGGGGCGGCGGCTTTGTCAGCCGACGCTGCCCTCGAGGCTGATGGCGACCAGCGCCTGCGCCTCCATGGCGAATTCCATCGGCAGGGCCTGAAGCACCTCGCGGCAAAAGCCGTTCACGACCAGGGCGACGGCTTCCTCCTCGTCCATGCCGCGCTGACGGCAGTAGAACAGTTGCTCGTCATCGACCTTGCTCGTGGTCGCCTCGTGCTCGACGCGCGAGGACATGTTCTTGACCTCGATATAGGGCACCGTGTGGGCGCCGCATCGATCGCCGATCAGCAGGCTGTCGCACTGCGTGTAGTTGCGGCTATTGGTCGCCTTGGGGTGCATCGTCACCAGCCCGCGATAGGTATTCTGGGCGCGGCCGGCGCTGATCCCCTTGGATACGATGCGCGAGCGGGTGTTGCGGCCAAGATGGAGCATCTTGGTTCCGGTGTCGGCCTGCTGGCGGTTGTTGGTGATCGCGATCGAATAGAATTCGCCCTGCGCGCCATCACCGCGCAGGATGCAGGACGGGTATTTCCAGGTAATCGCGCTGCCGGTCTCGACCTGGGTCCACATCACCTTGGCGTTCGCCTCGCGGCAATCAGCGCGCTTGGTGACGAAGTTGTAGATTCCGCCGTTGCCTTCCTCGTCGCCCGGAAACCAGTTCTGGACAGTCGAGTATTTCACCTCGGCATCCTCGAGGATCACCAGTTCGACCACCGCGGCGTGCAGCTGCGCGGTGTCGCGCTTGGGCGCGGTGCAGCCCTCGAGGTAGCTGACATAGCTGCCTTTGTCGGCGATGATCAGCGTCCGCTCGAATTGGCCAGTATTCTCGGCATTGATGCGGAAATAGGTCGACAGCTCCATCGGGCAGCGGGTGTTCGGCGGGATGTAGACAAAGCTGCCGTCCGAAAACACTGCGCTGTTCAGCGTCGCGAAATAGTTGTCCGACTGGGGCACGACGCTGCCGAGGTACTTCTTGACCAGCTCGGGATAGTCGCGGATCGCCTCGCTGATCGGGCAGAAGATCACGCCGGCTCGGGCCAGTTCTTCTTTGAAGGTGGTGCCCACGCTGACGCTGTCGAAGACGGCATCGACGGCGACCCGGCGGCCCTCGGCGGGGGCCGCGTCCTCGCCCTCGACTCCAGCGAGGATCGCCTGTTCCTTCAGCGGGATACCCAGTTTGGCATAGGTCGCCAGCAGCTTGGGATCGACGTCATCCAGCGATTGCGGGCGCACCACCATGCTTTTGGGGCGCGCGTAATAATACTGGTCCTGGAAATCGATGTCGGGGTAATCGACCATCGCCCAGCGCGGCTCTTCCATCTGCTGCCAGCGGCGGAAGGCGGTCAGACGCCATTCGGTCATCCATTCCGGCTCTTCGTTGCGCTGCGAGATCAGTCGGACGATATCCTCGGAAATGCCCTTTGGGGCATACTCCATCTCGATTTCGGTATCCCAGCCGTATTTGTAGGCGCCCATGCCCTGCACGGTTGCAACCGTCGCGGCGTCGACACCCTCGCGGACGTCAAGATCAAGTGCGGCCTCGGCCATGGTCAACCTCCTGCCCGGCCTGCGCCGGATCCGCGCCTGCGTGCCTGCCAGCGATCACGGGCAGCGCACCAGGCGTCGGCGAAACGTTCAACTTCGTCCCGGCTGGTGTCCGGTCCGATCGATACGCGAATGGCACACGAGGCATCGTCTTCACTGACGCCCATGGCCCGCAGGACCCCGCTTGGCCGGACCTTCCCGGACGAGCATGCCGAGCCTGCCGAAACGGCGAACCCGGCCAGATCCATCTGCATGACCTGCGTCTCGCCCAGCCAGCCGGGCGTCAGGATGCACAGCGTGCCCGGCAAACGCCGCGTCTCGCGTCCCGGCAATCTAGTCATTCCGGCGGAGGCTTCCACCCTGCTTTGCAGGTAATCGCGCAACTCCGACAGTTTTTCTGGGATACCTCGGCTCAGATCGGCCTGCGCGGCGGTTGCCGCGGCGGCAAACCCCAGGGCGCCGACCAGATTTTCGGTCCCCGCGCGGCGTCCGCTCTCCTGCCCGCCGCCCCTGATTCGCGCCTGCAGGTCCAGCCCCTTGCGCAGGACCAGCGCGCCAATGCCCTTGGGGCCGCCCAGCTTGTGGGCCGAGACGATGCCGGCATCTATGCCGGACCAGTCAAACGCAAAGGGCAGCTTGCCGAAGAGCTGCGTCAGATCGCTGAGGGCGAGGCCCGGTGGCAGGTCCTGCAGCACCCCGGTCTCGCTGTTCGCGGCCTGCAGGGTCGCGCGCGCCGGGTCGGGCACCGTCACCCGGCCGTCGTCCGCCACCCCCAGATCGGCCCGCGTCCAGGCGAGGATGGCGTCATGCTCGACCGCGGCTGAGGACAGATCGCGCCCCGCAAGGGCCAGCGCCGCTGCTTCGGTCGCGCCCGAGGTGAAGACGACATCGGCCGCCTCTGCGCCCAGCGCGGTCGCCACCGCCTCGCGGGCGCGTTCCAGCGCCATCTTGGCGGCCCGCCCCTCGGCGTGAACTGACGACGGGTTACCGACCAGTGCAAAGCCCTCGGCCATTGCCGCCCGCGCCTCGGGGCGCAGGGGCGCGGTCGCGTTCCAGTCCAGATAGACTCGACTCATCGCGGGGCGGGCGGCACAAGAGGCGCCGGCGCCGCCAGCGCCTCGGCAACCCGCGTGGCAAGGCGGCGGGCGACCTCGGCCTTGGGCAAGCGCGGCCATTCCTCGGCGCCCGCCGGTGTGATCAGGGTGACGGCATTCTCGGTCCCGCCCATGATCCCGGTGCCCGGGCTGACGTCATTGGCCACGATCCAGTCGCAGCCCTTGCGTGCACGCTTGGCCGTGGCATGGGCGATCACGTCGTGAGTCTCGGCTGCAAAACCGACCACCAGCGCCGGCCGGCACGGCCCGGGCTGGCTGACGGTCGCCAGAATATCGGTGTTCTCGGCCATCTGCAGGCTCGGCGGGCGGCCGCTGCCGTCCTTCTTGATCTTGCGGTCCGAGCCGTTTTCAACACGCCAATCTGCCACAGCGGCCGCCATGACCGCCACGTCGACGGGCAACGCGGCTTCCACGGCCCGCGCCATCTCGGCCGCGGTCTCGACCTTGACCACCTCAACCCCGGGGGGCGGCGGCACCTCGGCAGGTCCCGTGACGAACACCACTTCCGCCCCCAGATCGCGCAACGCGGCGGCAATCGCCGTGCCTTGCGCGCCTGAACTGCGGTTGGCGATGTAGCGCACCGGATCGATCGGCTCGTGCGTCGGCCCCGAGGTAACCAGAACCCGCCGCCCCGCCAGCGGCGCCGGGGCGGCAAGCGGCGGATTTGCCAGATCGGTCAGTTGCAATGCACCGCCCAGCGCCCGCCGGATCGCGGCAAGGATCGCCGGCGGCTCTGCCATGCGGCCGGGGCCGAACTCGCCGCAGGCCATCGGCCCCTCGTCCGGGCCGACGAAGCTGACGCCATCGGCGCCCAACTGCGCCCGGTTGCGACGGGTCGCGGCGTGATCCCACATCCGCACGTTCATCGCCGGCGCCATCAGCACCGGCTTGTCCGTTGCCAGCAACAGGGTCGAGGCCAGATCATCCGCGAGGCCCGCCGCCAGCTTGGCCATCAGATTGGCCGTGGCCGGGGCGACGACCACCAGATCGGCCGCGCGCGACAGCTGGATATGGCCCATCTCGGCCTCGCGCGTCAGGTCGAACAGCTCCTGATTCACCGCCTGCCCCGCCAACGCCGCGACGCTGAGCGGGGTCACGAACTCCGCACCCGCCTCGGTCAGCACTGGCGCGATCTCGACCCCTTCGCGGCGCAAAAGCCGGATCAGTTCCAGGGTCTTGTATGCCGCAATGCCGCCGCCGATGACCAGAAGAACCCGTTTGCCGTGCATCGCGCCCTCGCAGAACCGACCTGTCCCGGCACCTAGCTAAGCCGCTCTCGCCGTCGCGGCAAGGAACGGCCAGCCAGTCCGCGCGGCCGACTTAGGTGCGCGGTTCTGCAGGCGATCCACGGCGCAGGGCGGCGCGGGGCCTAGCCGCCAGCGACGAAAGGCAGCCGGTAACTGATCGCCTCGGCCAAGTGGTTCACCTCGATCACCTCGGCTCCGTCCAGATCGGCAATCGTGCGCGCCGTGCGCAGCACGCGGTGATAGCCACGCGCGGTCAGGCCCAGGCGGTCGGCCGCCCGCCGGATCAGCGCCTGCCCGGCCTCGTCGAGGGGCGCGATTCGCTCCAGCAGCGCGCCCGTCGCCGCGGCATTCACCCGCACCCCATCCTCCTCCGCAAAGCGCGCCAACTGGATTTCCCGCGCCGCGGCAACGCGCGCCGCGACCGCAGCCGAGCCCTCGCCGCGCGGCGGTTGCGACAGATCATCCAGCGACACCGCCGGCACCTCGATGCGCAGGTCAAAGCGGTCGAGCAGTGGTCCCGAAATCCGTGACATGTAATCGGCGCCGCAAATCGGCGCCTTGGAACAGGCCCGCGCCGGGTCAGCCAGATAGCCGCAACGACAGGGATTCGCCGCGGCGATCAGCAGGAACTGGCACGGATAGCGGATATGCGCGCTGGCCCGGGCAACCACGACCTCGCCAGTCTCGATCGGCTGGCGCAGCGTTTCCAGCACCGGGCGGGAATACTCCGGCAGTTCGTCGAGGAACAGCACGCCGTTATGCGCGAGGCTGACCTCGCCCGGTTTCGCAGCGCGCCCGCCCCCGGTCATCGCCGCCATCGAGGCGGTCTGCGAGGGCGTACGGTAAGGCGCGACCCGCGAGATCCCCCCCTCCTCCAGCGTGCCGGCCAGCGAATGGATCATCGAGGTTTCCAGCGCCTCGGCCGGGGTCAGCGCCGGCATCAGCCCCGGCAGGCAGGCGGCAATCATCGATTTACCCGCGCCAGGCGGTCCAACCATCAGCAGATGGTGCCGCCCGGCGGCCGCAATCTCCAGCGCGCGCTTGGCAATCTCCTGACCGCGCACCTCCGACAGATCGCGGCTCGCAACGGGCCGCGTCACCTCTCCGGGCCGCGCCGGGGCAAGCGGCGCTCGGCCGGTCAGATGATCGACGGCCTCACGCAGGTGGCCGGCGGCAAAGACCGGGACCGCGCTGACCCAGGCCGCCTCGGGTCCGCAGGCGCGCGGGCAAATCAGCGCCCGCTCCTCCTCGCCCGCCGCCATCGCGGCAGGCAGAGCGCCGGCGACCGGCACGAGCCGGCCATCGAGCGCCAGTTCGCCCAGCGAGACGACACCCTCGATCTCCTCGCCGGGAATGATCTCGAGCGCGGCCAGGACCGCCAACGCAATGGGCAGGTCGAAATGCGAGCCTTCCTTGGGCATGTCCGCCGGCGACAGGTTTACCGTGATGCGCTTGGAAGGCATCGCGATCGACAGGGCCGCGAATGCAGCCCGCACCCGCTCCTTGGCTTCACTGACCGCCTTGTCCGGCAGCCCGACCAGGGTGAAGGCCGGCAGGCCGGCCGCCACCGAGCATTGCACCTCGACCAGCCGGGCCTCGACCCCTTGAAAAGCGACAGTATAGGCGATCGCGACCATTCACCCTCCTGCCCCGCGCTGAGCTTACCCGTCAGGTCGCATAACGGGTTTAAGATAGGGTTAACGCCTCAAGGAAAGCCGAACCGCGAACGCCTTAACGGCGGACCGTCACCCCTTCGGCGAGGCGCCGCTCAACGGCATCCCAAATAGCGGCGGCGGCGTTGGTGCCGTCGAACCGCTCGAGTTCCTGGATGCCGGTGGGCGAGGTCACGTTGATCTCGGTCAGCCAGCCGTCGATCACGTCGATGCCGGTGAACAGCAGGCCCTTGTCCCGCAGGGCCGGCCCGATCCGAGCGCAGATCTCGCGCTCGCGCTCGGTCAGGGCGGCCGGCTCGGGGCGGCCGCCGACATGCATGTTCGAGCGCGCCTCGCCCGCCGCGGGAACGCGGTTGATGGCCCCGACTGGCTCGCCGTCAACCAGAATGATGCGTTTGTCGCCCAGCGTCACCGCGGGCAGGTACTTCTGGGCGATCACCGGCTCGCGGTTGATGGCAGTGAACGTCTCCATCAGCGACGCGAGGTTGGGATCCTCGGGCCGCAGGTGGAACACGCCGGCACCACCGTTGCCGTAGAGCGGCTTGACCACGATATCGCCGTGACGCGCGCGAAATGCGCGAATCGCCGCCAGATCACGGGTGATGATGGTCGGCGGGGTCAGGTCGAGGAAGTCCAGGACCATCAGTTTTTCCGGACAGTTCCGGACCCAGAACGGGTCGTTGAGGACCAGTGTCCCCGGCGCCAACCGCTCGAGCAGATGGGTCGAGGTGATATAGCCCATGTCGAACGGCGGGTCCTGGCGCAGCCAGACCACGTCGAACGAGGCCAGATCAACCTCTTCCCACGGCCCGAAGGTCACATGCGCATCTTCGCGCTGATGCAGGGTCGCCCTACGGCCGGTGGCACGCACCTGGCCATCAACGAACATCAGCCGGTCGACCGTGTACTGGAACAACCGGTGGCCCCGCGCCTGCGCCTCGATGCCGAGGCGGAACGTGCTGTCGGCGGTGATCGAGACATGCTCGACCGGATCCATCTGCAATGCGACGCTCAATGCCATGCGGTCGTTCCTTGCGCCCAAGTTCGGTCCCGGTTCTTGGGACGGATCGCGCCGCTTCGCAAGGTCCAGCTCAGGCGGCCTCGAATGCGTTGTGGAGCAGTTCTACCCGGCCCAGGTCGTCGACCAACGCCGCGTCAAAGCGCATTTCGGCGTCCATCCCGCAGTACTCACAGGCAGCGAGACAGATGCGGTCCATCTGGCGGCGGCGCAGCCGCTCCGCGGCATCCGAGTGGCTCGCCCCCTTCTTCACCTCGACAAACACAATCGTCTCGCCGTCGCGGACGATCAGGTCAATCTCGCCCGCCGCCCCACGCCAGCGCCGGGCAAGGATATCGCAGCCGGCCATCTCGTAGCGCCGGGCGATCTGATCCTCGGCGGCGTGACCCGCCGCGTGCGACAGCGCCCCCCGACTGGCACGCTGGGCACATGGCGTCTTGCGTGTCATTCCCCACCCCCAGCCAAGGCGGCCTGATAGACCGCGCGTCGTGGCAGACCGCTTGCCTCGGCCACGGCCTGGGCGGCGTCGCGCATCGACAAGCCGCCCTTCATTGCCGCTGCAACCATCTTTCGCGCCTCCTCCATCGAGGTCCCCTCAGCGACCTTGCGGTCGATCAGCACCACGACCTCGCCTTTCATGCCCTCAATGCGCAGATCGCGGGCCAATTCGGCTGCCGTTCCCCGCAACACCTCCTCGAACCGCTTGGTCAACTCCCGGCAGATCACGATACCCCGCTCGCCATCCTTTTCGCACAGGTTTCTCAAGAATTCCTTAACGCGCCTCGGGCTTTCAAAAGCGATCACGGTGGCATCGATCCCCAAAACGCCGTCCAGCCAGCGGTTGCGCGCCGCATCCGTGGCGGGAGGAAAACCGGCGAACAGGAACCTGTCGCTGGGCAGGCCCGAAACCGCCAGAGCTGCCAGGACTGCCGAGGCGCCCGGCGCGGCAAACACCTGCGCGCCTTGGGCAATCGCCCCGCGCGCCAGGCGAAAGCCGGGGTCGGAAACGAGCGGCGTGCCCGCCTCGGAGGCGTAGGCGACAACTGCGCCGCCCGCCAGCGCCGCGAGGATCGGAGTGTCGCCGCCACTGGTCTCGTTGTGCTGGTGATAGGCCAGCAGGCGCCGGCCGCGCAGCGGGATGCCGTGGATCGACAGCAGATGGCGCAGGGTGCGCGTATCCTCGGCCGCCAGCACATCGGCGGTGTTCATCAGGTCCAGCGCGCGCAGCGTGATGTCCCGTGCCGCCCCGATCGGCGTCGAGACGAGGTACAAGCCCGGTGCCGCGCGCTCCGCCAGCACGCTCAGCGGAACGGGCTCTGCCCGGTCCTCGCCGCCCGCGTGCCGATCCATGCCCAATGCCATTGCGCCCCTCCTTTGCTTCGTTGCAGCGTCAGGGCGAATTGACTAGCCTCGCCGCATGTCTCCATGACCGCCTAGACGCTCCAACGGCAAGCCATCAGGAAAGTTCGTCATGTTCCAATCGCTGCAGGCCCCCCCTTGCAACCGCCGGCCCGCCCTGCGCCCGCTTCGTGCGGCGCTGGCCGGCCTCGCCGCCGCGTTCCTGGCCGCCTGTCAGCCGATGGGCACGGGCTCGAGCGCGAGCGGCCCGGCCACCGGGCAGATGATCGACCCCGGCCAGCCGATCCCGGTTGCGCTGCTGGTGCCGACCGGCAGCGGCAATGCGGACCTCGAATGGCTTGGCCGCTCGCTCGCCAATGCCGCCAAGATGGCGGCGGCCGACGCGCAGGGCGCCAATATCGATCTGCGGATTTACTCGACCGGCAGTGACGCCTCGACTGCTGCCGCCCGTACGGGCGAGGCGATTCGCGCGGGCGCCAAGATCGTGATCGGCCCGCTGCATGCCGAAGCCGCCAACGCCGCCGGCAACGTCGCCCGGGGCTCGAACGTCAACCTGCTGAGCTTTTCCAACAACTCCGAGGTCGCGGGCGGCAACGTCTTTACCCTCGGCACCGGCTTTGGCAACGTCGCCGACCGCCTCGTCAGCTACGGCGTGCGCCAGGGCAAGCGGCGCTACATGGTCGTCGCGGAAAGCGATGTCGCCGGCCAACTCGGCGCACGCGCGATCGAGGCGGCGATCAGCCGCGCCGGCGCGATGAACATGGGCAAAGTCAGCCACGAGGTCTCGCGCGCCGGGGTCGATTCGATCGTTCCCAGCGTCGCCGCCGCCGCCCAGGCTGGCAAGATCGACGCGGTCTTTGTCACCGCCAACCAAGACGCCGTGCTGCCCTACCTCGCCGACAAGCTGCACGCTGCCGGCATCACGCCGAACCAAGCGCAGTTGATGGGCCTGACCCGCTTTGACGAGCCGGCGATGCGCCTGTCGCTGCCCGGCCTGCAGGAAGGGATTTTTGCCCTGCCCGACACCGCCCTGCGCCAGCAGTTCGAGGCCCGCTACCAGGCAGCTTACGGCGAGCGGCCGCACGCGTTGGCGGGGCTGGGCTATGACGGCGTCTCGGCCATTGCCGCCCTCGCCCGGACCGGGCGCAAGGACGCGCTGACCTCGACCGCGCTGACCCGCAACGCGGGCTTTGCCGGCGTCAACGGCGTCTTCCGCCTCAAGGGCGACGGGACGACCGAGCGCGGGCTCGCAGTTGCCACCGTTCGCGGCGGCAAGGTTGTGATCCTCGATCCGGCGCCGCGCAGCTTCGGCGGCTTCGGCTCGTAACCTTGGACGACGCCCCGGCGCGCCCCGTGGTGCAAAGCGCCCCCGCCCTGCCGGGGGCGCATCCATTATTCGACCCCGCGCGCGGGCTGCCACTGATCGACCACGCCTTGGGGCCGGTCCCCGGGGCCGAGCAGCGGGCGGCCGCCGTCGCCCTGCTGACCCGCTGGCGCAGCGAGGCGATGGCCGATGTCATCGCCGGCTTCGAGAGCCATCCGCGCGCCGCGCGTGAAACCGTGCGCGCCATTGCCGCCGTTACTGACGGGCTGGTCACCGCCGCCCATCACGTGGCTACCGTCCACCGTCATCCTCTGCCGCTGAACAACCCGACCGACCGCCTCGCGGTCGTCGCTGTGGGCGGCTATGGCCGGGCCGAGATGGCGCCCCAGTCCGACGTCGACCTGCTGTTCCTGACCCCATGGAAGACCACCCCGTGGATCGAGAGCGTGGTGGAGGAGATCCTCTACATCCTGTGGGACCTCAAACTGAAGATCGGTCAAGCGACCCGCTCGCTCGACGACTGCCTGCGCCTTGCCGCGGGCGACATGACGATCCGCACCAGCCTGCTGGAGCACCGCTTTGTCGCCGGCCAGCCGGCCCTGACCGAGGAGTTGCGCGCCCGGCTCTGGCCGGAACTGTTCGAGTTGGAGATCCCCGAGTTCATCGAGGCCAAGCTCGCGGAACGCGAGGGCCGTCACCAGCGTCAGGGCACCCAGCGCTATGTGCTGGAGCCAAACGTCAAGGAGGGCAAGGGCGGGCTGCGCGATCTGCACGCCCTCTACTGGATCGGAAAGTATATCCATCAGGTCGACCGCGCGCAGAACTTGGTCGATCTGGGCCTGTTTACACGCGACGAGCACCAGACCTTCTGGCAGGCCGAGGACTTCCTTTGGGCGGTGCGCTGCCACCTGCACCTGATCACCGGGCGGCCAACTGACAAGCTAGGGTTCGACCTGCAGCCCGAGGTCGCCCGGCGCATGGGCTATCACGATTATGGCGGGCGTCGCGCGGTCGAGCATTTCATGCAGGACTACTTCCTGCACGCGACCCGCGTCGGCGATCTGACGCGGGTGTTCCTGACCGCGCTCGAGGCGCGGCACCTTTACCGCGCGCCGGTGCTGACGCGGCTCTTCGGCAGCCGCCGTCGCCTGCGCAAGCCCTTTCGCGAGGAAGCCGGGCGCCTCGGGATCAGCGACGAGGCGGCCTTTCTGGCAGACCCGCTGAACATCCTTCGGTTGTTCGCCGAGGGGCTGCGTACCGGCCTTCTGATCCATCCCAACGCCATGCGGCTGGTGGCCGCGAACCTCGATCTGATCGACGATTCGGTGCGCAACGATCCCGAGGCGGCGCGGCTGTTCGTCGATCTTCTGGTCAACCACGGCAACCCCGAGCGACCGCTGCGCCGCATGTCGGAACTGGGCGTGCTGTCGGCCTTCATCCCCGAATTCCGGCCGATCGTCGCGATGATGCAGTTCAACGTCTATCATCACTACACGGTGGACGAGCACTCCATCCAATGCGTCGCCGCCCTGGCCGAGATCGAGCGTGGCGAGGCCGAGGACGACCTGCCCCTGACCAGCGAGATCATGCGCGGCGACATCAACCGCCGGGTCATCACCATGGCGGTGCTGCTGCATGACATCGGCAAGGGCCGCCCCGAGGATCACTCGATCATTGGCGCCCAGATTGCGCGACGCGTAGTCGCCCGGCTGGGTTTTTCGGCCGAGGAGGTCGAAACCGTCGAATGGCTGGTGCGCCAGCACCTGCTGATGTCCGACATCGCGCAAAAGCGCGATATTTCCGACCCGCGCACGCTGCGCGACTTTGCCAAGGCGGTGAAGACGCGCAAGCGGCTGGACCTGCTGACGGTACTGACCGTCTGCGACATCCGCGGCGTCGGGCCGGGCACTTGGAACAACTGGAAGGCGATGCTGATCAGGCGCCTCCACGCCGAGACCGCGGCCGTGCTGGAGGGCGGGCTGGAGGAGATCAACCGCGAGCGCCGCACCGGCGAGGCAAAGCGTGCCCTGCGCCACCTGCTGATCGCCCGTCACTGGGACGCCAAGGCCATCCGCGCCGAGACCCAGCGCCATTACGACGGCTATTGGAGCGGCCTGCCGACCGAGACCCATGCCGTGTTCGCCGACCTTCTGGCCGGGATCCGCGATGACGAGATCCGCATCGACCTGCGCGCCGACGCCGACCGCGATGCGACCCGCGTGGCCTTCACCCTCGCGGACCACCCCGGCATCTTCTCGCGCCTCGCCGGGGCGTTGGCGCTGATGGGCGCGAACGTGGTCGACGCGCGCACCTATACCAGCCGCGATGGCTATGCGACGGCGGTATTCTGGGTTCAGGACGAGGCCGGCCATCCCTATGCCGAGGATCGCCTGCCGCGCCTCAGCCAGATGATCGACCGCACGCTGAAGGGCGAGGTGGTGCCGCGCGACGCCCTCGCCGGGCGCGACAAGGTCAAGAAACGCGAGCGCGAGTTCCGCTTTCCCACGCATATCACCTTCGACAACGAGGGCAGCGATATCTACACCATCATCGAGGTCGACACCCGCGACCGGCCGGGCCTGCTGTACGATTTGACTCGGACGCTGGCCGCGAACCACATCCAGATCGCCAGCGCCGTGATCGCGACCTTCGGCGCGCAGGTGATCGACAGTTTCTACGTCAAGGACATGTTCGGCCTGAAACTGCACCAGCAGGGCCGCCGCGACGCGCTGGAGCGCAAGCTGCGCAAGGCCATCGCCGAAGGGGCCGAGCGCGCCCGCGTCTGAGTGCAAGCTTCGCTCGCACGGTTGCGCCCGGCACCGTGTCCCGCGCCCCACCGGCCGCACTCGGGGCCAGAGCAGCCGATGACGCTGAGGATCAGAAGGGCGGTCAGCGTCGGCCGTTGGCCCGCTTGTCGCTGGGCAATTGCGTAAGCGCGAGGATCACGAGCAAGCCATGGCCCGCGCGCCGCAGCCGTCGCCTGGCAGCCTCAGCGGCAGCCATCCACTCGCACCTGCGCCGCCCGGCCTCTTTGCCCCCCCGCTTGCACCCGTCCCCGCAAGGGTCCATGCCGTCCGGCAAAACAAAGGCGCGCGAGGGGCCGTCCATGAAACCGATCCGCCTGATCCGCGGCTTTGTGACTGTTGGCGGCTGGACGCTGGGCAGCCGGGTGGTGGGCTTTGTCCGCGACATGATGATCGCGGCCTTCCTCGGGACCGGCCCGGTGGCAGAGGCCTATCTGGTGGCCTTCACCCTGCCCAACATGTTCCGCCGCTTTTTTGCCGAGGGCGCGTTCAACACCGCTTTCGTTCCGATGTTCGCCAAAAAGCTCGAGGCGGGCGAGGATGCACACCGCTTCGCCGAGGATGCGCTGTCGGGCCTTGCCGCCGTGGTGCTGGCCGTGACGCTGATCGCCAGCCTGGCGATGCCCTGGCTTGTCCTCGCCATGGCCGCAGGCTTTGCGGATGACGAGCGGTTTCCGCTGGCGGTCGCCTACGGCCGCATCTGCTTTCCCTACATCTTCTTCATCTCGCTGACGGCGCTGCTGTCGGGGCTGCTGAACGCCGGGGGGCGGTTCTTTGCGGCGGCGGCGGCGCCTGTGTTGATGAACCTGATCCTGATCGGGGCGATGGTGCTGGCCGACCACTTCGGCTGGGACATGGGGGCGGCGATGGCCTGGTCCACGCCGATCTCTGGCATGGCGCAACTGGCGATGGTGTGGATCGCCGCAGCCCGCATGGGCTTTCCGCTGCGCTTTCGCCGGCCGCGCCTGACCCCCGACATGCGTCGCCTGCTCGGCATCGCCGGCCCGGCGGTACTGGCCGGGGGCGTCGTGCAGATCAACCTGCTGGTCGGCCGCCAGGTCGGCAGCTTTTTCGAGGGCGCGATCGGCTGGCTGACCTATGCCGACCGCCTCTACCAACTGCCGCTGGGCGTCGTGGGCATCGCCATCGGGATCGTACTGCTGCCCGACATCGCGCGCCGGCTGAAGGTCGCCGACCACGACGGCGCCCGCCACGCCTACAACCGCGCGGCGGAATTCGCGCTGTTCCTGACCATTCCCTGCGCGGTGGCGCTGGTGGTGATCGCCCGGCCCTTGATTGCGGTCCTGTTCGGGCGCGGTGCGTTCGACGCCGCCGACATCGGCCCCACCGCGCTGGTGCTGGCGATCTACGGCCTCGGGCTGCCGGCCTTTGTGCTGCAAAAGGTCCAGCAGCCGCTGTTCTTCGCGCGCGAGGATACCCGGCGCCCGTTCCACTACGCCCTCTGGGCAATGGTTGTGAATGCGGCGCTGGCGGTGGGCCTCGCCCCCCTCATCGGCTTTTCCGCCGCTGCTTGGGGCACCACCACCGCCGGCTGGACCATGGCCTACCAGCTTTGGCGCGGCAGCCGCGCGTTTGGCGAGGCGGCCAGCATGGACGCCCGCCTCAGCAACCGCCTGCCGCGCATCATCGCGGCCTCGGCCCTGATGGGCGGAGCGTTATGGCTGACGCAGCGCGGGCTCGCCGAGATGCTGCAGGCGCCGGGCCAGCGGGTGCTGGCGCTGGCGCTGCTGATCGCGGCGGGGATTGCCAGCTATGGGCTGGCGGCCGTCGCCCTGCGCGCCATCAGCCCGTCCGAGCTGAAACGCGCGGTGCGCCGTCAGCGCTGACGCAGCGCGCGCCGCACACGGGCCGGGCCCCCCGGCACCAGAAAGAAGCTGAGACCGAAGCCGGCGACGAAGCCCGTCACTTCGGCGATCCAGCTGGTGCCGGCATTGCCGAAGATCAGCCCGAACACCAACTGGAACGCCAGCAGCATGCCGATCAGGCTGAAGGCCCGCATACGGCTGCCGCCGGTCTGTCCCAGCCGCGTCCACAGCAGAAAGGTGAACGCGCCGACAAATCCGTAGACCGGCGGATAACCCCCGACCAGCGGGTTGAATCGCACCGGGATTAAGGCCGAAAAGGCGGTATAGACCAGCGCCGCGATCACCGCGCTGCCGAAGAACAGCCCCAGCAGGGCGCGCGCGCTGAACACCTCCGACAGCACCTTGCCGAGCGCCAGGATGAACACCGTGACGAAGGCCGCGTGGGTAAAGCCGTAATGGACAAACGGATAGGTCAGGACGCGATAGGCCTGGCCCCACAGCACCTCGCCGCGCTGCCAGAACACCAGCGCCATCTCGGGCGGATAGGCCGCCAGTTGCAACGCCTGCTGGCGCAGGCCGATGCCCTGCGCGCCACCGATCATGCCCGCCCCGCCAAGGGCGAAGACGATCTCGGACGCGATGATCGGCAGGGCCAGCGCCCAGACCACCACCGGCAGCGGATTGATCGGCGATTCTTCGAAACCGTGGCGCATGACGTCCCCCATGCCGGGCGGTTGCGCCCCTGACCGGCCGGATGTATCCGACCCCGGTCCCCGAGACCAGCAGGTTCCCCGATGACCGACGCCGCAAACGCAGACCCCAAGCCCGCAGACGCATCCTCTGGCGGGGCCGCGACCAAGGCACCTACCCGCATCTTTTCGGGCATCCAGCCCTCGGGCGGGCTGACGCTGGGCAACTACCTCGGGGCGCTGAAACGCTTTGCGGCCTTCCAGGGTACCGGCCCGCAGACGATCTATTGTGTCGTGGACCTGCACGCGATCACCGTCTGGCAGGACCCCGCGCGCCTGACCCAGCAGACCCGCGAGGCAGCGGCGGCGTTCCTGGCCGCTGGCGTCGATCCTGCGCGCTCGATCCTCTTCAACCAGAGCCAGGTTCCGGCGCATGCCGAATTGGCGTGGCTGTTCAACACCGTCGCGCGACTGGGCTGGATGTATCGCATGACCCAGTTCAAGGACAAATCCGGCAAGAACAGCGAGAATGTCAGCCTCGGGCTGCTGGCCTACCCCTCGCTGATGGCGGCCGACATCCTGGCCTATCACGCGGATGCCGTGCCGGTGGGCGACGACCAGAAGCAGCATCTTGAGCTGACGCGCGACATCGCGGCCAAGTTCAACCACGACTACGGCGTTGATTTCTTCCCCGAGGTGCAACCCCTGATCGAAGGGCCGGCCACGCGCGTGATGTCGTTGCGCGACGGCGCCAAAAAGATGTCCAAGTCCGACCCTTCGGACGCGAGCCGAATCAACCTGACCGACGATGCCGATGCCATCAGCCAGAAAATCCGCAAGGCGCGCACCGATGCCGAGCCGCTGCCGGGCAGCATGGACGGGCTGAAGGACCGCCCCGAGGCCCGCAACCTGGTCAACATCTACGCGGCCCTCGCAGACGAGGGGCCGGATGCGGTGCTGGCCCGGTTCGAGGGTCAGGGCTTTGGCGCGTTCAAGCCTGCGCTCGCCGACCTCGCCGCGGCGACCCTGTCGCCGATCACCGCCCGGATGAGCGAATACATGGCCGACCCGGCCGAGATCGACCGCATCCTGGGCGAAGGCGCGGACCGCGCTGATGCCTTGGCCCAGCCGATTCTGGCGCGAACCAAGGAAATCATGGGACTGATCCGC
Organism: Paracoccus suum; assembly: GCF_003324675.1. Lineage (NCBI taxonomy): Bacteria > Pseudomonadati > Pseudomonadota > Alphaproteobacteria > Rhodobacterales > Paracoccaceae > Paracoccus > Paracoccus suum. The sequence goes on from NZ_CP030918.1 coordinate 461,423, forward strand.
TCTCGCTGATAGCGCGCGACGCGGCGGCGGCCGGCAAGCGGCTGTGCCCTACCAGTGCGGCGGACGTTGATCCGCCAGCGGGATCGTCCCGCCGGCGTCCGCCTCGCGCTCGGCCTCGCGGTCCAGCAACAGCCCGACCCGGCGACGCAGCAGCGCCAGTTCCCCCTCCTGGCGGGCGACGATTTCGGACAGATCATCTGCGGTGCGGGTGAGGTGGGCCAGAGCCTCCTCTAACCGTGCCATCCGGTCGGCGTCGCCGTTCTTGTTCATGCGCGTCTCCTCCGCTAGACCCGCACACGATCTGACAGCGGGATTGCAATGCACGACAGCCACAAGACCCGCCGCCCCAAGGCCGACGCGCCCAAGGGCTTTCGCGACTATTTCGGCGCCGACGTGACCGAACGCAAGGCGATGCTGGACCGCATCGCCGAGGTTTACGATCGCCATGGCTTTGACGCGCTGGAAACCAGCGGGGTCGAGACGGTCGAGGCGCTGGGCAAGTTCCTACCCGACGTCGACCGCCCCAATGCCGGCGTCTTCGCCTGGCAGGAAGAGGCCGTGCCCGGCGGCGGCAGCGGCGACTGGCTGGCGCTGCGCTATGACCTGACCGCGCCGCTGGCGCGTGTCGCGGCGCAGTTCCGCAACGACCTGCCCAGCCCCTACCGCCGCTATGCCATGGGCCCGGTCTGGCGCAACGAAAAGCCGGGGCCAGGGCGTTTTCGTCAGTTCTATCAATGCGATGCCGACACGGTCGGCAGCGCCAGCCCGGCCGCCGACGCCGAGATTATCGCCATGCTCGCCGACGCGCTCGAGGCCGCCGGCATTCCGCGCGGCGACTATCTGGTGCGCGTCAACAGCCGCAAGGTACTGAATGGCGTGCTGGAGGCTGCGGGCGTTGCGGCGGACCAGTCCGACGCCGTCCTGCGCACCATCGACAAGTTCGACAAGGTCGGCGTGGACGGGGTCCGGGCGCTGCTGACCGCCGGCCGCCGCGACGAGTCCGGCGCCGAGATCGAGGGCGTCGGCCTGTCGGATGTGGGCGCGGCGCCGATCCTGGCATTCCTGACCTCGCGCGGGGGGGACAACGCCGCGACGCTGGGGAACCTGCGCGCCGCCGTCGGCACCTCGGACGCCGGCGCCGAGGGCGTGGCCGAGCTGGCCCAAATCGCCGACATGCTCGCTGCGCTGGGGATGGGACCGGACCGGGTGGTCATCGACCCCTCGATCGTGCGTGGCCTTGGCTATTATACCGGCGCGGTGTTCGAGGCCGAACTGACGTTTGAGGTGCTGGACGAAAAGGGCCGCAAGCGCCAGTTCGGCAGCGTTGCCGGGGGCGGGCGCTATGACGGGTTGGTCGAGCGCTTTACCGGGCAAAAGGTCCCCGCGACCGGCGTCAGCATCGGCGTCGACCGCCTGCTGGCCGCGCTGCGGGCCAAGGGCCGCGTGGGCGGTCAGGCCGGCGCCGGGCCGGTCGTGGTGACGGTCATGGACCGGGACCGCATGGCTGACTACCTCGCCATGGCCGCCGAGTTGCACGCCGCCGGCATCCGCGCCGAAGCCTATCTGGGCAACCCGAAGAATTTTGGCAACCAGTTGAAATATGCCGACAAACGCGGCTCGCCCGTTGCCGTCATCCAGGGCGCCGACGAGGCCGCGCGGGGTGTCGTGCAGCTGAAGGACCTCGCCCTCGGCGCGCGTCTGGCGGCCGAGGTCAGCCATGACGAATGGAAGGCCCAGCCCGCGCAGGTCGAGGCGCCCCGCGCCGATCTGGTTGCGGGCGTGCGCGCGATCCTCGCCCGCGAGGCGCAGCGGGCGCAGTCGTGACGCCCAAATCCGCCCGCGCCCGCACCGGCCAGCGCCTGCTGGCCGCATTCCGCGAGGCAGGCGCGGTCGAGGTTGCGCCCGACGTCTTGCTGCCGGCGGAAACCCTGCTGGAGCTTTACGGAGAGGACATCCGCGCCCGCGCCTATGTCACCGACGACCCGATCCGCGGCGAGGTGATGCTGCGCCCCGATTTCACCGTCCCGGTGGTGCAGATGCACATGGCCGGCGGGGCCGAGCCGGCCCGCTATTGCTATCTGGGCGAGGTGTTCCGCAAGCAGGACCACGGCGACACCCGCCCCGAAAAGCCGCGCGACAACGAATACCTGCAGGTCGGCTATGAGGCCTTTTCGCGCGATACCGCCCGCGCGGATGCGGAAGTGTTCGCCCTGTTCCACCGCCTGCTGGCGCCGTTCGGCCTGACCGCGACGCTGGGCGACATGGCCCTGATCGACGCGGCAATCGCAGCCCTCCCCTTGTCGGAGCCGCGCCGCGCCGCGCTGGCGCATCACATCTGGCGGCCCGGCCGGTTCGATCGCCTGCTGGTCCGGTTTTCCCTCCCCGGAACCACCCGCAACCTCGCCCCCGCAGGCAAGACTCCCTGGACCGGGCTGCGCACCCAGGCCGAGATGGCTGCCCGGATCGCCCGCATGGACGACGACGCGGGCCAGCCGCCCCTGTCGCCTGCCGCGGTCGACCGTCTGCACGCGCTGCTGGCCGTTGCCTGCCCGGCGGACCGCGCCGTGGCCGAGCTGCAGGCCCTCGGCCAGCCGGCGCTGGCGCCGGCCATCGACCGGCTCGCCGAGCGGCTGGCCCATCTGGCGCGGGCCGGCATCGCGCCGGGCAGCCTGCGGTTCGACGCCAGCCACGGGCGCGGCACGATGGAATATTACGACGGCATGACCTTTACCTTCATCGCCCCTGCGCGGCCGGACTGGCCACCGGTCGCCTCGGGCGGCCGCTACGACCGCCTGACTGCCGAACTCGGTCGCGGCGCCGCCATTCCGGCGGTCGGCGGCATCATCCGCCCCGGCCTTGTCGCCGAGATGGAGGGCGCATGCTGAGGCTCGGCGTGCCCTCCAAGGGCCGGTTGATGGAGGATACCTTCGCCTGGTTCGCGCGGCGCGGCATCACGCTGGGCCGGGCCGGCGGAACGCGCGAATACGCGGGCCGGGTCGAGGGGGCCGATGGCCTGACGCTGGTGCTGCTGAGCGCGGCCGAGGTCCCCCGCGAGTTGGCGGCCGGGCGGATCGACCTCGGCGTTACCGGCAGCGACTTGCTGCGCGAGACCATGGCAGGCTGGCGCAGCGACGTGACCGAGGTGACCCCCCTGGGCTTTGGCCATGCCGACCTGATCCTCGCCGTGCCGGCCTGCTGGCGCGATGTCGAGCATCTGGACGACTTCGCGGACGTGACCCGCGATTTTCGCGCGACCCACGGCCGCCGCCTGCGGATCGCAACCAAGTATCACCGTCTGGTGCGCGCCTTCCTCGCGGCCGAGGGGGTCGCCGATTATCAACTGGTGGACAGCAAGGGCGCGACGGAGGGGACCGTTGCGAACGGCACGGCCGAGGCGATCGCCGATATCACCAGCTCGGGCGAGACGCTGCGCGCCAACCACCTCAAGGTGCTGCCGGATGCGCTGATCCATGCGAGCCAGGCGACTCTGTTCGCCAACCGTGCTCGGTTGTCCGATCCCAAGCTGGGCGCGTTGGTGGAACGGCTGGCCTAAGGCGAGGCCGCTCCACTGGAGTGATCGCTGCCGCGGGGGGTCTCAGGCAGGGGCGCCAGCGGTACTTTCGCCCTCGTCCCCGGCTCCTTCATCGGCCAGCGCATCCTCGGCCCGCAAGGCAATCGCCTCGGCCCGCGCGGCCAGTTCAGCCAGCGCCTCGCCGATCTGCTGCGGGATCACCGGCACCTCGACCTGCAGCGGATTTGTCTTCAACCGCGTCAACTCGCGCTCGGTGGCGGCCATGCGATCCTCCAGCCCGGCCATGCGGTCGGACAGCATCAGGCCGGCCAGCAACAGCAGCCGCGCCTCGGGCATGCGGCCCGCCTGCTCGACGATCTGGGCGGCTTCGGCGTCCAGCAACTGCGCGGCGCGGCGCAGCGCGCGCTCCTCGCCGGCCTGACAGGCGAGGGTATAGTCCTTGTGACCGATCTGAAATTCGACCGTGGCCATGTCAGCGGCCCTCCGCTTCGCTGAAAACCGAATCCAGGGCAGCCCCGGACGGATCGTCCGACAGGCTCGCGGCAGGCGCGGGCAGATCGTCGTCGCGGGCGCCGGCGTCATCCGCCAGCAGCCCCTCGATGGTGGTCAGCATTGCCTCCATCTGGGCGACATCGGCGGCGCGCTGCACGCGCAGGTCCGCCAATTCCGCCGTCAGCCGCGCCATCGCCGCCTGCGCCGCAGCCAGCGCCCCGTCGTCGGGGGGCGCGGGAACTGCAGCCGTCAGATCGGCGCGCCGGGCAGTGCCGGCGTCGATGCTGCGGTCAATCCGATCAAGCGCCGCGATCAGGCGCTGCTCGCTGGCGGCAATATCGCTCATCGTGTCGGCTCCTTCGGAGGTCACCTTGTTGTCGCACCCGCGTCACCGGGTGACAAGAACCTGACGCACACGCTGGCCACGCCGGCAAGGTCGCGCTAGGTGAAGCGCGCCCAGCAGCGGTGGAGGATTGCAATGCGCGAGGCCACGATCAGCCGCCAGACGGCCGAGACCCAGATCGAGGTCACGGTCCGCCTCGACGGCAGCGGCAGCTATGACAACCGCACGGGCGTCGGGTTTTTCGACCATATGCTGGACCAGTTGGCGCGTCATTCGCTGATCGACCTGACGGTCCGCGCCACCGGCGATCTGCACATCGACGATCACCATACGGTCGAGGATACCGGCATCGCCATCGGCCAGGCGCTGGCGCAGGCGCTGGGCGACAAGCGCGGCATCCGCCGTTACGGCAGCTTTCACCTGGCCATGGACGACGCGCTGATTCGCGCCGCGCTCGACCTGTCAGGCCGGCCATTCCTGGTCTGGGACGTGCCCTTCCCCACCGCGAAGATCGGAAATTTCGATACCGAGCTGGTGCGCGAGTTCTTTCAGGCCCTCTCGACCCATGCCGGGATGACCCTGAACGTCGCCCGGCTGACCGGGCTGAACAGCCACCACATTGCCGAGGCCGCCTTCAAGGCCGTCGCCCGCGCCCTGCGCGAGGCGGTCGAACCTGACCCGCGGATGGCCGGCGTTCTGCCCTCGACCAAGGGGGCGCTTTGATGCGTCTGGCGCTGGTCGATTACGACAGCGGCAACCTGCATTCGGCGGCCAAGGCGTTCCAGCGGATGGCGGGCCCGGGCGATCAGGTCATCGTCACCGCCGACCCGGCCGAGGTGGCGGGCGCCGACCGTATCGTGCTGCCCGGCGACGGCGCCTTTCCGGCTTGCCGCGCGGCACTGGACGCCGCGCCCGGCATGGCGGAGGCGTTGGCCGATGCCGTCCTGACGCGCGGCGTGCCGTTCATGGGCATCTGCGTCGGCATGCAGCTGTTGGCCAGCACCGGGCACGAGTACCGGACGACCCCGGGCCTCGGCTGGGTGCCGGGCGAGGTGGTGCGGATCGAACCCGGCCCCGGCCTCAAGGTGCCGCACATGGGCTGGAACGCGTTGCAGGTCGGCCGGCCGCACCCAGTCCTCGCCGGCATCCGCGCGGGCGATCACGCCTATTTCGTCCATTCCTGGCGCTTTGCCGTCGCCAGCAGCGCGCATCTGTTCGCCGAGGTTGACCACGGCGGCCCGGTCGCCGCCGTCGTCGGCCGGGACAATATCGTCGGCCTGCAGTTCCACCCCGAGAAATCGCAGGCGACCGGGCTGCGCATGATCGAGAACTTCCTGCGTTGGAAGCCCTAGGATGTGGGTCGAGGTCCCAGCGTGACGATCAGTCACGCTGGATCGGTGACCCGCAGCAGTGCCTGACTTCGCCAGTCGATGCATTCAGGGCCGACATGACCGGCAACGGCCACGCCAGCCCGGGCCGCGCTTACTGCACCTTGGTCCAGGTCTGCGTCTTGCAGAACACCGCGATGCAGCCCGACACGTTCAAGGTCTTGCCGCTGAGCGTCATCTTGGACTTGTAGGTCTTGTCGGCGCCCGGGTCCCAGATCGTGCCGCCGCTGAAGCTGCCGCCGCCGTTGTCGACCATGTTCGCCACGATGTTGCGGCCGTGGCTGGCCGAAGCGAACTCCTTGCCGTCCTTGTGGAACGACTTGATCAGCTTGCCGCAATATTTGTCGCCGCACTTGGCGAACTGCACCATGCCGACGTCGCCCTGGTCATTGGCCTGGGTCTGGAAAATCCCGTTGATCCCCTCGGCTTGCGCTGCCGTGCTGCCAAGGACGGCCAGCGCCGCCGCCGCCAGAAAAGTCCGCATCATGATCCTCCCCATCGCTGCGATCCCTGTCGCGAAATTGCGCGGGCGCCGGGCCGCCGATCAAGAATGACGTGGGGTTCCGCGCCTGATCGCGACGCGCCGCCGGCTCGGGCCGGTGCATCTTTCCGGCGGCGGCAGACTGTGGCAGGGCGTCCGGGCAACAAACACGGGACCGCGCCATGATCCTCTACCCCGCGATTGACCTGAAGGATGGCGCCTGCGTGCGTCTGCTGCGCGGCGACATGGCGGCGGCGACCGTGTTCGGCACCGACCCCGCGGCGCAGGCAAAGGCCTTTGCGGATGCCGGCGCGCAGTGGCTGCATCTGGTCGATCTGAACGGCGCCTTTGCCGGCCAACCGGTGAACGCCGACGCGGTCGAGGCAATCCTGCGCGCCGTGAAGGTCCCCGTGCAGCTGGGCGGGGGCATCCGCGACCGCGCGGGAATCGAGGACTGGCTGGCCAAGGGCATCGCGCGCGTGATCCTGGGAACCGTGGCGGTCGAGAACCCGGCGCTCGTCCGCGAGGCGGCGGACGCCCATCCCGGCCGGATCGCCGTGGGCATCGACGCCCGTCGCGGACGCGTCGCCACCCGCGGCTGGGCCGAGGAAACGCAGGTCGAGGTGACCGACCTCGCCCGCCGGTTCGAGGACGCAGGCGTGGCCGCCATCATCTACACCGACATCGACCGCGACGGCGCCATGGGCGGGCCCAACATTGAGGCGACCGAGGCCCTTGCGCGCGCCGTCACAATTCCGGTCATCGCCTCGGGCGGGGTGTCGCGCCTGGCCGATCTGACCGCCCTGCGCGACACCGGTGTCATCGCCGGGGCAATCAGCGGCCGCGCCCTTTATGACGGGGCGTTGGACCTTGGCGAGGCGCTTGCGGCGCTCCGCTGAGCCGCTTGTCCGGGGCCGCTTTCGCGCACCTGCCGCTGGCCTCCGGCGGCCGGCGCGGCTAGAGGTTTCCCACTTCCAAGGGGGCGCATGATGCTCAAGACCCGCCTGATCCCCTGTCTCGACGTGGCCGATGGCCGCGTGGTCAAGGGCGTGAACTTTGTGGATCTGGTCGACGCTGGCGATCCGGTCGCGGCGGCCGCGGCCTATGACACCGCCGGCGCGGACGAGCTGTGTTTTCTCGACATCCACGCCACCCACGAAAATCGCGGCACCATGTTCGATCTGGTGACCCGCACAGCCGAGCAGTGCTTTATTCCGCTGACCGTCGGCGGCGGCGTGCGCAGCCCGGCGGATGTCCGGGCGCTGCTGCTGGCGGGGGCCGACAAGGTCTCGTTCAACTCGGCCGCCGTCGCCAACCCCGACGTGATCGCCGCTGCCGCCGATGCCTTTGGCAGCCAGTGCATCGTCGTTGCGATCGACGCCAAGACCGTCGCGCCCGGACGCTGGGAAATCTTTACACATGGCGGCCGCCAGCCGACTGGCATCGACGCCGTCGCTTTTGCACGGACGGTCGCCGAAAAGGGCGCGGGGGAAATACTGTTGACCAGCATGGACCGCGACGGCACGCGCGCCGGCTTCAACATCCCGTTGACGCGCGCCATCGCCGATGCCGTGCCGATCCCGGTGATCGCCTCGGGCGGCGTCGGGACGCTCGACCATCTGGTCGAAGGGGTCGTGGAAGGCCATGCCTCGGCGGTGCTGGCGGCCTCGATCTTTCATTTCGGCACCTTCACCATCGCCGAAGCAAAGGCGCATATGGCCGTTGCAGGCATCCCGGTGCGCCAATGAGCGGGGCCACCCCCCTGGCGCGGCTGGCCGCGACCATCGCCGCCCGCAAGGACGCCGACCCGCAGGCCAGTTGGACCGCGCAACTGCTGTCGCGCGGCCCCGAGAAATGCGCCGAGAAATTCGGCGAGGAAGCGGTCGAGGCGATCATCGAGGCGGTCAAGGGCGATCGCGCCCGGCTGACCGCCGAGGCGGCCGATGTCCTCTATCACCTGCTGGTCATGCTGGCCGCGCGCGATCTGACCCTCGCGGACGTCGAGGCCGAGCTGGCGCGGCGCGAAACGACCTCGGGTCTTGCCGAGAAAGCAGCACGTTGACGCCGCTTTCCCTCATGGCAGATTCCGGACTATAAAGCGGCGCAACGGGCCGCCCCGAATGCGGCTTGCCACAAGGGCAGAGGGCATATGACCGACGACACCGGAACCCCGAAGGCCGGCCGCCAGCACGAGGCCGACGTGGCCTTCATCCAGTCGCTGGCCCAGCTTTTGAACAGCAACGAGTTGACCGAACTGAAGGTCGACCGCGAATACGGCGAAAACGACCGCCTGACCGTGCGCGTCGTCAAGCAGGCGGGACAGGTCCTGGTTCAGGCGCCGATGATGCAGCAGATGCCGACGCCGATGGGCGGTTACGCCCCGGCGCCGCTCTCCGCGCCCGCCGCCATCGAGGCATCCTCCGATCCGGCCTCGCTGCCGGGCGCGGTGCCCTCGCCCATGGTCGGCACGGCCTATCTCTCGCCCGAGCCTGGGGCCTCGGTGTTCGTCACCGTCGGCCAACAGGTGGCCGAGGGCGACACGCTGATGATCATCGAGGCGATGAAGACGATGAACCACATCCCGGCCCCGCGCGCCGGCATCGTCAAGCGCATCCTGGTCGAGGACGGCACCCCGGTCGAGTTCGGCACGCCCCTGATGATCGTCGAGTGAGGCAGGGCCGATGTTCGACAAGATCCTGATCGCCAACCGGGGCGAAATCGCGCTGCGCGTCGTGCGTGCCTGCCGCGAGATGGGGATCGCATCTGTTGCGGTCCATTCGACCGCCGACAGCGACGCGATGCATGTGCGCATGGCCGACGAATCCGTCTGCATCGGGCCGCCGCCCTCGACCGACAGCTACCTGTCGATCCCGGCCATCGTCTCGGCCTGCGAGATCACTGGCGCGCAGGCGATCCACCCCGGCTACGGCTTTTTGTCCGAGAACGCGGCCTTCGTTCAGGTGCTCGAGGATCACGGCATCACCTTCATCGGTCCCTCGGCCGAACATATCCGGCTGATGGGCGACAAGATCACCGCCAAGGAAACCGCCAAGTCCCTGGGCATCCCGGTCGTGCCCGGCAGCGACGGCGGCGTCGCCGATGTCGAGACCGCGCTGCGCACCGCCGCGGAAATCGGCTACCCGGTCATCATCAAGGCCACGGCTGGCGGCGGCGGGCGCGGCATGAAGGTCGCGCATAACGCCGGTGAGTTGGAGGTCGCGTTCCGCACCGCACGCTCCGAGGCCAAGGCCGCCTTCGGCAACCCCGAAGTCTACATGGAGAAATACCTCCAGCGCCCGCGCCACATCGAAGTGCAGGTCTTTGGCGACGGCAACGGCCGCGCCGTCCATCTGGGCGAGCGCGACTGCTCACTGCAGCGACGTCACCAGAAGGTACTGGAGGAAGCGCCCGGCCCGGTCATCACCGCCGAGGAGCGCGCGCGCATCGGCGGCATCTGCGCCGAGGCCATGGCCAAGCTGAACTACCGCGGCGCCGGCACCATCGAGTTCCTGTTCGAAGACGGCGAGTTCTATTTCATCGAGATGAACACCCGCCTGCAGGTCGAGCATCCGGTGACCGAGGCGGTCTATGGCGTCGATCTGGTGCGCGAGCAGATCCGCGTCGCGGCCGGCGAGCCGATGTCCTTCGCGCAGGCCGACCTGGTCCCGCGCGGCCACGCCATCGAGGTCCGGATCAACGCCGAGAAGCTGCCCAATTTCGCGCCCTCGCCGGGCCGGATCACCCAATATCACGCGCCCGGCGGCCTCGGCGTGCGGATCGACAGCGCGATTTACGACGGCTACAAGATCCCGCCCTATTACGACAGCCTGATCGGCAAGCTGATCGTCCACGGCCGCGACCGCCCCGAGGCGATCGCCCGCCTCAGCCGTGCGCTGGGCGAGTTGATCGTCGATGGCGTCGATACCACCGTGCCGCTGTTCCGCGCGCTGCTTGAAGAGCCCGACATCCAGCGCGGCGATTATTCGATCCACTGGCTGGAGCGCTGGCTGGCGCAGAACCTGGCCTGAGGCGGTCCTGCCGCAACCCGAGGATGATCACGATGGCCTGGAAACCGGACGGCTACCCCGAGGTCAGCCCCTATCTGATCGTCAGTGACGCCGAGCGCACCCTGGCCTTTCTGGAACGTGCCTTCGGGGCGACGCGCCTGCGCGTCATGCCCCGGCAGGGCGGCAAGGGGCTGATGCATGCCGAGGCGCGCATTGGCAGTGGCGTCGTCATGATGGGCGAGATGCCCGAGGCGGTGCCGAGCCACGTCCACATCTATGTCCCCGACGTGCTGGCCGCCTACGAGCGGGCACTTGCCGCCGGCGGCGAGGTGGTCAAGCCGCCGACCCAGGACGATGAGGGCGATCTGCGCGGCGGAGTCGCGGACGGGAATGGCACCACATGGTGGATCTCGACCCAGACCCGGGACTGAGGCGCGTCAGATCCTGCCACAGTCCCTCCGAGTCCCCTGCATGCTGAGCCCCGCGCAACTGCTGGCGGGGTATGCCTCGGGTGTATTTCCCATGGCCGATCGGGCCGACGATCCCGAACTCTACTGGGTCGACCCGCCGTGGCGTGGTGTGCTGCCGGTCGGGGGCATCCACCTGTCCCGCTCGACCCGTCGCAGTCTCGCGCGCGGCGGGTGGCGCGCGACGCTGAACGCCGATTTCGCCGGCACCGTGAAGGCCTGCGCCGCCCGGCCCGAGACCTGGATCAACGCCCCCCTGCACCGCCTTTATGCCCAGTTGCACGCGGCCGGGCGGGCACATTCGGTCGAGGTCTGGCAGGACGGCGCCCTCGCCGGCGGGGTGTTCGGGGTCAGCCTCGGCGGGGCGTTCTTTGGCGAGAGCATGTTTTCCACCCGGACCAACGGCTCGAAACTGGCGCTGCACTGGCTGTCGGTGCAGTTGCAGGACTGCGGCTTCAAGCTGTTCGACACCCAGTTCCTGACGCCGCACCTCGCCAGCCTCGGCGGGGTGGAGATCAGCCGCGCCGCCTATCACCGCCGCCTCGCCACGGCGATCCTGGCGGAGGCCCGGCTGGCTGGGCCATTGCCGGACGCCGGCGATTTGCTGGCCCGCGGCTAGGAGGGCTCGCAGGCAGCTGCGATCACGGCTGCGCGGCCGCGGCGTTGCCCTGTTCGGCGCCGAACTGCCGCCGCCAGAGCCCCGACAAGAGACGCGAGACGCCGCCGGGAAGTATGGACGGTCGCCGGCCTCGCTCGCGTCACGACTGAGTTGCTCGCGCGCCCGATATGCAGCGCAGGCGGCCCGATCAGGGCTGGATCGGCGCGGTTTCGCCAAGGTCTGCTTCGGCATCCGCGGCAGTCTCGCCGTCTTCCGGCGGCACCGGGTCCGGCTCGAACTGCAGCGGTGCTTTGCCTGTTACGCAGTTGACCACCCAGATATCATAGCGCGCGTCGTCGAGGGCCGAGAGGGCCGGGGACGAGGCGATCATCCACCCGGCGAATACGGTCTGCTTGCGGATGCTGTCAGTGATCGTCAGTTCGGCAAAGGCGTCCGAATCGGGATCGTCTGCGGGATAGCGGCACTCGCCCAGGCGCACTTCGAGACGGCCAAAATTGGTCGCCTCCCCCACCTTCAACGGCATGTCGCGGGTCGTACCGGTGATCTTGTCGAGCCCGCGCAGCAACGCGGCATCGGACCGCGCCGCGCCTGACGGCGGCGCCGGTGCGGGCGGATTGTCGTCTTGCGCGAGGGCTGGCAGCGGCAGCAGTACCGCCATCGCTGCCACGATCAGCCACGCCCGGGTCACTGTGCCGGCACCGGGGCGGGGGTGGCATCGGACGGACCCGATGTGGGGGTCACTTCTGCAGGCGCAGAGGTCGCGGGGGCGGCCGCCGCAGGCGGAGGGGCCGCGCCTGCGGGGGCCGCTCCTTCCGGAGCCGGCGCACCCTTGCTGTCCACGAATTTCATCATCAGCGACAGCAGGCTGACGCTGCCCTGCACGTCCTCGATCTCGTCGCCCGGGGCCAGCAAGTCGGGGCTGCCGCCGGGTTGCAACTCGAGATAACCGCCGCCCAGCAAGCCGTTCTGCTGGATCAGCGCCGCACTATCGACCGCCAGCTTGACGCTGTTGGGTACCGACAGCGTCGCCTCGGCATAGTAGGTCTCGGGGTTCAGGCGGATGCCGGTCACGCGGCCGATCGGCACCCCGGCCAGGCGCACGTCGGTGCCGACCTCGACCCCCTCGATATTGGGAAAGGCCGCGCGCAGGACATAGCTGCCGGTGGCCGCCGCGCCGCCGCGCATCGTCGACCACGCCAGAAAGCCAGCCGCGACGGCCAGCACAACCGCCCCCGCGATCAGTTCGGCGCGCGGTGTGTCAGTCATTGCTGATCCGGCGACCAGGCGACGTAATCGCTGCGCGGCAGCGGCACGGCATTCATGATCGAGCCGGGCGGGTAATAGGCCCCGGGCGTGCCGGTCAGATTCGACAGCAGCGGCTTTTCCCAATCCTTGCGCGGCAGCGGATCGCGGGTCGGGGGCAGCGCGTAGGTGTGGTGCAGCCAGCCGTGCCACTCGGCCGGGACCATGCTCGCCTCGGCCTCGCCCTGGTAGATCACCCAGCGACGCTTGCCGCCGGCGGTCTGGTAATAGACGTTGCCCGAGGAATCCTCGCCGACCCGTTCGCCATGGCGCCAGGTCCACAGCCGGGTGTTCAGGGTCTGGCGGTCCCACCAGCCGAAAACGCGGGTCCAAAAACTCATGGCGGCATCCCCTGGATGGCGGCGGGTCAGTGTTGGTCCGCTGTATCGCGCAAAGGGGTGCGCAGGTCCAGTGGCACGGCTTTGCTGGCGGGGCGCCGGCCGGGCGCGCGCGTCTGGCGCGCGGGGCCCGGCCTTGCTACACCCGCCCCCAGCCACCCGAACGGAGCCGCCGGATGAGCCGATACGAATACACCGCCATCCCCGCCCCCCAGCGCGGCGACAAGGTCCGCGGCGCCAAGACGCCGGGCGACCGCTTCGCCCAGTCGCTAACGGCAGTGCTGAATGACATGGCGGAGCGCGGCTGGGAATATGTCCGTGCCGAGACCCTGCCCTCGGAGGAGCGTAGCGGCCTGACCGGGCGCACGACCGTCTGGCACAACCTGCTGATTTTTCGCCGCGGTGTTCGTGCCGCGCCCGCGCTTGAGGTCGTCACGCCCGCGGCCCGGCCGCCAGTCACGACCCCCGCTCCCCTGCCGCCCGTGCCGCCCGTGACACCGGCGCGCCAGGAAACCCCGGCCGAGTTCCCGGCCGCGCCAACTTCGGCCCCTGCGCCGGCTCCCACTCCGGTCCGGCCGCCTGCGCCCGTGGAGGCCGACCCGCAGGGCTGACGGGTCAGGCGTTCGCCAGCGCGGCCCGCTCGGCTGCGGGATAAAGGCGGTACATCATCACTGCCCGCGTAAGGTTCAGGATGGTCAGCGCCGCCCAGAGCCCGTGATTGCCCATGACCGGCATCAGTACCACCACCGCCACCACATAGAGGCCGACCGCCGCCATCATCGCGCGGCGCATCTCGGCGGTCAGCGTGGCGCCGATGAAAACACCGTCCAGCATCCACGCCGCGACCCCGACCAGCGGCACGGCGGCGAGCCAGGGCAAATATTCGCGCGCCGCGCCGCGGACGTCGGGGGCGACGGTCAGCAGGTCGATGATCGGCCCGCCGCCGACCCAGAAGGCAACCGCCAGCAGCGCCGCGCCAGCCAGCGCCCATTGCGAGGTCAGCACCGCCGCGCGGCGCACCGACGCCGGCCGCCCCGCGCCCACCGCCTGCCCGACCAGCGTCTCGGCCGCGAAGGCAAAACCGTCCAGCGCATAGGCCGTGATCTGCAGGAATTGCAGCAACACCTGGTTGGCCGCCAGCGTGACATCGCCAAGCCCCGCGCCAAGGAACATGAACGCGGTGACCGCCCCCTGCAGCAGGATCGAGCGGACCATGATGTCGCTGTTGACCCGCGCAAACCGCACCATCTGGTCGCGCGCAAACAGATCGGCCCGGCGCAGCGCCGGCACGATGGCATGGCGCGCCAGCCACAGGCCCAGTGCCAGACCGGCCCATTCGGCGACCAGCGTCGCCGCCGCCACCCCGGGCACGCCCCAGGCCAGGCCGAGGACGAACCACAGGGCCAGCACGATATTGGTCACGGTAATGACCAATTGCAGGACCATGACGGCGCGCGTCCGCTCGGCCCCGATCAGCCAGCCGTTTACCGCGTACAGCGCAATCGTCGCCGGGGCGCCCCAGATGCGGATCTGCAGATACTGGCGGGCCAGCGCCTCTACCTCAGGCGAAGCTGGTGACAGCGCGAAGGCGGCGCGCATCCACAGCCACTGCGTTGCGATGAACAAGGCGCCCGCCCCCAGCCCGATCACCAGCGCCCGCATCAGGTGAACGCCGGTGTTGCGCCCCGCACCATGAGCCTGCGCCACCAGCCCGGTGGTGCCCATGCGCAGAAAACTGAAAACCCAGTAGATCGAGGCGAGAATCACCGCGCCCATGCCGACAGCCCCGATGGGCGCGGCCGAGCCAAGTTGGCCGATGACGCCGGTATCCACCACACCCAGCAGCGGGATGGTCGCGTTCGACAGCACGATCGGCACCGCCACCGCCAGCACGCGGCGGTTCGTCAGGGGCATGGGCACGGTGGCCGTCGCCTCAGTCACGGCGTTGCGGCAGCAGGAAATGCCCGGTCGCCTGCGCCAGCAGCTTGGCGCGGTTATCCTGCCATGCCTCGACCTGAACGCTGGCATAGCGCCGCCCCGAACGCACCACACGCGCCCGCGCATAGGCATCGCGCGGCAGGCCGGAACGCAGGTAATCGACGGTAAGGTCGATGGTCTTGGGCAGCCGGTGCAGGCGGTCCCCGATCGCGGCATCGGCGGCGCGCGGCGCGCTTTCCATTTCGTCCCAGAGCAGGCTCCAGGCCAGTTCGACAATGGCCGCGGTCTCCAGGAACGCGGCGGTGGCGCCGCCATGCAGCGCCGGCAGCAGCGGGTTGCCAATCAGCTTGGGATCGAACGGCATGACCGCCGTCAATTCGTCCCCGCGCCGGTCAAAGCGGATGCCGAGGAATTGCAGGTAGGGAATCGATTCGACCATCGATTGCAGCACGCCATCGCGGCGCGACTTGATCTGCGCCAGCGGCTCGTTGCGCGGGCCGGGTGCATCAGCCGCGGCAGGCTCAGTCTTCTTTTCGACCTCAGCCATTCGTGAACGCCCCCGCTGCGGTGGCCACCGGCCGCGCCTCGTCGTCGTCATGGGCGGTAGCGCGCACGAACACGACGCTGCGAGTGACGTGATAGCTGATTGCCTTGGCCCGCAGGCCCTGTCCCGGCGCCGCGCCCCGCATGTAATCGATCCGCAGATCAAGTGTCGCGGTGCTGCCCGGCTGGGCAGGATCGCTCATCACTGCTGCGCCGCAGGCGGTGTCCAGCAGGGCCGAGACGACGCCGCCGTGAATCACCCCGCTGGCCGGATCGCCGACGAAGCGCGGGTCCCAGTCCATCGCGATCTCGGCCTCGCCGGCACCGATGTTCACCAGCCGCATGCCCAGAGCCTGCGCCAGCGGGATCGCCTCGATGAACTGCCGGGCCACGCGGACCCTCGTCTCGTCATCCATGCGTCTGATCCTCCGCATTGCCCGCGCCACGCTTACCGGACCTGCGGCGCGGCGCAAGCCGAGCTACCGGACCCGTCGCGGTTGAGATCGGCGGCCAGCCGCACTACCGTGGCGTAAATCCTCCTTGCGGGACGAGCCGATGATCGAAGCGCCCGAACTGACCTTCAAGGAAATGTGCAGCCGGTTCGACGTGACCCCGCGCACACTGCGCTATTACGAGTACATCGAACTGCTCAGCCCCCGTAAAGAGGGCCGGGCCCGCTACTACAGCCCGCGCGAGGTGGCGCGCATGACGCTGATCCTGCGCGGCCGCCGGTTCGGCTTCAGCTTGGAGCAGATTCGCCAGTGGTTGGGCATCTATGGCGAGAAGGGCACGCGCGAGCAGTACCAGGTCTGGCTGGAACTTGCGGACGGGCAGTTGAGCGTGCTGGACGGCCAGATCGCCGAACTGCAGGCATCGCGCGACGAACTGGCGTCGCTTCGCGACGAATCGGCGCGGCTGTTGGACAAGATGGCCTAGGACGGGCGCAGGCGCGGACGCCAGGGGGCGCCCACGCCGAAACAACGCTACTCGTTACCTACGGCCGGACCGTGGCGACATGCGGTGACGGCGCCGTGACAGTCGGCGGCGCATAGGCGGCGGGCCGCCACCCCCCTCAGCCCCCGACCGTCAGAACTACCCGCGGGCCGGCAAACCAACTGCGGCCATATTCGATCGGACGGTCACGGTGATCGATGTTGATAGCGTCGGTCCGTAGCAGGGGCGCACCGGAAGGCAGGCCCAGTTGCGCCGCCTGCGCTGCATCCGCCAACTCGGCCGCGATCCGGGTCGAGGCGCGCCGCCAGTCGGGAATGCCGCATGCGGCAAACGCGGCGCTGACAGAACCCTCGCGCCACAGGGCCTGCGGCAAGTCGGGCAGCGCCTCGGCCGGGAATGCCGACTGGAAAAGCGCAATCGGCGCGCCATCGGCCAGCGACGCGCCATTGGCGACATGGACCAAGGCGCCAGGGGCCAGGCCCAGTGCCTCGGCCTCGCGCGGGTCGGCGGGACGGGTGACAATGGCGGCGATGCGCCTGCCCGGCAGGCGCCCGGCGAGAGCCAGGTTGCGGCGAAAGCTGACCCGCCCGCCCAGCGGATAGTCGACCGGAACTGCCGTCACCAGCACGCCCGCGCCGCGGCGGGAATAGGTCAGCCCCTCGGCCGTCAGGGCAGCGATGGCCTGGCGCACCGTATGACGATGCACCCCGAATCGCGCTGCCAGAACCTCGGCCGAGGGCAGCCGCTGCCCCGCCGGGAAGCGCCCGGCGGCGATGTCGGCGCGCAGCGATTCGGCGATGGCCTGCCAGATGGCCACGCCGCCTTTGGCAGCAAGGCCGGTCTTGTTGGAATCATCAACGAAATCGCCGCCATCAGGCGTCACTGAAATTTCACCTTTCGCCATCTGGACGTGGGCCTCGTGTGGGGATAAAAGTTGTCTAGTTGTATAGATACCCGGTTCTATAGGAATCTGCACCTCCATGCAATCTTCCTGCACCCCCCCTGCCAGCCGCGGCGCCCGCGCAGGTCTCGCCGCCCGCGCCCCGGCCGCGCGGCTGGCGGCGCTGATGCCGCAGTTGCCTGACCACGAAATCCTGCGCGCGCCCGAGATCGGGACCGCCATGGTGCGGGGCCGCATGGGAGGGACGGGGGATGCCTTCAACCTGGGCGAGGTGACCGTGACCCGCGCCTCGGTCCGGCTGGCGGATGGCGCGGTCGGCCACGGCTATGTCCAGGGTCGCGACCGCGGCCATGCGCTGCGCGCGGCGATCCTCGACGCGCTCGGCACTGGCGCCGAGCCGATCCTGGCCGCCCTCGCCGCCGAGGAGGAGCAGCGCCGGGCCGCCCGCGCCGCCCGCGCCGCGGCCACCAAGGTCGAGTTCTTTACCCTCGTCCGCGGAGAAGACGCATGAGCGCGCTGGCACCCGGCTTCGCCCACCCCGCCCATGACGCCGCCCGCGCCTTTCGCGCGATCATGGAGGCGCTGGCCCGCCCCGGCACGATCCACGATCTCGCCGGTCCCCCGGCCCCCGCGCCGCTGTCGCCCGCGGCCAGTGCCGTGCTGCTGACGCTGACCGACCGCGGCACGCCGGTCCACCTCGCACCGTCGCATGATAATGCAGACCTTCGCGCCTGGTTGGCGTTCCATACCGGCGCGCCGCTGGTCGTGGCCGAGGAGGCGCATTTCGCCCTCGGCACCTGGGCGACCCTCCAACCCTCCGACCGCTTTGCCATCGGCACGCCCGACTATCCCGACCGCAGCGCGACGCTGATCATCGAAGTGCCGGGCTTTGACGGAAGCACCCGCCTGACCGGCCCCGGCATCCGCGAGGCGCTGACCATTGGGCTGCCCGACCCGGCCGCCTTTGCCGCCAACCACGCCCGCTATCCGCTGGGCTGGGACGCGGTCCTGACCACCGGCACCCGCATCTGCGGGCTGCCCCGCTCGACCGAGGTGCGCTGATGTATGTCGCAGCCAAAGGCGGTGAGCGCGCGATCGAGGCCGCCCATGACTGGCTGGCCGACGCGCGCCGCGGGCCTACCGACCGGCCGGCCATCGACACGGATGCCATCGCGGACCAGCTGTCGCTGGGCGTCGCGCGAGTCATGGCCGAGGGCAGTCTTTACGACCCGCAACTCGCGGCGCTGGCCATCAAGCAGGCGCGCGGGGATCTGATCGAGGCGGTCTTCCTGATCCGTGCCTATCGCACCACCCTGCCCCGCTTTGGCGCGACCGAGCCGGTCGACACTGCCGCCATGCAGGCCGCGCGCCGCGTCTCGGCCACGTTCAAGGACGTGCCGGGCGGGCAGCTGCTGGGGCCGACCTTTGATTACACCCACCGACTGCTGGATTTCCGCCTGCTGGCCGATGGCGCGCTGCCACCCGCGCCCGGTCAGCCAGCAGACGCGGACCCCCAGCCGGTACCGCATGTACTGGGTTATCTCGACCGCGACGGCATGATCGAACCCGCCGCCGACACGGGCACCGAGCCCGCCGACCTGACCCGCGCCCCGCTGGAGCTGCCGGCCAATCGTGCGCTGCGCCTGCAGGCCCTCGCCCGCGGCGACGAGGGGTTCCTGTTGGGCCTCGCCTACTCGACCCAGCGCGGCTACGCCCGCAACCACGCCTTTGTCGGCGAACTGCGCATCGGCACGGTCGAGATCGAGATGTTCGTCCCCGAGATCGGCGAGGTCGTCGGCATCGGCGAGGTCGAGATGACGGAATGCGAGACCATCAACCAGTTCAAGGGCAGCCGGACCGAACCCGCGCAATTCACCCGCGGCTATGGCCTGAGCTTTGGCCAGACCGAACGCAAGGCACTGGCCATGGCGCTGGTAGACCGCGCCCTGCGCTGGGACGAACTTGGCGAGGATTTTGTCGGCGCTCCGGCGCAGGACGAGGAATTCGTGCTGAGCCATTGCGACAACATCCAGGCGACCGGCTTTCTGGAGCATATCAAGCTGCCCCACTACGTCGATTTCCAGGCCGAACTTGAACTGGTGCGCCGCCTGCGCGCGGGCGTCCCGGACACCGAGGAGGACGCGGCATGAACATCGTCTTTGACATCGGCAACGTGCTGCTCCGCTGGGACCTCTGGCCTGCATTCGAGGACGAATTCGCAACGCCAGCCGAGATGACGGCCTATCTGGACGAGATCGGCTTTCACGACTGGAACCTGCAGCAGGATCGTGGCCGCAGCTGGGCCGAAGCGCATGACGATCTGCGCGCCCGGCACGGCGCGAGGGCCGAGCCCGCGACGCGCTATGCGGCCCGCCACGCGCTGACCATCCAGACGCCCATTACTGGCACATGGGCGCTGCTCGACCGACTGGCGCCGCGCCATTCGCTGTTCGCGATCACCAACTGGTCGGCCGAGACCTGGGCCGACGCGCTGCGCCTGCATCCCCGGCTGGGCCAGGTATTCCGCGACATCGTGATCTCGGGACGTGAGAAACTGGCCAAGCCCGACCCGGCGATCTTTCGGCTGTTTCTGGACCGCAACGGGTTGGCGGCGGGCGATTGCCTGTTCATCGACGACAATGCGGCCAATGTCGCGGCGGCACGCGAGGTGGGCATGGACGCGGTGCGGTTCACCGACCCCGAGGCGCTGGAGCGCGATCTGACCGCGCGGGGCCTGCTATGACCCCTGCCAGACACGCGCCGACCATTCAGCCCCCCTGCCCCCAATCGCCGGAGCTCCTGTCGTGACCGATCAGGCCTTCAACTTTGCCTATCTGGACGAGGACACCAAGCGGATGATCCGCCGGGCGATCCTGAAGGGCCTCGCGGTGCCGGGTTATCAGGTACCCTTTGCCAGCCGCGAGATGCCGATGCCCTATGGCTGGGGCACCGGCGGGGTCCAGGTCACAGCCGCCTGCCTGGTACCCGAGGATGTGCTGAAGGTCATCGACCAGGGTGCCGACGACACCACCAATGCGGTCAGCATCCGCAAGTTCTTCCAGCGCACCGCCGACGTCGCCACGACCGAGCGCACCGGCGAGGCGAGCGTCATCCAGACCCGCCACCGTATCCCCGAAACCCCGCTGCGCGAGGGGCAGGTGCTGGTCTATCAGGTGCCGATCCCCGAACCGCTGCGCTTCCTCGAGCCGCGCGAGGTCGAGACGCGGCGCATGCATGCGCTGTCGGAATACGGGCTGATGCAGGTGCGCCTTTACGAGGATATCGCCCGCCACGGTGAGATTGCGACCGCCTACGCCTATCCGGTGATGGTCAACGGCCGGCATGTGATGGACCCCTCGCCCATCCCGCGGTTCGACAACCCCCGGATGCACATGTCGCCGGCGATCCAGCTGTTCGGCGCCGGGCGCGAGCAGCGCATCTACGCCTTGCCGCCGTGGACCGAGGTCGTCAGCCTCGATTTCGACGACCACCCCTTTACCGCATCCAAGGCGGGCGGCTGCTGCGCGCTGTGCGGCGCGGACAGCAGCTATCTGGACGAAGTCATCACCGACGACAGCGGCACGCGGATGTTCGTCTGCTCGGATACCGATTTCTGCACCTCCCGGCAGGAGGATGCCGCATGAGCTATGCCACGACCGCTGCCCTTGCCGGCGCCGATGCCTCCGTCATCGCCGTTGCGGAGGCCGATCCGCCCCTGTTGCGGGTCGAGGGCCTCGGCAAATCCTACGGCAGCCGCATCGGCTGCGCGGATGTCTCGTTCGATCTGTGGCCGGGCGAGGTCATGGGCATTGTCGGCGAAAGCGGCTCGGGCAAGTCGACGCTGCTATCCTGTCTTGCCGGGCACATGGCGCCCGATGCCGGCCGCGTGATGTTCGACGGCCGCGACACCGTCACGATGCCGGAGGTCGAGCGCCGGCGCCTCGGCCGCACCGACTGGGCCTTTGTCCACCAGAACCCCCGTGACGGGCTGCGCATGGCGGTCAGCGCCGGCGGCAATGTCGGCGAGCGGCTGATGGCCGTCGGCGCGCGCCACTATGGCAATATCCGCGAGACGGCCGAGGACTGGCTCGGCCGGGTCGAGATCGACGCCAGCCGGATCGACGACCGCCCGCGCCAGTTCTCGGGCGGGATGCAGCAGCGGCTGCAGATCGCGCGCAACCTGGTGACCGGCCCGCGGCTGGTGTTCATGGACGAGCCGACGGGCGGCCTCGACGTGTCGGTGCAGGCGCGCCTGCTGGACCTGTTGCGCGGGCTGGTGCGCCGGCTGGGGCTGTCGGCGGTGTTGGTGACGCATGATCTGGCCGTGGTGCGGCTGCTGGCCGACCGGCTGATGGTGATGAAGGATGGCCGGGTGGTCGAAGCCGGGCTGACCGATCAGGTGCTTGACGATCCCCAGCATCCCTATACCCAGCTGCTGGTCTCATCCGTGCTGCAGGTCTGAGCCATGATCCACGCCTACGCCACAAGCGACCACTGCCTTGTGCCCCTGCCCGAGGACGCGCCGCTGGCCAGCGCGCGCTGGATTGACATGTTCGATCCGCAGCCGGCCGAGGTGGCGGCAGTCGACAGCCTGGGCTTTTCCGTCCCGACCCTCGAGGACATGGAGGAAATCGAGATCTCGAACCGCCTCTTTCGCGAGGGCGAGACCGATTACATGACCGCGGTCCTGCCCGGCGCGGGACCGGACGGCCGCATCGTGGCGATGCCCGTGACATTCATCCTGTCACTCGACCGCTTGGTCACAGTGCGCCACCACGAGCCGCGTCCCTTCGTCACCTTCCCGACCCGGGCCGATCGCGGTACGGCCGGGGTGGTCAATGCCGATCGCATCTTTCTGGGCCTGATGGAGGAGACTGTCTCGCGCCTCGCCGACCTGATCGAGGGTGTCGGACGGGTGTTGGACCTGGTCGGCGGGCATGTCTTCGACGGCGGCGGCAGCGCCAAGGACGCGGTCCTGCGCGTCGCGCTGATGAAGATCGGCCAGCAGGCCGAGGTCATGGCCCGGGTGCGCCTGGGGTTGCTCTCGATCGAGCGGGTGCTGAGCTTTTACACCGCCACCGCCGATGCGCGCGACGATGTCGAAAAGCTGCGCGCCCTGTCGCGCACGCTGAACCGCGACGTGCAGGCGCTGGAGGTTCATGCCGATTTCCTCGGCAACCGGATCGGCATGACGGTCGATGCGACGTTGGGCCTGATCAACCTGCAACAGAACAACACCGTTCGCGTGCTGTCGGTGGTCGCGGCGCTGTTCCTGCCGCCGACGGTGATCGCCTCGATCTACGGCATGAACTTCGACCACATGCCCGAGTTGCATTGGGCCTTTGGCTATCCCTTCGCGCTGGGGCTGATGGCCCTGTCGGCGCTGCTGATCTACCTGCTGGCGAAATGGAAGAAATGGTTATGATCCGGATCGAGAATGTCGCCAAGGATTTCACCCTACACAATCAGGGCGGCACGGTCCTGCGGGTGATGGAGGATGCCAGCCTGACCATCGCCCCGGGGGAATGCGTCGGGCTGATCGGCGCCTCGGGCGCAGGAAAATCGACGCTGATGCGCATGGTCTGGGGCAACTACCGCGCCGCCAGCGGCCGCATCATGGTCGGCGATACCGATGTCGCACAGGCCGACCCCCGCGCCATCACCCGGCTGCGGCGCGGCACGCTCGGCTATGTCAGCCAGTTCCTGCGGGTCGTGCCGCGCGTGCCGACGCTGGACGTCGTGGCCGAGCCCCTCCTGACCCTGGGCACGCCCGAGCCCGAGGCAAAGGCCCGCGCCGCTGCTATGCTGCAGCGGCTGAACATTCCGCAGCGCCTATGGGGGCTGTCGCCGACGACCTTTTCGGGGGGCGAGCAGCAGCGGGTCAACATCGCCCGTGGCTTTATCCACCCCTCGCCTGCACTGCTGCTGGACGAGCCGACCGCCAGCCTCGACGCCGCCAACCGCGAGCAGGTGCTGCAGCTGATCGAGGAGGCCAAGGCGCGCGGCGCGGCTATCCTCGGGATCTTTCACGACGAGGCCGCCCGCGATCGGGTCTGCGACCGTTGCATCGACGTGGCCGGGTTCGCGCCCAAAGCCGCAGCGGCGTGATAGCGCCCGTGGATCAGGCAGCCGCCCGGGCCTTTGCGCTCGTCGGGCCGTCGGGCGCGGGTAAGGATACGCTGCTCGCGGTGGCAAAGGCAGCGCGGCCGGACCTGCTGCTGGCCCGGCGCGTCATTACCCGCCCGAGCGAGGCGGGCGGCGAGGATTTCGAGGGCGTCAGCAACGCCGAGTTCGACGCCCGGAGGCCCGAGTTCGCCCTGACCTGGGCCGCCCATGGACTGCGCTATGCCATCCCCGCCAGCCTGCGCGCGGCCCAATGCGCGGGCCGCACCGTCATCTTCAACGGCTCGCGCGGGATGCTGGCCGAGGCGGCGCGCGCCTTTGCCCCGCTGTCAGTGATCGCGCTGGAAGCCGCGCCCGAGGTGCTGGCCGCCCGGCTGGCTGCGCGCGGACGCGAGGACGCCGCCGATATCCGCGCCCGGCTGGCGCGGGCCGACCTGTCCCTGCCCGAATTGCCGGGCGTTCCGGTTCACAGGATCGACAATTCCGGCGACCTGGGCGCGGCGGTGGCGGCGCTGCTGGCCGTTCTGGACCGCGGCCGATGAGCCTAGGCGGACAGCGGCAAGCGGCGGATCAGGTGGAAGCGGCCCTCGGCGTCCTCGCCCATCAGGCTCAGCGCCTCGATCGGCTGCGGGTCAGCCAGCAGCGGTGCGAGGCGAGGCTCGAGCGCGGCGCTGGCGCGTGCGGCAGTGTCCGCGTCCAGATTGCCGGTCAGCGTCATGTGGAACTGGAAATCCTCCATCACATGGGGATAGCCCCAGCGTTGCAGGTGATCGCGCTGCCGTGGGCTGAGGCGGTCGGGATTGCGCCGCGCAATTTCGGCCGGGGTCAGGGGCGCGCGAAAGCGGTCAAGGGCTGCGACCAGCCGCGCCTCCAGCCCCGCCAGCGCCGCGCTGCGGGCGGTCGGGATCAGCGCCAGGAATCCGCCGCCCAGCCGTGCCAGTCGCAGGCCGCCGGCAAGGCCGAAGGCTGCCTCGGTCGCGCAGAAATTGGCAAAGGCAGCCTCCAGGGCGGCACGCTCGCCCGCCAGCCGGAACGGGGCTTTCATCGTCGCGTGAAAGCCATAGCGGCGCGGGGTATCGGTCAGCGCTGCCATGTCGAGCCCGTCAATCCGTGGCTGCGGCACCGCGCGGCCGGCAGCCACGTCCCAACCCAGCCATGCGGCCCCAAAATCGCCCAGCGCGCCGGGCGCCGTGTAATAGACCGCAAATCGTGCCAGACCCTGCATGGTCCTCCCCTGGGGTTGCATCAACGACATGTCCCTGCGCCAGACGCCCACCGATGACCAGCCAGAACCCGAGTATCCCGATGACCCAAGACGCGATCCTTGCCAATGCCATCCTGATCCTGCCGGGCGAGACGCGCCGCGGCGGCCTGCGCCTGAAGGACGGCGCGATCGCCGAGATCCTGGACGGCGCAGAAGTACCGGCCGGCGCGCTCGATCTGGACGGCGACTACCTCGCACCCGGCCTCGTCGAGTTGCACACCGACAACCTGGAGCAGCATCTGCAGCCGCGTCCCGGCGTGAACTGGCCTCATGCGGCGGCAATCATCGCCCATGATGCCGAGTTGGCGGGCGTCGGCATCACCACCGTGTTCGACGCGATGCGCGTGGGGTCTATCAACAGCGGCGACCGGACCACCGATTACGCCCGCTACGCGCGCCCGCTGGCGACGGAACTGCTGGCAATGCGGGCCACCGGGGCGCTGCGGATCAGCCATTTCCTGCACCTGCGCGCCGAGGTCTGCAGCGAGACCCTGATCGAGGAACTAGACGAATTCGACGAAGGTGACCGCGTCGGCCTCATCAGCCTGATGGACCATACGCCCGGGCAGCGACAGTTTCGCGACGTCTCGCAACTGGAAAAATATGTGAAGGGCAAGTTCAACGTCGATGACGCCGGCTTCGCCGCCCATATCGCCCGGCTGCACGAGTTGCGGGCCCGCTTTGGCGACGATCACGAGGCGGCGGCAGTGGCGGTGGCCGGGCGCCTTGGGGCAGTGCTGGCCAGCCATGACGACACCACTGCCGAGCAGGTCGAGACCTCGGCCCGCTACGGCATCCGCCTGGCCGAGTTCCCGACCACCATCGAGGCTGCCGCCGCCTGCCACGAGCATGGCATCAAGACCATCATGGGCGCGCCCAACCTGATCCGCGGTGCCAGCCACAGCGGTAACGTCGCCGCGCGCGAGTTGGCCGAGGCCGACCTGCTGGACATCATCAGCAGCGATTACGTCCCCTCGGCGCTGCTGACCTCGGCCAATGTGCTGGCCGATCTGTGGGACGATCTGCCGCGCGCGATCGCGACCGTTACCGCGACTCCGGCCGCCGCCGCCGGGCTGGCGGATCGCGGACACATCGCCCCGGGCATGCGTGCCGACCTGATCCGTTTCCGCCGCATGGGCGGCAATGCCGTGCTGCGTGAAACCTGGGTGCAGGGCCGCCGCGTCGCCTGACGCCGGGCGCCGTCAAGGCGGGCGGCGCCACGGTGCTTGCGCGGCGCGCGCGCAGGGGCTAGTTCCGGCCGTCCCCCGGACCGCCGGGGGCCAGATGCAAAGGGTCAATGCCGATGGGCTACAAGGTCGTTGTCGCCGGCGCCACGGGCAACGTGGGCCGCGAAATGCTGAACATCCTGGCCGAGCGCCAGTTCCCGGTGGACGAGATCGCGGTGCTCGCATCGCGCCGTTCGCTGGGCACCGAGGTCAGCTTTGGCGAGCGAACCTTGAAGGTCAAGGACATTGACAGCTTCGATTTCACCGGCTGGGACATGGCGCTCTTCGCCATCGGCTCGGAGGCGACGAAGCAATATGCCCCGATCGCGGCCAAGGCCGGCTGCGTGGTGATCGATAACTCGTCGCTCTACCGCTACGACCCGGACGTGCCGCTGATCGTGCCCGAGGTGAACGCCGACGCCATCGCCGGCTATGCCAAGCGCAACATCATCGCCAACCCCAACTGCTCGACCGCGCAGATGGTGGTGGCGCTGAAGCCGCTGCACGACCGGGCACGGGTCAAGCGCGTGGTCGTCAGCACCTATCAATCTGTCAGCGGCGCCGGCAAGGACGGCATGGACGAGCTGTGGGAGCAGACCAAGGCGGTCTACAACCCGACCTCGGAAGTGCCGCCGCGCAAGTTTCCCAAGCAGATCGCGTTCAACGTGATCCCGCAGATCGACGTGTTCCTCGAAGGTGGCGACACCAAGGAGGAATGGAAGATGTCGGCCGAGACCAAGAAGATCATGGGTTCGGAGATCAAGGTCACCGCGACCTGCGTGCGCGTGCCGGTGTTCGTCGGCCACTCCGAGGCGGTGAACGTCGAGTTCGAGGACTTCCTCGACGAGGATGAGGCGCGCGACATCCTGCGCGAGGCGCCGGGGATCCTGGTGATCGACAAGCGCGAGCCGGGCGGCTACACGACCCCGGTCGAATGCGTCGGCGATTACGCAACCTTCGTCAGCCGCATCCGCCAGGACGCGACGGTGGAGAACGGTCTGAACCTGTGGGTCGTCAGCGACAACCTGCGCAAGGGCGCGGCCCTGAACGCTGTGCAAATTGCGGAACTGCTTGGCAGCAAGATGCTGAAGAAGGGCTGAGGGTCTTCACCACCTGAAATGCTGGAAACGCCCGCGCGAGCCGCGGGCGTTTTGCTGTCTGTGGCCCCTCTTGGCAGCTCTTTGCCACTGGCGCGACACCTGCCGCCGAGACCGGAACACCGCATGGAGGCAGACGTTGTCTGCAGGATGCCGGGACGATCACGCCCCGCGCGCTGAACAGTGACCCCAGCGGATGCCGCAACCATGGCAGACTGGGGCGCGAGATAAACAGAGGAGCTCGATATGAGCTATTATGGACGCCTTCCGACGGGCTACAGCATTGGCGGTAGCATTTCGCCCGTTGGCGAGACCGACAGTTATCGGGTGACCTTGGTTCCCGGGCTGACTTATTCCATTACTGCCCAAGGTTCCTCAAGCGGCAACGGTACGCTGGTCGATCCTCATATGGCGCTGACCACCCTTAGCGGGCGTCAGCTTGCTTATGATGACGACATATCGAGCAGCAATTACGATGCGCAAATTGTGTGGACAGCGCCCGCAGGTGGTTCTTCTCTCGATTATTTTGTCAACGTCGCGGAGAATGGGGATAATGCGAGTGGCACATACAAGCTGACCGTCTCTGCCGGATATGCATCTAACTACGCGGACCGCGTGGTTGGGAGTGCCTACGGCGATGCCATTGCCGGTATGGACGGTAACGACCAGTTGGCGGGCGGCAACGGGAATGACTACCTGTATGGCCAGAACGGCAACGATTACCTGATGGGCTTGAATGACCACGACTACCTCAGCGGCGCAACGGGCAACGATTCACTTCGCGGCGGGACGGGGTCAGATCGCTTGGTCGGCGGAGCCGGAGCGGACCAGTTGGTAGGTGGATCAGGCGCTGACCGCTTCATCTTCTACGCAGGAGATTCTGGTCGCTATGATTACGATGCCATTATGGCTGGCGATGGAGGCCTTGCATTCGACGGAATCGGCGCGGCGGCAGGCGATGTCATCGACCTTTCGGCGATCGACGCCAACCCTTATGTGGCCGGTAACCAAGCGTTCCAGTTCAGCTCGACCCTGACAACTGGGACGGCCTACCTTACCGAGAACACACGCGGCGACACTGTGCTCATGGCCTCGACCGACGCGGATAGCGAACCCGAACTCGTGATCCAGATCCGCGACGGCGCATACACAGCGAGCCAATACGCCGCCAACGACTTCATCCTGTAGAAAAACCGACCGGCGGCGGGCGCTAGACTGCGGTAAAGCGCTCGCCGTCGTACTGACGCAGACCGCCCGTGCCAATGTCGTGCAGCAGGCCGTGCAGCGTCATCTGGTCGCTCTCGACCGCGGCGCTCACAAAGGGGAAGGTCATTAGGTTCTCCAGCGAGATCGCCACTGCCTGCTCCTCCAAGGCCGGGATCTGGCGCTCGGCCGGCAGATCCTTCACGCGCTCATAGCCCGGTCGCAGGATGTCCATCCAGCGGCCGACGAAGCTGGTCGAGGCCTCCAGGTCCGGTGCGTGGCCCGAGCACATTTCGTGGCAGGCATCGACCCCGCCGCAATTAGTGTGACCCATGACGATCAACTGCGCGACATGCAGCGTGGTCACCGCATATTCGATTGCGGCCGAGGTGCCGTGCTGCTCACCATCGGGGGTGAAGGGCGGCACCAGGTTCGCGATGTTGCGATGTATGAAAAATTCGCCGGAATCCGCACCAAAAATCGAGGTCACGTGCACGCGCGAGTCGCAGCACGAGATGACCATCGCGCGCGGCCGCTGGCCGTCCTCTGCCAGGCGTCGGTACCAGCTGCGATTTGCCTGATAACCGGTGGCATGCCAGCCGTGAAAGCGTTGCACGAGATAGGGCGGCAGGGGTTGGATCATGGACATGGACAACTTCGCATCATGATGAACCCTCGGTTATTACGCCGGATTTGACGATCATTCGAGGGAAAAGGCATTCGCCAGATCGTGATGGGCATGCCATGGGATGACGCCTGAGACAGGTACGCCGCAATCCGAGGATCCTATGGGCAATGTCAGCTTTTTGCCGGTCGACGAAAGGGTCGATGTCGACGGCGCCCTGCTGAGCGAGGTGATGAGGCAACTGGGCCCCGAGACGGCCGAGCGGCTGATCGAGGATGCCTTGGCCGGGATGCAGGTAGAATTGGCCGAGGTCGCGGCCCTAGTCGCGGCAGTGGCGAGTGCCGGCAAGACCTGCGCCGAGGATCACGGCAACCCCGAGGACTCGCCCGCGCGCCTGTTGGCCGATCTGCTCGCCGCAACGGACCGCCTGTCGCGCACGGCGTGGGAGTTCGGGCTGACCACCTTGTCGGGGGTCTCCATTGATCTGGCGCTCTGCGCCGAGCGCAGCGACCACACGGCCCTGGGCGCAGTCGGGGCGCGCCTGCAACGCGTTGGGCGGCGCTCGCTCGGCCCGGCATGGGACGAGGCTACCTTCGGCTAAGCGTGCCCGTGAACGGGCGGAAGAGAGCGGCCCTTGCGGTCCGCCCCCTCGCGGCTAGGCTGCGCGGCGATCCATACGCCCGAGGCTACACATGCACCGTTCCGACCCCGACCGCCTTCGCTTTGCTGACCCGTCCTCCACCGGGCTGCCGCTGTGGGTGGTCGCGCCGGGGGAATGGCCGGCGGACCTGCCCGCCGGCGCGCGCACCCATGCCGAGGCCTGCGGTTTTACGGGCAAGGCTGGCCAGACCTGCCTTCTGCCCGGCGGGGTCGAGGGAGGCTTGGCCGGGGCCCTGTTTGGCTGGGGCGCGCCCGGCCCGCGCACCGACGCAGCCCCGCGCGAGCGGTTCCCCCTCGCCCGCGCCGTTGACACTTTGCCGCTGGGAACTACCTGGCGGCTGGCCGCGATCCCGACGGGCGTCGATCAGGGCATCGCCAGCCTTGGCTGGTTGCTCGGACTCTACCGATTCGACCGCTACACAAAACCCGCCGAAGGCCCGGCGCGCGCCGCCCCCATCTGTCCGGAGGGGGTGGATCGCGCCCGGATCGAAGCGCTCGCCGCCGGTGAGGCGCTGAGCCGCGACCTGATCAACACTCCGGCTTCGGACCTGGGCCCGGCGGAGTTGGAGGCCGCCGCCCGCACGCTGGCCGAGCGCTGTGGCGCGACGGTCGAGGTGACCACGGGCGGCGATCTGCTGGCCGCCAACCTGCCCATGATCCACGCCGTGGGCCGCGCCGCTGCCAGCGACCGGGCGCCGCGCCTGATCGACCTGCGCTTTCCCGGCTCAGGCCCGCGCGTGACGCTGGTTGGCAAGGGCGTCTGCTTTGACACCGGCGGCCTTGATATCAAGCCGCCTTCGGCCATGGGCCTGATGAAAAAAGACATGGGCGGCGCGGCGGCCGTCCTCGGTCTGGCGCAGATGCTGGCCGATCTGGGCCTGACCAAGGACATCCAACTGCGCGTGCTGATCCCTGCGGTCGAGAACGCCATTGCCGGCGATGCGATGCGGCCCGGCGATATCCTGACCAGTCGCAAGGGCCTGACCGTCGAGGTGAACAATACCGACGCCGAGGGGCGGCTTGTGCTGGCCGATGCCCTCGCGCTCGCGGCAGAGGAGGCGCCGGACTGGCTGATCTCGATGGCAACGCTGACCGGCGCGGCACGGGTGGCGCTGGGGCCCGACCTGCCGCCGATGTTCTGTGACGATGACGATGCAGCGGCGGTGCTGCTCGCCGCGGGACGCGCCGCCGCCGACCCGATCTGGCGCATGCCCTTCTGGGAGCCTTACGAGGCCATGATCGAGCCCGGCATCGCCGATCTGGACAACGCCCCTTCGGGCGGCTTTGCCGGCGCGATCACCGCCGCGCTGTTCCTGCGCCGCTTTACCGAGGGTGCCGCCCGCTACGCCCATTTCGACATCTATGGCTGGCAGCCAGCCTCGGCCCCCGGCCGCCCGAAGGGGGGCGTCCAGCAGGGCGCCCGGGCGATCCTGACCGCATTGCCAGAGCTGCTTGCGGGATCGCGCGGATGAGCGACCGGCGCACCACCCCCGCAACCGACCGAATTGCGCTGGAGCGCCTGCGCGGAGCGGTGGACCGCCCCGCCTACACAGCCGGGCGCCCGGCCACGGTCATAGCGCCCGTTGTCGACCTTTGCGCCGCGCCCGACGGCCCGCGCGAGCGGCAACTGCTGTTCGGCGCGCCCGTGACCGCAGTTGATACCGAGGGCGCCTGGACCTTTGTCGAGGCGCGGGACGATGGCTATTGCGGCTGGCTGAACTCGGGCACACTGGCCGAGGGCTTGCCGCCCGCAACCCATCGCGTGGCCGTTCCCGCAACGCATGTTTACCACCACCCCGACATCAAGAATGGCGAGGTAATGTCGCTGTCACTTGGCGCGCGTCTGGCCGTGACCGGGACCGAGGGGCGCTTCGCCTGCCTCTCCGGCGGCGGGTTCGTCCCGTTGGTGCATCTGTCGGACCAACCGGCCGGCGATCCGGTTGAGGTCGCGGAACTGCTGCTCGGCACGCCATATCTGTGGGGCGGCAACAGCCGCTCGGGCATCGATTGCTCGGGGTTGGCGCAGACTGCGCTGCGCGCTTGCGGACGCAACTGCCCCGGCGACAGCGACCAACAATTCGCCGCCATGAGCCACGAGGTGCCGCTGGCCGAAATTCAGCGCGGCGATCTGTTGTTCTGGCGCGGTCATGTGGCCATGGCAACGGGACCTGACCGGATGATCCATGCCAACGGCCACACGATGTCGGTCGCCTACGAAGGCATCACCGCAGCGCTGACCCGGATCGAAAGCGCAGGGGACGGCGCGTTCCTGGGCGTGCGCCGTCCCTGAGGGGCACGTTTTCAGGTGCCCACGCTGGTAAGGACAGAGATTTCGCGCTCGATCATCAGATCGGCGTCAGATTGCGCCCGCACTCGCCGGGCCGCGGCCTCCGACAGGCGGAGGAACAAATCCGGTTCGTGATACAAGCGCTCAATAGCGTCGGCGAGCGCCTGAGCATCATCAGGCGGGACGAGAATTCCGCAGGTTTCGTCCACGAACTCTGGAACTGCGGCGACAGCGGTAGTGACCGGCACCAGGCCTGACGCCATCGCCTCGTCGCGCGACACGCCATGAGTATCGGTGCGCGTGGGGACCAGAAATATGCCGGCCTCACGGTGAAGGCCCGCGATCTCGGTATGCGACAGAAAGCCTTTCTGGATTTCGACATTATCCATGCCGCGCAGCGGGGCCACCGTCTCCTCCAACAGCGGGCCGTCACCTGCGATGCGGAAGTGCATCTGGTCGAACCAAGGCTTGGCTGACAGGATCCGAATCGCGGCGACCGCCAGATCATTGGCGTATACGCTGGATGCAAACGGCCGAAGCAGCAGTACTTTTAGCCTGTCTTCGGTTTTTTTGGGCTGGTAGGCAAATATCCCGGTGTCGATCGGATTGTGAATGACCTCGATTTGGCCAGGCACAAAGCTGATCCCCAGATCCTCAGCCGCCGTATCCGCAAGCTGCTGCGAGACGAACACCAGCTTCAGGTTCGGATGTTGCGGCCTCAGAACGCCGTGCCAGAAGGCCATACGCGCATCACTGGCGCGCTGTGCCGCCTCACGCTCTGCTGGCGTGGTGTAAAGGAATGCGCGCCGCGTCCAAGGCTGAATGTCTACGCCGTGGCACCAGACGACCACCCTCACCCGATCTAGATGCGGTCGCAGGATGTCCCACACTTCCGGCGTCAGGAAATGAACTGCCACGGTGTCATAACCGCCCTCGGCGAGCATCTTGTCGAGCGTCACACGGTCAGCCGTCATCACGTCGGTGTTTTCGAACTCGGTGAAGGTCGGCGCGACGCTCTCTCGGAAGCGCAATACGGAGGGGCGGAGCCCGAGGGCGGCATAGCGGCGCACCCGACTGTGCAGGAAGGCGTTACGATAGAGGTCCGAATAGGCCGGGTATTGGTTTGTGACGATCAACACCCGCCCCCGGTCCAACAGGGTGCTCGGCGTCAACTGCCGATGGGTCAGGTCGAGCGACTTGATCTCGCACATACCGCTGCCGAGGACGCGCAGGCCGAGTCGAACCGAGGCGGTGCCGGCGGGGGGCTCGGCGGTCTCGTTGCGCAGCGGATGGATCATCGCGTGGCCAAGGCGGCTGCCCTTGGCGTCGAGCCAAATCATTACGAACGAAATCGAGAGGCCCGGGCTCACGTCGACATGACAACGCAACACTCCATTCTCGAGAACCTCGGACGGGCGGAGCGATGTCGTGCTGTAGATGTAGGCATGCTTGCCGTCGGCCAATTCGGAGGCGACCTCGAACGAGATCGGTGAGACGACGATCTGAACACCCGGTGCGCTTTGGCCGCGGAACAGCCGGGCCAAATCACGGTTGTCGAGACGGCGTGCCGTCGCCGGCATGTCTGCCGGCTTGATGGACTCGGCCCTCGAGAGGATCTCGGGCAGGGGCAGGCCGGGGTCGATGCCGCGCAGGTCGTCGACCACGCTGGCGATGGTGGTGCGGTCCGCGACCTCATGGCAGTAGTTGAACGGATCGACCGACAGGACGCGATCGGCTCGCCAGTCACCGGTATCGATTCCGTCAAGCAGCCCCGCGCGGTCCTGTTCGTTCAGCAATGCGCCACGGATGATCCCCCGCCGGCGGGAAATGCCCGCGACCGGGATATAGGCCGCGGCCGGGTCCATCAACGTGCCATCCCCCGTGGGGTAGGCAGCCTTGCCGATCACATCCGCCCCGCTGTAGCGAGTCGCGAGCACCAGATCGCGCAGGTAGTTCGGCCCGTAATAGTCCTTGGCGCTGAAGCAAGCCAGCCAGCCAGCCGCCAGTTCTTCAGTCAGGTCGGGCGGGGCTTCCCCCTCGGATAGCAGGCGCACGCGCGGATCGTGGTCCGCCGCCCTGAACCCTTCCGGGGCAATCAGCAGCAGCCTGGCGTCGCGGTGGGTCTGGGCGGTGAACGCGGCGAGCAGGTGGCGTGCAGATTCCTCGTCCGGCGCGTGGGCGATGACCGTCACGGCTGGCAGGTCCGCCTGCGGCGCGCGATCCGGCAGCGCCTTTGAGACGACATAGGCCAACCGGTCGGCCGAGGTATGCTGCGACATGATCTTGCGCAAACCTGCAAGGCGCAGCCGGTCGGCATGGCCGGGCTGGTCCGCGACCTTTTCAAATCGGCGCGTAACCTCGCCGTGATCGTCCGACGAGATCACCAGATCCCCGAACATCATGCGCAGCCCGCGCGAGAAATTGCTGATCGTCACGGTACCCGAGGCGAGCAGTTCATAGACGCGCCGGGCAAACATGCTCTGCGATTGCTTCACCGAATTCAGGTTGATCGCGTAGCGATAGCCCTTGTAAGCGACGTCGATCCGGCTCGCCGGCAGCGTGCCGACGATGAACGTCCTGAAGGACTCCGGAAAGGCGTAGTTCGGGTCGTCCCTGCCCCAGTTGCGGTCAAAGATGTCGAGCGGTCGCAGCAGCGGCAGGCCGGCGGTGAAGTTTTCCAGATCGCGGGTCCGCTCGGGGTAGCGGGTATAATACGCGCCGGCGAAGTTGATCGCATCGCGGCGGGCGAACAGTTCGATCGGATTGTGCACGCGCGGCTGGCAGGCGAAGGGCAGCAGCCAGACCCGGTCGTGGCGCAGCGCCTGCCGGTAGAGGTGGATGCAGTCGATATCGGTCGTAAAGACGTGGTCGAACAGCTTGGCGGTGCTCAGAAAAGAGGTGTAGTGGACCGGATCTTCCTTGTTCCAGAAGACCGTCGGCACGCCATTCTTGCGGCACCATCCCACCAGGTCATGCAGTTCCTGGCTGCGGTGGCCAATCTTGCGGTCCCAGCTGTCGTTCTTGCCGCGCCAAGCAGATTCAACGAACAGAAGGTCCGGCTTGAAGCCCTCGATCTCGGACTGCCAGTTGCCGGCGGTCAGGCCGAGCAGATCGGCCTCGGGCGCAAAGCAGGTGTAGGTGAAATCGTCCATGATTGCGGCGACACGCAGGTCCTTGCGCGGAGCAAGCAGAATGTCGGCAACTCTCGCCGCGCCCTCGCGCGCGGCGAGGGGCTCCGGCGGGGCGTAACCATCACGAAAGATCGGCGCCGTGATGGCGGGTGCGGCGGCGGCCTTGGCCTGCACCTCGGTCGAGGATGCGGCCTGCGGCGCCTCCCCGGGTGGGGGCCCCGACGTGGGCGCGGCGACCGGCCCGGGCCTCGCCGGAGGTGCCGCTTCGACGGGCGGGGGCAAAAGACCCGGCGGCGGCGAGTCGAGATGGGTGCGGAACACCCGCGCCATCCGCACCGGAATGGCGGCAAAGCCGCGCACCGAGGCGGCGCCATCGCGCAGCACCTCGCCGGCGCGATAGGTGCGGCTGTTGGCCATGCTGACCAGTCGACCGCGCAGCAGCGAGTTCTGCCCCTGAGCTTCACGCAGCCGCCGCTCGGTCATGGTCAGCGCCGCCCGCAGTTGCGGGACGGTCTGGTCGTAACGACCTGTCAGTTCGCGGTACTTGGTATTTGCGGCGTCAAGTTTCTGGCGCGCGGTCTCGGCCTCAATCTGCCGTTTTTGGCTCTCGCTGCGGACACCAACCAGCTGGCTCTGGAGTTCGGCGATCTCCCGCTGATCAGCCTCGCGCCGGGTTTTGGCGGCAGCCATATCCATCGCATGGATCTGGGCTTTGGCCTTGGCGTCACGCAAGTCGGCCTGGATGCGGTCGTAGTCCGCAGTCAGCGATTTGATATCGGCGAGTGCGCCTGACAGCGCGGCCGTCTTGCTCTCGACCGCGCTGCGAATCGCCGCCGTGTCCTTGCGCGCGGCCTGCAACTGTTCACTCACGTTGCGGTATTTGGTGTTCGCTTCGCTCAGGGCCTTTTTGAGGCGCGCAAGTTCCAATCCGCTGCGATACGATTCAACCGCGAGGCGCAAGCCCGCTTGTTCCAACCGGTCTTTCTGGTCTGCCAACGCCGACGGGAGGAAAAGATGGGTCGGCGTCGCGTTGAACGTATCCCAGTACTTATAGCCCAAAGGGTGCAGCAGACGCAGGACGGCACGAAAGCTGGCCTCGTTTTCACACTCGACATACAGTATCGGCTGGTCGCGCTTGATTAGATCCTCGGCTCCGGCGAGAACCGCGCTTTCCATTCCCTCCACGTCGATCTTGATGGCGCGGACTGGTCCCGGAAACGACTGCGAGTCAAGCGTCACAACGTCAATTTCACCCGCGCCCAACTCGAGGTGTTGGCCACCCAGATTTTCTGGACGCTCGACGCCGAACTTTGCCCGACCAGCGCTGGCGCCGACCCCGAATTTGCGGATCGACAGCCGCTCGCCGAGATCATTTTCGGCGATGGACTGTTCGATCGCCTCAACAAGGTGGGGGTTGGGCTCGAAGGCAATGACGCGGCAATCTGCGACGACGGCCAGATACATCGCGTGATTACCGATATTCGCGCCGATATCGAGGACCAGATCGCCTGGCGATAGGCGCGACGCCATGTCGCGCAGCATTTCGCGCTCGTAAGGTTCGCGCGTCTGGGCAATGCCCTTCTGGATGTAGTCCGTGGCAGAATCCGGCAGGACCATCCGATAACTGCGGTCCCCTTCGATGACCTCGAACGGACCGTCGGGGGCGGCAGGCGTGGCCTCGTCAGAGGTGACGACCGGCTCGGCGCGCGTTGGCTGATGCGCCTTTACTTCGTCAACAGGGCTGCGCGATTCGGCCATCAAATCTTCCGTATGGGTCTGTTTCAAGCCTTGCGACTTGAGGGCGATGGGTTGAGCCCCCGGCTGAATGGTATCTCCCGGCGCAGCTGGCATGTGAAGGGCGGCCGAAGGGCGGTGCCGGGAGGAAGGATCATTCTGACCAGCGATCTCGCCCGCCTGAATGATCTCTCGTAGCTGGGAAATCGCGGTATCGTAAATGCTTTGCTGATAGTGAAACGGTTCGAGGCCCCATTTGTGCCCATGATCGGCCAACAGAGAGTCTGTTTGATATGTCAACCATCGTGTTTGCGGCAGCGCCTCAGCCAGGGCGTCATACATTTTTGCAAGTAAAAGATTCTGACGTTTCGCCACGGCCGCGGGATATTCGTCGATTGGAGCGCCCGATTGATCTGTCAGCGCCCAGAATACGCGATTCACCACCAGCCGTTCCTGCCAGCCTCGCGCCTTGATCAGGGTAGCAAAGTGGATCAGGCCTTCTCGCCACCGATCGTAACGCTCTGGATCGCTATTCACCAAGCGACGACCCGCCATAGAACCAGCAGCGGAATCAGCCCCAGATAAGAATTCGGGGGAAACTGTGACCGCGTCACCGCTCGCCCGTAACAAGATATCAAATCGCTCGTCGATGAAATCCAGTAAGATCAGATCGAAATCGTCATCCCGCAAGGCGGCGAGCAGGCTCTTGTCCATGTCCCGCAATACCATGCGGCGCTGAAACGGGCTGTCGATGCGGGCCAGGAGCGCATGGTCCACTAGCGGATGCGCGTTAAGCACCGCAAAACTGCTGCGGGCATAATAGTCGCTAATCACGAAATCCGGACTCGGGCTGAGCGCAAAGATGTCGCGGCTGGCGCAACTTCCGATGATCAGCACTCGGGTCTGGCGGCCTTCGTTCATGCGGCTTTGGTCCATGCACCGCGGGTGTCGATGACACGGGTTCCCGGACGCAGCTTTGGCGCCGCGGACTTGAACTGGCTGTGATCGACCAGCAGGACGGCGATGTCAGCCTTGGCCAAGGCGCTTTCCGTGTCAGCCAGGCGTGCGGCTTGCAGGCCCTCGGGCAGCGCGTCCGTGTGGGGTTCAACCACCATCAGGCCGGGGAGCTGGGCCGACAGCGTGCGGGCGATGGCGAGGGCGGGGCTTTCGCGCAGATCGTCGATATCGGCCTTGAAAGCCAGGCCGAAGCAGGCGACCTGCGGCTGGCGGCCGGGGTTGGCGTCGGTCCAGTCGGCGATCGCGGCGTGGACGCGCGCGATGACCCAGCCGGGCTTGCTGTCATTGACCTCGCGCGCGGTGCGGATCAGGCGTGCCTCGGCAGGGACCTGGCTTACGATGAACCACGGGTCGACCGCGATGCAATGTCCCCCGACACCCGGGCCGGGTTGGAGGATGTTGACGCGTGGATGACGGTTCGCGAGGCGGATAAGTTCCCAGACGTCGATGCCGAGGCGGTCGCAGATCAGCGACAATTCGTTGGCAAAGGCAATGTTGACATCGCGAAAGCTGTTCTCGGTCAGCTTGGCGAGTTCTGCCGTGCGGCAGTCGGTCTCGATGCACTCACCCTCGACGGCCAGCTCGTAGAGCGCGCGCGCCCGGGTAGCGCAAGCCGCGGTCATGCCGCCGATGATCCGGTCGTTGCTGACCAACTCCTCCAGCGCGCGGCCGGGCAGGATGCGTTCCGGGCAATGGGCGATGCGGATGTCCGACTGCTCGCCATGGGTGGCGGGAAAGGTCAGGTCGGGCCGCTCGGCCGCCAGCCAGTCCGCCATCTGCTCGGTCGCGCCGACTGGGCTGGTCGATTCGAGGATCACCAGATCCCCCGCTTTCAGGACCGGCGCAATGGCCCGCGCGGCGCTTTCGATATAGCGCAGATCGGGGTCATGTGCGCTCTCACCCTCGCGGAACGGGGTTGGCACGGCGATGAGGAATGCGTCGGCCGCCTCAGGGGTGGTCGTCGCGCGCAAATGACCCGAAGCGACGACCTCCTGCAGCGCCTCCTCCAGTCCCGGCTCGACGATATGGGTCTGCCCGGCATTGATCTTGTCGACCGCCGCGGCATTGACGTCAAAGCCGATCATGCGCACCCCGCGCCGGGCAAAGACGACCGCCGTCGGCAACCCGATATAGCCCAGCCCGACCATGCAGACGGTGCCGAAAGAGGTGCTGTCGCTCATGCTAAGAGGCCTTTGAAATCGAGGAGGGCGGTCAGGATGCGGTCGACGGCCTTGCCGTCGCCGTAGGGGTTATGGGCGAAGCTCATGGCATCGTAAGCGGCCTGATCGGTCATCAACCGCGAGACTGCGCCCACGATCGCACCGCGATCCGTGCCGACGAGCTCGACCGTGCCGGCATCGATTGCCTCGGGGCGTTCGGTCCTGTCGCGCATCACCAGCACGGGCTTGCCCAGAGAGGGGGCCTCTTCCTGGATGCCGCCAGAGTCGGTCAGAATGATATGCGCCCGGCGCATCAGCCAGACGAAGGGCAGATAATCCAGCGGCTCGATCAGGTGGACATTGCCCAGCCCACTGAGGATGCGCTGCACGGGCTCGCGCACATTCGGGTTAAGATGCATCGGATAGACGATTTGCAGCGTGGGAAAGCGCGCTGCGAGGTCGGCCAGCGCCTGGCAGATCGATTCAAAACCGCCACCAAAGCTTTCCCGGCGGTGGCCGGTCACCAGCAGCACCGGGCTGCCCTGGGGCAGAAAGTCGAACTGCGCCGCCAGTTCGGCCGTGAGGGTCGGGTCGGCATCAATGCGCGCCACGACCTCCAGCAACGCATCGATCACGGTGTTGCCGGTGACAGTGATGCGGTCCGCGGCCACTCCCTCGGCCAGCAGGCAGTCGCGCGACTTGGCCGAAGGGGCGAAGTGCAGCGTTCCCATAGCGCCGACGATCTTGCGATTACCCTCCTCGGGCCAAGGTGAATAGATATTTCCGGTCCGCAGGCCGGCCTCGACATGACCCACCGGGACGCGCCCGTAATAGGCGGCGAGGGTGCTTGCGAGGGTGGTCGCCGTGTCGCCATGAACCAGAACGATGTCTGGCGCCTCGGCCTCGATCACCGGCTTGAGGCCCATCAGGATGGCGGCGGTCACGCCGTTCAGGTCCTGCCCGCTACGCATGACGTTCAGATCGTGATCGGGGACGATCCCGAAAAGGGCGGTCACCTGATCGAGCATCTCGCGGTGCTGGGCAGTGACACAGACGCGGCTCTCAAAGCGCGGATCGCGGGCCAAGCCCAGGACCAGCGGCGCCATCTTGATCGCCTCTGGCCGGGTTCCGAAGACGGAAAGGACTTTCATCGTAATATCCCGGTTCAATCTCGCCGGGTCTATATATGGTGACAGAAGGCATGGCCAGCCGGGCAAATCACGGCCTGCGCCTCTCCGCCGCCGGCCGCCTTACCCCGCCCCGTCGCCCAGAACGAACACCCGCTCCGGCTGGACTTCGCCGCCCTGATATCGGCCGATGCAGAGCGGCCGGCCGCCCCGTGCCACGAGCACCAGATCGCCCCAGGCGGCAGTTCCCAGGACCTGGCCGGGGTTGCCATTTGCGATCCTCAGAGCGCCGGTTTCGGTCGCCTGAAGAAGGGGCAGATCGCCCAGCGCGGCTT
The DNA here is from genome assembly GCF_003324675.1 of Paracoccus suum. Taxonomy (NCBI): domain Bacteria; kingdom Pseudomonadati; phylum Pseudomonadota; class Alphaproteobacteria; order Rhodobacterales; family Paracoccaceae; genus Paracoccus; species Paracoccus suum. The sequence continues at coordinate 501,717 of NZ_CP030918.1, forward strand.
GCAGGGGCAGGATGCGGGCGGCGAGGATGGTGGGGTCGCCGCCGTCGAGTTCGGCTGGGGTCACGGCTTGGTCCAAGGTGAACGGTCCGGACCAGACGCGGCGCAGCCAGGCGGTATGGCCAAGGCAGCCCAGCGCGCGGCCCAGATCGCGGGCGATGGCGCGGACATAGCCGCCCTTGCCGCAGACCATGTGTAGCAACGCGCCGTCGGTATCCGTGTCCGCCAAGTCGAGTTGCGCTACGTGCAGCGGCCGCGCGCCGAGGTCGGGCCGCAACCCCTCGCGCGCGAGATCATAGGCCCGTTCGCCCGCGACCTTGACTGCGGAAAAAGCCGGCGGCACTTGCATGATGTCGCCGCGAAATGCCGGCAGGGCGGCCTCGATCTCGGACGCCGTCGGTCGCAAATCGCTGGTCTGCAGCACCGTGCCCGAGGCATCGTCGGTATCCGTCTCCGCCCCCCAGGCGACGCGGAAATCATAGGCCTTCAGCGCCGCCTCGACAAACGGGACGGTCTTGGTCGCCTCGCCCAGGGCGACCGCGAGGATGCCGGTCGCATCCGGGTCCAGCGTGCCGGCATGGCCGGCCTTTTTCGCGTCCAGCAACCAGCGCACGCGGCCGACCACGGAGGTCGAGGTCATGCCGGCGGGTTTGTCGACCACCAGCCAGCCATGAATGTCGCGGCCCTTCTTGCGTGCCATGATTGTCCCTTGTTGCAGGGCGGGGCAGCTAGCCCGCCCCGCACCCGGCGTCAATCACAGCCCGCCGACCAGCGCCTCGGTCATCTGGCTGGTTGGGTCGGTCAGGCCTTCGACGATGTCGAAGTGATGGCGGCCGCGCTCCTCGACCAGACGCGTCGGCGCGCCCAGCAGCGCCCAGGTGGCGGCCATGGCGCGCGACTGCCACAGAAAGGGGGTGCGCTCGGCCGCGCCCACCCAGACGATCATCGGCGCGAGGCTGGCGGGGCCGAGCAGCGGTGGGCTCTCAGCCATCGCTTCGGCCGGATCGATCTGCAACTGCGCGTTCACGGCCAGCCGCATCAGCGGTCGCAAGTCGAACAGGCCCGACACCGGCACGGTGCGGGCAACGCGGGTCAGCACCTCGGGCGGCAGGGGTGTCTGGGCGGACACCATCCGCGCTGTCAGGTGGCCGCCAGCCGAGTGACCGGTCAGGACGACCGGTCCCGCGATCTGGGCCGCGGCGGCGGCAATTGCCCCCGCCACTTGTTGGCCGATCTGGGCAATGCGCGCGCCCGGGGCGAGGGTATAGCGCGGGATCAGGACCGCCCAGCCGCGGGCGAGCGCGCCGGCCGCCAGATGCGACCAGTCGTCGGGCGAGAACCGGACCCACCAACCGCCATGGATCACGACCGCCAGACCCTTTGGCGTGCCCTCCGGCCAGAAGATGCCGTCGCGCATGATCGCGGTACTGCGGAAGTCGGCGGCCGCCTGCGCCCAGCGCGCCGGGTACTCGGCCCCGCCCGGGATGTGCGGGCCGTTTGCCCAGGCGTCCTCCCAGTCCGTGATCACATCGGCTTCCATCATTCCCCCGGCGCTGCTAGCCCTCGCATCAACGGAGGACATCATGGCCGACTTTAACCGCACGCGCGCACTGTTCCATATCCCCGAAGGGGTCAGCTACCTGGACGGCAATTCGCTGGGGCCGATGCCGCTGGCGGCGGCGGATCGCGCGGCAGCGGTGATCCGGGATGAATGGGGCGGCCAGCTGATCGGCGGCTGGAACAGCGCCGGTTGGTATGTCCAGCCGCGCCGGGTGGGCGATCGCATCGCAAGGCTGATCGGCGCCGGGCCGGGGGAGGTCGTCATGGGCGACACCCTGACCGTCAAGGTGTTCCAGGCGGTCAGCGCGGCGCTGAAGCTGGCTTCTGCCAGGCGCAATGTGGTGCTGTCTGACAGTGGCAATTTTCCGTCCGACCTTTACGCGGTGCAGGGCCTTTCGGCGATGGGCGCCGAGTTGCGCGTGGTCGCGCCCGAAGAGGTGGAGGCGGCCATCGACGAGAGCATCGCCGTGTTGATGCTGACCGAGGTGGATTATCGCACGGGCCGGCGCCACGACATGCCGGCGCTGACCGCCAAGGCGCATGCCGCAGGGGCGATTGCGGTCTGGGACTTGGCCCACTCGGCCGGCGCGGTCGACGTGGATGTGACCAGCGGCGATGCCGATTTCGCGGTCGGGTGCAGCTACAAATACCTCAACGGCGGCCCGGGCGCGCCGGCCTTTATCTGGGCCAATCCGCGCATTGCGGCCGAAGCCCAGCCGATCCTGCAGGGCTGGATGGGCCATGATGCCCCGTTCGATTTTGTTACCGACTACCGGCCCGCCGGCGGGATCGAGCGGATGCGCGTCGGCACGCCCCCGGTGATCGCGATGAGCATCCTCGACGCCGCGCTCGACGCCTTTGACGGGATCACGATGGCGGAGATCCGCGCCCGCTCGATCGAGTTGTCGCAGCGCTTCATCGCCGGGGTGGAGGCTGCCTGCCCCGGGTTGCGCCTGAACTCGCCGCGCGATCCGATGGCGCGCGGCAGCCAGGTCAGCTTTTGCCACGACGAGGCCTATGCGGTGATGCAGGCGCTGATCGCGCGCGGTGTGGTGGGCGATTATCGCGCGCCCGACGTTCTGCGCTTTGGCTTCACGCCCCTTTACCTGAACGAGGGCGACGTCGACCGCGCGGTCTCCATCATTTCCGAGGTGCTGGACACCGGGGCCTGGGACCGGCCGGAGTTCAAGCAACGTCAGGCGGTGACCTGAGCAGCCTCAGGCCCGGTGGTAGGGGCCGCCGGACAGGATTGTCGCGGCGCGGTAAAGCTGCTCGGCCAGCATCACCCGCACCAGCATATGCGGCCAGACCATCGCCCCGAGGCTGATCGCCAGATCGGCGCGCGCGCGCAAGTCGGGCGCGATCCCGTCCGCGCCGCCGATCACAAAGGTCGCGTCACGACCAGCGTCTCGCCAGCCGCCAAGGCGGCCGGCGAACTGGGGTGAGGTCAGGGTCTCGCCGCGCTCGTCCAGCGTCACCAGGAGGCTGCCAGCGGGCACGGCGCGGGCCAGCAACGCAGCCTCCGCCGCCATCCCGCCGGATTTAGCCTCGACTTCGGCCAAGCTGACGCGCGGCAGGCCGATCGCCCTGCCCGTCCGGGCGAAGCGGTCGAGGTAGTCCGCCAGCAGCGTGGCCTCGGGGCCGGGCCGCAGGCGGCCGACGGCTGCAATGGTCAGCCGCATGGCGGTCCTTGGATCAGACGTCGGCCGGCGAGGCCGACATCTGCGGCCGACGCAGCGCGCTCAGCGCGTCGGTGGGCAGCCACATCTTTTCCAGCTGGTAGAACTCGCGCACCTCGGGACGGAAGATGTGAACGATCACGTCGTCCGCATCGACCAGCACCCAGTCGCCGGTCTCCTTGCCTTCCACCCGGGCGGGGCGCCCGGTCGCGATCTTCAGCCGCTCGGAAAGTTTTTCGGCGATGGCTCCGACCTGGCGGGCACTGCGGCCCTGACAGATCACCATGTTGTCCGCCATGGCCGAACGGCCGCGCAGGTCGATGGTGACAACATCCTCGGCCTTGTCGTCATCGAGCGAGGCCAGCACGAGGGCCAGAACCTGCTCGCTGGTCAGGGGTGAGGGGGTGCCGCTGGGGGCGGCGGTCGCGGCCGGCATGGTCCCGGTGGATTGCGGGGCCGGCGTGACAAGTCCGTTCAGGGGTCGATCCTCCGATCATCGCGCCGGCATCAAAGCCCCCGGCGCGGGGCATATGTCAAAGATAGCAGTTGCAGCGGTTTTCTCAATGCCTGCTCACGCGTCCTTCAACGGTTGGCTGCCCGCCGCCGACGGCCCGGCCTCGCCGGGCGGGGTGGCCAGGGGCTCACCTGGCATCGCGGCTCCGGCGGCCGCGCCGCCGAGCAGCCTGATTTCGGTCTGGGCCAGCGGCAGGGTGATGCCACGCTTGCGGAACGCATCCCACAGCGCCAGATAGACCTGCCCGCGCACGTTGGTCAGTCCCGCCTGGGGATCGCTGATCCAGAAACGCAGCATGTAGTGCACGCCGCTCTCGCCAAAGGCCGTGACCCAGCACACCGGCGTGCGCTGCGCCAGAACCCGCTTGACGGTCATCGAGGCGTTGATGGCGATCCGGCTGACCTCGTGCGGATCGTCGCGATACGAGGCGCGAAATTCGATGTCGAGACGAACGAAATCATTGGTATGGGACCAGTTGACCACCTGCCCGGTAACCAGTTCCTCGTTCGGGATCAGGTATTCCTTGCCGTCACGGGTGACGACGCTGACATAGCGCGCGCCCAGCGCGTCGATCCAGCCGAAGGTGTCGCCGATGCTGATGACGTCGCCGGGCTTGATCGACTTGTCGAGCAGGATGATAACCCCCGACATCAGGTTCGAGACAATCTTTTGCAGGCCGAAGCCGAGGCCGACGCCCAGCGCGCCGGAAAAGATCGTCAGGCCGGTCAGGTCGATCCCGGTCGCGGCCAGCCCGACGACGATGGCCAGAAACAGAAGCACCGCCTGCATGATCTTGGCGATCAGCACCCGCATGGTGGGCGAGACGTCGGTGTTCTTGGCCAAGCTGGCCGACGTCAGGCGCGAGAGCACCCGCGCCGCGGCGATCAGCAAGCCGGTGATGACCACCGCCTTGATGACGGTCAAGGCCGACAAACGGAAATCGCCCAGCCCGATGGCAAGCGAATCGAGGAATTTGGCGGTCGGGTTGCTGAGGTTCAGGAAATACAGCGTGACCCAGACCCAGGCGCCCCAACGGATGATGCGCCGCAGGAACTTGTTGGCGATCAGCCGGACCAGAAACTCGATCGCGACCCATGCGGACGAGATCGCGGCGGCCAGCGCGATCAGGTGGCTGCGCGACGGCCAGGTCACGTTGCGCATGATGATGACCAGCGCCCAGGCCAGCAGCGCGAACAGGATCACCCGCAGCTTGCGCTGGATCAGGATGCCGATCCGCAGCCGCCACTTGGGCCAGCCATGGCGGCCGCGGAGCCAGCGATTCAGGCGCGGGGCGAGAAGGTTACGCGACAGCTGGGCCACGGCGCCGACGCACAGGATCGCCAGCAGCTGCCACAGGCGCCAGGGCAGCAGCATGTTCTGGACGATCGGCTTGATCTGCGCCCACAGCCCCTGCGCCGCGTCGACCATGTCTGGATTGACGTGTTCCATCCGCCCCGCATCCGCCTGTGCGGGCCAATCACAGCACCCCGCCCCGCGCCCGGCAAGGGGCGCCGGGCACTTCTCGCAGTCCGGTGTGACGCCTGCGCGTCCCCGCCATCTGCGCCCTTGCCGCAGCGTCCGCCAGCCGTTAATCTGCGCCGTTATGATGCGTTATTTTGACATCACGGACCGCGCCCGCCTGCCGGGACGCTTTTATGGCGAGGCCATGGCGATTCTCGGGCTTGGCTGAGGACGGCTGCGCCGACCCCACCCATTTTCCGCCATCAGACCCGAGGCCTGACAGCCATGACGACCACACCTACAACGGGCACCGCCCGCACCCTGTATGACAAGATCTGGGACGCGCATGTCGTCGACCGCCAGCCGGACGGCACCTGCCTGCTCTATATCGACCGGCACCTGGTCCACGAAGTGACCAGCCCGCAGGCCTTCGAGGGGCTGCGTCTGTCGGGCCGCAAGGTGCGCCGTCCGGACCAGACCATTGCCGTACCCGACCACAACGTGCCGACCACGCCTGACCGAGTGAACGGGATCGAAAACCCCGAAGGCCGCATCCAGGTCGCCGAACTGGACAAGAATGCCCGCGATTTTGGCCTGAACTATTACCCCATGAACGATGTGCGTCAGGGAATCGTGCATATCGTGGGCCCCGAGCAGGGGTGGACCCTGCCCGGCATGACCGTCGTCTGCGGTGACAGCCATACCGCGACCCATGGTGCCTTTGGCGCGCTGGCGCATGGCATCGGCACCTCGGAGGTCGAGCATGTGCTGGCCACCCAGACGCTGATCCAGCAGAAATCCAAGAACATGAAGGTCGAGATCACGGGGAAGCTGCGCCCCGGGGTCACGGCCAAGGACATCACCCTGCAGGTGATCGGCCTGACCGGCACCGCCGGCGGCACCGGCTATGTCATTGAATACTGCGGCGAGGCGATCCGCGCGCTATCGATGGAAGGCCGTATGACGGTCTGCAACATGGCCATCGAGGGCGGTGCCCGCGCTGGCCTTATCGCCCCCGACCAGACCACCTTCGACTATGTCGAGGGCCGCCCGCACGCCCCCAAGGGCGCGGCGTGGGAGGCGGCGATGGACTGGTGGCGCACGCTCTATTCCGATGACGACGCGCATTGGGACAAGGTGGTGACAATCCGCGGCGAGGACATCGCCCCGGTCGTGACCTGGGGCACCTCACCCGAGGATGTGCTGCCGATCACCGCCTCGGTCCCCGCGGCCGAGGATTTCGAGGGCGGCAAGGTCGAGGCAGCGCGCCGCAGCCTCGACTACATGGGCCTTACCCCCGGCACCCCGCTGGCCGAGATCGCAATCGACGCAGTGTTCATCGGCAGCTGCACCAATGGCCGGATCGAGGACCTGCGCGCTGCCGCCGGCATCCTGAAGGGCAAGCACTTGGCGCCGACGGTGCGCGGCATGGTCGTGCCCGGCAGCGGGCTCGTTCGCCTGCAGGCTGAGGAAGAAGGCCTCGACGTCATCTTCCGCGACGCCGGCTTTGAATGGCGCCTCGCTGGTTGCTCGATGTGCCTTGGCATGAACCCGGACCAGTTGGCCCCGGGCGAGCGTTGCGCCGCGACCTCGAACCGCAACTTCGAGGGGCGGATGGGCCGCGGCGGGCGTACCCACCTGATGTCGCCGGTCATGGCCGCAGCTGCCGGCATCGCCGGCCATCTGGTCGATGTCCGCGAGGTCATGGACGCGCCCGCGCCCGCCACGGCCTGACGGCCATGGACGACGAGAGCGAGTACACCGGCCTGCCCTTCGATCCGCAGGACGCGGTCAGCCAGTTCGATGATCGCGACGACATGGACGCGGCCATCGCCGCGCTCGAGGCCGAGGGGTTCAGCACCCGCCGCATCGTCTGCGAGGATGATGCGGTGATGCTAGGGGGCATCGCCCGCGCACTCGACTGGCAGGCGCAGTTCGGACGCCCGCTTCGGCGGCTGAACCTCGACGCCTTCGCCGACGCCCTGCGTGGCGTCCCCTCGGACGAGGACAGTCGCGTGCTGCTGGTGCTGGAGCGTTTTCGCAGCTTCGAGGCGCGCGACGCAGCCGCGGCCGAAGGCATTGTCGAGGCGATCCGCGACGCGGCCGCCGACCATCTCGAGGTGAACCGCCGCCTGCTCGCCTTCATCTGCACCGATCCCGACGACGACGATTTCGACGATTCAGACAGCGCGGAGGATGGCGATCAGATCGACCATGACCCCGCAGAGGAGTGGCTACGCCATGGATAAGTTCACTACCCTGACCGGTATCGCGGCGCCCATGCCGCTGGTCAACATCGACACCGACATGATCATCCCCAAGCAGTTCCTGAAGACGATCCATCGCACGGGCCTCGGCAAGAACCTGTTCGACGAGATGCGCTTTCTGGCCGACGGGACCGAGAACCAGGATTTCGTGCTGAACCAGCCCGCATGGCGCAGCGCCGAGATCATCGTCGCGGGCGACAACTTCGGCTGCGGCAGCTCGCGCGAGCATGCGCCTTGGGCGCTGCTGGATTACGGCATCCGCTGCGTGATCTCGACCAGCTTCGCCGACATCTTCTACAACAACTGCTTCAAGAACGGCATCCTGCCGATCACCCTGCCGGCCGAAGCGGTCGAGGCGCTGATGGAGGACGCCAATCGCGGCGCCAACGCACGCCTGACCGTGGACCTGGAGGCGCAGACGGTCACCGCCTCGGACGGCGAGGTGTATGACTTCGAGATTGACGCGCACAAGAAGCATTGCCTGCTGAACGGGCTCGATGACATCGGCCTGACCATGGAAAAGGGCGCGGCGATCGACAGCTACGAGGCGCGCATGGCCCAGGCCCAGCCCTGGGTCTAAAGCGACTGCCGGGCGCGGCGGCATCCCCGTCACGCCCGGCTTTTTCGGCCGGCGGCAACCGTCACATGATTGTGAGAACAGGTGCCTCGTGCTAGGGTTGCGGCAATTCCCAACTGGCAAGGCCGCACCATGCGTAGCAGCACCCTGATGATCGTCGCCGGCGTCCTCTCACTTCTGGCCGGACTGGTCGCGCTGGTTTTCCCCTTGCCGGCGTCGCTGGCGGTCACCGTGCTGACCGGCTGGGCCTTCCTGATCAGCGGTGTCCTCGGCCTTTGGGCCGCCTTCTCGAACGAGACCTTGCAGCATCGCGGCTGGGTTGGGGCGATCGGCGTTCTGAACATGGTGGTCGGCGTCTGGATGCTGGCCAATCCGCTGGCCGGGATGATTTCGCTGACGGTGGTGGTCGGGGCCATGCTGCTCGCCTCCGGCGTCGCGCGGATTGTCGGTGGCTTCGGGCCCTACAAGGGGACGCAGATGCAGTGGATGATGGTGCTGTCCGGCATCATCTCGGTCGCGCTGGGAATTTACATCATCGCCGCGCTGCCGGTTTCCAGCATCGTCACCCTCGGCATCCTGGTCGCGATCGAGTTGATCGTCGTCGGCGTGACGCTGACTTCGGCCGGCATCACCCTGCGCCGGACCCGCACGCTCTGATCCGACAGGCGCTCGCGGTCGGGGCGATCTGGCTCGCCGCCGCATGGGCTGGCGGGGCGGCGGCGGATACAGTGCGCCTCGCCACCTGGGCGCCGGACCTGACCCGCGACGGGCCGGGCTTGCTGCTGCGCGACATCCAGTCCGGAAAGGACCCGCAAATCGCGGCGGCGGTGGGGGTCATCCGCGCCGCGAATGCCGACGTGCTGCTGCTGACCGCGTTCGACTGGGACCACGAGGGCCGCGCATTGCAGGCCTTTTCCGACCTGCTCGCAAAGGCGGGGATGAGTTATCCGCACCGCCTCGCCCTGCGGCCGAACAGCGGCATGGCGACGGGGATCGACCTGGACGGGGACGGCCGGACCGGCACCGGAGACGACGCGCAAGGCTTTGGTCTGTTCACCGGGCAATCGGGGATGGTTCTGCTCTCGCGCCGCCCGCTTGGCGAGGTGCGCGACCTTAGCGCCACGCTGTGGCGCGACGTGCCCGGCAACACAATGCCCCCGGCCCCGCCAGATGCCGCCGCCATCCAGCGCCTCAGCACCACGGGGCATTGGGACGTCGCCTTGCCCGCTGGGCCGACCACGCTGCACCTGCTGGTCTATGCCGCCAGCCCCCCGGTCTTTGGCACCGGCACCCGCAATCTGCGCCGCAATCATGACGAGACGGCCTTCTGGACGGCCTATCAAGCCGCCGGGCCGATGGTGGTCATGGGCAGCGCCAACCTGGACCCGGTGGATGGCGATGGCGAGGGCGAGGCGATCCGCGCCCTGATCGCGCGCCTGCAGGACCCTGAGCCCCGGTCAGAGGGCGGCGCAGCAGCCCCGCAGACCGGCAGCAACGCCAGGCAAAAGGGCGATCCGGCCCTCGACACGGCCGATTGGCCGGATGCCGACGGGCCCGGCAACCTGCGGGTTGATTACGTGCTGCCAGACAAGGGTTTGAAGGTCACGGGATCGGGCGTGCTATGGCCAGCCGATGGGCCGCTGGCCGAGACTGTGATGACTGCCTCGCGTCACCGCCTTGTCTGGGTCAACCTGGCGCTGCCCTAGGCGTCCCCGGCCAGCAGGCGCGCGCCGTCATGAGCCTTGAGCCGCACATGCACCACCTGCCCCTCGGGCATGTCCCGCTCGAACGCGACCTCGGCGAACTGCGGGGTGCGCCCGACGCGCGGGCCCTCGGTCAGCACACCTGTGGTCTGGCCGACTTGGGCGGCCAGATGCCGCCGCAGCGCGACATCGCCTGCGGCCCGCAGCCGGGCGGCGCGGGCGCGGATCACCTCGCCCCGCACCTGCGGCATCCGGGCCGCAGGCGTGCCCTTGCGCGGGCTGTAGGGAAAGACGTGCAGGAAGCTGAGTCCGCAGTCCTCGACCAGGGCCAGCGACTGCTGGAAATGCGCCTCGGTCTCGGTCGGGAAGCCGGCGATCAGGTCGGCGCCAAAGGCGATGTCGGGCCGCAGGCGACGCGCCTCGTCGCAAAAGCGGATGGCGTCGTCGCGCAAATGGCGGCGCTTCATCCGCTTGAGGATCAGGTCATCGCCATGTTGCAGCGACAGGTGCAGATGCGGCATCAGCCGCGGCTCGGTTGCGATCGCCTCCATCAAGGCCGGGTCGGCCTCGATCGAGTCGATGCTGCTGATGCGCAACCGGGCGACGTCCGTCAGCCGCAGGATGCGGCGCACCAGATCGCCGAGGCGCGGCGTGCCGGGCAGATCGGCGCCCCAGCTGGTCAGGTCCACTCCGGTCAGCACCACTTCGGCAAAGCCGCGTTCGACCAGCCGGTTGATCTGGTCGACCACGACGCCGGCCGGCACGCTGCGGGAATTGCCGCGCCCGTAGGGGATGATGCAGAAGGTGCAGCGGTGATCGCAGCCGTTCTGGACCTGCACATAGGCGCGGTGCCGGCCAAAGCCGTCGATCAGATGGCCGGCGGTCTCGCGCACTGCCATGATGTCGTCGACCAGCACCCTTTCGGTCCCGAAATCTGGCGCGGCCAGGGCGGCCCAGGTCTGCGGCAGCATCTTTTCGGCATTGCCGATGACGCGCGTGACCTCGGGCATGGCGGCGAAGGTCTCGGGCTCGGTCTGGGCAGCGCAGCCGGTCACCAGGATCGGCCGGCCGGGATTGTCGCGGGCGAGGCGACGGATGTCCTGGCGAGCCTTGCGCACGGCCTCAGCGGTCACGGCGCATGTGTTGATGATCACCGCCTCGCCCATGCCTGCGGCGCCGGCAAGTTCGCGCATCGCCTCGGACTCATAGGCGTTCAGGCGACAGCCATGGGTCGAAAGGATCGGCGCGCGGGCGTCCATCACGCGACCCCGGCCAGCCAGTCGGGCGACAGCACGCCGGTGAATGGGGCCGCGGTCGGCCCCTCCATCCAGACGCCGTCCTCGCGCCAGTCGATCAGCAGCGTGCCGCCGGGCAACTCGACCCGGACGCGCCGTCCGGTCAGCCCGCGCCGCGCCGCGGCCACCGCCGCCGCGCAGGAGCAAGAGCCGGAGGCGAGGGTGATGCCGGTCCCACGCTCCCACACGCCGACGCGGATGTGATCTGCGGCGAGGACCTGTACCACCTCGACATTGGTGCGCTGCGGATAAAGCGGGTGATGCTCGTGGGGGGCCCCGAAGGCCGGCAGGTCCACGGCGGCGAGGTCGGGGACGAAAAAGGTGATATGCGGGTTGCCCATGCCCGTCGCGACCGGATCGCCGGGGATCGGCAGGTGCAACAGGTCGACATCCTCGGCCAGCGGGATGTCGCGCCAGTCCAGCACGGGTGGGCCCATGTTGACGCGGGTCAGACCGCCGCCGGCGTCCTCGGCCAGCAGGACGGCGTGGTCGGTCGCCAGTTGCAGCCCGGTGGCGCCGGTCTGGTCCATCAACCACCGGGCGATGCAGCGCGTCGCATTGCCGCAGGCCGCGCTGCGCGTGCCATCCGCGTTGAGGAACACCAGCCGGGCGTCGCAACCGGCGTCGCCCGGCAGCACCGCTGCCAGCTGGTCAAAGCCGACGCCGCGGTGCCGGTCGGCAATGGCGCGGGTCAGCGCCGCCGAAGGCAGATCACCCCCCGCCCGCAGGTCGAGGGTGACGAAATCATTGCCGAGGCCGTGCATCTTGGTGAACGGCAGGCCGGGTGTCGTATGCTGTTCCATCGCCCGCGCCTATAACGCCGCAAACGGGCTGCCGCCACGCTTTTCGACTTGACCCCCCCGGCAGGTGCCCGTAATCGGCGCGTCGGCGGGCCGGTAGCTCAGTTGGTTAGAGCGGCTGACTTTTAATCAGTAGGTCGAGAGTTCGAATCTCTCCCGGCTCACCATTCTTCCCTTCTTCTGGAATACCCTTCGGGGAAATGGTGCCCCCGCCCTGCCTTGCGCGGGGATTGTGCGACACGCCCGGTAGGGCGTCCTGCGAGGGCTGCCGTCGCCGCGCTTGACGTAACACCTTGGGACATGACAACAGCCCGCCATGGCCCGCCGCGCGACTGCCGATATGTCGTCCCAGGAACCGGTCGAGGCCGCCTCGCCGGCCCCGCACGCACGTCGGCCCCTGCGCCGCCGCCTGCGCACCCTGCTGCTGCGCGCGTTCGCGTTGGTGACACTGGTCGTCGGGTCCTGCGCTATGATCAACCCGCCGACCACCTGGACCATCATGACCGAGGGCAGCGCCGGGCGGCACTGGACGCCGCTGCGCGCGATCGCCCCGGTCATGGCGCGCAGCGTGGTTGCGGCCGAGGACGCCAATTTCTGCCGCCACTGGGGTTTTGACATGTCCGAGATCCGGCGCGTCATCGCCTCCGGCTCGAACCGGGGCGCGTCAACCATCAGCCAGCAGGTGACCAAGAACGTGTTCCTGTGGCAGGGGCGCAGCTGGCCGCGAAAGGCAATGGAGGCGGGGTTGACGCCGCTGGTCGAGGCACTGTGGTCCAAGCGCCGCATCCTCGAGGTCTACCTGAACGTCGCCGAGTTCGGCCCCGGCATCTTTGGCATCGCCCAGGCGGCCGAGCGGCATTTCGCCACCACGCCCGACAAGCTGACCTCGGCGCAGGCCGCGCGCCTGGCCGCCATCCTGCCGGCCCCGAAAGAGCGTGATCCCACAGGGCCTGCGGTGGCCCGCCGGGCGGCCGCGATCATCGACGGCGCCGCCACCATCCAGCGCGACGGGCGCGCCGCCTGCTTTCAGGACCCCGTCCCGGCAGCTGCCGGCGGTTGAACCGCAGGCCCGCGGCGCGTAACAGGGACAGGTCCCCCTGATCCGCGACCGAACGCGCCTTGCCGAGACTCTGCATGAACACCCCTGCGACCCGCCTCTATCACCTCGCCCTGTCACCCTACTGCCGAAAGGTCCGGCTGGTGCTTGGCGAAAAGAAGATCGAGGTCGAACTGGTCGAGGAACGCTTCTGGGAGGCCGGCTCGGAGATCGCGCGCCGCAACCCAGCAGGTCGCGTACCCGTCCTGCGCCACGAGGGCCGGCTGATGGCCGAGAGCCAGGCCATCGTCGAATACCTGGACGAGACCGTGCCGAACCCTCCGCTGATGCCGACGACCGCGCTTGAGCGTTACGAGGTGCGGCGCCTCTGCGCCTGGTTCGACGACAAGTTCAACGCCGAGGTCACGCGCCCGGTGATGACGGAGCGGGTCTGGAAGAAGGTCATGAAGACCGGCTATCCCGACTCGCGCGAGATCAAGTCGGGCCTGAAGGCGATCAAGGACCACATGGACTACCTCGCCTCGCTGCTGGAAGGGCGCAAGTGGCTGGCCGGAAACCAGCTGACGCTGGCCGACTTTACGGCGGCAGCGCATCTGTCGTGCCTCGACTACATCTCGGACGTGGACTGGGACCGCTCGGGTGTGCTGCGCGACTGGTATGCGACGATCAAGTCGCGGCCCTGTTTCCGCGCGGTGCTGGCCGATCAGGTGCCGGGCATCCCGCCGGCGCCGCATTATGCCGTCCTCGATTTCTGAGGCGAGCGCCGCAGGGGGGCTTTGCCCCCCGACCGGGCCTGGCCCGGCCTCCCCCCAGGATATTTGGATCAACGCAAAGAGCCGGCTGGCCGCACAGGCCCGGGCCGAAGGATTTGCGCAGATGCGCATCACGACCCCGGATGCGGTCCCGGAAGCGGCGGGCCGCCTGGCGGCCTATCTGGCCAAGGGGCGGCACGGACAGATGGACTGGATGGCCGAGCGCATCAACTGGCGCGGCGATCCGGCAGCGCTGTGGGCCGAAGCACGGTCGGTCATCATGCTGGCCGAGATGTACACGCCCGAGCATGATCCGCTCGCAGTGCTGGCCCAGCCCGAGCGCGGCGCGATCAGCGTCTATGCCCAGGGCGCGGATTATCATGATCTGGTAAAAAAGCGCCTCAAGCGGCTGGGCCGCTGGTTTCTGGAGGACGCTGGCCGGGGCGAGCAGATCAAGGTGTTCGTCGATACCGCGCCAGTGATGGAAAAGCCGCTGGCGCAGGCCGCCGGCCTCGGCTGGCAGGGCAAGCATACCAACGTCCTGTCGCGCGAGTTGGGGCTGTGGTTCTTTCTGGGGGCGATCTTTACCACCGCGCCCCTGCCCCCGGACGCGCCCGAGACGGATCACTGCGGCCGCTGCACCGCCTGCCTCGACGCTTGCCCGACGCGGGCTTTTCCCGCGCCCTTCCAGCTGGATGCGCGGCGCTGCATCAGCTACCTGACGATCGAGCATCGCGGGCCGGTCGATCCCGAATTGCGCGGCCTGATGGGCAACCGCATCTACGGCTGCGACGATTGCCTCGCTGTCTGCCCCTGGAACAAGTTTGCCCAGGCCGCGACCGAGATGCGCTATCGCCCGCGCGAGGCCGAGGCACCGCCGCTGGCGGAACTGGCCGCGCTGGACGATGCCGGCTTTCGCGCGCGCTTTGCCGGCAGCCCGATCAAGCGCATCGGCCGCGACCGGATGGTGCGCAACGTGCTTTATGCGATCGGCAACAGCGGCATGCCGCATTTGCGCGCGGCCGCCCAGCGGCTGGTGGACGACCCCGATCCTGGCGTTGCCGATGCGGCGCGCTGGGCCGCAGCACGGCTTGGATAGAACATGGCGATCCTGCGACCCTCACCCGTCAGCCCGACCCGCGGTATCACGCTGAAGATTGTCAGCGTTATGGTGTTCATCATCATGACCTCACTCATCAAGGAGACTGCGCCGCTTGTCCCGGCCGGCGAGCAAGTGTTTTTTCGCTCGCTCTTCGCGATCCCGGTGATCTTTGGCTGGCTGATGCTGCGCGGCGAAGGCGCGCGCGTGCTGCGAACCCCGCGGCCGATGGGGCATTTCTATCGCGGCCTGGTGGGCACGGCAGCGATGGGCCTCGGCTTTGCGGCGACCGGCATGCTGCCCCTGCCGGAGGTGACCGCCATCGGCTATGCGGCGCCCCTGCTGACCGTCATCTTTGCGGCGATGTTCCTGGGCGAGGAAGTACGGGCCTTTCGCATGACGGCAGTGGCGCTGGGGCTGGTCGGGGTGATGATCGTCCTGTCGCCCCGGCTTAGCGTCGCCTCGGCCGGCGGGTTGACGGCGCGCGAGACGCTCGGCGCGATGCTAGTGCTGATGAGCGCGGTGTTCGCGGCATTGGCGCAGATATTTGTGCGCCGGCTGGTGCAGGAAGAGCCCGCCTCGACCATCGTATTCTGGTTCTCGATCACCTCGACGGTGCTGGCACTGGTGACACTGCCCTATGGCTGGGTGTGGCCCGACCCGCTGACCGCCGTGCAGCTGGTGGCGATCGGCCTGCTGGGCGGCGCGGCGCAGATCCTGCTGACCTCGGCCTACCGCCATGCGGATGCCTCGCTGGTCGCGCCGTTCGAATACGCCTCGATGCTGTTCGCGCTGCTGATCGGCTATTTCGTCTTTGGCGAGGCACCGACGCTGGTCATGCTGACCGGCGCTGCGATCATCATTGCGGCCGGCGTTCTGATCATCTGGCGCGAGCGGCAATTGGGCCTTGCGCGGGCGCGTCAACGCAAGGCGATGACGCCGCACGGCTGACGGTCTCAGGGATCGAAGCCGAAGGCCACGTAATCGCGCAGGTAGGCCTCATGCGCTGCGGCCCGAACCTCTGGCGCGGTCAGGAAATCCGGCATCCCGGCCGGCGGCGATAGCTCGGGCGGATCATCCACGCCGACGGCGTCGCAGAGCCACGCCAGCCCTTCGGGCAGGGCATCGTCGCGAAGCATGACGTGCGGGACTGCGGCGTCGACAAAGCCGGCGACGATCTCGGACTGGCTGGCCCACAGGCGATGGGTCGGCATCGTGGTCTGGCCGTTCAGATTGCGACCAACGAAATCGAGGAAGGCCAGAAACAACGCGCGCTGGGTGCCCGCATCCAGATCCGCCATCTTGGTGCCCTCGGGCGGGACAGGAACACGCTGGCGCTCGCGCAGCAGATCGCGGACCCAGCGCTGTTTGGGACCGTCGATGAACACGCACAGCGCCGTCCACGCCCGGCGGGTCGGATGGGCGAGCGAGGTAAAACTGCGATGGCCGGGGTGATCACGCTTCCAGGCCGCCAGCTCGGCCTGTGACAGGCCGTTGCGCACGGGGCCAAGACTGCCCAGCCAGCGCTCGACACGCCGGGTCGGGCCACCGAAGATCGGCTGGAACAGCAGCCCCCGGCCGCCATCGACGACGCTGAAGGTCGAAACGTCAGCGCTGCGCGGTACTTCGAAATTGGGCAGCTTGTGCAGCTGGAACGGGTCGATCCGCGCCAGCTCGGCCTGCATCTGCTCAAAGTTCTCCACCTTGTGGGCCATCAGCCGCGGGTTCTGTGGAACCTGATCGGACGCCGGGCGCACTTCGGCGAGGTCCGTGCGCCCGAGCCAGTGCATCATGCCGGTCATGACCTCGGGGTCGCGCAGATCGTCGTATGACAGCCAGAAACCCGCCTGGCCGCTGGTCTGCAGGCGTCGTTGGATGCGGGTCAGGAAGGCAATGTTGGCATCCAGCGTCTCACGAAACTCGGCCGGATCGAATGTGATCCTGGCGGGTATCGGGGTCTCGGTCTCGTTCAGCTTCCACTGGTTCGTCTCGCGCGCCAGTTGGGTCGAGACATAGCTGTCGACCGGATTGCGCGTCAGGATGATCTTGCCGCAGCTGGGATCATCCATGATCGCATCGAAAACGCGCGGATCGTGATCGAAGAAATAGCGAAAGCCGTTCAGGTTCGACGCGCCCAGGATGGCGTTCAGCAGCGCGTGCGGGTCGGCGTCACGCTGCTCGGCGGTGAAGCCCTTCAGTTCGGCCTTGTCGGGCCAGCCTAGCATGTAGGGATTGAACGCCTCGCCAAAGCAGGTGACGTATTTGATCGCGTTGAGCGTTGCCTCGAGCAGGTTCGAGCCGGTGCGCATCCCCGCAAAGATCACGAAACTGCGGAACGGATCAGGCATCGGCGGGGGCCTCCGGGGGCGATTTTGGGATGCGCGGCTTGGGCGCGGGTGTCGGGAAATCGCCGGTCAGCTGCGGTTGCAGCCCGGCGTTGCGCAGCGCCTGCAGGAAGTGCGGCATGCCGTCAACCGGGCGCATGGCGGGAATGTCGTCTGTGCCGACGGGACCCCTACCGAGTTCGGCCACAACGGTGTCCAGAATCGCGCCCGGGCGCGCGAGGAAGTCTGCCAAGTCCCAGCGTCTCACCCGCGCCTTGGTCCAGACGGATCGCAGCACCTCGATCTGATGCGACTCGCGCCGCTGCAGGTGGGCGGCGATGCGGCGCACATCGTCGAACGGCATCTCCGAGCCCATCAGCGGGATCATCCAGGCGCCCGTGATGATGTACATGCTGCAGTTGGGATCGGTCGCCATGAACCAATCGAGCGTCTGGTGATCGCGCGGCGATTGCATGAACACCTGCCGCCGCCGGCTCATGCGGATCAACGAGGCGAGAAAGCCCTGCGGATCGTGATCGCGCAGTGCCGGCTGCCACGAGAGACCCCCGGGACCGATCTCAGTGCGGCCGGCAAACTCTGCCGCCTCGCGGCCGAACAGATGGCCATGGACATCGGCATCCACCCGCTCGGCCAACCAGTCCTCGAAATCCGGGAAGATGTCGTTGAAGCCTTGGAATAGAGCATAGGCCGCGGCCGTCTTGCCGTTTTCCTTATCCTTGCGCGGAAAGCGGCTTTGCATGTAGAGGCCCGGCCGCCCGAGGTCGCGTCGGGCGACGGCGCGGTTGATCAGCCGGTCGATATGCGCCGGCTGCGGCTCGGCAGTCGACGGAACCTCGCCCACAGGCCGCGGGAAATGCGACAGCAGCGCCCGGGCCCGCGGCCAGATCTTGCGCGCGACGAAGCAGCCCGAATCCTCCAGCATCTGCAGGTGGTCGTCGTAAAAGGTGTAGGGCTTGCCCTGGCTGTCGAACTTGGACAGCGTCAGTGAGCGGCTTTCGATGGTTGTCGAATGGCGGCGCACCAGCGTCTGGAAATAGCTTTCGTCCGGCACCCAGACATAGCGGAAATAGTGGTCGATCTCGTCCCGGCGGGGATCGTTCAGGATCGCCTCAAGGGTGCGCCGCGTCAGGCACCACCATTGCGAGCCAAGATGCGGCACCAACCCGTCTGGAATGTGCCGGTGCAGCTTGTAGCGGCGCTGCAGGTCAACAAAGCGGTCAAACAGCCACCGCCGCTTGCGCCACGAGAACGGGAACCGCAGCGTAAAGCGTTCCTCGTTTAGACCGCCGACGGTCCAGCCAACGTCATGGGCCGTCACACTCTCGATATAGTCACGCCTCGGGTCGAGGGCGAGGTAGGCGCGCAGGTCCGCAATCGGGCGCAGCGGCAGGCACGAGCCTGAGGCCAGCAGCACATGGGTCACGTCCGGGTGCAGCGCCAGCAACTGCGCGGCGGCGTCCAGCGTCGCCTCGACCAGGCTGAACATTCCCCACTCGCAATCGCGCCGATGCTCGACATGGTGGATGTTCGGCAGGTCGACCAGATGGGCGCGAAACTCGGCCATGATCTGCGGGCCGATCTTGCGGTCGGTGTGGATCGCGACGGCCGCGCCGCCCTGATGCCAGCGGCGGGCCATGCGCGCGGCGACGGGCATCTTTTCATGGCAGAGCATGACTACGCCCAGCCGGACTTCAGGCGCGGGCACCGCGGTCGGCGGCTGGACCGGGCTAGGGATTGGCAGGGCCACGGCGCCGGACTGTCCCGGACGTCGACGCTCGGACCTCAATGCCGCAGGGGCGGCGTGCAAATCTGGCGCGGCGCTCATGCCCAGTTGCCCTTCGATATCAGCCCCAACTCCTCGAGTTGGCGCCAGTCGCCCAGTTCCCTGGAATGCGGCGTCCACAGATTGGGATCGTCCTGCAAGCCAGCATGATAGGCGCGGTACTCATGACTGTCGGAATAGTGTTGGCCGCGATCAAGTTCCTCTTTCGCCTTGTCGGCAAAGGTTGACAGGAACTTGGCGTGCAACAGGCAACCCGAGGCTTTTTCGCCGCCATCCTCGTCATAGACGAGGTTCAGCGAGCGCGGCAGCAGCATGTGGGTCGAACTGACATAGACATACTGGCGCGACCATTTCACCAGCGGGATCTTGTTCAGCGCCGGTCCCTTCCACGGCTCTTGCGCGAAAAAGGCGCGACCGCGCGGGCCGCCCTGAATCCACAGGTTGCCGTATTCGGCGTTTTTCTGGATGGTGTAATTCGCTGGATCGAACCAGCGCGCGATTTCAAAAGGATCATCGCCTTCGCGGTAAGTCTGCTCGCCGATGAAGCCGCGCGGGTACGCGTCGATCAGCATGGCCGAGAACGAGCGGATACCCGAGGCGTCGAGCCAGTCAGTCAGCGCCCGCAGCGGCCGGGTATCGCAATGCGGGTAGATCAGGAACTCAT
Source organism: Paracoccus suum (assembly GCF_003324675.1). Taxonomy (NCBI): domain Bacteria; kingdom Pseudomonadati; phylum Pseudomonadota; class Alphaproteobacteria; order Rhodobacterales; family Paracoccaceae; genus Paracoccus; species Paracoccus suum. The sequence goes on from NZ_CP030918.1 coordinate 521,270, forward strand.
CCGGGTCGACCGTCAGGCACCAGTGACCGATGCCGTGGCGGAGCAGCAGGCCATTGATCCAGTCCATGCCGAACCGGGCCGCCTTGTAGCTGGCCTTGGTGGTCCACAGTGACACATCCCGCTGCTGGGCGAGGTATTCGGCGCTGCCGTCGTTCGAGGCGTTGTCCACGCAGAGGAAATGCGCGACCCCCATGCGACGATAGTAATCGAGGAAATATGGCAGCCGCACCCGCTCGTTGCGAAGCGTGACGAATACGAGGATGCTGCCGCGCGCAATGTTGGCGGTGCGGTCGCGCACCGCGGACATGTGCCGGCGATTTCGTCGGATAGCACGGGCGAGATAATACTGACGTCGTACGCGCAGGCGCAGGGCTGCACGCAACTGTCTGATCCAGCGGGGCACTCGACGAGGCTCCTTACGTCCCGGTAGTGGCGAGCAACGCCTCTACCGTCGAAAAATGATCGCTCCAACCACGGATCGCAAGCGGCTTGCGGCGCGCCAGCGGAGCGCGCGCAATATCGCCGATCGCCGCTGCCCAGGCGGCTGCGTCATCGGGCCCCAGCCATTGCGCGGCGCCGCCCAAGACCTCGCGCGCGGCCGGGCCGGGCGCAGCTAGGACGGGAACGCCCCGACCGGCCGCCTCGGTCAGGGGCAGGCCAAACCCTTCGGCGCGCGAGGGCATCAGCAGGGCATGCGCCCGCTCCATCAAGGCTGCGATCTCGCCATCGGTCAGGTCGGCCCGCTCTATTACCGGGCCGCCGGGTGGCAGCGCGTCGAGGCGGGCGAAGACATCCGCGTTCAGCCAGCCGCGACGCCCGGCGATGACGAGCCGAGGCACCTGACCCGCTGGCATGCGTTGCGCCAGCCGGGCCCAGGCCTCCAGCAGGACGGCATGGTTCTTGCGCGGCTCGATGGTGCCGAGGGCGAGGAACAGGGGTCGGTCCAGCGGGATGTCCGCTGGCACTTCAGTCGGCGCGGCCAGCGTGGTGCCGATGGGCGCGGCGACAACCTGCGGTCGGCGCAGGCCCAGCGCATCGGCCCATCGCAGCACGTCGGCGCGTGTCGCCTGCGAGACTGTCAGCACCAGGTCAGCCCCGCCCAGCGCGGCGATCAGGCGGCGCTCGAACGCCTCCACCTGGTCGGGCCGGGTGAATTGGGGGTGATCCAGCGGGATCGTGTCGTGGATCATGACCACGCGCCGCAGACCGCCCAAGGCCGCCCAAGGCCCGGGGGCAAGGTTGGCATGGCCCAGCGCGAGCCAGGTGCCTCCCTGCGGCATGGCGCGAGCCAGCGTCCGGCGAAGGCCCAGGCCGCGACCCGTGCCCGTGGCGACCGCGCGGGCGGCCAGCGCCTCCTCGGCACGGGCGCGCGCCGAGCGAGCGCGACGCAGGCGGGCAATGAGGCTGGTGGGGGGCGGAACCGACTGCGGCTCGGCCAGCCAGCGCAGCAGTTCGGCGCCGGCGGGGGGATCCAGCAGCAATTGCCGCCGGGCAATGCGGGCAATCAGAGAATGCGGGCGGCCCTGCAAATGTTCTAGCCACGCTGCCTCGACCCGGTCGATCCCGGTCAGCGGGCCCAGACCCACGCGCGAGATCAGCCGCGAGACGTCCAGCAGAATCGCCGGCGGCTGCGGGGCGGGTTCCTGCGACGACACCTTGGTGGAATTCGGCGGCTCAGCCGCCATAACCGCCCGACTGATGCCAGCGCCAGGCATCGCCAATCATCTGCGGCAGGGTCGAGCGTTCCGCTTGCCAACCCAGCACCTCGCCGGCCCGCCGGCTACCGGACACCAACTGCACCGCATCGCCCTCGCGGCGCGGGCCGTCGTTGACCGGCACCTCGCGGTTGGTGGTGCGCCGGGCATGCTCGATCACTTCACGGACCGAAAATCCACTGCCGGTCCCCAGGCAGAACACCTCGATTCCCGGCGCGGGTCGGGTCTTGCGCAGCCAGTTGAGGCCAAGGACATGCGCATCAACCAGATCCATCACATGGACATAATCGCGGATGCACGTGCCGTCAGCGGTCGGGTAGTCGGTGCCAAAGACCGTCAGTGCCGGCCTTTTGCCATCGATCGCGTCGAGGATCAGCGGAATCAGATGGGTCTCGGGCTGGTGAAACTCACCCACCTCGGCCTCTGGATCAGCGCCGGCGACGTTAAAATAACGGAACACCACGCTGCGCAGGCCGTGGGCCGCGCCGAAATCGCGCAGCATGTCCTCGATCGCGCGCTTGCTGGCGCCATAGCTGTTCAGCGGCGTCTGTGGCGTGTTCTCGTCGAGCACCACGCCATCATGATCGCCATAGGTAGCGCAGGTCGAACTGAAGACAAAGTCGAGGCAGCCGGCCGCGACCGCCGCCTCGATCAGCGTCAGCGAGGCGCAGACATTGCCGCGCCAGTATTTCCCCGGCTCGCGCATCGCCTCACCAACCTGGCTGAGGGCGGCGAAATGCATCACTGCCACCGGCTTGTGCTCGGCAAAGACCGCATCAAGGCGGGCGCGATCATGCAGATCGCCCTCCTCGAAAGGGCCGAACTTTACCGCCTCGCGCCAGCCGGTCCAGAGGTTGTCATAGGTGAGCGGAATATAGCCCGCAGCGGCCAGGGCCTTGCAGGCATGCGAGCCGATGTAGCCGGCACCGCCGGTGACCAGAACCTTGTCTGCCATGGATTATTCGGCCGCCTTGCTGATGGCTAGGTAGTCTGAGAGAAAGTCCATGAACTCGGCGCGCAACTCGTCCCGCGCGAGGCCAAACGCAACAGTCGCCTGCAAAAAGCCCGCCTTGCTGCCGCAATCATAACGTTGGCCGCGAAAGCGAAGGCCATAGACGCCGCGGCCGGCCTCGATCTCGTCGGCGATGGCATCGGTCAATTGGATCTCGCCGCCCGAGCCTTGGCGCAGCTTGTTGAGGTTGGTCATGACGCTTGGCGCCAGAATATAGCGGCCAATGACAGCCAGGTTCGATGGCGCGGTACCCGCCGGAGGCTTCTCGACCATGCCCTTGGCGCGGACGATGGCGCCCATGTCCTCCTCAAGCTCCAGCACCCCGTAGGACGAGGTCTTTTCCGGAGCGACTTCCATGGTTGCGACCATGCTGCCACCTGTCTCGGCATGGGCCTCGATCATCTGCTGCAGGCAGGGCGGCTCACCCTGGATGACGTCGTCGGTCAGGAGGACGGCAAAAGGCTCGTCGGCAATCAGGCGGCGGGCGCACCAGACGGCATGGCCGAGGCCGAGTGCCTTGTGCTGGCGCAGATAGGCGATTGCGCCCGACTCCATGTTCGTCTGACGCAATATTTCCAGCAGTTGCGTCTTGCCGGATTTTTTCAGCGTCGCTTCAAGTTCGTGCGCATGGTCGAAATAATCTTCAAGCGCGCCCTTGCCGCGCGAGGTAACGAAAATGAATTCCTTGATGCCAGCCGCACGTGCCTCGTCGATCGCGTATTGGATCAAGGGTCGATCGACCAGAGTCATGATTTCTTTGGGAATACTTTTGGTAGCTGGGAGAAAGCGAGTTCCGAGCCCTGCTACCGGAAAAATAGCCTTCGTAACCTTGTGACGCATTAAGGCGGCTCCTCGAATATCAATGCAGGCACCCGGCACACGTGCCGTTTGGGGCCTGATCCTCACGGCAGATATGCCTGCAATTCATCCGTTGGGCAAGCAACGGTCATATGATGGTTCTGGTTGCGTCTCATGACAATAAGGCCCGCCTCCCGGCGGATTCGGGCCGAATACGCCAGCCACAGGGCCACCGGATCATCCGGCAACGAGGGGCCCTGCGTGCCGCCCGACTGCTCCCACCAACCGCCCGGAGTCAGACAAATACGGTGTGGCAGGATACCCGGCATCAGCAGCAGCACGGTGACCGCGGGTTTGTCAGCGCCAGCCTCGGCAAGCACTCGCGCGGCCTTTCGTCGCAACGCGCGGCGACGACGCCAAGGTCCTGACAGTACCATCGCCGGCAGAGTCCCGCTGGCTGCGCGGCGGCTCATCGGCTGCAACTCGCTGGCCTCCGGTGTCGAGAGTGCCTCGGGGGGCGGCCGGCGGAGGGCGAATCCATCCGCCATACCAATCCGCAAGCTGGCGAGGCGTGGCCCGACCCCCAGCGGATCAAGGCGCCCGGCCAGCATGTGCCGCACCAGCCGGCGGCGCTGGCGCGGCTCGATCAGGGCCGAATCGCCACCGTGGCGCAGGGTGAAGATCGCCTCGGACCGACCGATGCACGTCAGATCGCGCGGCACCCGGGCGGCATCTCGCCGGTCGCTGGGGGCGGTGCCGTGAATCACCTCGGCCGCCGGCACAAGAGCGGTCGCCGCCCGCGGAAAGCGGGCCGCGAGACGCATGACCAGATCGCTTTCGTCGAGGTGGTAGGGAAAGGCCGAATCGAACCCACCGACCTCGCGCAGGGGACCCGCGCGAAACGCACAATTTGTGCCAAGCAATCCCAGAGTGATGCCGTCAGCGGGACTAAACAGATGCACCGCGCCCCGCACCTGCGGGGGCGGGGTGGGCAGCGCCTGCGGACCGTTTGGCGTGATCGCCTCGGCCCGGACCTGCCAGCTGCGGCCATGCGGGCCGCGGGTATAACCCCCCGCGGCAATTACCTTCGGGTCGGCAAAGGCGGCGGCGAGGCGTGCGGCCCAGGTCGGCTCGGCCACCGCGTCATCGTCGATGAAGGCCAGCACCTCCCCCGACGCCGCCGCGATCCCCCGGTTGCGCGCAACCGAGATATTGGCGACATCACAGGCGACCCGCTTGAGACGCAGGTCCGGGCGCACCGCCAGCGATGCGGGATCGGCGACGAGCACGACCTCCAGCAGCGGGTGGTCCTGCATTGTCATCGCAAGAAGGCACAGCGCGAGCGAATCGGGCCGGTGGCGCGAGACGATGATAACGCTGGTCGGCGGCAGGCCCACGACGCTGCCTCAGTCGAGGCCCATTGCCGCCATCATCGCCTCCAGCCGGGGAACGTCCTCGGGGTTGTTCAATTCCCAGAACTGGCGGCCGCGGGACTCGACCTCGACGCAGAGCACGCGCCGACCGTGTTCGAGGAACCGCAACTGCTCGAGCCCCTCGAGCAGTTCGAGGCGACCTTCCGGCCAGCCGGCATAGGCTTCCAGGGCGGCTGGACGATAGGCGTAGGCGCCCACATGGTGAAACACCGGCGAGGGCGCGTCAGGCGCCGGGTTGCCGGGCACGAAGGGAATGACTTCCTTGCTGAAATAGAGCGCCTCGCGGCCGGCACCAAAAACTGCCGTGGTGCCGCCGACCCGGCCTGCAGCACGGTCGGCCAACAGATCGGCGCGCATCGCGCCGGTGCAGTTCAGCACCGGGGTCGCGACATCGACCGCGGGCGCCGCGGCGAGCGCGGAAATCAACTCCTCGACGAACCACGGCGGGGTCAGCGGCGCATCGCCCTGCAGGTTGACGACAATCTCGGGCGTGACGCGCAGCGCGGCAACCGCCTCGGCGCAACGCTCGGTGCCATTGCGGCAAGTGGTCGAGGTCATCACCACCTCTGCGCCAAAGCCTTCGGCGTGATCGCGGATGCGCTCGTCATCGGTGGCAACCACCACCCGGTCAACGCCATTGACCGCCATCGCCGCGTCCCAACTGCGCCGGATCAGGGTCTGCGCCGCGCCACTGGCGCCGCGCAGATGGACCAGCGGCTTGCCTGGGTAGCGAGTCGAGGCATGGCGCGCGGGAATGACGATCAGCTTGCGCATCGCCTCAGCCCGCCGGTTGCAGCAGCACGCCGGGCGCATAGGCGATGAAGAACGGGTTCTCGAATCCCGGCTTGCCGTAGGCCAGCGGGGTGTGATCGTCAAAACGCACGACATTGCCGCCCGCCCCGCGCAGCACGGCATCGCCCGCCGCGGTGTCCCATTCCATGGTCCGTCCGAGGCGCGGGTAAAGGTCCGCCTCGCCGGTCGCGACCAGGCAGAACTTGAGGCTGGAGCCGGCCGAGGTCATGTCACGCACCCCGTAGCCCCCAATGTAATCGTCGGTCGCCTGATCCCGATGCGACTTCGAGGCAACCACCATCAGCGCACGGTTGTCGGGCGTCGGATTGACGCCAATCGGGCGGGTCGCACCCGCCGCCGCCCCAAAGGGCCCGGTCTCCTCGACAGAGCGGCCGCCGGCAGTGGTGTAGAAGAGCCGCCCTTTGGCCGGTGCATAGACTACGCCGCGCACGGGCACGCCGTTCTCGACATATGCGATGTTGACGGTGAAATCGCCGCGGCGCTGGACAAACTCCTTGGTGCCGTCGAGAGGATCGACGATCAGGAAGGTCGCGCCCGTCAGCGCATGGGTCGCGGCCTGCTCCTCGGTCACCAACGCGACATCCGGAAACGCCGCGCGCAGCCCGGCTGAGATCAGGGCGTCGGCCGCCTCGTCCGCGGCGGTGACGGGCGAGGCGTCGGATTTGGCGCGGACATCAAAGTCCGGCCCCTCGTAGATTTCCATGATCCGCGCCCCGGCTTCGAGCGCGAGGCGCCGCATCTCGGTAGTCAGTCGTTCAAAATCCATTGAAATAACCTCGGGCGGACAGGGGAACGGCAGCGGCACGGATTGATACGCACACGCCCAGTCCTTATGGTCCGGGCCAGAATGATGAGCAAGGCACGCTCCGCGCAGCCTTGTTGCCGGTGTTCCTGACCTGCCCGTCCGCCCAGAAGCCCGCCCTGTCCCCCGAGGATCGCCCCGATGTTCGTGCCGACCACTCGCAATCGCACAATGCTCGACGCAGCGACGTCGACCTTGTCGCTGATCTATACGGTCACGGTGCACAACCTTCGCGCGACCGACCGCAACCCGATCATCGGGCTGCTGATGACGGCAGTGCGCTCGGTCGTGATGATCGCCGGTTTCATGTCCATGTATTACCTGCTCGGCGTGCGCACGTCGCCCGTGCGGGGCGATTTTCTGGTTTACGTGATGAGTGGGGTTTTTCTCTACCAAGCCCATACGATGGCGGTGCAGGCGGTGGCCGGGGCGGGGGGAAGCAGCCAGGCGATCATGAAACACGGGCCGATGACAACCGCCGTGGTCATCTCGGCGGGGGCGCTGTCCTCGCTCTATCGGACGACCTTCGCGGCTCTCGCGATCCTCGGGATCTATTACCTCGTGAAACCCTTCACGCTGGAAGACCCGGTTGGCGCCGTGTGGATGATGCTGCTCGCCTGGTTCTCCGGGGCGGCGATCGGCATGATCTTCCTGGCGATCAAGCCTTGGGCACCTCAGATCGCCAGCATCGGTACGAACGTCTATTCGCGTGTGCAGATGGTCGCCTCGGGCAAGATGTTCCTGGCCAATGCGTTGCCGGGCTTCATGATCCATTATTTCGACTGGAACCCGCTGTTCCACGTCATCGACCAGGCCCGCGGTTATGCCTTCATCAACTACACGCCGCACCACAGCTCGGTCACCTATCCGGTGTATTTCAGCCTTGCAGTGCTGATGATCGGTCTGATGGCCGAGTTCGTGACCCGGCGCGCGGAATCGGTCAGCTGGGCGGCGGCGCGCTGACCGCCGCGGCGGTGGACCGCCCGGCGGGGCTGGCTTAAGCGGTCGGTCACGATCCATCAGGGGCGCATGCATGAGCTACAACACTTTCGGCCACCTGTTCCGCGTGACCACCTGGGGCGAGAGCCACGGCCCGGCCCTCGGCTGCACGGTCGACGGCACGCCCCCGGGCATTCCCCTGACCGAGGCCGACATCCAGCCCTGGCTGGACCGACGCCGTCCCGGCCAGTCGCGCCTGACAACCCAGCGCAAGGAGGCGGATGCGGTCTGCATCCTGTCGGGCACCTTCGAGGGTCTGACGACCGGCACGCCGATCCAGTTGATGATCGAGAATACCGACCAGCGATCGAAGGACTATGGCGAGATCGCGCAGGCCTTTCGGCCGGGCCATGCGGACCTGACCTATCACCTCAAGTACGGGCTGCGCGATTATCGCGGCGGCGGCCGCTCGTCGGCGCGCGAGACCGCGGCGCGGGTCGCGGCCGGCGGTGTGGCCCGCGCCGTGCTGGGCCAACTGGCACCGGAGGTCGCGATCACCGGCTACATGGTCCAGATCGGAGAGCGTCATATCGACCGCGCCCGTATCGATCTGGCCGAGGTGACGCGCAACCCGCTGTTCTGTCCCGACGCCAGCGTCGCCGATGACTGGGCCGCCTACCTCGATGCTATCCGGATGGACCATGATTCGGTCGGCGCCATGGTCGAGGTGCTCATCCAGAATTGCCCGCCCGGCCTGGGCGCGCCGATCTATGCCAAACTCGACACCGACCTGGCCGCGGCGATGATGTCGATCAACGCCGTCAAGGGCGTCGAGATCGGCGAGGGCATGGCCGCCGCCGCCCTGCGGGGCACCCAGAACGCGGACGAGATGCGCATGGTGGATGGCGTCCCCGCGTACCTGTCGAACCACGCCGGCGGCATCCTAGGCGGGATTTCCAGTGGCCAGGACATCGTCGTGCGCTTTGCAGTCAAGCCGACCAGTTCGATCCTGACACCGAGGCGCAGTGTGACCAAGTCGGGTGGCGAGGTGGATCTGGTGACCAAGGGCCGCCACGATCCCTGCGTGGGGATTCGCGCGGTGCCGGTGGGCGAGGCGATGGCCGCCTGCGTGGTACTGGACCACCTGTTGATGGACCGCGGCCAGACAGGCGGCGTGCGGGGCAAGATCGGGAACTGAGGCGCCAGCTTCGAAAGCCCTGGAGACGCCCGCCTAATGAAGACGACTGCTCGTTAGCAGTCTGGGGAAGCGGTAGCGGCGCGAAACAGGCAATTAGGTATCGGCCTAATAGCCATGGGCTGCCGATCGAGGTTTCGGGCAGCGAGAGGGGAGCACAGCCCGATTTTCAAGGACCGCCGGGCTGGTCCTAAGCGAGGGACGGCAGCGGGTGCAGTCGGCGTAACACTCTAGGAATTCCCCGCCTAGTCCGAGCGCCTATCCGGTGACGGGCCAGGCAGGGGATGGGGCGCGGGAATCGGGTCCGGGATAGGATCGGGAAACGGGTCGGTGGGATCGGTGGGTCGCGGATCGCTCATTTGCCGCCTCCATGGTCGAACCGCGCGCGCAGCGCCTCGTTCACGGCGGGCGTCACGAACTTGCTGACATCGCCGCCGAGGCGGGCAATTTCCTTGACCAGCTTGCTGGCGATCGCCTGCCGGCGGGCGTCCGCCATCAGAAATACCGTCTCGATCGAGCTGTCGAGTGCGCGGTTCATGCCGACCATCTGGAACTCATATTCAAAGTCCGCGACGGCCCGCAACCCGCGCACGATGACCGTTGCGCCCACATCGCGGGCGATGTCGATCAGCAGGTTCTCGAACGGCCGCACCAGGATTTCGCCACCCGTCCGGCGGGTGATGTTGGCGCATTCCGCATCAACCATGGCCACGCGCTCGTCCAGCGAGAACAGCGGCCCCTTGTCCCGGTTGATGGCGACGCCGATCACCAGCCGGTCGACGAGGGCCATGGCCCGCTCGATGATATCGACATGGCCCAGCGTGATCGGGTCGAACGTTCCGGGGTAAAAGCCGATCCGCATCCTGCCCTCGCTGCTATGCGCCCTCGGCGCACAGGACGGCAAGCGGCGCGCCATTGCAAGCTGCCCCCGCGGAAACGACCCCCGACGGGCCCTCCCTCAAACGCCCATGATCATGCCGGTCAGGGCATCCTTTTCGGCCGCAAGTTCTTTCAGGCGGCCGCTGACGGCGTCGCCGATCGACACCAGCCCCAGCATGATCCCATCCTCGTCCACCACCGGCAGATGGCGGAAACGCCCCTCGGTCATGCGCTCCAGCACTGCCAGTGCGTCATCGCCGGAATGGCAGGTCATGATGCGTCCGGTCATGATCGCCTGCACCGGCTCGTTCAGGATGCCGCCGCCGCGGCGCCCGATCTCGCGCACGATATCCCGCTCGGACAGGATGCCGACCGGCCGCTGGCCATCCTCGGAGACGACCAGCGCGCCGATCCGCAGCTCGGCCATGGTGCGGGCCGCGTCCTCGACCCTGGCATCGGGGGCAATCGTGACGACCGGGTTGCCGCCCTGCGGGGCTGTCTTCATCACAAGTATCTGGTTGACCAGCATAAGCGTCCCCTCCCCCTTGGATTGACGTCGCGCAATCAAAGGGTGAACTGCCCCCGGCGCTGCGTCAATCCGCCTCAGGCCCGAGGCACCCGGCCGCCTGCCCCATGGCGGGGTCTTGCCATGAGCGTCCGCGCCCCTATCGTGCCGCCATCATCAAGCACAGGGGGCACTGCAATGCGACAGATCGGACACTGGGTCGGCGGCACCGAGGTGCAGGGCGCGTCTGGCCGGAAGGCGGACGTCTATAACCCGGCCACGGGCGAGGTTCAGGCCGAGGTCGCCCTGGCCAGCCGCGCCGAGATCGACGCCGCCATCGAGGCGGCCAGCGTCGCGCAGCGCGCCTGGGGCGCAACCAACCCGCAAAAGCGCGGTCGCGTGATGATGGAGATGGTCCGCTTGATCAACCGCGACATGGACAAGCTGGCCGAGGCGCTGTCCGCCGAGCATGGCAAGACCATCCCCGACGCCAAGGGCGACGTGCAGCGCGGGCTGGAGGTGATCGAGTTCGCCATCGGCGCACCGCATCTGCTGAAGGGCGAGTTCACCGACAACGCCGGCCCCGGCATCGACATGTATTCCATGCGCCAGCCGCTGGGCGTGGTCGCGGCCATTACCCCGTTCAACTTTCCGGCCATGATCCCGCTGTGGAAGCTGGGTCCGGCACTGGCCAGCGGCAACGCAGTGATCCTGAAGCCCTCCGAACGTGATCCCACCGTGCCGATGATGCTGGCCGCACTCTTCAAGGAGGCCGGCCTGCCCGACGGCGTGCTGCAGGTCGTCAATGGCGACAAGGAGGCGGTGGACGCGCTGCTGGAAAGCCCGGTGATCCAGGCAGTCGGCTTTGTCGGCTCGACGCCGATTGCCCAGTACATCTATGAGAATGCCGCCCGGACCGGCAAGCGCGCGCAGTGCTTTGGCGGCGCCAAGAACCACATGATCATCATGCCGGACGCCGACCTGGACCAGGCGGCCGACGCGCTGGTCGGGGCCGGCTACGGCGCCGCGGGCGAGCGTTGCATGGCCATCTCGGTCGCCGTGCCGGTCGGCGACAAGACCGCCGATGCGCTGGTCGAGCGGCTGGTGCCGCGGATTGAAAAGCTGAAGGTCGGCCCCTACACCGCCGGCAAGGACGTGGATTACGGCCCGGTCGTGACCAAGGCCGCCAAGGAAAACATCCTGCGGCTGGTCAACAGCGGTATCGAGCAAGGCGCCGAGCTGGTCGTCGACGGCCGCGACTTTGCACTGCAGGGCTATGAGGACGGGTTCTTCGTCGGCCCGCATCTGTTCGACCGCGTGACCACCGACATGGACATCTACAAGACCGAGATCTTCGGCCCGGTCCTGACCATGGTCCGTGCGCAGACCTATGAGGATGCGCTGCAGATGACGCTGGACCACGAATACGGCAACGGCACGGCAATCTTTACCCGCGACGGCGACACCGCCCGCGACTTTGCCAGCCGTTGCAATATCGGCATGGTCGGCGTCAACGTGCCGATCCCGGTGCCCCTGGCCTATCACACCTTCGGCGGCTGGAAGCGCTCGGGCTTTGGCGATCTGAACCAGCACGGCCCCGACGCCTTCCGGTTTTATACCCGGACCAAGACCGTCACCTCTCGCTGGCCCAGCGGCATCAAGGAAGGCGGCGAATTCCACTTCCGCGCGATCGACTGACGAGGGCCAAGGCCTCTGGCTGAAGCGCGCGTTGGATATCCATCAAAAAAAGGGGCGCCCGGCGGCGCCCCTTTTGCATCTCAGCGCATGTCCCCGCTGCGCAGCAGCCAGTAGGTGCCGCCGCCGATGGCGACGCCGAAGAACCAGCCGTACATCCCCCACCAGGACGGCAGGATCGATGTGAAGGTCGGCAGGATGGAGCTGAAGACCATGCCGATGAACAGCGCGATAAACGCCTTGCCGTGCCAGCCATTGTTGAACCGGAACTCGCCATTCTCGCGATAGAGGTCGGCGACATTCAGCCGGCCCTGCCGCAGCAGGTAATAATCGACCATCATGATCCCGAAGATCGGCCCCATCGTCGAGCCGATGAAGTTCACGAAATGCGTCGCCCCTGTCTCCCATGGCGCCCAGGGGTAGAGGATCAGGGCGATGGCCGCGGCGATCAGCCCGCCCCGCTTGAAGTCGATTAGACGCGGCGCCGCGTTCGAGAAGTCGAACGAGGCCGACACGAAGTTCGCAACCACGTTGATGCCCAGGGTCGCGACGACAAAGGTCAGCGCGGCCAGCGCCGCGAGGAACCACGAATCGAACTTGGCGCTGATCTGGTCAGGGTGCAGCAGCACCTCGCCATAGACCGAATAGGCGGCGGTCGTGGTGACGCCCGCGACCAGGCAGAAGGCCAGCAGGTTCACCGGCAGACCCCACATGTTGCCGACCCGGACCGCGCGCTCCGACGTGGCATAACGCGAGAAGTCGCAGAAGTTCAGGTAGAGCGCAGCGAAATAGGTGATCCAGGTCGCGGCCACGGCCATAAGCGTCGGCCAGGTGCCGGGCGCGGTGGTGATCCCGGCCTCGGCCGTCGCCTTGACCAGCACGTCCTGCGGGATCTCCGAGCCAAAGCTGAAGGTGCCGGACTTCACCACCAGGTAGATCGCGAGGAACAGCATCATCACCCAGACTGCGGGTCCAGCCCAGTCCTGAAAGCGGCGCACCGTTTCCATGCCGCGCAGGATGATCAGCAACTGCAGCGCCCAGACGATCACGTAGCAGATCACCTCAAGCGTCGAATGGCCGAGCATGTGGCTGGATTCGTGGAACGCGAGCATGTCCGGATAGCGCAGCAGCAGCGCCACCAGCGCGCCTGACGCGGCCGCGGTCTGGGCGCCATACCAGAAGCAGGCCACGACGCCGCGGATCAGCGCCGGGGCGTTGGCCCCAAAGGTACCGAACGAGGCCCGCGCCAGCACCGGGAACGGCACGCCGGTCCGCACGCCTGCGTTGCCCACAAGCGTCATCAACCCATAGATCACCAGCGAGCCGAGGCCGATTGCGATGACAAAGTTCAGCAGGCTGCCGCAGAGCAGGAACAGCGAGGCTGCGAGGTAGTACCCCCACAGGCTGTGGACATCCGATGTCCACACGTTGAAGATCGAAAAAGCGCCCCAGCGTCGTTCGGTGGCCGGGGCAAGGTCCTCGTTGATGAGGGACGGGGAGGCGTCTGGTATGTTGTACATGGGTCGGGTTCCTCGCGCGGCGTCAGCCTGTTGTCACATTGCCTTCGTCATGCTGCCCCGTCGACGGATGGCTGCGGCAACGTCGCGCGCGGGTGCGCATTGCAACACTGCTGCAACACTTGCGCCCTAGCCCTGCGGCGCGCCATTTCCCGGAGGCATCATGGATTTCGGCTTGAGCGAAGAACAGCAGGCCATCTTTGACATGGCGCGCGACTTCGGGGCCGAACATATCGCGCCCAATTCGCGCCGCTGGGAAGCCGAGGGCACGATCCCCAAGGCGCTCTGGGCCAGGGTAGCCGAGCTTGGGCTCGGTGGGATCTATGTCAGCGAGGAATGGGGCGGCGCCGGCCTCTCACGCCTCGATGCGACCCTCGTGTTCGAGGCGCTGGCCATGGCCGACCCGGCGGTCGGCAGCTTTCTGTCGATCCACAACATGTGCGGCGGGATGATCGACAAGTTCGGCTCGGCCGAGGACAAGGCCCGCTGGCTGCCCGACCTGACCAGCCTGAACAAGATCTTCAGCTATGCCCTGACGGAGCCAGGAAGCGGCAGCGACGCCGCCGCCCTGCGCACCAAGGCCGAGCGGACGAACGAGGGCTGGCGGCTGAATGGCACCAAGGCCTTCATCTCGGGCGGGGGATATTCGGACGTCTACCTGACCATGGTGCGCACCGGCGGCGAGGGGCCGCGCGGCATCAGCGCCGTGGTGGTCGAGGACGGCACACCCGGCCTCAGCTTCGGCGCGCTTGAGGACAAGATGGGTTGGCGCGCACAGCCCACCGCGCAGGTCCAGTTCGACGATTGCGTGATCCCACCGGAAAACCTGCTGGGCGAGGAAGGGCGCGGCTTTGCCTATGCCATGGCGGGGCTGGACGGGGGCCGGCTGAACATCTCGGCCGGGGCCCTTGGCGGGGCGCAGGCCGCACTGGACGCCACGGTCGCCTACATGGGCGAGCGGCGGGCCTTTGGCCAAAGCCTTGACCGTTTCCAGGCGCTGCAGTTCCGGCTCGCTGAAATGGAAACTGCCCTGCAATCCGCGCGCGTCTTTCTGCGGCAGGCCGCGTGGAAGCTGGACCACCGGACGCCCGATGCCAGCAAGTTCTGCGCGATGGCCAAGCTGCATGTGACCGACCGGGCCTTCGAGGTGGCGAATGGCTGCCTGCAACTGCACGGCGGCTACGGCTATCTGGCCGACTATGGCATCGAAAAGATCGTGCGCGATTTGCGGGTGCACCAGATCCTCGAAGGCACCAACGAGATCATGCGCGTGATCATCAGCCGCGCCTTGCTGGCGGAACGCGACGCCATGGGGGGCCGGGCATGACCGAGGATATCATGATCCGCCGCGACCGCCGCGCCGGACGCATCACCCTGAACCGGCCAGCGGCGCTAAACGCGCTGAGCCATCAGATGGCCTTGTCGATCGCCGCGGCCCTTACCGAGTGGCAGGACGACCCGGAAATCGCGCTTGTGATCATCGACGCCGCGGGCGAGCGCGCCTTCTGCGCCGGCGGCGATATCGCCGCACTCTGGCACGCCGCCACGGCCGGCGATCACGAGGTTGGCCGTCGCTTTTTCGCCGACGAATACCGCATGAACGCGCAGATCGCGAACTACCCCAAGCCCGTCGTCGCCTTCATGCAGGGCTTTGTCATGGGTGGTGGCGTCGGCGTCGGCGGCCATGCCAGCCAGCGGATTGTCGGCGACAGCACGCAGGTCGCCATGCCCGAATGCGGCATCGGCCTGATCCCCGATGTCGGCGGCAGCTGGCTGCTGGCCCGCGCGCCGGGCCGGATCGGCGAGTATCTGGGCCTGACCGGCGCGCGCCTGGGGCCGGGCGACGCGATCCACGCGGGTTTTGCCGACCGCTACATCCCCGAGGGCGAATGGCCCGCCGCTATCGACCGGCTGGCCGAGAGCGGCGATGTCGGCACCCTGCCCCAGCACCCCGCCCCGCCGGCCCCGCTGGAGGGCGCCGACCTGTCGGCCTTTGGCGGCGCGCAGGTGGCTGATATCACCGCCGCGCTGGCTGACGCCGGGAACGAGGGCGCGCTGACGCCGCTGCGCCGGAACTCGCCGCTCAGCATGGCGACCGCGCTGGCGATGATCCGGGCCGCCCGCGGCGACCGTCGCATCGAACAATCGCTGGCGCGCGAGTATCGCTTTTCCCATCGCGCCACAGCGCAGGCGGATTTCGTCGAAGGCGTGCGCGCCCAGATCATCGACAAGGACCGCAAGCCTGCCTGGGCCGCGCCATCGGACCGGGCGGCGGTCGATGCGATGCTGGCGCCGCTGGGCACGCGCGAGTTGGATTGGCAGCGGGACGAGGGGTAACGGCCATGCAAATCGGTTTCATCGGATTGGGCAACATGGGTGGCCCGATGGCCGCGAACCTCGCCCGGGCCGGCCATGTCGTGACCGGGTTCGATCTGTCGGTCGAGGTGCCGGACGGGGTCCTCGCCGCACAAAGCGCGCAGGACGCCGTGCGTGACGCCGAGGTCGTCATCACCATGCTGCCCAGCGGCGCCATTCTGCGCGACGTCGCGGCGCAGGTCCTGCCGGCGATGCGCGCCGGCACGATTCTGTGCGATTGCTCGACCGTCGATGTCGCCAGCGCCCGCGATGTGGCGGCCGAGGCGCAGGCCAAGGGCATCGGCGCGTTGGATGCTCCAGTCTCGGGCGGGGTCGGCGGTGCAGCGGCCGGCACGCTAACCTTCATGGTTGGCGGCCCGCCAGAAGTGTTCGGGCGCGTCACCCCCCTCTTCGACGTGATGGGCAGCAAGACTGTTCTGTGCGGCGATGCCGGGGCGGGTCAGGCCGCAAAGCTGTGCAACAACATGATCCTCGGGATCACCATGATCGGCACCTGCGAGGCGTTTGCACTGGCCAGCAAGCTCGGGCTGGATGCCGCGCGTCTGTTTGACGTGGTCTCCACCTCGTCAGGGTCCAGCTGGTCGGTGAACACGTATTGCCCGGTGCCCGGCGTCGGCCCGACCACCCCAGCCGACAACGATTATCGCCCCGGATTTGCCGCGGAACTGATGCTGAAGGACCTGCGTTTGGCACAAGATGCGGCAACGGGCGCTGGCGCGGACACGCCACTTGGCGCCATGGCCGCCGATCTTTACGCGAGCTTTGTTGAAGCCGAGGGCGGCCGCGGACGTGACTTTTCTGCCATGCTGCCCCGCTTTCTGGCGCGCGCACACGGACAGCTGAATGATTAGGACGGAACCTAATCGCACGAGACTCAATTAGGTTCCAAATCGTTCTGAACCGGCAAAGACATGAGACGCATCCCCTGTTTGGTCGCAGCTGGCATGTCCGCTGTCGTCATCGGCAGCTCTTCCCTATTGGCATTGAAGTCCCCAGCCCCGACCGCACCCGCGGCCCCGGCCCCTTTGGAGGTCGGCAGCTACATCGCGCCTGACGAGATTCACTGGGTCAGCAATCCTGGCCGCTACGGGTTGGGAACGGTGCCGGATGGCACCCAATACGCCGTTGTGGCGGGCGAGTTGGTGCGGATCGATTTGGACAATGGCGTGCTGCGCGCGATCCTGCGCCCGGTGACGCGGCTGCTCGATTAACGCCCATTTCCCGCTCAGCGCAGTTAGCGCTTATGTCATCGGGATCAGCCAGCCAGCAGGGCGTCAGCTGCGGCGCGCGCCGCATCGGTGATCCGCTCGCCCGCGAGCATGCGCGCGATCTCGTCCCGCCGCTCGGCCTCATCCAGCAGCACCACCTGCGAGCGCGTCTCGCCGCCCGCCACCGCCTTCGACACGCGAAAGTGGGACCCGGCACGCGCCGCGACCTGCGGGGCGTGGGTGACGACCAGCACCTGGGCATCCTCGGACAGCCGCGCCAGACGACGCCCGACGGCGTCCGCGGTGGCGCCGCCCACGCCGCGATCGATCTCGTCAAAGATCATCGTCACCGCCTCGTTGCCCCGCGCGAGGCAGACCTTCAGCGCCAGCAGGAAACGCGATAGCTCGCCGCCCGAAGCGATTCTGTCCAGCGGCCCGGCCGGCGCACCGGGGTTGGTCGCGACTGAAAAGCTGACCGCATCCTGCCCGGAAGGGCCCGGCTCGCCCGGCTCGATCAGGGTTTCAAACCGCGCGCGCTCCATCTTCAGCGGCGCCAGCTCGCCGGCCATGGCCTTGTCGAGCGCCTTGGCGGCCTTGGTCCGCTGGGCGGTGGCGCACTGGGCAACTTCGGCGTAGGCGGCCTCGGCGTCGGCGGCCGCGCCGCGCAGGCGGGCCAGATCGCCCTCGCCCGCGTCAAGCCGGCCGAGCCGCTCGCGCAGGTCGGCGGCGAGCGTTCCCAGATCGTCGGCCAGCACATCATGCTTGCGGGCCAAGGCGCGAATGGCGAACAACCGCTCCTCCGCCGCCTCCAGTTCGGACGGGTCGAAGTCCATGTCGGCTAGCGCCGCCTCGACGCCGGACGCAGCTTCGCCGAGTTCGATCAGGCAGCGGCCAAGGGCGGCGATGGGCTCGTCCAGGCTGCCCTCTGGCGCGGCGTCGCTCGCGCCTTCCAGCCAGCGGCTGGCGTCGATCAACTGGCCCTCCGCGGCCTGCGGCCCGAGGGCCGACAGCGCCTTGACGATATCGCCGCGGATCCGCTCGGCCCCTTGCATGGCACGGCGACGCGTGTCCAGAACGGCATCCTCGCCCGGCTGCGGATCCAGCTTGTCCAACTCGGCCACGGCGTGGCGCAGGAAATCCTCCTCGGCGCGGGCGGCGGCCATCTGGGCGACATGCGCCTCGACCGCTGCTTCGGCCGTGCGCCGGGCGGTCCAGGCGGCGCGAAGTGGCGCGAGATCGAGGCCGGCAAAGGCGTCCAGCAGCGCCCGATGACAGCGCGGGTTCAACAGGCCGCGGTCGTCCTGCTGGCCGTGCAATTCGACCAGGACATCGGACAGGCTGCGCAGCACCTCAGCGCTGCTGCGGCGGTCGTTGATATAGGCGGTCTTGCGCCCGTCCGGGCTTGCAGTGCGGCGCAGGATCAGGTCCTCGCCCGGATCGCCGGACAGCCCGGCCTCGGCCAGCAGTTCATGCGCGGGATGGCCGGCAGGCAGCGAGAAAACCGCCGTAACCTCGCCTTGCGCAGCACCCACGCGCACGACATCGGCGCGGCCGCGCCAGCCCAGCACAAAGCCGAGGCAATCCAGCAGGATCGACTTTCCCGCGCCTGTCTCACCTGTCAGCACGTTCAGGCCCGGGCCAAACTCCAGCGCCTGCCGGTCGATCAGCAGCATGTCGCGGATCTCGAGATTCCGCAGCATCGGCGCGTCCCTTACAGCCAGCGCCCCTGGATCACCTGGCGATAGACGTCTGTCAGCCAACTCTTGCCCCGCGCCTGCGGGGCGAGGCCGCGACCGCGCAGCTGCGCAAAGGCATCACCATAGAAGGGCGAGGACTGGAAGTTGTGACCCAGGATCGCGCCTGCGGTCTGTGCCTCGTCGGTCAGGCCAAGGGCCAGATAGGCTTCGACCAGGCGCAGGAGCGCCTCGGGGGTGTGGGTCGTGGTCTGGTATTCCTCAACCACCACACGGAAGCGGTTGATCGCCGCCGTGTAATGTCCACCCTTCAGGTAGAAGCGCCCGATCTCCATCTCTTTGGCGGCGAGGTGATCGAAGGACAGGTCGAACTTGAGGATCGCGCTGCGCGCGTATTCGCTGTCGGGATACTGCTCGATCACCTCGCGCAGTGCCTGCAGGGCCTGGAAGGTCAGGCCCTGGTCGCGGCCGACATCGTCGATCTGGTCGTAATAGCTGAGGGCCAGCAGGTATTTCGCGTAGGCTTCGTCGTCATCGCCCGGATAGCTGTCGATGAACCGTCGAGCGGCGCCCCGCGCCTCCTCGTAGTTGCGGGCCTTGTGGTAGCTGTAGGCTTCCATGATCAGGGCGCGCTTGGCCCAGTCCGAATACGGATACAGCCGCTCGACTTCCGAGAAGTAATAGACCGCTTCCTTGGGCCGCTGCGAGTTTTCCAATTCGAACTCGCCGCGCTTGTAGATCTGCTCGGCGGTGAACGCGTCGAGCGGCGCTCGCGTGCCCGATGCCCCGCCGCCACGCTGGCCGCAGCCAGCCAGCAGCGCCACCGAGACGGTGAGCGCGACGAGGGTTGCCTTGGATGCGATTCCCGCCATGCCGTCCCGCCTGTCCATTACGTCCACCGCACCGGGCGGGGGCCATGCAATATGGCCCCGGCCCGCGCGCAGCCCCGATCTGCTAGCATAGAAAAACCGGGGGCGCAAAATGGCATTCGCGGGAAAAGTTCAGCGGCAATTGCCAGCCCTTAGGCAGTCGCCAGCGCCCGCAGCCCCTGGCTTGCGGAGGGCACCGGGTGCAGGTCCAGCCCGGCGCCCGGCAGGCGGGATGTCAGGGCGGGGGCGCAGACCTCCCAGGCATAGGCCTCGGGGTCGGCAAACAGCGCGCGCAGCAGCCGGTTGGTCAGCGCGTGACCGCCGCGATTGGCGGTCAGACGTCCCAACAGCGGTGCCCCGGCCAGGGCCAGATCGCCCATCGCGTCCAGCATCTTGTGGCGCACCGGCTCGTCCGCGTGGCGCAGCCCGCCCGGCGTAAGCACGCGCGCGCCGTCCACGACGACGGCGTTGAAATACGTGCCGCCGAGCGCTTGTCCGCGCGATTGCATCGCGGCCACGTCCGCTTGGCGGCAGAAGGTGCGGCTGTCCATCAACTCACTGACGAACCTGCCGTTGACCATGTCGAGGCGCTTGTGCTGGCGGCCGATCGCGGGCTCGGTGAAGTCGATCGAGAAATCGATCTCCAACTGGTCCGCGGGCTCCAGCGTTTCGGTGGCACCGCCTTCGCTGACGGTGACGGGACGCAGCACGCGGATGACGCGCAGCGGGGCGGATTGGCGGCGGATGCCGGCATCCAGGATGCCCTCGACGAAGGGCTGGGCCGAGCCGTCGAGAATCGGCACTTCCGGCCCGTCGAGGTCGATCAGCGCGTTGTGCACGCCGGTGCCAGCCAGCGCCGCCATGACATGCTCGATGGTCGAGATGGTGACCCCGTCCTCGCCCTGCAGCCGGGTGCAGAGCGGGGTCGGCACCACGCGGTCCCACAGTGCCGGGATGGTCGGGCGACCGGGCAGGTCAGTGCGGCGAAAGACAATGCCATGGTTTTCGGGTGCAGGGTTGATCGCCAGACGTGCGGAGGCGCCCGAGTGAAGGCCGACCCCCCGGAAGCGCGCGATCTGATTGAGAGTTGCCTGCATGGCCGACGTCCTTTGTACTGCGCCGTCCTTGTCCGCGGCGCCTTGTCACAAGAGCTAGGAGGCCGCCCGTCGCTCCTCAATTAACGATTTGTAACCGGATGAAACACGAAAGCCCGCACGCGGGGCCGGAATGCGAAAAGGACCACCCTTGCGGGTGGCCCTTGATGCTCTCGCTCTCACGGATGTGACGGCGGCTTGCGCCTCAGTTTGCCTGGCGGCGCAGGAAAGCAGGGATTTCAACCGGATCGCTGGCGCGGTCAGGGTCATCGATTCCCTCGAATTCGTCGCGCTGCGGACGGCGCGCAGCGACCCGCTCGCTGACCCGCTCGGCCAAGGTCGCGGCGCTCGGGCGCTCGGCAGCCGGGGCGTCGCCATGCCCGGACATCCGCTCAAGCATGCGGGCAAGACCACCCATGCGGCCGTTCTGCGCTTGCTGCTGGTGCTGCTGCGGGGCGGGGGTCGGCGCGGCAGCGGGACGGGCGCGCGGGGCGTCGTTGTGGCGGCTTACGGCGGCGGACAGGCGGTCCATGACCTGCTGGCTGGCCTGGCCCGCCGGACGGGCCGGGGCGGTGAAGCTGGCGGCATCGTCGGTCAAGCGCACCGGGGCCATGCGCGGCTCTGGCGCCGGGCGATAGGCCGGTTCGGGCAGGTCGTCAGCGGCCGGGGTGGATGCGCGGCTGTTATGCGCCTGCGGACGCTCCAGCGGGGCACGCGCGGGGGCGGCAGGCGCCTCCACGGGGGCGGCGTGCTGCTGCTGCGCGACAGTGCGGCGCGGCGGCACGGCCAGATCGTCCTCGGCAGCGGCGATATCGCGCGACTGGGTGACCGGCGGGGTCTGGGTCAGCGGCGCCGACATCGTGCGGCGGGGGTGCGGCACCTCGGTCACGACCTCGGCGTCGATACCGGTGGCCACGACGCTGACGCGCACGGCGCCGTTCAGCGAGTTGTCGAGGGTCGAGCCCACGATGATGTTGGCGTCCGGGTCGACCTTCTCGCGGATGATGTTGGCGGCCTCGTCCAGTTCGAACAGGGTCAGATCGTCGCCGCCGGTGATGTTGATCAGCACGCCCTTGGCGCCGTTGAGGCTGATTTCATCGAGCAGCGGGTTCGCGATGGCCTTTTCCGCGGCCTGCACGGCGCGGTTCTCGCCCTCGCCCTCGCCAGTGCCCATCATGGCCTTGCCCATCTCGTCCATCACAGCGCGAACGTCGGCGAAGTCGAGGTTGATGATGCCTGGGCGGACCATCAGGTCGGTCACACCCTTGACGCCCTGGTGCAGCACGTCATCGGCCATGGCAAAGGCTTCGGTAAAGGTCGTGCGCTCGTTCGCCAGCCGGAACAGGTTCTGGTTGGGAATGATGATGAGGGTGTCGACGACCTTCTGCAGCGCTTCAATGCCGGCATCGGCCTGCCGCATGCGTTTGGAGCCCTCGAACTGGAACGGCTTGGTCACGACGCCGACGGTCAGGATACCCATCTCGCGCGCGGCCTGGGCGATGATCGGGGCGGCGCCGGTGCCGGTGCCGCCGCCCATGCCCGCGGTGATGAAGCACATATGGGCGCCCATCAGGTGATCGACGATATCCTCGATCGTCTCTTCGGCGGCGGCAGCGCCGATGGCGGGGTTAGCGCCGGCGCCAAGACCCTCGGTGCGCTTGGGGCCGATCTGGATGCGGTTGGTCGAACGGGACTGGGCCAGCGCCTGCGCGTCGGTGTTGGCGACGACAAACTCGACCCCATCCAGCTGCTTCTCGATCATGTTGTTGACCGCGTTGCCGCCCGCTCCACCGACGCCAAAGACCGTGATGCGCGGCCGCAGCTCTTCGTCATCCGTCATCATCAGGTTCAGTCCCATCTGGCCCGTATCCTTGTTCCTGCCGGACTTTTCGCCCGATCGCGCTGCCACCGCCGTCCGAACCGTCCCCCGGTTCATTGCCTGTAGTTTGCCCGCTAATGGCCGACGCGTCACCCGAAAACCACAACTTGGCCACAAAATCATGTGGGCAGTTCTGTGCGAATCGGCGGTATCTTGCCGACTCGTCACCATATGGGGCCGCAAGCGCCGGCAGACATTACCAGTTGTTGCGGAACCATCGATAGGCCCGGCGAAGGCTGCGCGCGGGGTATCGGTCGGCGGGCATCTCGAAGTCCCACCACTCGTCTTGCGGATGGGCCGCGAACAGCGCCAGACCGACGGCCGAGGCAAAGCAAGGGTCGGTCAACTGATGCGCCAGACCCTGGATCCGAAGCGGCCGGCCGATGCGAACCGAGGGGCCAAGCATCCGGGCTGCCAGCCCGTCGAGGCCGGGAATCTGGCTGCCTCCGCCCGTCAGTACGATCTGCTGGCTGGGCATGTGTTCGAACCCGGCCGCCTGCAGCACCTCGGCCACCCGCTCCAGGATTTCCTCGACCCGCGGGCGCATGATGCCGATCAGGTCAGCGCGGCTGACGCTGCGGCGGTCGGTTTCCCAGTCGCCGGTCTCGCCGCCAAGCTCGATCATCTCGCGGTCGTCGCGGCCGGTCGCCTCGATGCCGCCGTTGAGGGTCTTGATTCGCTCGGCCACCGCATGACTGACGCGCAGCCCCTTGGCGATGTCGGCGGTGATGTGATCGCCGCCCAGCCGCACGGCGTCGGCAAAGATCATGTGTTTGCGGATGAAGACCGAAACGCCGGTGCTGCCGCCTCCGAGGTCGATGCAGGCCGCGCCCAGTTCCTGCTCGTCCTCGACGAGGCTGGCGAGGCCGCTGACATAGGCCGACGAGGCAACGCCGGCCAGTTCCAGATCACAGCGCCGGATGCAGTGAACCAGGCTGCCCAGCGCATCGCCATCGGCGGTCAGCGCATGCAGATCGACCGCGAGGCGATTGCCCGCCAACTCGCGCGGGTCGTTCAGTCCGCTGCGGTGATCGACGGCAAAGTTGACCGGCTGGGCGTGCAACACCTCGCGGCCCTTGCCGAAGCTGGGCGTGTCGCAGGCCGACAGGACGCGGGCGATGTCGGTCTCGGCCACCTTGCCGGCAGGCAGCGGGATCTCTCCGGCGAGGCCATAGGATGCTGGCCGGCCGCCCGAGAGGCACGCGATGACGTGATCGACCCGCTCGCCGGCCAGCTTTTGCGCTGCCTGGACGGCGGTGCGAATCGCCCGCTCGGTCTCGGTCATGGTGTCGATCTCGCCAAAGCGCACCCCGCGCGAGCGGGTGGTGGCGGCGCCGATGACGCGGAAATTGGACTGGCCGGCCATCGGGCCGACGCCGCCATCGGCGCGAAACTGGCCGGGACCGTCGAACCGCAGCACCAGACAGGCGATCTTGCTGGTGCCGACGTCCAGCACCGCGATCAGCCCGCGTTGCAGCGCGGCGCGGCGCATCGCCCGCATGGTTCGCTGGACCTGATAAAGCTCGCTCATGCCTGCGTCTTTCCCCTCATCACGCCGCCGGCTTCGCGCCGGGCTTGCTGGTTTTCGCTGCCGCTTTCGGCGCGGTCTTGGTCTTGCTGCTGGCGGGTTTGGTCTTGGCGGTCTTGGCGCCACCCGTCTTCCCCTTGGACGCGACCGCTTCAGCCTTTGGCTCAATCGGCTGGCCGTCTGGTCCCAGCTCGGGCTGGGCGCGGGCGCGGCGGATCGCGTTCTGCGCATCGAGGCCGAGGCGCAGCACCGGCCGGCCGGTATCGCGCAGATCGACCACGCTGACGTCGCGGTCCAGCACTGCGGCATCGCGCTGCATGGCGATCGCGCGCTCGAACGCAACCAGCGGCGCGTCGGCCGGCAGCATGATCCGCTGGCCCCGGTCGAGGGTCACGTCCCATCGCCGCTCGCCCACCCGCTCGAGCCCGCGCACGCGGGGGAGAATTGGACCGGCGGCGTCGATCAGCGCCATTGCCTCGGGGGCGGCCTTGTCGGCGCCCTCGCCCGCGATCAGCGGCAGGTCGCCCCGCACGTCGCGGCCGGTGACCGAGGCGACTCGGTGTCCGGTATCGTCCAGCACCTCGAGGCCCCGGGCATGGCGCCAGAGCATCGCCGGCGCGCGCTCGGTCACAACGGCGGACAGGACGCCATCGGGCTGAATGCGCAACTCGACCGTCTTGACTGCATCGAGCTTCAGCACCTTGGCGCGCAGCGCCTCGAGGTCGATGTCGAAGCTGGAGGCCGGCAGCGGCCCCGGCAACATGGCCCGGAGCGCCCGGTCGACCGCCTCGGAGGCGCCGTCGATGCGCATCGCGCTGACCATGAATTCGTCCCGGTGCTGGATGCGGTCGACCAGCCCATCGATGCTACCGGTCAGCCCGGCACGGCGGTCAGGGTCCGACAGCCACAGCCCGCAGACCATCGCGATCATGAAGGCCGGCAGGCCGACGCGGACGATCTTGCGATAGATCGGCGTCAGCCACAGCCGGTTCAGGCGATAGGCCAGCCGCGAGGGTGCGGGATCGCGCCGCACCGCGCGCTTGAGCGGGTCGGGGCGTGCACCGGCCGGCCGGATCGGTGCCGGACGCGCGGCGCCCTCATCGCCAAAGAACGACGGCCTCAGTCCTTGCACAGCGCATCCTCCACGATCCAGCGGCAGAGCGCGGGAAAATCCATGCCCGCAGCCGCCGCCTGTTCGGGCGCCAGTGAGGTCGGGGTCATGCCGGGCTGGGTGTTGATTTCCAGCAGGATCAGGCCATCAGAGCCGCGCGCGTCGTCCCAGCGAAAATCGGTGCGGCTGAGGCCGCGGCAGCCCAGCGCCCGGTGCGCACGCAGGGCATAATCGGCGCAAAGCGCGGCGATGTCGGCGGGAATATCGGCCGGGCAGACATGGCGCGAGCCGCCGGGCGCGTATTTCGCGTCGTAGTCGTACCAGCCATTCGTCAGAATCTCGGTCACGCCCAGCGCACGATCACCGAGGACGGCAACCGTCAGTTCGCGGCCCGGCACGTAGGTCTCGACCATCAGCGGGGCGGTGGCACCGGCGACCGGGGCAAAGCCGTTGCTGCGCTCGCGCACGATATGCACCCCGACCGAGCTGCCTTCGGCATTCGGCTTGACCACATAAGGCGGCGGCAGGACGTGGCGGCTGGCGATCTCGTGAGCGGGGGCGATGACGCTCTCCACCACGGGCAGACCGGCGGCGCGGAAGGCGGCCTTGGCGCGGGTCTTGTCCATGGCAAGGGCCGAGGCCAGCACGCCCGAATGGGTGTAGGGCAGGCCCAGCCATTCCAGCAGGCCCTGCACGCAACCATCCTCGCCCCAACGCCCGTGGAGGGCGTTGAACACGACGTCGGGCTGGGCTTCAGCCAGCCGACCTTGCAGGCTCGCGCCCGCATCGGCCGCCAAAGCGACCTCGATGACTTCAAAGCCCGCCCGCCGCAGCGCATTCGCGCATTCACGTCCGGTCGACAGGGACACCTCGCGTTCGGCCGAGGGTCCGCCTGACAGGACGGCGACGGTCTGGGCTGCCCTGCTCGACATGCCCGCCACGTTCGTTTTGCCTCACGCCCCGGCTTTGGCGCCGGGGTCTGGTTGCCGATCCCCGCCCCGGTTTGTCCGAGGTCGTGTGTCGGTGTCGCCACGGTAGCTGAATCGTGAAGTTCGGGGAAGCGGGGAATACGGCGTCGGCAGATAAATGTGGATCGCGCCGCACATGGCAGGGATCGTGCCGGACGCGCCGGCCCGGAAAAAAGAAACCGCAGCCCGGCGAAGGGGCTGCGGTTTCAGGGATACCGTGGTTGCGGCTGTTGCCGCGCGCGGATCAGGCGGCGCGGGCCGCCATGACCGACTCTTCCAGCACGTTCAGTGCCTCATCGAAAACCGCATCCGGGATGGTCAGCGGGGCGAGGAAACGCACAACGTTGCCGTAGACGCCGCAGGTCAGCAGGATCAGGCCGCGCTTCAGCGCCTCCTCGCGGACCCGGTTGGTCATCTCGGGGTTCGGCTTGTCGGTGCCGGCGACGTTGAACTCGACCGCGTTCATGAAGCCCGGGCCGCGGATGTCCACGATCTCGGGGACGCTGTCGCGCAGGCCGGCAAGGCGCTGCTTCAGCCGCTGGCCGAGGCGGGTCGCGCGGTCGCAAAGCTCTTCTTCCTCGATCACGTCGAGGACCGCATGCGCCGCGGCAACGCCCAGCGGGTTGCCGGCATAGGTGCCGCCGAGGCCGCCCGGCATGGGGCTGTCCATGACCTCGGCCCGGCCGGTGACTGCGCTGATCGGCAGGCCGCCGCCAAGGCCCTTGGCCATGCAGGTGATGTCGGCGGCGACGCCGTGGTGTTCCATCGCGAACAGCTTGCCGGTGCGGGCAAAGCCGGTCTGAACCTCGTCGGCGATCAGCAGCATGCCGTGCTCGTCACAAAGCTCGCGCACCTTTTTCATGAAGCCGGCCGGCACCTCGTAAAAGCCGCCCTCGCCCTGCACGGGCTCGACGATGATCGCCGCGACGCGCTGCGGATCGACATCGGCCTTGAACAGCTTGTCGAGGGCGCGGACCGCGTCCTCCTGGGTGACGCCGTGCAGGTCGTTGGGGAAGGGGAGGTGCCAGACATCGGGCATCATTGCGCCGAAGCCGGCCTTGTAGGGCTGGACCTTGCCGGTCAGCGTCATGCCCATGAAGGTCCGTCCGTGAAACGCGCCGGTAAAGGCGACGACGCCGGGGCGGCCGGTGTAGTGGCGCGCGATCTTGATGGCATTCTCGACCGCTTCGGCGCCGGTGGTAGCGAAGATGGTCTTCTTCTCGAAATCGCCGGGGGTCAGCTCGTTCAGACGCTCGGCCAGGGCGACGTAATTTTCGTAGGGGACGACCTGGTGGCAGGTGTGGGTAAAGCGGTCCAACTGGTCCTTGACGGCCTGCATCACCTTGGGGTGGCGGTGGCCAGTGTTGACCACGGCGATACCAGCGGCAAAGTCGATGTAGCGGTTGCCGTCCTTGTCCCAGATCTCGGCATTCTCGGCGCGATCTGCGTAGATCTGCGTCGTCATTCCCACCCCGCGCGAGATCGCGGCGTTCTTGCGGTCGGTCATCGTGGACATCGCGGTTCCCCCTCGCGGTACAATTGTCGCACGCTTCTACCGCGCCCGCCCTGCCACTGCCAGAGATGGCGTGCTGCCGCCGCCGCGCTTGCGCTGGCGCCCGCCCTCGGTCAGGGTCGCGCACCGAAGGCGATATTGGTGCCATGTTTCCGATCCGCGATCACAATCCGTCCGACACCACGCCCTATGTCACCTACATGCTGGTGGCGCTGAACATCGCCGCCTTCGTGCTGACCGAGCCATACCTGGGCGGTTTCCTTCAGTGGTGGATCGAGGGCGCGCTGTATCCCGTCGCGGTGATGCACGGCGTTCATGTCTGGGGTCTGGTGACACACATGTTCCTGCATGCGGGACTGCTGCACCTCGGGGGGAACATGCTGTTCCTGTGGATCTTCGGCGACAACTTGGAGGACCAGATGGGGCATGTCTGGTTCCTGCTGTTCTATTTGACCTGTGGCTTGGTGGCGGCCGCGGCGCAGATCGCCGCCGATCCGTCCAGCAATGTGCCGATGGTCGGCGCCTCGGGCGCGATCGCGGGGGTAATGGGCGGCTATCTGCTGCTGTTTCCCAAGGCCCGCGTCGACGTGATCGCGATCATCATCATCCTCATCAAACGCTTCACCATTCCCGCCTGGGTCGTGCTGGTGCTGTGGTTCGGGCTGCAGCTGTTCAGCACCTATTCGACCATGGGCGCGGAATCGGGCGTGGCCTACCTTGCCCATACCGGCGGCTTCCTGGTCGGGTTGGTGCTGACCTTTCCCCTGCTGATTCGGCGCGGCGGGCGCGCGTTCTGGGACCGCACCCACGGCCGGCCCCCGAACCCGCCGACCGCCTTCGCGACCTCACGCATTCCCGTCGTGCGCCGCTGAACCACGCCGCGGACGCTGCGTTGCCCCGGGGTGGGATGAGGTGGCAGGGCACAGGGAATGGACGGCGAGAACATCATCGATCCGCGCGATGCGGCCGAGAGCGCGAACCTGACCTATGTCAGCGACACCGAGCCGGGGATCACGCGACGCCGCGCGGGCAAGGGCTGGTCCTACCGCGGCCCCAAGGGCCTAATCCGCGACAAAGCTGAACTCGCCCGCATCCGCAGCCTCGCCATCCCACCCGCCTATACCGATGTCTGGATCTGCACGGATCCGCGCGGCCACATCCAGGCCATCGGCCGCGACGCCAAGGGGCGCAAGCAGTATCGCTATCACCCCGCCTTTCGCGAAGTCCGCGAAAGCACCAAATACGAGCGCATGCTGGAATTTGCCAAGGCCCTGCCCGGCATCCGCGCCCGCGTCGACGCCGACATGGCGCGCCGGGGCATGCCGCGCGAAAAGGTCATCGGCGCAGTCGTGCACCTGCTGGAACATACGATGATCCGTGTCGGAAACACCGATTACGCCAAGCAGAACAAGAGCCACGGTTTGACGACCCTGAACGATCGCCATGTGAACATCGACGGAAGCGAGATCCGCTTTCGCTTCAAGGGCAAGAGCGGCAAGGAATGGAACCTCGGCCTCAGGGATCGACGCGTGGCGCGAATCGTCAAGCAGAGCCAGGACCTGCCCGGCCAGCACCTGTTCCAGTATATCGACGACGAGGGCGGGCGGCACGACGTCAGCTCGGGTGACGTCAACGCCTACCTGCGCGAAATCTCGGGCAGCGACATCACCGCAAAGGATTTCCGCACCTGGACCGGGACGGTCCTCGCGGCGCTGGCACTGGCGGAATACGAGCAAGTGGACAGCCAGGCTGCGGCCAAGCGCAATGTCCGCGACGCGATCGAAAAGGTCTCGGCGCGCCTCGGCAATACGCCCACGATCTGCCGCAAGTGCTATGTCCACCCGGCCGTGATCGAGAGCTATCTGGAGGAAGGCCTCGCCCCCGACCTGCGCGACGAGATCGAGGACCAGATCGCCGCCCCCGAGGGTCTGCGTCCGGAGGAGGCGCTCGTGCTGGCCTTCCTGCACCGCCGCCTCGAGGCCGACCACAAGAAGGCCTGAAGCGCGCCGTCAGTCGGCCGCGCGCAGCGTCTCGCTGAAGGTGGTGAAAAGCCCCGCGTTGCAGGCCAGGATCGCGCCCGATTCCACCGGGCTTTCGCCCTTGCGCAGCCCTTCGACAAAGCCGCCGGCCTCGCGCACCAGAACGACCCCGGCCGCCACGTCATAGGGCTGGATGCCGCGCTCCCAGTAGCCGTCGAATCGGCCGGCAGCGACATAGGCGAGGTCCAGCGCCGCCGATCCCCAGCGCCGCACGCCGGCGGTGATCGGCGCGATGCGGGCGGTGTCCTTGAGGAACGCGGGCAGATGGCGCGAGCCGCCGAATGGCACGCCGGTCGCAAACACTGCCTCGATCATGCGGCTGCGGCCCGAGACGCGCAGCCGCTGGTCGTTCATCCATGCGCCGGCGCCCTTCTCGGCCCAGAACATTTCGTCTTTGGCCGGGTCAAAGACTACGCCGGCGACAATCTCGCCCTTGTGCTCCAGCGCGATGCTGACGGCCCAGTGAGGCATGCCGTGCAGAAAGTTGGTCGTCCCGTCCAGCGGATCGACGATCCAGCGCCGCGTCGGATCCTCGCCGGCCTCGGTGCCGGTTTCCTCGCCCAGCCAGCCATAGGTCGGGCGGGCGCCGCGCAGTTCTTCCTTGATCAGCCGCTCGGCCTCGCGATCGGCGCGGCTGACAAAGTCGCCCGCGCCCTTGACGCTGACCTGCAGGTTCTCGACCTCGCGAAAGTCCTTGACCAGCCCGCGGCCGGCCTTGCGCGCGGCCTTGATCATCACGTTCATATTGGCGCTGGGCATGGCGGTTTCCTGTGCGGACAAGCGGTGTGTTTAGGCTGGAGGAAAAGGGAAGTGAAGACCAACAAGATGTTCACTTTTCGTACCGGCCCTTCCCTGCTATATGTTGAGCGACGCGAGTCGCTTACCACATCAGGAGGTAGCTATGGCGAAAATGCATCGCAGCGCATCTAGTGGGCGCTTTGTCAAGGCCAGCACGGCTGCTCGACATCCCAGCAGGACAGTCAGCGAAAGGCGCGGAGGGAGGGCTACCGGAAGGAGCCGAAGCGCCTCGACGGGAAGGTTTGTGACCAAGGCCTACGCCCGAAGGAATCCTAGTACGACCGTAACGGAGAGCTAATCAGAACTCTGTAGCTGCAAGGAGTCGGTCCGGGCGAGGCGCAGGAAATGGGCCATATAGGGCAAGGCCAACGCCTCAGTGCGCAGTGCCGCGTACATCCGGCGTCGCAGGCCAGTACGGGTCATCGGCAGAAAGGCAAGCTCCGGGTTCGCGGCCTCGCGCCGCACCACCCAGTCGGGCATTACCGTCACCCCGCGCCCGGCGGCGACCAGCATCAGGGCAACCGCCGTCTGCTCGACTTCACGCAGCGCCGCGGGCTCTACCTTGGCCGGGGTCAGCAGGTGCGAGAAAATGTCCAGGCGCGCCCGGTCCATGGGATAGTGGATCAGCGTCAGGTCGGCGAAATCAGCCGCCTCGGCATAGCCCTTGGCCACCAGGGGATGACCGGCGGGCACAACAAGCGTCGGCGCGTAATCGAACAGGGGCTGGTAGGTGATCCCCTCCAGCGGCTCGGGGTCCGAGGTGATGACAAGATCCGCCGTCTCGCGCACCAGCGCCGGCAGCGCCTGGAAGGCCAGCCCCGCGCGGATGTCGATGTCCACGTCCGGCCAGTTGCGGCGAAAGCGGTCCATGACGGGCAGCAACCAGTCAAAGCAGGCGTGACATTCCATCGCGACATGCAACCGTCCGGCACGACCCTTTTCGACATCGCGAAACTCGGCCTCGGCATTGGCGATCAGCGGCAGCACCGCCTCGGCCGTGCGCAAAAGCCGCAATCCGGCCGCCGTTAGCCGCAGGGGCCTGGCCCGCCGCACCACCAGCGGCACGCCTGCTTGCGCTTCCATCGCCTTCAGCTGATGGCTCAGCGCCGACTGGGTCAGGTTCAACACCTCTGCCGCCCGGCCAAGGCCGCCATGCTCGTGAATCGCGGCAATGGTGCGCAGGTGGCGCAGATCGAGGTGCATGAGCGTTACTCATGAAAGGGTTGAGTACGTCGCG
Source organism: Paracoccus suum (assembly GCF_003324675.1). Classification (NCBI taxonomy): domain Bacteria; kingdom Pseudomonadati; phylum Pseudomonadota; class Alphaproteobacteria; order Rhodobacterales; family Paracoccaceae; genus Paracoccus; species Paracoccus suum. Next base: position 552,887 of record NZ_CP030918.1, read on the forward strand.
TTTGTCTCATGCTCGTCTTTGCGGCACAACGACCCGTCCAAGGAGTCCGCCATGTCCCCGCGCCCGCGCCTCAGCTTCGAGTTCTTTCCGCCCAAATCCCTCGACGGGGCCTTTCGCCTGTCCGAGGCGGCGCGGATGCTGGCGCCTTACAAGCCGGGATTCGTGTCGGTGACCTACGGCGCCGGCGGCACGACCCGGCAGTTGACGCATGAGGCGGTGACCGCCATCGGAACGCATTACGGCCTGAACGTCGCCGCCCACCTGACCTGCGTCGAGGCAACGCGGGACGAGACACTGGCCATCGTCGACAGCTACGCCAAAGAGGGCGTGCGCGAGATCGTCGCCCTGCGCGGCGACATGCCCGGCGGCGGCCCCTTTGTGGCCCATCCCGACGGCTTTTCCGGCAGCGTCGATCTGATCGAGGCGATCGCCGCGCGCGGCGACATGACGATCCGCGTCGGCGCCTACCCGGAGCCGCATCCCGACAGCCAGGGCACTGCCGCCGACATCGCCTGGCTCAAGCGCAAGATCGAGGCGGGCGCGACCTCGGCCATCACGCAGTTCTTCTTTGATGCCGACACCTTCTTTCGTTTTCGCGATGCTTGCGCCGCAGCAGGGGTCGATGCGCCCATCGTGCCGGGCATCCTGCCGATCCAGTCCTGGGATGGGGCCAAGCGCTTTGCCGCGCGCTGCGGTACCTCCGTTCCGGAGGGCCTCGATGAGGCCTTCACTGCCGCCAAGGCCGAGGGCCGCGAGCAGGACCTGGCCGCCGACATCTGCGCCGACCTTTGCCGCCGTCTGGGCGACGGCGGTGTGCAGGACCTGCATTTCTATACGCTGAACCGGCCAGAGATGACCCGCGCCGTACTGGACCGGCTCGGCATCCCGCCGGAGGGCGATGCCCTCGCGGCGGTGGCCTGATACCTCAGGTTCGCACCCGGGCCATGGGCGCCCCGGCGCGAACGCGGTTCAGCTCAGTGACATCGCGGTAAGGTGCTGCATGTCGCCAAAGCCGTTGAAGCGGGTGTTGGTTACCACGGAATAGGCGCCGGCGCCGTGCCAGACGAGGTAATCGCCTTCGGCCATGTCCTCGGGCAACGCGATCTCGCCAGGCAGCCGGTCAACCGAATCGCAGGTCGGGCCGAACACTGGGCGCGGCACCGCGGGCTCGCCGCGCGGGGTGCCGTCGGGCGCAAGGATCTGCAGCCGGTCGAGGTTGCCGATCAACGGCAGCTCGGTCAGGCCGCCGTAGACGCCGTCGTTCAGGAACACCGAACCGCCGTCGCGGATCGCCTTGATCCGGGTCACAAGCGAAAAAGCATCGGCGCAGAGGCCGCGGCCCGGCTCGCACACCAGCGCGGGGGCGTCCGTGCCGAACGCCTCGGCCGTCGTCTCGCCGATGCGGGCGAAGATCGCGTCGAGGTCCGGCTCGATCCCGTGGACCCGCCACGAGGGAAAGCCGCCGCCGACGTTCAGCCGTTTGGGCCGCACGCCTGCCATCTGGGCAATCTCGGCGGCCGTGCGGATATAGGTCTCCCAGGCCGACGGATCGACGCATTGCGTGCCCGGATGGAAGGTCAGCGAGGCAACATGGCCGCGGTCCGCGACAGCGCGCAGCAACTCGGCCGCAAGCTCGGGCGAGGCGCCGAACTTGGCGCCGAAATCATAGGCTGCACCCGCGACTGGCAGCTTGAAGCGGGGCGAAATCTCGACCCCGTCCGTCGGCACCTTCGCGAACAGTTTGTCGAGTTCGGTCCGGCTGTCGACCGACCACGAAGTGATCCCGGCGGCGACAGCAAGTTCGATCTCCGCCTGGCTGCGGACCGGATTGTGGTAGTGGCGCGCGGCTCCGGGGGCGAGGCGGCCGATCAGGTCGATCTCGAAGGGCGAGGCGACGTCAAAGCCGGAGATGCCGGCAGCAACCAGGTTCTGGATCACCGCCTCGCCCGGATTCGACTTGACGGCATAGGTCACAAGGCCCGGAAAGCCCTCAAGGAATCGGCGCGCGGCGTCTTGCAGAACGGTCGGCGCGAAAACCATGACCGGATCTTCGGGCCGCAGGCTGCGGATGATATCAGCCGGATTCCTCCAGACGGTCTTCCTGTCGTCCATGCGTCATGCCCTTTCGTACGGCGCCTGCGGTCTTTGAACCGGAAAGATGCGCGCTATGGGTTACCGTTTCATCAATGAAAAGGGTGGAATAGCGCGACAAGACGGTTAAACTGCCGAAACGCGCGTCAGTTCGACAGGTGAGCTTTGGATGACCTAGACCGGCGCATTCTCGCGCAACTTGGGCAGGATGCCCGTATTTCCGTTGCGGTGCTGGCGCGGCGGCTGAAGGTTGCGCGCTCGACTGTGCAGGCGCGGCTGGAAAAGCTGGAAACAGGCGGGCTGATTGCCGGCTACACCGTTCGCCTGGGAGAGGCAGCGCGCGAGGGCCGGATCCGCGCGACCATCCTGCTGACGGTCGAGCCGCGCGCGCAGGTCGCGATCCTCCCCAAGCTGAAAGCCTTCCCCGAGGTCGAGCGCATCCACACCACCAGTGGCCGGGTGGACCTGTTGTTGCAACTCGCGGCCGCTTCCACCAGCCAACTGGATGATGTGCTGGACCAGATCGGCGGTCTGCAGGGCGTGCGCAGCAGCGAGAGCCTGATTCACCTGTCAACCAAGCTGGACCGCGCCGTCTGACGAACGCGCCTCAGCGGGTGTCGAGGCTGAACTGGTCGACGAAGCGCTGCGCCTGCGCCAGATCGCCGGTGACGCTGATTGCGCCGACGGCGGCCATTTCGGCCAGCGGGCGCGGGCCGTAGACGGCAATCGCCATGGCGCCGGGCGCGCCCGTCAGTAGCAGCGGCCTTTGCGGCGGGTCGGCGCGCACGACTTCGTAACGCCCGTCCCGGATGCTGGCGACGAATCCTTCCTCGCCAAGCTGGAATCCCGCCTCCATCGGCAGCGCATCCGCGGCCTGGCGCCGCAACTGCGCGCGCATCGAGAGCATCAGCGAGGCCGGGCTGATCGGCAGGCGCGGATCATGCCCCGGCATCGAGGCGCCCCAGCGGCAGAGCGCATCCATCACCGGTGTCAGGCCGTGGCCGGCGGGCGTCAGCGCATAGACCGCAACGCCCGACGGGGGCGGCAGCACCTGGCGACTGATCACGCCGCCCGCCTCCAGCCCTTCCAGCCGGGCGGTCAGCATGTTGGTGGCGATGCCAGCGATATTGGCCGCAAGCGACCGGAACCGGCGCGGCCCCAGCATCAACTCGCGGACGATCAGCAGCGCCCAGCGATCGCCGATCAGGTCCAGCGCATGGGCAGCCAGACACCCTTGCTGATAACTGCGCCTCGGCTTTGCCATGATCCATTCTCCGCCTGTACTTGCATATTACAATTTCTTAGTTGCATTTTGCAAGTGAAGCTCGCAGGCTTGCCCAACAAGTGAAGGGGAGGATTGAAAGTGACTTATTACACTGGCTCCGTCTGCGCGGTTCCCAAGGCGAATCGGCAGGCCTACCTCGACCACGCCACGGCCGCCTGGCCCTATTTCCAGAAGGCCGGCGCAACGCGCATGGTCGAAACCTGGGGCGAGGATATTCCGCCCGGCAAACAAACCGACTTTGCCCGCGCCGTCGCCGCCAAGGATGACGAGACTGTCGTGTTCTCGTGGATTGAATGGCCCGACCGCGCCACCGCCGACAAGGCGTGGTCGCAGGTGGACCCGACGGGCATGCCCGAGATGCCGTTCGACGGCAAACGCATGATCTTTGGCGGGTTTTCCCCGCTCACCAGCGAGGGCACCGACCGCGGCGCGGGTTGGCTGCAGGGCTTTATCGTCCCCGTCCCGACCGCGAAGCGCGATGCCTATGCCAAGGTGGCCGAGGACGCCTGGGGCAACATGTTCCAGCCCAAAGGCTGCCTCGGCGTCGTTGAGACATGGGCGCAGGATGTGCCGCACGGGAAACAGACCGACTTTTACCGCGCCATTGAGGCCAGGGACGACGAGACGGTCGTCTTTTCCTGGATGACCTGGCCCGACCGTCCCACCTGCGAGGCCGCCGGCAAGGCGATGGAGAAAGAGATGGCGGACAAGCCGATGCCCGACATGCCCTTCGACGGGGCCCGCATGGTCTACGGCGGCTTTGCCCCGCTGTTCGATTCCGCCAAAAACTGAGGTCCATCATGACGAGCTTTCAAGGCAACCCCTGCTGGTACGAACTGGGCACCACCGACCTGGATGGCGCGCAGCGGTTTTATGCCGGCGCCCTCGACTGGCAGATCGCCCGCGCCCCGATGGAGGGGTTCGACTACCGCCTCGCCAGCGCCGGCGGCGACATGGTCGCGGGCATGATGTCCACCGAAGGCCAGGCGGGCGCCCCGCCGACAAACTGGCTGATCTACTTCGCGACCGACGATTGTGACGCCACCGCGGCGGCCATCACCGCGGCCGGCGGCTCGATCCTGAAGCCGCCAGCCGATATACCCGGCACCGGCCGCTTTGCCGTCGCCACCGACCCGCAGGGCGCAGTGTTCGGCATCCTGCAGCCGGACATGTCCAGAATGTCCCCGGAGGACCGCGCCAAGGCCGAGGCCGGCGGCGGCGCCTTTGACCAGTCCAAGGCCGGCCACGGCAACTGGAACGAGTTGATGTCGACCGACCCGGCAGCGGCATTCGACTTCTATTCCGGGCTCTTCGGCTGGACCAAGAGCCAGGCGATGGACATGGGCGCCATGGGCACTTACCAGCTGATCGCCCACAAGGGGCGGGACATCGGCGCAATGATGGGCCTCGGCTCGGCCCCGATGCCGACCTGGCTGCCCTATTTCGGCGCCAACGGCATCGACGCCGCGATCAGCCGCATCACCGATGGCGGCGGCAAGCTGCATCGCGGCCCCATAGAGGTTCCCGGCGGCGCCTACATCGCCGTCGCGACTGACCCCCAGGGCGGCTGGTTCGCCGTCGTCGGCCCGCGCGACGTGACGAAATGATGGTTCGCGCCGCATCCCTTGGACTGGCGGCACTTCTTGCCGCCGGTCCGGCCCTCGCGCAGGGCGCAGCGCCCGCAGTTGCAGCCGCAGCGACTTCAGAGGCTCCGGCCGCGAACGCATCGGCACCTGCCGCAACTGTACCGCCAGCGTCGCCCGCCCCGGCGGCGGCTCCCGCCGCGGCCCCGACCCCTGCCGACCTGCCGCATGGCGTTGCCGACTATCATGCCGCCGCTGCCGGTCATTACGTCATGGACCCCGCTCATACGGCGGTCGTCGCGCGGGTCCCGCACATGGGCTTTTCGGTCAGCCTGTTCCGATTTGACCGGCCCGAGGCGACGCTCGACTGGGTGCCGGACGATCCGGCGCAAAGCCGCCTGACCGCCAGTGTCGAGCTTGCCTCGATCAGCCATCCCCTCGCGGGCTTTGCAGAGGTGCTGACCGGGCCGGACTACCTGAACGCCCCTGCCCATCCGAAGGCGACCTTTACGACGACTGGCTTTGTTGCCGACAGCCCTACTCAGGGCTCGATGACCGGCGATCTGCAGATCATGGGCAAGACCCACCCTGCCACCTTCCAACTGACGCTGGTCGGCGCCGGGCGCGGGTTTACCGGCGACGATAACGGTAACCCGGTCATCACCGACCTGATCGGCGCCCATGCGGAAACCCAGATCGACCCGCAGGCCTATGGACTGAACGCGTTCTTCACCGATCCCATCACCATCCAGATCGACGCCGAGTTCGCCGTGCGTCCGGGGAAATGAGCCATGCTGACCATCACAACCTATGACTGGGTGCCCGAATTCGCGCGCGGCTATGTGCGCGATCTGCGCCCCCGCTGGGCCTGCGAGGAGGCCGGGCTGCCCTACCGCGTGGAGACCGTGCCGATCGATCCCCGGACCGAGGCACACCGCGACATGCAGCCTTTTCAGCAGGTGCCGGTCCTGCACGAGGGCGATCAGGTGATCTTCGAGAGCGGCGCCATCCTTTTGCACCTGGCCGAGAAATCCCCTGCCCTCATGCCGGACGATCCGGCGTTGCGCGGCGAGGTGACCCAATGGCTGTTCGCCGCCGCGAACTCGATCGAGACCGCGACGCTGCCCTGGCAAACGGCCAAGGTCTTTGACCACGACGAGGCGGCGGCCGAGCGTGCTGCCAAGCGGATGAACCAGCGGCTGGCGCAACTCGACACGCAGCTGTCCGGCCGCGACTGGCTGGTCGGGGGCGGCTTTACGGTGGCAGACCTGCTGATGGCCGATGTCCTGCGTATCGTCGGCGACATGGGCGGGCTGGCGGGTTATCCCGCGCTCACCGCCTATGTGGCGCGCGCGACCGGCCGCCCGGCCTTTGCCAAGGCGCATGCCGACCAGATCGCGCATTTTGCCGCCGCCGACGCGGCGCGCAAGGTAGACGCATGATGGCGGACGCCGCCTTCTAGGGGCCTTGGCCGGACCGTCCGGCTTGTCTATGTCGGGTGCGGACAAAGGAAAGCCGCCCCGATGACGATGGACAAGAACTTCGACGCCGCCACCGCCGAGGCGCGCATTGCCCGTGACTGGGACGCCGCAGGCGCATTCAAGGCGGGCGCCCATGCCCGCCCCGGCGCCGAGGCGTTCAGCGTCGTCATCCCGCCCCCCAACGTCACCGGCAGCCTGCACGTCGGTCATGCCCTGAACAACACGCTGCAGGACATTCTGGTCCGCTGGCACCGGATGCGCGGCTTTGACACCCTGTGGCAGCCCGGTCAGGACCATGCCGGCATCGCCACCCAGATGGTGGTCGAGCGCCGCATGGCCGAACGGCAGGAACCGAACCGGCGCGAGATCGGACGCGAGGCGTTCGTCGAGAAGATCTGGGCCTGGAAGCAGGAATCCGGCGACACGATCATCGGCCAGCTGAAGCGCCTCGGGGCAAGCTGCGACTGGTCGCGCAACGCCTTCACCATGTCGGGCGCCCCCGGCGCGCCGGCCGGCGAAGAGGGCAATTTCCACGACGCCGTGATCCGCGTCTTTGTCGATTTCTACAACAAGGGCATCATCTACCGCGGCAAGCGGCTGGTGAATTGGGACCCGCATTTCGAAACCGCGATCAGCGATCTGGAGGTCGAGAGCCGCGAGGTTCCCGGCCATATGTGGCACTTCAAATACCCGCTCGCCGGTGGGGCCACTTATGAATATGTCGAGCGCGATGCCGACGGAGTCGAGGCCCTGCGCGAGACACGCGACTATATCTCCATCGCCACGACGCGTCCCGAAACGATGCTCGGCGACGGCGCGGTCGCGGTCCATCCGTCGGACGAACGCTACGCCCCGATCGTGGGGATCCTGTGCGAAATTCCGGTCGGCCCCAAGGAGCATCGCCGCCTGATCCCGATCATCACCGACGAATATCCCGACCCCGATTTCGGCTCAGGCGCGGTCAAGATCACGGGCGCGCATGATTTCAACGACTACGGCGTCGCAACGCGCAACGGCATCCCCCTCTATGCGCTCATGGACACCAAGGCGCAGATGCGGGCCGACGGCCTGCCCTACGCGGAAAGCGCCGCCATCGCGACGCGCGCCGCCCGCGGCGAGGATGTGGGGGACGTGTCCGCCGTGAACCTCGTCCCCGAACATCTGCGCGGCCTCGACCGGATGGCGGCGCGCAAGCAGGTGATCGCCGAGATCACCGGCGAAGGCCTCGCCGTCACCGATGCCGAGGGCAATCCCGTGGTCGACGCCAAGCCGATCATGCAGCCGCATGGCGACCGCTCGGGCGTGGTGATCGAGCCGATGCTGACCGACCAGTGGTTCGTCGACACCAAAAAGATCGTCCAGCCCGCCATCGACGCGGTCCGAGACGGCCGAACCAAGATCCTGCCCGAGCAGCACGAGAAGGTTTATTTCCACTGGCTGGAGAACATCGAGCCGTGGACGATTTCCCGCCAGCTGTGGTGGGGGCACCAGATCCCGGTCTGGTACGACGAAGACGGCGAACAGTATTGCGCCGCGACCGAGGCCGAGGCGCAGGCGATGGCGCCCGGCCGCAAGCTGACGCGTGATCCCGACGTTCTCGACACCTGGTTCTCGTCCGGCCTCTGGCCCATCGGCACGATGGGCTGGCCGGGCGATACCGAGGAACTGCGGAAGTATTTCCCGACCTCCACCCTCGTCACGGGCTTTGACATCATCTTCTTCTGGGTCGCCCGAATGATGATGATGCAGTTGGAGCTGACCGGAAAAGTGCCCTTTGAAACCGTCTACGTCCACGGCCTCGTGCGGGACGAGAAGGGTGCGAAGATGTCCAAGTCCAAGGGCAATGTCATCGACCCGCTGACACTGATCGACGATTTCGGCGCCGATGCGTTGCGCTTTACGCTCGCGGGGATGGCGGCCATGGGACGCGATCCCAAGCTGGGGCCGAAGCATGTCGAGGGAAACCGCAACTTCGTCACCAAGATCTGGAACGCCACCCGCTTTGCCGAGATGAACGGCGTTCGCGGCGGTGTCGCGCGGCCGGCGCCGGCCCATACCGTCAACCGCTGGATCATGGGCGAGTTGGCGCGGGCTCAGGCGCAGGTCGACGAGGCGCTGACGGCCTTCCGGTTCAACGACGCCGCGGCCGCCCTTTACGCCTTCGCCTGGGGCAAGCTCTGCGACTGGTATGTCGAGGCGGCCAAACCCCTGTTCGACGGCGAGGCGGCCGAGGAAACCCGCGCCACCATGGGCTGGGTGCTGGACCAGACCTTTGCCCTGCTGCACCCCTTCATGCCCTTCGTCACCGAGGAACTGTGGCGCCTGACTGGCGAGCGCGATGCGATGCTGGCCGTCAGCGACTGGCCCGCGCTTGAGGCGGCGCAGATCGACCCGGATGCCGACCGCGAGATGAACTGGGTTATCACCCTGATAGACGCGGTCCGCAGCGCCCGCGCCCAAATGGGCGTGCCGGCCGGTGCTAAGCTGGATCTGGTCGTGACCGAGGCCGATGCGGCAGCGCGCGCGGCGCTGGCGTCCAATGCCCCGCTGATCGAGCGCCTCGCCCGGGTAAACCCGGCGCAGGACGGGCAAATGGCCCGCGGCATGATCGCCGTCGCCGCGCCCGGCGCCAGCTTTGGCCTGCCGATCGGCGACGTCATCGACCCCGCGGCCGAGGCGTCGCGGTTGGAAAAGGCGGCCGCGAAGCTGGACAAGGACGCAAGCGGCCTGCGCGCGCGCCTCGGCAATCCGAAGTTCGCCCAGAACGCAGACCCCGAGGTGATCGAGGAGACCGAGGCCAAGCTTGCGGCCTTGGACGAGGATCTGGCCCGCGCCCGCGCCGCCATCGCGCAGCTGGCCGCGATGTAGCGGCCCTCAGCCGCGCCCGATCCGCTGCGCGGGATAGGCGTCGCGGATATGCTGCGAAAAGAACGCGCCGGCTGATCCGGCGGCCAGCAGGGCGTGATAAACCTTTTCTGGGACGTCCCGATAGGCGTAGCGGTCGCCATCCGGAAACCATAATACCAGCCGGCCGTCGGCCCATTCCGCCTGCAGGATGGCGCTGGAATCAAGGACAGGCATCAGAGCGTCCGCCCGGGCGCGGGTTGACTCCGCCGTGCGGGCGCGCTCAAGAACGCGGCAAAGCGAGGGACTGGAAGCAGCATGGCCGACACGATCAAAAAGACCGAAGGCGGCCTGTGGGAGACCGTCAAGACGGTGTTCTGGGCCTTGGTGATCGCCGGCATTTTCCGCACGCTGTTCTTTCAGCCCTTCTGGATTCCCTCGGGCAGCATGAAGGACACCTTGCTGATCGGCGATTTCCTGTTCGTCAACAAGATGGCCTACGGCTATTCCCGCCACTCGTGCCCGTTCTCAATGTGCCCGATCACCGGGCGCATCCTCGGCTCGCAGCCCGAGCGGGGCGATGTCGTGGTATTCCGCCACCCGGTCCAGAATGTCGATTTCATCAAGCGGGTGATCGGCTTGCCCGGCGATACCGTCCAGGTTCGCGGTGGTATCGTCTACCTGAACGGCGAGGAAGTTCCCCAGACCCAGGCTGGCGAGTTCGTCGAGGCCAAGCTGCCGCAGGGTCCGCAGCAACTGATGCCGCGTTGCGCGAACGACCCGGTGCCGACCGGGGGCGAGTGCATCAAGACCCGTGCCACCGAAACGCTGCCGGGTGGCCGCCAGCACGATGTGCTGAACATCCTTGATGGCTGGATGGCCGACGACACGCCCGTCTTCACCGTGCCGCCGGGCAATTACTTCATGATGGGCGACAACCGCGACAATTCCGAGGATTCGCGCTTTGACCCGGCCACCGGCGGTCTCGGCTTTGTGCCCGAGGAATACCTGATCGGCCGCGCCGACCGGATCATGTTCAGCTCAGCCGGGCGCTCGCTTCTGTTCATCTGGACCTGGCGCCCCGACCGATTCTTCAAGGCGGTGCATTGAAACCTGGCGCGGATATCGCGGAATTTGCCCAACGGCTCGGTCATGAATTTGCCCGGCCCGAGTTTCTGGTCCGGGCGCTGACCCACGGCTCCATCGCGACGACGACCCGCCCCGACAACCAGCGGCTGGAATTTCTGGGCGACCGCATTCTGGGCCTGACCGTGGCCGAGGCACTGTTCCTCGCGGACAGCAACGCCTCCGAAGGGCAGCTCGCGCCGCGCTACAATGCGTTGGTCAAGGGCGAGACCTGCGCCAGGATCGCGCGCGAGATCGGTCTTGGCGAGGTGCTGAAGCTGGGCCGGTCCGAGATGATGTCCGGTGGCCGGCGCAAGGACGCGCTGCTGGCCGATGCGCTGGAGGCGGTGATCGCCGCCGTTTATCTGGACGCCGGCTGGGAGGCTGCGCGAGCCTTGGTCCTGCGCCTCTGGTCCGGCCATCTGGCGCGCGTTGCCGACGACGCCCGCGATGCCAAGACCCAGTTGCAGGAATGGGCGCAGGCGCAGGGCATGCCGCCGCCGGATTACGTGCAACTGTCCCGCACCGGCCCCGACCACGCGCCCCATTTCCACATCGCCGCGCGCCTGACGGACGGCCGCGAGGCGGCCGCTGAGGGCACCGGCACCAAACGCAGCGTCGAGCAGGCCGCCGCTCGCGCATTGCTGGACAGCCTGGCCGCAGAGAGGACCAGCACATGACCGACAACATCGATCAGCCCGACGACCCGCAATCCCCGCGTGAGGATGCGGCGCCCACCGGCGCCACCCGCGCCGGGTTCATAGCCCTGCTGGGCGAGCCCAACGCCGGCAAGTCCACCCTGCTGAACCGCATGGTCGGGGCCAAGGTCTCGATCGTGACGCACAAGGTGCAGACCACGCGCGCCCGCATCCGCGGCATCGCGATGGAGGGTAACAGCCAACTGGTGTTCGTCGATACCCCCGGCCTGTTCCGCCCGCGCCGACGGCTCGACCGGGCCATGGTCGCCGCCGCCTGGGGAGGCGCTGCCGATGCCGACGTGATCGTCCTGCTGGTCGAGGCGCAGCGCGGCCTGACCGACGGCGTCGCGGAAATTCTCGATTCGCTGATGAACAAGGCGCGCGGCACCCCGGTGGCGCTGGCGATCAACAAGATCGACCGGGTCAAGGCGGAGGCGCTGCTGGCCCTGTCCCAGCGCCTGAACGAGGCCTTTCCGTTCACCCGCACCTTCATGATCTCGGCCGAGCGCGGTCACGGTTGCGACGATCTGAAGGCCTGGCTCGCCGAGCAGGTACCCGAGGGGCCGTGGCTTTACCCGGAGGACCAGATTGCCGATCTGCCGATGCGCCAGATCGCGGCCGAGATCACCCGCGAAAAGCTGACACTGCGCCTGCACGAGGAAATCCCCTACCAGCTGACGGTCGAGACCGAAGCGTGGGAAGAGCGCGAGGACGGCAGCGCCCGCGTGGACCAGATCATCTACGTCGTCCGCGACGGGCACAAAGGTATCGTGCTGGGCCATGGCGGCGAGACGATCAAGGCGGTCGGCAAGCAGGCGCGGGCAGAACTGACCGAGTTCATGGGCCGCCCGGTTCACCTGTTCCTGCAGGTCAAGGTGCGCGAGAACTGGCTGAACGAGGCTGAGCGTTACGGTGAGATGGGCCTCGATTACCGTGACGGCGACTAGGTTTCCGGGTGGGACGGGCTGATTGTTCCGTGAAAACGGCGAGGTCAACTCGTCCCCGCGGGTTGTTTGCTGCGCCGGCTTCGAGCTTCTTGACGCGTCGCTGGAGAACTTGCCGGGCCGGCGTCGCCATCCTTAGTGTCGCCGGCATTTTCACTGTGCCACTGGGGCTGCTGTCCGACCGCCCTGGCATGCCCGGGGCGTCCGCATGAGCACCCCGCGGCTTGCCACCGGCCTGTGGGTCTCGGCCTGGCTGCACGGTCTCGATCTGGCGGGGCGGGCTGGCTATGTGCTGCGGCGTGGCGACAGCACGGCCGGCGCCGTGCTGGTCAAATGCGCGAGTCTCGACGGGCGGGCGGCGCTGTGGGCGCGGCAGTGGGATTACAAGACCGACACGACCGAATGGCAGCGCCGCGACGAGGGGACCGAGGCCGAGATTGACGCCATCATGACCCGCGCCCGAGCCGCCGATCCCGATCTATGGCTGCTCGAAACCGAGGCGCGGAACGGCGATCCGATGCTGATCGACTAGGCGCCGGCAACCGGACTGGTAGAGCGCGCCCGTAGCAGGTCGGGGCGAGTCAATACGGCTAAGCGCTCGCCACCGCGCCCGGCAAGGCATCGGCCAGCAAGTCCATTGCCGCTTCCGGCCCGGTGCTGATACGGATGCAGCGGTCCAGCGGCGCGACGCCTGGCATCCGCACGAACACCCCGCGCTGCGCCAGCCCTTCGAGCACCCGCCGCGCCCGCGCGCCGTCGCCACCGCAGTCGAGCGCGACGAAATTGGCCGCCGAGGGCAGAGCTTGTAGGCCGCTAGCGTGGCCAATGGCTGCAATCCGCGCGCGTGACGCCGCAACGCGTGCGAGGATTTCGGCCAGCCATGCCTGGTCGCCGAGGGCAGCCAATGCGCCGGCCTGGGCGATCCGGTTCAGGCCGAAGTGGTTGCGGATGCGCTCGTACCCGGCGACGGCGGCAGCCGCACCAATGACATAGCCGATCCGCGCGCCGGCCATGCCATAGGCCTTGGAAAAGGTGCGAAAGCGCAGCACGCGCGGGTCCTCGGCGTCGATCCGGGGCAGCGCCTCGGGCGGCAGGAAGTCGGCATAGGCCTCATCCAGCAGCAGCAAGGCGCCCGATGGCAGCCGGTCCAGCATAGCCTCGATCTGCTCGCGGGGCAGCCAGCTGCCCATCGGGTTGTCGGGATTGGCCAGATAGATCAGGCGTGCCCCGATCTCGCCCGCGCGGGCCAGCAGCGCCTCGGGGTCCTCGGCATCGTCGCGATAGGGCACCTTGTGCAGCGCCCCGCCAAAGCCCGCAACGTGGTAGTTGAAGGTCGGATAGGCCCCCTCCGACGTCACCACCGCCTCGCCCGGCGCCATGAAAAGGCGTACGGTCAGGCCCAGCAGCGCGTCGATCCCCTCGCCCAGCATGATGTTGTCCGTCGGCACGCCGTGCCGCGCGGCAAGGGCCGAGCGCAAATCATGCGCGTCAGGATCGCCGTATTGCCAGATCTCGCTGGCGGCAGCAGCCAGCGCCTCGATCGCACGTGGCGAAGGGCCAAAGCCGTTTTCGTTCGCGCCGAGGCGGGCGAGTATCGGCTGGCCGCTTCGGCGGGCAAGCGTCTCGGGCCCGGTAAAGGGCACGGTCGGCGGCAGGTCGGCGGCGATGGGGGCAAAACGCAGGGAGTTTGTCATGCGCGCACGCAAGCCCAAACTAAGGGTCGGTGCAAGCGGTGAACGAAAGACCGCAACGCGAAAAAGGCGTCTCCAAAGAGACGCCTTCCTGGCGGCTAAACATCGTCGCCTACTCGTGAACAATTACAGGGTTAGCGGGTCAAGCCGATCAGCGGTCGCGGAAGAAGTCGTCCACGTTTTTCTCGGCGTCCTGCTTGGTCCAGCCATAGCGTTCCTGCAGCTTGCCAGCCATCTTGTCGCGATTGCCCGCCATCTGGGTCAGGTCGTCATCCGTGAGATCGCCCCACTTCTCTTTGACAGAGCCCTTGAGCTGTTCCCACTTGCCTTCAACGATATCCCAATTCATTCGCTTGGTCCCCTTCAGGTTTCAGCGTGTACATCGCAATAACGCCTTGGCATCGGGGTGGTTCCGGGGCGGTAACGCGCGCCTGACGGCTGACCGCTCAGGCCACGCGGTCAGGCGCGGGGCGACCGGCCGCAACCGCGCGCAGGTTGTCGAGGGCGCGCATCGCCATTGCGGTGCGCACCTCCTCGGCGGCCGTGCCGATATGCGGCAGCAGCGTAGTGTTGCGCGTCTCGCGCAGGCGCGCTGGGACCTCTGGTTCGTGCTCGAACACATCGAGGCCGGCGCCGGCAATCGTCCCGGCCTCCAGCGCGGCGATCAGTGCCGACTCGTCGACGACATCCCCGCGCGAGATGTTGATCAGGATGCCATTGGGCCCAAGCGTCGCCAGGGCGGCGGCGTCGATCAGGTGCCGGGTGCCGGCACCGCCGGGCACGGCCAGGACGACGAAATCGGACTCGCGCAGCACGGCCTCAAGCGTCGGAAGTTGCGCCGCGGGCGTGTGCAGCGAACTGACTGGCGAGCGGTTGAAGAACACGACCCGCATGTCGAACCCGAAATGGCAGCGCCGGGCGATGGCCTTGCCGATGCGGCCCATGCCGATGATCCCGACCGTCTTGCCGCCAAGATGGCGGCCAAGGAACTGGGTCGGTGTCCAACCGGTCCACGCGCCCGCGCGCAGCACGCGCTCGGCCTCGCTGGCGCGGCGGGCGGTCATCAGCATCAGCATCACGGCGATGTCGGCCGTCGCCTCGGTCACCACCTCGGGGGTGTTGGTAACGATCACATCGGCGGCGCGCGCGGCGTCTGTATCGATATGGTTGTAGCCGGCACCGAAGTTGGCGAGCACCCTTGTCTGCAGACCGCCCCCGGCAAAGGCCGCCGCGGTGAAAGCATCGCCCAGCGTGGGGATGATCGCGTCATGGCTACGTAGCGCCTCGGCGGCCTCGGCCTCGGTCAGCGGCACGGTCTCGTCGCGAAAAATGGCCTCGAACACCGCGCCAATGGCGGCCTCCGCCTCCAGCGTCATGCGCCGCGTCACCAGCAGCCGGCGCATCAGAAAAGCCGCCCGCCCAGCGGGACGTCCTGGTCGGGGGCGATCAGAACGACCTCGCCCTCGGCATCGGGCAGGCCGAGGACCAGGACCTCGGACATGACCGGCCCGATCTGGCGCGGCGGGAAATTGACAACGGCAAGCACCTGCCGGCCGACCAGTTCCTCTGGGGTATAGTGGCGCGTGATCTGGGCCGAGCTGCGACGTTCGCCCAGGTCGGGACCGAAATCGACCCACAACTTCAGCGCCGGCTTGCGTGCCTCGGGGAACGGCTCGGCGCGGGTGATGCGGCCGGCGCGGATATCGAGACGCAGGAAATCGTCAAAGCTGGCGGTGGTCATTGCGCAAGCTCGCGGGCGCGGTCGGTGGCCGCCGCGACGGTGCGGGCGATCAGCGGGCGCAGGCCGGCATCGGGGTCCATCAGGACGGCCAGCCCGGCCGCCGTGGTTCCGGCGGGCGAGGTTACCGCCTCACGCAGCTTCGCCGGGGTTTCGTCGCCGGAGAGGGCAAGCGCGCCGGCGCCGGCAACCGTGGCGCGTGCCAGCGTCATGGCCGTGTCGGCGGGCAGGCCGACCGCAACGCCCGCCTCGGCCAGCGCCTCGATCAGGTGGAACACATAGGCCGGGCCGCTGCCAGAAAGGCCGGTGACCGCGTCGATCTGGGCCTCGTCATCCAGTTGCACCACCTGCCCGACCGCGCCCATCAGGGCGGCGGCAAGGTCCATCGCCGCAGCATCCGCGCGGGCGTTGCCGGCGACGGCCGTGATCCCCTGGCCGATGGCGGCAGGGGTGTTCGGCATCGCGCGGACGATGGGAGCGGCAGGAAAGCTGGACTCCAGCGTTTTGATGCGCGTGCCGGCCGCGACCGAGACGACCAGTGTGCGGCCCTGCCCCCATGCGGCGAGCGTCGGCAGCACGTCGCCCATCATCTGCGGCTTCACGGCGAGGACCAGCACCGCCGGGTCGGCTGGGGGGTCCGCGTTCACGTTGACCCCGCGCGCCGCCCAGCGCGGATCGGGCTTGGGGTCGATGACATGCGCCGAGGCTGGGTCCAGCCCGCGCGCCAGCCAGCCGTCCAGCAGTGCGCCGCCCATCTTGCCGGCCCCGACAAGGACCAGCCCCCGATCATTCAGTTTCGCCAGATCCATGCGCAGCCCCGCTCTTCAGTCAGCCCTCAGGCGCGACCGTAGGCTGCCGACATGGCAATCGCCATCGCTGCCGTTGGGGTGGATTCCCCCCAGCAGGCCAGTTGGAACGCCGGGTAGAACCGCTCGGCCTCCGTGATGGCGGCGCAGACCATGTGATCGACCTGGCTCGGCTCGGCCATGGCATCGCCGGCGAGGATCAGGCCATAGCGCCAGACCAGTAGCTTTTGGGGCGCCCAGAAGGTAAAGCCGCCATCCCAGACCTCGTCATTGGCGAGGTTCAACGCCTCGTAGAGATCGCCAAGGCGCTCGACCGGCGGGTCGAAGTCGAAGGTGCAGACCAGCCGCAGGACGGATTCGCGCGCCGACCAGGCGAGGGTGATGGAATAGGTCCGCCACTGACCTTCGACGGCCATGGCGATCTGGTCATCGGCGAGACGATCAAACTCCCATTCATGATGGTTGGCGACGGTTTCAGCGATGTCGATCGGATGGATGTCGTCGCTGGGAATGAACTGTTCGGCGAGTGCCATGAGCCGTCCCTGCCCTCTCGCAAAGGTGGGGTGGGTGCCCCTACCTGTGGTGATCCTCACAAGTCCCGGCATTCTGAGGTGCCAGTAACTACCAGATATCGTGGTGCCAAGCCTGGAGCGAGTAAAGCTAATTTTCCGTGACGCAGGCGGGGCTGGCGAGTCGTTCAGGCGATGTTCATGACATGTTCTCGGCAGCCGCGCCACTAATTTCGGCCAGCGCCTCTATCACCACCATGGCCTGGGCCCATGGGTGATCGTCGGTCAGCGTGACATGGATGCGCGCGACATGGCCCGGCGGGGTCATCGCTGCCAGCCGCTCGGCCGCCCAGCCAGTCAGGTGTATCTGCGGCTGGCCGGCGCGGTTGTTGGTCACCGCCATGTCGCGCCAGGCGATGCCCATGCGCAGCCCGGTGCCCAGCGCCTTGCTGCACGCCTCCTTGGCGGCCCAGCGCTTGGCGAGCGTCGCAGCCTCGTGCGGTCGGCGGGCGGCGCGGGCCAGTTCGGTCGGGGTAAAGACCCGCGTGCGAAAGCGGTCCCCATGGCGGTCCAGCACGCCGGCGATGCGCGCGATATTGGCGAGGTCGGTGCCGATGCCGAGGATCATTGCCCATCCCACCAGTTGAGCGGGTTCCAGTCCGACCCCGGCCCGGGCAGGGGCGCAGTGCCGTCGGGCGCGACCGGCCCCGCAGGGCTGCCAAAGGCCCAGTCATAGATCGCGCGGAACATGCCGAGGCTGGCGCCCCAGGTGCCACCCAGATCGAGCGCCGGGAGCCCTTCGTAAAGGCCGCGCGCCTCGTCCCAGGCGGCGCCGGGACTTGATGCGACTGCGGCCCAGATCTCGGCCCGGGTCGGGGCCTTCATCCCGCAGACCTGGGTGGCTTCGGGCGGGACGGCACGTTCCGGGTTCAGCGCGACATCCAGCTCGCGCACCTCGCTCATCATGGCGCATGCGTCGTGCAGCTCCCACGCGGTGGCAGCGGCGATCACGCCGACGCCGATCACCGGGATCGCCTCACCCGCCACGCTGCCGATGTTGCGCGCCGCCCCGCGCGCCGTACGCCGCGCCAGCCGGTCCGAGGTGTCGGCCACAGCCTCGGCCGCCGGCCGCCGCGCACCGCGATAGGTCACCTGCCGCGCCGCGCGCGCCTTGGCGGCCTCGGCCGCCTCGCTGGCGGCACGGGCCTCGGCCCGTGTGGCGCGTGCTTCCAGCGCGGTGGTCCGCGCGGCATTGCGGGTGGCAAGGCTGCGCACGCCGCTGACCGCCTCGACCGCGCCGGCGACCGCGGCGAACACCACCGGCGAGACCGCCATAGCGACATTCAGCGCCAACGACGCCGCCATCAGCAACATCATCAGCACCGACCACAACCCGCCGAGCGTGCGCCAGATCAGGCGGATCGCCCTCATCGGGCGTCGGCGGTGATCTCGCCGCTGGATTGGTTGATGGTCAGGCGCAGCGTCGCGGGGTGGGCGTCGCTCTCGCCCGGCGTGACCCGCTTGATAGGCACGGTCACGACCAGCCCCTTGCCGGCCTGATACTCGGCCCGGCGCGCGGCGAAATCGAGACCGAAGAAGCCCGAGCCCTCGGCCTCGCCCACCAGCCGGCAACGGCGCAGGCCAAGCTCGTCCAGCGGCGGCGACTGGACCATCAGATAGAATGGCGCGCCGGCTGGCTCGACCGTGTCGATCGCGGTCAGGCGGATCGCACCGTCGGCATAGGTGGCGGTGTTCGCCTCCCACGGCTCGGCAATCGTGTCGGCGCGAGGGCCGTCACCGCAGGGCGTAACCGACTGGGCCCCGGCCGGGAGGGCAAGCAGCGCAAGCATCGCGGCCAGCCGAGTGCTGCGCCGGCCGCCCATCATCCGGCGTTCCCGCGCGCAGCGTCCATGCAGCGGCGCATTTCGGCGATTGCCGGCCCAAGGCCGCGCAGGATGGCCTCGCCGATCAGGAAATGGCCGATGTTCAACTCCAGCACCTCGGGCATGGCAGCGATCGGGCCGACGTTCTGATAGGTCAGGCCGTGGCCGGCGTGCACCTCCAGCCCCAGCGCGGCGGCGAGGCTGGCGCCGGCGCGCAACCCTTCCAGTTCGGCCTGCTGCTCGGCCAACCGGCCCTCGATCCCCAGGTCACACCATGCGCCGGTGTGCAGCTCGACCACCGCGGCGCCGGCCTTGGCCGCGGCCTCGATCTGGCGCGGATCATGGCCGATGAACAGTGACACCCGGCTGCCGGCCTCGCGCAGGGGGGCGATGAAATCGGCCATCCGCCCGGCATCGCCAGCAACGTCGAGGCCGCCCTCGGTCGTCCGCTCCTCTCGCTTTTCGGGCACGATGCAGACGGCATGCGGGCGGTGGCGCAGCGCGATGGCCTGCATCTCGGGCGTGGCCGCCATCTCGAGGTTTAGGGGCGCGCTCAGGGTTTCCATCAGCCGGGCGATGTCGTCGTCGCTGATATGGCGGCGATCCTCGCGCAGATGGGCAGTAATGCCATCAGCGCCGGCGACCTCGGCGACGCGCGCGGCCTCCACCGGGTCGGGCCAGGGCGTGCCGCGGGCGTTTCGGACAGTGGCGACATGGTCGATGTTGACGCCGAGGCGCAGCATGGCGAGGGCTCCGGTTGGGACGCGCAAAGACTAGCCTGCGCGCCCGCGGGGCGCGAGTCCCCGTAGCGCGCCTTGCCGCCCCCACCGCTGCGAGCTAAGCCCAGCCCATGCTGCCCACCGAGCGCCTTCACCAGATCACCCGCCGCTTCGAATATCTCGAGGCGCGGCTGAATGCCGGTCCGGCGCCCGACGAGATCGCAGACGTCAGCCGCGAATACGCCGAGCTGAAACCGGTCGTGCAGCTGATTGCCGACTGGAACGAAGCCGAGGCCGGCATTGCCGAGGCCCAGGCCATGCTGGCAGATGCCGAGATGCGCGACCTGGCCGCGGACGAACTGGCCCGCCTGCGCGCCGTCCAGCCAGAACTGGAGCAGGCCCTGCGCCTCGCCCTGCTGCCGAAAGACGCGGCCGACGCCCGCCCGGCGATCTTGGAAATCCGGCCCGGCACCGGCGGCGAGGAGGCTGCCCTGTTCGCCGCCGACCTGATGCGCATGTATCAGCGCCACGCTGAGGCGCAGGGTTGGCGCGTCGAAGTGCTGGAGCTCGCCGCGACCGAACTCGGCGGCGTGCGCGAGGCCGTCATGCGGATCGTTGGCGAAGGGGTCTTTGCGCGGCTGAAATACGAATCCGGCGTGCACCGCGTCCAGCGCGTGCCGGAAACCGAATCCGGCGGGCGGATCCACACCTCGGCCGCGACGGTGGCGGTCCTGCCCGAGGCCGAAGCCGTCGAGATCGACATCCCCGCGACCGACATCCGCATCGACACGATGCGCGCCAGCGGGGCCGGCGGCCAGCACGTCAACACCACCGATTCGGCCGTCCGCATCACCCACCTGCCGACCGGGATCGTGGTCACCTCGTCCGAAAAATCGCAGCACCAGAACCGTGCCAACGCCATGGCCGTTTTGCGGGCGCGGCTGTTCGACTTGGAACGATCGCGCGTCGATGCAGCCCGCGCCGCAGACCGCCGCACCCAGGTCGGCAGCGGCGATCGCAGCGAGCGCATCCGCACCTACAACTTTCCCCAAGGGCGACTGACCGACCACCGCATCAACCTGACGCTTTACGCGCTCGAAAAGGTGATGGCGGGCGATCTGTCCGAGGTGATCGACGCGCTGACCGCGCATGACCAGGCTGCGCGCCTCGCCGCGTCCGAGGGCTAGCACCGCCTCGCCGGGCGCGATCCGGCGCCAGGCACCAAGGGGGTTGCGCTGCCCGCCCCGATGGGCACACCATGACCCTGCATTTGACGGACGCCCCCGGCCCAAGGCCGGGGGCGTTCGCGCAAGCTGCGTGACTGTGGCCCCCGCCGTGAACGAGGCGGTTCTGAGGACCGATGAATGGAACGGATACCGATGACGCGGGCGGGTTTCGCCCAGGCCGAGGAAGAGCTGCGTCAGCTGAAATCGGTCGAGCGCCCCGCGGTGATCAAGGCGATCGCCGAGGCGCGCGAGCATGGCGATCTCAGCGAGAATGCCGAATACCACTCTGCCCGCGAAAAGCAGAGCTTCCTTGAGGGTCGCATCAAGGAGCTTGAGGCGATCCTCAGCCGCGCGCAGGTGATCGACGTCGCCGGCATGTCGGGCGCAATCAAGTTCGGCGCCACCGTCGATCTGGTCGACGAGGATACGGACGAGCGCAAGACCTTCCAGATCGTCGGCGAAGCCGAGGCCGATCTGGAACGCGGGCTGCTGAACATGCGCTCTCCGCTGGCGCGGGCGCTGATCGGCAAGGACGAAGGCGACAGCGTCGAGGTGGTCACCCCCGGCGGTCAGCGCAGCTATGAAATTCTCGCGGTGCGCTACGCATGAAGTTGGAAAGGGGACCGCAGTGTCGGCCTTGAGCAAGGTAGAAGGACTGCGCCGCGCAGCAGCCGAGGACCGCGCCATCGCTGCGGGCCTCCTGGTCAGCGCGGCGTGGGTGGTGCTGTTTTTGCTTGTCTGGCTGTTCGGCCCCGCCGGCGACGGCGCGGCCCGCAGTGGGGCTGCCCGGCTGGTGACGCTGGTCGGCGTGTTCGTGCCGCTGGTGCTGATCTGGATGGCCGTCGGCACCGCCCGCGCCCTCGCCGGCCTTCGGGACGAGGCGCATGACCTTCGCGCCCAGTTGCTGGCGATGCGCCGCGGTGCGCCCGCCGACCTGCCGCCTGAGCTGCAAGCCGGGATGGAGGATGCCGAGGCGCAGATGCTGCCGCTGGACACGCCCGCCCCGCGCGCCGTTGCCCAGCCCCGGCGCGAGGCCACGCCGCGCACTGCCGCCGCCCCCCGGGCGTCGGCTGGCCGCGCCCGCACGACGGCCGCAGCCGCGCCGCCGCAGCCGAGCCTCGATCTTGGTGCGCCGCCGGCCGTCGAGGTCGATCCGCATGACCTGATCCTTGCGTTGAACTTTCCCGATGGCCCCGACGATCACGACGCAGTCGACGCATTGCGCCGCGCCCTCGCCGATGGCGAGACGGCGCGTCTGATCCGCGCCGCGCAGGATGTCATTACCCTGCTGGCTGCGCGCGGCCTCTACATGGACGACGTGCCGGCCCCGAACGCACCCGCCGAATCGTGGCGCCGGTTTGTCGACGGCGCGCGCGGGGCGGCGCTGGACGGCATGGACCTGCCGCAGCCCGACCCGAATGCGGAGGCCGCTCTGGCCGAGGCCCTGCGCAGCGACGAGGTATTCCGCGACGCGGCGCACCACTTCCTGCGCCATTGGGACAAGCTGCTGGGCCGGGCCGTACCGCAACTGGACGATAACGGCGTTCGTCATCTGGCGGCCACCCGTTCAGGCCGGGCCTTCGCAACGCTGGCGCAGTCCACCGGGATTTTCGGCTGACGGCCACCTGCTCCGCAGTCGCGCGCGCCCCCACGTCAACGGCAGGCGGCCCCCGGGCTTCCATCAGTCCTGACCGGGCGTTCCGCCCTTGTGCCCCTGCGGTAAATCCGGGAACTGTCGGCGAAACCAGCCGAGACCCACCATGCCCCCCGATTCCGTGCCCGGCGCCGCTGTGCCTGCCTCTGCCCCGACCTCGCGCAACCGGGCGGCGTTCCTTGCCGGGATGCTGCAGGCGCTGCCGTTTCTGATCGTCCTGCTGCCCTTTGGGCTGGTGTTCGGCGTGACTGCGGTCAACGCCGGCATGGACCTCTGGCAGGTGCTGGGCTTTTCGACCATCGTGCTGGCCGGCGCATCGCAGATCACCGCGGTGCAACTGCTGGTCGAGCAGGCGCCGCTGCCGATCGTTATCCTGTCGGCGCTGGCGGTCAATCTACGCATGGCGATGTATTCGGCCTCGCTCGTGCCCTGGGTCGGCCAAGCCTCGCCACGGATGCGCGCGCTGCTGGCCTATGTGCTGATCGACCAGACCTATGCCCTGTCGATCCGCCGCTACGAGGAAAACCCGCGCATGACGCTGCCCGAACGGCTGGCGTTCTTCTTTGGCGTCGTTGTCGTACTGGCCCTGCCGTGGCCGGTTTTCTCGGTCATCGGCGCCACGCTCGGGCAGGCAATCCCGCCGGAATTCGCCCTCGATTTCGCAGTGCCGATCACCTTTCTGGCGATGATCGCGCCGCTGCTGCGCTCGCGCCCGCATCTGGCGGCCGCGGTCACTGGCTTTGCAGTGGCGGCGGCGCTGCGGCACATGCCGTCGGGCACCGGTCTGATGATCGCCGCCCCAATCGCCATGGCCGTCGGCGCCGAGCTGGAACGCCGTCAGGCCCGGCGGCAAGCGCAGCAACCCGCCCCGGAGGGCGCATCATGACCGGTACCGCCACCGCATCGACTGCCGAAATCTGGCTCGTCATCATCCTGCTTGGGGCCGGCACCTATTTCCTGCGGTTGTCCTTCCTCGGCCCCCTTGGCCGGCGCAAGCTGCCGGAGGGTTTGCTGCGGCACCTGCGCTATACCCCGGTCGCAGTGCTGCCGGCGCTGATCGCGCCCGGTGTGATCTGGCCCGCCGCGACCGGCGGCCATGCCGATCCGGCCCGGATTTTTGCCGCCCTGATCACGGTCGTCACCGGTATCGCCACCCGCAGCACGGTGGCGGCGATCTGCGCGGGGCTGGTGTCGCTTTACCTCGGCCTGTGGCTGGTCGGATGACGCCAGAACTTGGAATCCGTGACCTGAAGCGCAGCCTCGACTTCTGGGTCGGCATCATCGGTTTTGCGGTGCGCTACACTCGCCCGGAGGAGGGGTTTGCGATGCTCGGCCTCGGGCCGGCCCGGCTGATGCTGGCCAGCATCAATCTCGGGCGGACCTTCGATGCCGCGCGCGTGCGCGCGGAGGGCGCGCCGCTGGGCCTCGGGATGAACCTGGAAATCGAAGTCACGGACCTGGATGCGCTGGTCGGCCGGGCGACGCGCTCCGGGCTGACACCGCTGCTGCCGCTGGAGACACGTTGGTATCGCACCGGGACGGGCGTGGTCGGCCAGCGGCAACTGGTGCTTGCCGATCCCGATGGTTATTTGGCGCGGCCGTTCACCGAAGTGACCGCGTCCGCCTAACGCTTACTGGACCGGTTTATTACCGGCGCGGGTCAATTCGCCGCGCTGGCGCAGCAGGACGTCATGGTTGTCGGCGGGGTCGCCGTCGTAGTGCTTTTTCTCGGTCGCGCCCGGCAGCGTCCGGAACCAGTTGCGCAGCTTCAGCGGCGAAAAGCCCGAAGGCGCGCCGGTAAAGCCCGGCACCTTGCGCAGCACCGCGCTGGTGTCGTTCGCGCAGAAGCTTTTCATCGCAGCGCCGTTCGCCTCGGCCGCGCGGATCGCGGCATCTGCCACTTCGCGGCTGACCGGGACCGTATCGGCGGCGACCCAGTAGGTCTCGCGCGCATGGTAGTCGATGTAGAAGTTCCGCAGGTTGTCGGTGATGCCGTACAGCACGTCATGCCGCTCGGGCGCCTGCGGGTGCGACCAACTGCCGGCCGGGTCATAGATCACGCGCTGGCTGCCGTTGATCATCAGGGCCGAATGCGCACCCTCGCCCCGGGGAATGCCGATCACGGTGTAGAGCGTGATCGAGGGCGGTTCGTTCGAGACGAAGCGCGCGCTGCGCACCGCCTCGTCCGAGGCATAGATATTGTCCGCACAGGCCGCCAGGCCCGCCGTCAGAGAGAGCGCGAGGAAGGCGCGGCGCAGCATGATAAGACCCCGTGGGAAAAGATCAGGAGTTGGCGAGCGCGAGGAAGATCAGCACGGCCGACATGGCGACCGCATTCCAGGCGAGGAACTGGACGAAGTAGCCAAACATGCGCTCATGCTCCTGCACGTCCATCGTGCCATGGGTGTGGGCGGCGTGGTCATGGGCATGGGACGTGCCGTGCGTGGCGGTGGTCGTGTGGGTAGTGGTGACGGTCGTGGCCATGGCGCGTCCCTTCGATGTATCTGTGATGAATGGTTGGCGCAGCGATACCCCAAGCCGCGGCCCCTGTCACGTCCCTGATGCCGCACCCGCGCCCGTCGCGCCCCACAGGGTTCCGCCATCTGCGGTGGTGCCGGCAGCCTCGATCAGCCCCTCGGCCCGCAGACGATTAATGTGGGCAACCGCCTCGACCAGGGCGAGGCCGAACTCGCCCTCGCCGATGCGCCGGCGGTAGAGGACGTCAAAGCAGCCGACCGCAGTGCGTGGCGCCTCGGCCAGCACAGAGACCAGCCGATCGAGCGCCGCGCGGTGGTTTCCGATGAGCGCGGCGAGGCGAAACGGCAGGCCGGTGAATGGCAGGCCGTGGCCGGGCAGCACCAGCTGGTCGGGCCGGGCAAACCGCGCCAGCCGAGCGCAGCTGTCCATCCAGTCGCCGACCGGGTCGGCCAGCGGCTCGGTCGGATAGACCCCAAGGTTGGGCGAGATCCGCGGCAGCAGCTGGTCGCCGCCGATCACGATGCCATCATCCGACCACAGGGTCGCGTGTTCGGCAGCATGCCCCTCGCCCATACGCACCGCCCAGCGTCGGCTGCCGAGGGTAAGGCACTGGCCTTCCTGCAGACGGCGAAAGCCGGGGCGCAGCGGGGCCGCGACATCCGCCGAATGCCACGGCCGCTCGGTAGCGCGGCGGGCCAGCATCTCGGCAGGCATGCCGGCGGCCCGCCAGAACTGCAACTGCTCGGGCGGCGGGTGTCGGGGCTGGTCCAGCCACAACATGCGTGCGGTCAGCCAGGCCGTCCGGCTCATCAGGACCTCGGCGCCCTCGACCTGTAGCGCGCCAGCGCGGCCGACGTGGTCGGCATGGGAATGGGTAACCAGTACACGTGCGACCCTGCCCGCCAGTGGCCCTGCCCGCAGCGCCGCCCATTGCGCGCGGCTGGGGGCGTCGTCAAAGCCGGTGTCAATCACGGTCCAGCCGTCATCATCGGCCAAGGCGTAGATATTGACGTGATCGAGCCGCATCGGCAGTGGCAACCGCATCCACAGGACGCCCGGCGCGACTGTGATCGCGGCGCCGGGCACCGGCGGCTCGGGGAATGGGTAGGCAAGGCCGGCTGCCCCGCCTGCCCGCCCCTCAGTTTCGGCAAATGGCGCGGGGATCTGCGCCTCGGCGACATCAGTAGACGCGGGGCCGGCCGTGGTCCCCGCACCAGCCCGTTCCCTCACGCGACAAGAACCCCGGCAAAGGCAGCATCATCGAGCGCCTGCAGATCGGCAACGCCCGCCCGCGCCTCGGCGAGATCCCCCGACAGCCGGGGCAGGACGCGGGTGATGAAGATCTGCGCCAGAACCTCGCGGTTGGTCCCGGGGCGCAGCAGCGCGGCGCGCAGATGGAAATGCGCCCCCAGCACCCGCGCAAAGCCCATCAGGAAGGGCACCGCGCCGGCGTTGCGGTCATCGGCCCCGGCGTCCAGCATCAGGACGGTCGCCTCGCGCAGGCTTTCCGCCGCCTGCCAAACGGCTTCGGCTAGGGCAGGCAGCGCCTCCTGCGCGGACTTGGCGCCGGACTGCACCTCGTCGATCAGGGCAAAGGCAGCGGTCCCGCCATCCGCCAGCTTGCGACCGACAAGGTCCATGGCCTGGATGCCGTTCGTGCCTTCGTAGATCGGGGTGATGCGCACGTCGCGCAGATACTGGGCAACGCCGGTTTCCTCGATATAGCCCATGCCGCCATGGACCTGCACGGCAGCATCGGCAACCCGGCAGCCGACATCGGTGCCATAGGCCTTGGCGATCGGCGTCAGGAAGGCCGCCCGGGCCGCGGCCTCGGGATCATCCGAGGCGCGGGCGAGGTCGATCGCGGCGGCGCAGGCAAGGCAGATGGCACGGGCTGCAAAGACCTCGGCCCGCGCGGTAGCGAGCATGCGGCGCACGTCGGCGTGCGCGATGATCGGGCCGAACTGGACCCGCTCGGCGGCGTAGGCGGTGGCGGCCTGCAGCGCCGCCTCGGCGATACCGACCCCCTGCACCCCGACCGCGAGGCGCGCGTTGTTCATCATCGTGAACATCGCCGCCATGCCCTTGCCCTCCTCGCCGATCAGCCAGCCGGTCGCGCCCTCAAAGCTCATCACGCAGGTCGGGCTGCCGTGGATGCCCATCTTGTGCTCGAGGCTGACGACCCGCAGCGCGTTGGCGAGACCCGGCTTGCCATCCGCATCGGGGATCAGCCGCGGCACCATGAAAAGGCTGATGCCGCGCGTGCCGGGCGCGGCGCCGGGCAGCCGCGCCAGCACCGCATGGCAGGTGTTCTCGTTGATGTCGCTGTCGCCCCAGGTGATGAAGATCTTCTGCCCGGTGATGCGATAGGTGCCGTCGCCCTGCGGCTCGGCCTTTGTGCGCAGGGCACCAACGTCGCTGCCGGCCTGCGATTCCGTCAGGTTCATTGTGCCGTTCCATGCGCCCGAGATCAGCTTCGGCAGGTACAGGGCCTGCATCTGCGGCGTTGCGTGCTGTTCCAGCGCCTCGATCTGCCCCTGGCTGAGCAGCGGGTTCAGCTGAAAGGCAAGGCTTGCGCCCGACAGGTATTCGGCGACCGACTGGTTGACGATCTGCGGCAGCCCGGCGCCGCCGTGTTCGGGACTGGCGGCAAGCCCGACCCAGCCGCCCTCGGCCAATGCAGCCATCGCCCCGGCAAACCCGGGGGAGGAGCGCACGCGACCATTCTCAAGCCGCGCCGGGGTCGCGTCGGCGCCGCGGTTCAGCGGGGCAATGATGTCCGTGGCAAGGCGCCCTGCCTCGCCCAGCACGGCGGCAACTGTGTCGCGCGTGGCATCGGCAAATCGGGGCGTTGCGACGATTTCCTCAAGCGGGACGATGTGATCGAGGATGAACAGCGTCTCCTCGACCGGGGCGACATAGGCCATCGGAAAAATATCCCTTTTCAGCGCGGCGCTTGAGAATGATCGCCCGTCCGCGTATTCGCGCATCACGATAGATTGCCGCGTCGGGACCCGGCGCCGCAAGCCCTGCCGCCCTGAACCGGACGCCGCGTCATGTCGCCCAACCGCGAGAGCCAGACCGAATTGTTGCGCGACGACGCGGCCGGCATCACCCGTGCGGCGGCGCTGCTGCAGGCGGGCGAACTGGTCGCCATTCCGACCGAAACGGTCTACGGCCTCGCCGCCGATGCCCGCAACGGCGCAGCGGTGGCGCGCATCTATGCCGCCAAGGGCCGGCCGCAGTTCAATCCGCTGATCGTCCATGTGCCCGACGTCGAGGCCGCCCGCCGGATCGCCGTTCTGCCGCCGGATGCCGAGGCCCTGGCCGATGCCTTCTGGCCCGGCCCGTTGACCCTGCTGGCGCCGCTGCGCGAGGATTCCGGGATCGCCGGGCTGGTAACGGCCGGCCTGCCGAGCGTGGCTCTGCGCGTGCCGGGCCACCCGCTGGCCCAGGCGGTGCTTGCCGCGAGCGGGGCACCCCTAGCCGCGCCGTCCGCGAACCTCTCGGGCCGCGTCAGCCCCACCACGGCAGCGCATGTGCTTGACGGGCTGGACGGGCGCATCGCGGCCGTTCTGGATGGCGGGTCCTGCCCTGTTGGCCTGGAATCCACGATTATCGGCTGGGATACGACGGGCGAGGCGGTGCTGCTGCGCCCGGGCGGCTTGCCCCGTATCGCCATCGACGCGGCGCTCGGCCGCCCCTTGCGCCGCGCCGATCCAGGCACCGGGGACAAGCCAACCGCGCCGGGCCAGTTGACCAGCCACTACGCCACCGCCGCCGCACTGCGCCTGGACGTCATCGACCCGGAGGAAAACGAGACCTACATTGCCTTCGGCGCCCCCGGCCCGCTGACCCTGTCCGCCACGGGCGATCTGCCCGAGGCCGCGGCCGCCCTCTTCGACCGTCTGCGCGAGGCCGACCGCCTCGGCCGTCCGATCGCCGTCGCCCCGATCCCGGACAAGGGCCTCGGCGAGGCGATCAACGACCGACTGAGGCGCGCTGCCGCGCCGCGCTAGCCGTCCCCCTGCGCACGGACGCGCGCTAGCCCACGACCTCGCGCGCCATTTCCAGGTCGGCCAGCAACTCCGCCCGCGCCTTTTCCTGCGCTGCCGCGTCGGGGATCCGCAGGATATAGCTGGGGTGCCAGCTCAGCAGAACCGGACCGTCGGGCGTGTCCTCGATCTTGCCGCGGCGGCGCGTGATGCCCTCCTTGCGGCCGGTCAGCGCCAGCGCCGCGGTCCCGCCAAGACCCATGGTCAGTTTCGGGCGCACCAGCCGCAACTCCTCGGCCAGCCACCAGCGGCAGGCCTGGACCTCACCGGCATTCGGGGTCTGGTGCAGGCGACGCTTGCCGCGGGGGGTAAACTTGAAATGCTTGACCGCATTGGTCAGCCAGGTGGCGGGACGCTGCACGCCGGCCTTCGCCATCGCCTCGTCCAGCACCTGCCCGGCAGGGCCGACGAAGGGCCGGCCGGCCAGATCCTCGTGATCGCCGGGCTGCTCGCCGACGATCATCAGCGCCGCATTTGGCGCGCCCTCGCCGAACACAGCCTGGGTTGCGTGCTGGTAAAGATCGCAGCGGGTGCAAAGGCCGCAGGCCGCGCGGGCATCGTCCAGCGAGCGGATCTCGGCCGGCGCGGCCGGCATTCCCTTGCGATAGCGGGCGCTGATGGCACTGGCGCGGCCCGGCGCCTCGGTGGCCTCCGCGGCGCGCATGGCGGCAACCCGGCCCTCTGCCGCCGCGAGCATTGCCGGGATCTGGTTGGTTTCCGGCAGGTTTTTCCAGTATTTCTGCGGCATCTCGGACCTCATGGCATCAAGCTTGATCCGTGCCGGGTTGAAGATATTGGCGAAGTAGGTCGCCCACAACGCTTCGTGGGCGTCGTCCGGCAGGTCCGGCCGATCCGCGCCGGCGGCCATCCGCAGGGTCCCGTCCTCGAAAATCGCCGAGGCGTCGGGCGTGTGGATCGCCCAGTCCATGTCTGCAAAGCGGCGCGCAAAGAACGGCGCGTTCAGGCCGACGATGCGGTGATCCGGCTCGAACCAGGCGGCAAAGCGGCGGCGCGGCTGGTCGGTCGGCAATTCGCGGAACCGCACGAAGGCGCGCATCTTGTGCATGTCGCGCCGCACCGCCTTGGCGAGGACCTGCACCCGCCGCACCAACGGATCGGCAGGATCGGCGAGCAGCCCGCGCTCGGCCTGCAGCCGCAGCAGCAGGGTGTAGAGGAGGCCCGGCGCCTCCGGGTCACGATGCGCCAGCACCAGTTCGGCCAGGGACAGAAAGTCCTTGGGCACGGACAAGCCGCCGCCACCCGGTTGGGCGGCCCGCGGTGCCGGGGCCGAGGCGGCGAACAGATCGCCCTCGCCCTCGCCGCCGTGCCACGCGACGTCGGCCGCCGGCACCCCGGCGGCGGCGAGGCCACGCGCCGCCTCGCGCCACGCCGCCATAAGTCGCTCGGCTGGCAGAGCGACGCGATACATCAGATCAGGGCCAGTTGCTCGGGCGGCGGCGCGAAGCGGGCGCGCAGGTCGGCGGCGTCGGTCATCGCGCCGGGCGTCCAGCCGGGCAGGCTGACGAAGGCCCGCGCGCGTTTCATAAGCGCGC
The DNA here is from genome assembly GCF_003324675.1 of Paracoccus suum. Taxonomy (NCBI): domain Bacteria; kingdom Pseudomonadati; phylum Pseudomonadota; class Alphaproteobacteria; order Rhodobacterales; family Paracoccaceae; genus Paracoccus; species Paracoccus suum. The sequence continues at coordinate 583,250 of NZ_CP030918.1, forward strand.
CGATCCGCACCAGATCGTCCCAGCCGAGGCTGCGGTTGCGCCGCGCGGCGATGATCCGCTCGACCGTCTTGGTGCCGAACCCCGGCACACGCAGCAGCATCTCGCGCGGGGCGAGGTTCACATCCAGCGGAAAGCTGCCGCGGTTCGCCAGCGCCCAGGCGAGCTTGGGATCGACCCCAAGGTCCAGCATCCCATCCCCGCCCGAGGCGATCTCCTCTGCCTCGAACCCGTAGAACCGCATCAGCCAGTCGGCCTGGTACAGCCGATGCTCGCGCATCAGCGGCGGCTTGATCAGGGGCAACACGGCCGAACTGTCTGGGATCGGCGAGAAAGCGGAATAATAGACCCGCTTCAAGCCATAGCCGGTGTAAAGCCGGGCCGAGGCGTCCAGTATCCGCGCGTCCGAGGCCCCGTCCGCGCCCACGATCATCTGCGTGGATTGGCCCGCGGGGGCAAAGCGCGCGGGGCGCCTGCCCTTGTGGCTGCGCTCGCGACTGGCCTCGCGCGCGACCTTGACCCTCGCCATCGCGCCCCGGATCGTCTCCGGCCGCTTTTCGGGGGCCAACTCGCGGATCGACGTGTCCTGCGGCAACTCGATGTTGATCGACAGGCGGTCGGCGAACAGCCCCGCCTCGTCAATCAACTCGGGCGAGGCGTCGGGGATAGTCTTGAGGTGGATGTAGCCCTTGAAGCCGTGATCAATGCGGAGCGTCTTTGCGATACGCACCATGTCAGCCATGGTCTGGTCCGGACTGCGGATGATGCCGGACGACAGGAACAACCCCTCGATATAGTTGCGGCGATAGAATTCCAGCGTCAGGGAGACGACCTCCTCGACGCTGAACCGCGCCCGCTCGACCTGGCTGGACACGCGATTGACGCAATACGCGCAGTCGAAGATGCAGAAGTTGGTCATCAGGATTTTCAGCAGCGAGACGCAGCGCCCGTCCGGTGTGTAGGCGTGGCAAATACCGCTGCCCTCGGTGCTGCCTAGGCCGCCGGCGCGCGAATCACGCCGCGTGGTACCGCTGCTGGCGCAGGAGGCGTCGTATTTCGCGGCATCCGACAGGATGGCAAGCTTGCGGGCGAGGTCGGGCTTCATGCGTGGTGTTCCCTCAGTGTTCTCTTTTTGTAGTCGCTCTGGACAGGATTGTCACCCGTTGTCGCCCTGTCAGCGCAAGGCTATGCCCAAAGAACGTATGAGGGGGGCGAGCGATGGTGCATTTGTGGGTCAGGGCCGAGAGCCGGGCGAACGAGGACCGGGTCGGCATCACCCCCGAGGGCGTGGCCGAACTGCTGGGCCGCGGCTTTGCCGTCACGGTCGAGGAGAGCCCGCGCCGCGTGATCCCGACCGCCGCCTATGCCCGCGCCGGTGCGACCGTTGCCTCCGAGGGAAGCTGGGTCACCGCCCCCGGTGATGCGATAATCCTCGGCCTCAAGGAATTGCCCGAGGACGGCACGCCCCTGCCACACCGGCACATCATGTTCGGTCATGCCTACAAGGGCCAGCCGGCGGGTGCGGCCCCGCTGGACCGCTTCCGCGCTGGCGGGGGGCGGCTTTATGACCTCGAATACCTGACGGGCGAGGATGGGCGGCGGCTGGCGGCATTCGGCTATTGGGCCGGTTTTGCAGGCGCAGCCGTGTCGCTGAAATGCCGCTCGGCGCAGGCCCGCGGCGGCATCTGCGGGCCCGTCGGGGTCTATGCCAGCAAGGATGCCCTGATCGCCGAGGTGCGGGCAGAGCTGGACGCGATCCTCGCCCCGCGCCCGCACGCGCTGGTGATCGGCGCGCGCGGCCGGGTGGGCAGCGGCGCGGCGGATTTCTGCACCGCCGTCGGTGTACCCGTGACCCGCTGGGACATGGCCGAGACCGCGCATGGCGGCCCCTTCCCCGAGGTTCTGCAGCACGAGGTGTTCCTGAACTGCATCCTCGCCCAGCCCGGCGCGCCCGTGTTTGTCCCGGCCGAGGCGAAAAATCCCGGCCGGCAGTTGACGGTGATCGGCGATATCGCGTGTGATCCGACCAGCGATTTTTCCCCGATCAAGGTCTATGATCGCACCACGACCTGGGCGCATCCGGCCCTGCGCGTGGCGGAGAATCCACCACTGGACGTGATGGCGATCGACAACCTTCCGTCGATGCTGCCGGCCGAAAGCAGCGCCGATTTCGCGGCGCAACTGCTGCCCGTGCTGGCGCGGCTGGACCAGATCGAGGACGGCGCCTGGGGCCGCGCGAGCGCCCTGTTCGACGAACATGCAAAGGGTGGCCGGTCATGATGGTGCATTGGGTCGGGACGGGTCTTTCGTCAGCGCCGGGCCTGCGCCGGCTGCTGGACGGGCCGCTGGCCGTGACGGTCTGGAACCGCGATCCCGAACCGGCGCGGGCCACCGTGGGCAACCGCGAAGCCGAGATTCGCACCTATACCCTGCAGGCGCTGGCTGAGGCGGTCCGACCCGGCGATATCGTGGTCTCGATGCTGCCGGCGGACATGCATGTCCCGCTGGCCGAAATGTGCATCGCCAAGGGCGCGAATTTCGTCAGCTCGTCCTATGTCTCGCCGGCGATGCGCGATCTGGACGGAGCCGCGCGGGCCGCCGGGCTGGCGTTGGTGAACGAGGTCGGCCTTGATCCCGGCATCGATCACATGATGGCGCATGATCTGGTGGCCGATTACCGCGCGATTGCTGCGCCAGGCGACACCGTCGATTTCACCTCGTATTGCGGCGGCGTTCCGGCCGAGCCGAATGATTTTCGCTACAAGTTCAGCTGGTCGCCCCTGGGGGTTCTGCGGGCACTGCGCTCGCCCTCGCTGTCGTTGAAGGACGGCCAGCAGCTGGCCGCTGCGCGGCCCTGGGACGCGATCAGCAGCTATGACGCCCCGCTGCCTGTGCCCGAGCGCTTCGAGGTCTATCCGAACCGCGATTCGCTGCCGTTCGTCGCGCAATACGGTTTTGACTCCGCTTGGCAGATCCGGAATTTCGTCCGCGGCACCATTCGCCTGGCCGGCTGGCAGGACGCCTGGACCCCGGTCTTTTGCGAGGTCGAAACCTTGCACGGCCCCGAGGGCGAGGCTCGCCTCGCCGAAATGGCCGACCAGTTCTGGCGCGAAAATGCCTATGCCGAGGGCGAGGCCGACCGCGTGATCCTGTGCGTCGGCCTGCGGGCCGAGCGCGGCGGGAAGGCGATTTATCACAAGGAATGGGTGCTGGACGCCCATGGCAATGAGGGTGGCAGCGCCATGGCGCAGCTGGTCTCGACCCCTGTCGCCCTCGCGGTCGAAGCGGTCGCCGCCGGCCGCATCCCGCCGGGCGTTCACGCCGCACCGGACGATCCGGCGCTGACGAGGGAATGGCTTGCCGAAGTGGGCCGCATCGCCCAGCATATGCAGCGCGTAGACCACCTCGTCGCAGGTTGAAGCCGGGCTTGCGCAATGCAATGCGCCGCCCCCGTGGGCAGGGAAGCGCTCGCCCGCTAAACGGGGCCCCTAGGCACGCCCCGCAGCCGCCGATAGGACCGAGGGATCGACCCCCATCTGCCGCAGGGCCATGGCCCATTTGGCATCGTCATCGGCACCGAACAGGATGGCATCGCTGCGCTCGGCAGTCAGCCAGCCATTGGCCAGCATCTCGCCCTCCAGCTGGCCCGGACCCCAGCCCGCATAGCCCAGCGCCAGCACCGCCTGGGACGGACCCGAGCCGCGTGCGAGCTCCTCGAGGATGTCGCGGGTGGTGGTCATGGCAAGGCCGGGTGCGATGGCCAGTTGCCCCTCCGGCGGCTCGGGCGCGTCCTCGTCCCGGCTGGCCGCGGCTTCGGTGTTGTGCAGCACGAAGCCCCGCCCGGGCTCGACCGGGCCGCCAAAGCGCACGGCGATCTGCTGCACGCTGGGGCCGCGGTCTATGTCTAGCTGGCCGAGCAACTCGTCGAACTGCAACTCGCGCAGCGGGCGGTTCACGACCAGGCCCATCGCGCCGTCGTCCGAATGTGCGCAGATCAGCACGACCGAGCGGTCGAACCGTGGATCGGCCATGCCCGGCATCGCAATCAGCAGCTTTCCAGTAAGGTTGTCGGTCTGGTCCATGGCCACGCTTCCCTCTCGCGAACCTCAAGAGTCGGGGTCGCGCGTCGGGATCACAACCCCGCTGGCCCCCGCTCGGGTCCGGGTGGCGCAGATGTGATTTTTCCCAAGGGGGACGGTCGCCTAAGCCCGTGCCATGCAAATCCGCCTGTTTCATGCCGCTGCCGCCGTTCTGACAGTGCTGGCCATTGCCGGCGGGGCGGCGGCCGCGCCGGGCACCGGACAGACCGGCGCGCCTACTGTCCCCGGCCTTGCCAGCGCGGCGCTGCTGCCCGGCTGGATCACGGCAGCGGGCACGCGCATGATCGCGCTGGACCTGCAGTTGCAGCCGGGGTGGAAGACCTACTGGCGCGCGCCTGGCGATGCCGGCATCCCGCCGGAGTTCGACTGGGCCGGCTCGACCAACCAAGGGGCGGTCGTGTTCCACTGGCCCGCGCCCGAAGTGATCGACAGCAACGGCACCCGGACGCTCGGCTTTCACGACCGGTTGGTCCTGCCGATCGAGGTCGCGCCGGCCGCCCCCGGAGCGCCCCCGGACCTGAAGGTCGCCATCGATTTCGGCCTCTGCCGCGAGATCTGCGTGCCCGCGCATGTCACCTTGACAGCACCCCCGCCTGGCGCCGCGCCCGATCCGGTGATCGAGGCCGCACTGGAGGCAGCGCCGCTGCGACTGTCCGGCCAGGCCGCCTGCCATGTCTCCCCGATCGCGGACGGGTTGCGGATCGACGCCGCCGTCAGGCAGGACCTCGGCCCGCAGCCCAAGGCGGCGCTGGAGCTGATGACCCCGCCCGGTGCCCCGCCGGTTTGGGTGTCCGAGGCCGAGGTCAGCGTCGACGGCCCGACCATCACCGCCGCCGCCGATTTCGTGCCGCCCTCGGGCGAACCCTTCGACCTCGACCCCTCGCAAGTGCGGCTGACCCTGATCGACGCAGACGGCCGTGCGGTCGAAGTGGATGGCTGCGCGGGCTAGCGCCGGCCCTCTACAGCCCCAGCCGGTCCGCAACCGCCAGCAGATCGGCCCATGCCTCGCGCTTGGCAACCGGATTGCGCAACAGATATGCCGGATGTGTCATCGGCAGCGCCGGGCGGCCAAAGCATTCCGTCCATGCCCCGCGCAGCCGCAGGATGCCCTCACGGCCCAACCCCGCTTGGCAGGGCGTGTTGCCCATCAGCAGCAGCACCTCGGGGTTTGCCAGCTCGACATGGCGTGCGAGGAAAGGCACCGAGGCCGCGATCTCGGCCGCATCGGGGCGGCGGTTTCCGGGCGGACGCCAGGTCAGCACGTTGGTGACATAGAATGCGCGGGCCGGGTCCTCGGCATCGCGGCTCAGGCCGATGGCGGCCAGCAACCGGTCCAGCAACTGGCCGGCGCGGCCGACGAAGGGTTTGCCCTGCGCGTCCTCGCCCTCGCCCGGGGCCTCGCCGATCACCATCACCCGCGCGGCGGGATTTCCGTCGGCAAAGCAGAAGTTCCGCGCCCCCCGCTTCAGCGAGATGCCGTCGAAGGCCTGCTGTGCGGCGGCAAGGGCGGCCAGATCGGTGGCCGCCGCCGCAAGCGCCTGCGCCGCCGCAACGACATCGGCTTCGCCTTCGCCTTCGCCCGCCATCATCAGGGCCGGGGCCGCTGGCTGCGCCTGCGGCGCGGCGGTCGGCGCAACCGGCGCGGGGACTGCCGCCTCGGCCAGCCGGTCAACGGGTGCGTCCAGCATCGCCTCGTCCCCGCCCATCTCGCACTGCCATTCCAGCAGCGCGAGCGCGAGCGCGCCATCGATCTCGTGGCCATGGAATCGGGGCAATGACATCATGGCCGCAGGCTATCCCCGGCCTGCCTCGGGGGCCAGTTGGTATCGCCCGGTTGAAGGGTCGCGCGGCATCTGCGATAGACCCCACGTGACCGTGATCGAGGGGCAGGCCATGACGTTCCGCGCGCGCCATCTGCTGGGGATCGAGCCGCTCTCCCCGCCGGAAATCGTCAGCCTTCTGGATCTGGCCGAAACCTACGTCGCCTTCAACCGGCGCACGGTGAAGCATTCCGACGCGCTGGAGGGGCTCACTCAGATCAACATGTTCTTCGAACCCTCGACCCGCACCCAGTCCAGCTTCGAGCTGGCGGGCAAGCGGCTGGGCGCGGATGTGATGAACATGGCCATGGCCCAGTCCAGCCTGACCAAGGGCGAGACACTGATCGACACGGCGCTGACGCTGAACGCCATGCGCCCGGACCTGCTGGTGGTCCGCCACCAGGATTCGGGGGCGGTGAACCTGCTCGCCTCCAAGGTCGATTGCGCCGTCATCAATGCCGGCGATGGCCGCCATGAACACCCGACCCAGGCGCTGCTGGACGCGCTGACTATCCGCCGCGCCAAGGGCCGCCTGCAGCGCCTGACCATCGCCATCTGTGGCGATATTGCCCATAGCCGCGTTGCACGCTCGAACCTGATCCTGCTCGGCAAGATGGAGAACCGGCTGCGCCTCGTCGGTCCCGCCACCCTGATGCCCGCCGGCGCGGCCGACCTCGGCTGCGAGGTCTATGAGGATATGCGCGAAGGCCTCGCAGGCGCCGACGTCGTGATGATGCTGCGCCTGCAAAAGGAACGCATGGACGGCGGCTTCATCCCCTCGGCCCGCGAATATTTCCACCGCTGGGGACTGGATGCCGAAAAGCTGGCCTGCGCCAAGCCCGACGCCATCGTCATGCACCCGGGCCCGATGAACCGGGGGGTCGAGATTGACGGCACCATCGCCGACGACATCAACCGCAGCGTCATCCAGGACCAGGTCGAGATGGGAGTGGCGGTCAGGATGGCCGCGATGGACCTGCTGGCGCGCAACCTGCGTGCCGAGCGCGGCGCGCGGGCGGCGGAGGAGAGCATCGATGTGTAGCTCTGGCCCTTTGCCCCGCACGCACCTGCGCGCGATCTGCCGCGCCCCGTTCAGGAGTCCGCGATGAACCTCCACTTCATCAACGCCCGCCTGATCGACCCCGAGGCGCAGACCGACGCCATCGGCAGCCTGGCGGTCGCCGATGGCGTGATCGTTGCGGACGCGCCCGAGGGGGCGGCCACCATCGATTGCGGCGGCAAGTGCCTCGCCCCGGGGCTGATCGACTGGGGGGTCAAGATCGGCGAGCCGGGCGAGCGGCACAAGGAATCCCTGCGCAGCGCGGCCGCGGCCGCGGTCGCGGGCGGCGTCACCACGATCATCGCCCGGCCTGACACCCTGCCCCCCATCGACAGCCCCGAGGCGCTGGAGTTTGCCACCCGGCGCGCGGCCGAAGTGTCCGCGCGCGTGCGCCACCAGGCGGCACTGACCCGCGGACGCGAGGGCGCCGAGATGGTCGAGATGGCATTCCTGTCCGATGCCGGGGCCATCGCCTTCACCGATGGCGTACGCGTCACCACGAACACCCGGCTGCTGTCGCGTGCCATGACCTATGCCCGCGGCATCGGCGCTCTGATCGTCGGCCATCCTCAGGATGCGGACCTGTCGCGCGGCGCGTCCGCGACCAGCGGCAAGTTCGCCTCGCTCTACGGGCTCGCAGCCGTCTCGACCATGGCCGAGCGCATGGGCCTCGAGCGGGACCTGGCGCTGGTAGAGTTGACCGGCGCGCGCTGGCACGCCGACCAGATCACCGCCGCCTGCGCCCTGCCCGCGATCGAGCGCGCGCGCACCGCCGGCCTCGACGTCAGCTTTGGCACCTCGATCCACCACCTGACACTGAACGAGTTCGACGTCGGCGATTATCGCACCTTCTTCCGCTTCACCCCGCCCCTGCGGTCCGAGGATGATCGCGTCGCAATGATCGAGGCCGTGGCCGATGGCCGGATCGACGTCATCGGCAGCTTTCACACCCCGCAGGACGAGGAATCCAAGCGCCTGCCCTTTGCCGCCGCCGCGCCCGGCGCCGTCGGGTTGGAGACGCTGCTGCCGGCGGCGATGCGGCTCTACCATCAGGGCGGCCTCAGCCTGCCGCAACTCTGGCGGGCGATGTCGCTGAACCCGGCCCGCCGGCTGGGACTGCCGGGCGGGCGCCTGACCGCCGGCGCGCCGGCGGATCTGGTCCTGTTCGATCCCGACGCGCCATTCATCCTCGACCGTTTCACGCTGCGCTCGAAATCCAAGAACACGCCCTTTGACGGAGCGCGGATGGAGGGGCGGGTGCTCGGCACATGGGTCGGCGGTGCGCAGGTCTATGCCCATGAGTGAGGTGCTGGTCTGGGCGCTCGCGGCCATATTTGGCTACCTGCTCGGCTCGGTGCCGTTCGGGATCGTCATTACGCGGGCCCTCGGCCTCGGTGATCTGCGTACCATCGGCTCGGGCAATATCGGCGCGACCAATGTGCTGCGTACCGGCCACAAGGGTGCCGCCTTGGCGACGTTGCTGCTGGACAGCGGCAAGGGCGCCATTGCCGTGCTGATCGCCCGCTATTTCGGTGGCGAGGTGGCGGGGATCGTCGCCGGCACCGCCGCCTTCGTCGGCCACCTGTTTCCGGTCTGGCTGGGCTTCCGGGGCGGCAAGGGGGTCGCGACCTTCCTTGGCACCCTGCTGGCGCTGCATCTGCCGCTGGGGCTGGCCGCGTGCGCCGCCTGGGCGCTGACGGCGGCGGTCAGCCGCATCAGCAGCCTGTCGGCACTGGCGGCAGCCGGCCTCTCACCGGTGATTGCGCTGATGATGGCCCGCCCGGGCATCGCACTCGCCTGCCTTGGCATGGCGGTCCTGATCGCAGTCCGGCACCGCACCAATATCGCCCGCCTCCGCGCCGGAACCGAACCGAGGATCGGCCGCAAGGGCTGATACTTGGGGGAACCTCCGCGCCATTGCCTAGGTTGCGCCCGTTAGGGGAGGACCACCAATGAAAGCCGTGCTCACCATGACCATGATCGCTGCCGCCGGCTTGCCGGCCGCCACCGCCGCCGGCGAGGCCGTGACCTATTCCGCCGAAGGGCGCGAATTCGAGGGTTATTTGGCCAAGGCCGACAATCCCAAGGGTGCCGTCGTGCTCATCCACGACTGGGACGGGTTGAACGAATACGAGAAGTCGCGCGCCGACCAGTTGGCCGCACTGGGCTACAGCACCTTTGCCGTCGACATCTATGGCAAGGGCGTTCGCCCGACCACGATGGAAGGCAACAAGGCCGAGACCGCGAAGCTGTATGGCGACCGGCCAATGATGGTGAAGCTGCTTGAGGCCAGCGTGGCCGAGGCGCAGAAGCAGGGGCTGAAGTCGGCCGTCGTGATCGGCTACTGCTTTGGCGGCGCGGCGGCGCTGGAGCTTGCAGCCGCCCAGCCCGAGGGCGTGGTGGGCTACGGCACCTTCCATGCCGGTCTGGGGCAGCTAAAGGACACCGACTTTGCCGCCGCCAAGGCACCGGTGCGGCTATGGCATGGCGGCGCTGACGCCTCGGCCCCGCTGACCGCTCTGGCGGTGGTGGGCGATAAGCTGAATGCGGCGGGAACGCCGTGGCGCGCCACGATCTATGGCGGCGCGCGCCACACCTTCACCGTCCCCGGCACCAAGGATTACGTCGAGGCTGATGACAAGGACAGCTGGGCGCAGTTCCAGGCCTTCCTTGCCGAGGTCTTCAAATGAGGATCACGCGGGCGGGCAGCCAGCCCTCGAAACCCGGGCCCAAGGAATGGTTCACCGGCAGTGTCCGGCTGGATGCGCCGATTGCCACCGAGGCGCCGGCGCGTCTTGCTGGCGCAAGCGTGACGTTCGAGCCCGGGGCGCGAACCAACTGGCACACCCATCCGCTGGGACAGACGCTGGTCATCACCGCTGGCCTCGGCCGCGCGGCACGCGAGGGCGGCCCGGTCGAGGAATTACGGCCCGGCGACATCGTCTGGTTCGCCCCGGGCGAGCGGCACTGGCACGGCGCAGCCCCGGACACGGCGATGACCCACCTCGCCTTGCAGGAAGCCGGCGAGGATGGCAGCGCTGTGACTTGGCTGGAGCCGGTCAGCGCCGCAGATTATCGGGCTTGACCGGGCCCTGAACGATGGGCGGACCGGCGCGGCGGACCGCGGCGCCCGCTTGCGGGACAAGCCCCTGCGGCGCAGGGGCGCCGCGGCCGGCACTGCCGCCGCGCGCGATAGCTTCGGCCGCCTCGGCCGTGCGCCGCGTGTTGGCGTGAATCCCCAGCGCGATATAGGCAAAGCCGAAGGTCAGGATGATGGACACCGCCCCGGCGACGACGACCGCAACGGCCGCGATCAGCGCCTGTGGCCGGTCCGAGATTGCCGTGAAGTAAGCCGTCGTCAGCACACCCAGCACTGACAGCACGACGAACAGTCCCAGCAGCCGTTCCATCCAGGTAATGAAGAAATCGCGCATCAGATCACTCGCTTTGCCTTGCCCAACGGACCGCGCCGCCGCCGGGCCGAAGGTTCAATAGGAATATTCGGCGTAGACCCGGGACAGATCGCCCTGCCATTCGCCGTGATACTTGGCCAGCAACTCGTCCGCCGGCACGCGGCCGCTCTCGACGCTGTCCTGCAACGCCTCCAGAAACCGCGTCTCGTCTGGCACCAGCCCATCCGATCCGGGGCGCGCGCGCGCCTTCAGGCCGGAATGAGCGATGTCGACGGCCTGCCGTGCGATCTCGTGGAGCGAGACGCCGTTCGCCTCGCCCTGAAGGGCATCGCGGGCGGCAGCGCGGCGCAGCCCCTCGCGCGTCTCGTGATCCCAGCCCTTGACCAGGTCCCACGCGGCATCGAGCGCCGTGCCATCATACAGCAAACCGACCCACAGCGCCGGCAGCGCGCAAAGGCGGGCCCAAGGGCCGCCATCGGCGCCACGCATCTCGATGAATTTCTTGACCCGCGCCTCGGGGAACACGGTCGTCATGTGGTCGGCCCAGTCCGACAGGGTCGGCCGCTCGCCCGGCAGTGCCGGCAGCTCGCCCTTCAGGAAGTCGCGGAAGGATTGGCCCAAGGCATTGATGTACTTGCCGTCGCGGTAGACGAAATACATCGGCACATCGAGGACATAGTCCACCCAACGCTCGTAACCGAAACCGTCCTCGAAGGCGAAGGGCAGCATGCCGGTGCGGTCCTCGTCGAGGTTCTGCCAGATATGTGCGCGCCATGACTTGTAGCCGTTCGGCTTGCCATCAAGGAACGGCGAATTGGCGAACAGCGCCGTTGCCACCGGCTGCAGGGCAAGGGCAACGCGCATCTTCTTGACCATGTCGGCTTCGCTGCCGAAGTCGAGGTTCACCTGCACAGTGCAGGTGCGATACATCATGTCGGTGCCCATGGTGCCGACGCGCTTCATGTAGTCGGTCATCAGCCGATAGCGCCCCTTGGGCATCATCGGCATCTGGTCCAGCCGCCAGATCGGCGCGGCGCCCAGGCCCATGAAGCCGGCGCCGATGGAATCGGCCACGGTCTTGACCTCGCGCAGGTGCTGATTGACCTCTTCGCAGGTGTGATGGATCGTCTCGACCGGCGCGCCGGACAGTTCGAACTGCCCCCCCGGCTCCAGGCTGATGTTGGCGCCGTCGCGGGTCAGGCCGATGATGTTGCCCTGTTCCAGCACCGGCTCGTAGCCAAAGCGCGCCTGCATCCCCTCGAGCATCGCCTTGATCGAGCGTGGGCCGTCATAGGGCAGCGGCAGCAGGTCATCGCGGGTATAGCCGAACTTTTCGTGTTCGGTACCGATGCGCCAATCCGCGGAGGGCTTTTCACCCGAGGCGATGTATTCGGCCAGTTCTTCGGGCCGTTCGATCAGGCCACCGCCCTGCTGCGGAATGGACATGGCACTAGCCTCTCGTGGTGCATGACGTGGCCAGACAGGTGGCCCGCCCATGGGGCCGAGTCAACCCGGCGGCAGGTGGGAGGTTGGCCCGGCTTGCGGCGGGAACGGCGGCTGGCCCGGGGCCCGGTCTGGGGGTGGGATGTTGGAGCGCGGCGCGGTCCAGGCGACCAGCACGGCCGGGCCGCCCTCCGCCTCGGCCCGGGCCAGGGCGGCGGCGATACGGGTCAGGTCGGCCCCCGGCAGGCCGGCAAAGGCATCTGCCAGCACCTCGGCCCCGGCGGCATCGGCAGGGATCAGCAGCGCCTCGCCGCCGCGCGTGCGCAGCCGCCAATGCGCCCTGCCATTCAGGCGCAGCACGCGAACCTCGGCGAGATCGCGAAGCGAGACCTCTCCGCCCAGCACGCGGGCCGCGAAGTAGCGAACCATTCCTTCTTCGACCTCGACCATGCCCGGCCCGTCCGCCCGCCCGCGCAGACGCAGATGGGCCAGTTCGACCGCCAGCCAGCCGCCCGCCCCGGCGAAGACCAGCGTGCCCAGCGGCCAGAACACCCAGCCGCCGCGGCTGAACACCCAGCCGCCCAGCAGCATAGCGGCCACGGCAACAAGCGCCGGGCGCCACGGCGCGAGCCGGCGGGCGAGATCGGGACGGATCAGCATGCAGCCTCCCAAGGTTGCGAACGTGTTAGCGCGGATCGCAGGTCGTTGCGAGCCGGGTGCCCGTCACGTTTGCTCAAAGCGGGCGCATCGCGAGAGAGGCTCCCGCAGAACGACCGGCGGCACGCTGAGGTGCGGCGAAGGCTTCAGGCACTCCGTTGCGCGCCCCTGACGCGGTCCACCGCTTGCTTGCCGCGCGGCCCGGCGGCGCTTATCTGCGGATGATGCGCATCCCGTTTTTGTCCCCATCGCCACCTGCCGTTGCCGTCATCCGCCTGCAGGGGCTGATCGGCGCCGGCCGACCGGGGCTGTCGGATGCCGGCGTCGCGCCCATCCTGCACCGCGCGTTTCGTCGCAAGCGGCCGGTCGCGGTAGCACTGGCCGTCAACTCACCCGGTGGATCGCCGGTCCAATCCTCGCTGATCGCCGCCCGCATCCGCCGCCTGGCGGAGGATCATTCCGTTCCGGTGCATGCCTTTGTCGAGGACATGGCGGCCTCGGGCGGATACTGGCTGGCGAGCGCGGCGGACGACATCTGGTGCGACGAAAGCTCGATCCTCGGCTCGATCGGGGTGATCTCGGCCGGGTTCGGCTTTCACGACCTGATCGCCCGCTACGGGATCGAGCGCCGCGTCCATACCGCCGGACGCTCGAAATCGCTGATGGACCCGTTCCGGCCCGAGCGCCCCGAGGACGTCGCCCGGCTGGAGACGCTGCTGCGCCCGATCCATGCCGCATTCAAGGCGCAGGTGATCGCCCGGCGGGGCAAGCGGCTAGCGGAGGGCATCGATCTGTTCACTGGCGATATCTGGGCTGGGCGCGAGGCGGTGACGCTGGGCCTTGCCGACGGGATCGGCCACATGGTCCCGCGCCTGCGCGAGCTTTACGGTCGCGACGTGCGCCTGCTGCCCTACGGCATGCGCCCGCCGCTGCTGCGGCGGCTGGGGCTGACGGCGGCCGAGGGGGTTCTGGACGCGGCCGACGAGCGCCTGGCCTTTTCAAGATTCGAGGCACGGACATGAGCATCAAGGCCGTCATCCTGTTTTTGCTGCTGATCTGCGCGCTTGGAATCATCGCCGGTCCCGGCTTTCGCCGGATCGTCGCACGCCTGCTGGGGCTGCCCGTGCGGCCCCTGCCGCCGCGCTTGCCCCGTCACCTCGACGTGCGTGCAAATCGTCCGCCGACGAAACCGCCGGGCCGCCGCCGTGACGGCTAGGGGCGCGGCCCTGGTCACCGGCGCCGGCCGGCGCCTGGGGCGGGCGATGGCCCTGACGCTTGCCGGGCGCGGCCATGACGTCGCGATCCATTACGACCGCTCGGCCGCCGCCGCCGAGGAGGTCGCGGCCGAGGCGCGGGCCCTCGGCGTGCGCGCGGTCACCCTGCAGGCCGACCTGCTTGACGCTAAGGCCACCGGCGCGCTCGTCCCGGCCGCGACCAAGGCCCTCGGTGGGCTGACGGTGCTGGTCAACAACGCCTCGATCTTCGAACACGACCGACTGCAGACCGCGACGGCCGAAAGCTGGGACCGCCATTTCGGCAGCAACCTGCGCGCGCCGTTCTTTTTGTCCCAGGCTTTCGCCGCGCAAGTCCCTCCCCCGCCGCTCGACACGGCCGGCGAGCCGCTCGCGCGCGGGTTGATCGTCAACATGGTCGATCAGCGCGTGCTGAAGCCGACGCCCGAGTTCATGACCTATGCCCTCGCCAAAGCGGGGCTGTGGTCGCTGACCCGGATGGGGGCACAGGCCCTCGCCCCGGCGGTGCGCGTCAACGCCATCGCGCCGGGCCCCACGATGCGGGCCGACCGCCAGTCGGAGGGGCATTTTGCCCGCCAGCGTGCGGCGACCATCCTGCAGCGCGGGGCGGATTCGGACGATGTGTGCGCCGCGCTCGGCTATCTGCTGGATGCCCGTGCGGTGACCGGCCAGATGATATGCGTCGATGGCGGACAGCACCTGCAATGGCGCACCGCAGACATCCTCGGCGGGAACGATCCGCTCGCCGGCTGAGGAACGCCGCGTCGAGTTGTCCACCTCGCGGCCGCCCCTACGCAAATCCTTCACAGAAATGAACGACTTATCACAGACAGTTGTCAGAATAAAAAACTTTCTTTCATAATCAGATACTTACTGATGTGCCTAAAATAGAGGCAGAGCGGCAGCCAGCCTGCGTTTGCTGGCAAAGGGGTATCCGGCCCACTGCGCACTCACAGGGTTATCCACAGGAATCGTGGACGAGATTCTCCTTGGCTTTCCAGAAGTCGTACCCCGGGATCCGTCGCCCGATTCCTCCACAGAGGCATCCCCGGTTCTGTCCTGTCGCCCTTGACGTGCGGCGGCCAAGGGACTTGATCGGCAGTAACGCAAGGGCCCGATCCGACCGATGACCGACACCCCTCCCCCCTCGCCAAGCACGACCCCGCCGGCCACTGCCGCGCCGGTCCTGCGCGGCCAGCAGCTGATCGCCGATCAGCTGAAGCGGCTCACCACGCAGCCGGGGGTCTACCGCATGCTCGATGCGCAGGGCGCGGTTCTGTATGTCGGCAAGGCGCGCAACCTGAAGGCGCGGGTGTCCAGCTATGCCCGGGGCAACGGCCACTCGCCGCGGATCGCGCGGATGATCCGCGACACCGCCTCGATGATGTTCCTGACCACACGGACCGAGACCGAGGCCCTGCTGCTCGAGCAGAACCTGATCAAGCAGCTCAAGCCACGCTACAACGTGCTGCTGCGCGACGACAAAAGCTTTCCCAATATCCTCGTGACCAAGGACCATCCGTTTCCGCAGATCAAGAAGCATCGCGGCGCGAAATCGGAGAAGGGCGATTATTACGGCCCGTTCGCCAGTGCAGGCGCGGTCAACCGCACGCTGACCCAGCTGCAACGCGTGTTCCTGCTGCGCTCCTGCACCGATGCGACCTTTGCGTCCCGCACCCGGCCCTGCCTGCTGCACCAGATCAAGCGGTGCAGCGCGCCCTGCGTCGGCCGCGTGGATGAGGCCAGCTACCGCGCCCTCGTCGCCGATGCCGAACTGTTCCTCAAGGGCAAGACGACCCGCATCCAGTCCGACCTCGCCGCCGAGATGGCGCAGGCGGCCCGCGACATGGAGTATGAGCGCGCCGCCGCGCTGCGCGACCGCATCCGTGCGCTGACCGCCGTGCAGTCGGTCCAGGCGATCAACCCCAAACGCGTGTCCGAGGCCGATGTCATCGCCCTCGCCATGGACGGCGGCCAAGCCTGCGTCCAAGTCTTCTTCATCCGGGGCAACCAGAGCTGGGGCAACCGCGACTTTTACCCGCGCACGGGCGAGGGCGCGGGCCCAGCCGAGGTGATGGAGGCGTTCCTCGGCCAGTTCTACGACGACAAGGTGCCGCCGCGCCTTATCCTGCTCAGCCAGGGAATCGAGGACATGGACCTGATGGCCGAGCTGCTGTCCCAGCGCGCCGGACGCAAGGTCGCGGTCGGCGTGCCCCAGCGCGGCGAAAAGGCTGAACTGGTCGAGAACGCGCACCGCAACGCGCGCGAAAGCCTTGCCCGGCGCATGGCCGAAAGCGCGACGCAGGCGCGGCTGCTGGCCGGTATGGCCGAGGCGTTCGACCTGCCCGCACCGCCCCGCCGCATCGAGGTCTATGACAACAGCCATATCCAAGGCAGCCACCCCGTCGGCGGAATGATCGTTGCTGGGCCCGAGGGTTTCGTCAAAAGCCAGTACCGCAAGTACAACATCAAGGGGACCGAGATCACCCCAGGCGACGACTTCGGCATGATGCGCGAGGTCCTGACCCGCCGCTTCAAGCGCCTGCTGGAGGAAGACCCCGACCGCGAGAATGGCTGCTGGCCCGATCTTCTGCTGATCGACGGCGGCGCGGGGCAGGTCTCGGCCGTGGCCGGCATCCTCGCCGACCTGGGGGTCGAGGACGTGCCGGTCCTTGGCGTTGCCAAGGGCCTCGACCGCGATCACGGCAAGGAGGAGTTCCACCGCCCCGGCCAACGCCCCTTTGCGCTGCGGATGAACGATCCGGTGCTGTATTTCACCCAGCGTCTGCGCGACGAGGCGCATCGCTGGGCCATCGGCGCCCACCGCGCGAAGCGGTCCAAGGCGATCAGCGCCACCCCGCTCGAGGAAATCGCGGGCGTCGGCGCCGCGCGCAAGCGCGCCCTGCTGGCCCATTTCGGCAGCGCCAAGGCCGTCGCCAGCGCAAGCGTGGCCGAATTGCAGGCGGTCGAGGGCATCAGCGCCGCGATGGCGCAAAAGGTGCATGACCATTTCCACACGGGCACGTGACCCGCGACGGAAAATCCGGTCGTTTCCTCGCCGTCGCCACCGCGCGCCGCCCGCGGCGCTGCGCTTGGCCCTTTCCCTTCCCCCGCCCGACCCTTAGTTTCGTCACATGCGGTGGACCCTTCCCAACACTTTGACTGTCTTGCGCCTTGTCGCCGCGCCCGCGGTGCCTTTGATGTTCCTTTATTTCACCCGTCCCTTCGCGGACTGGGCGGCACTTGCGCTGTTCGTGATCGCCGCCGCGACCGATTGGATCGACGGCCGCGTCGCCCGTGCCTGGGGGCTGGAGAGCCGCTTTGGCGCGGCAATGGACCCGATCGCCGACAAGGCCATGGTGGTGATCGCCATCGTCGTGATCACCGGTTATTCGGGCATGAACCCCTGGCTGATCCTGCCTGCCACCGTCATCCTGTTCCGCGAGGTGTTCGTCAGCGGCCTGCGCGAGTTCCTGGGAAGCAACGCCTCGACCCTGAAGGTAACCAAGCTCGCCAAGTGGAAGACCACGGCGCAGATGGTCGCGATTGCGGTGCTGTTCCTCGGCACGGGGCTTGCCTATGTCGAGCATGGCAGCCCGCCCCGCGTGGGCGAGCCGGGCCTGCCATGGTCGCTCAGCTGGGCGGACCTCGCGACGCAGGCCGGGCTGCTGATCATCTGGATCGCCGCCGCCCTGACGGCGATCACCGGCTTTGACTATTTCCGCAAGGCGATGCCTTTCCTGCGGGACCCGCGATGAGACTCGATGTCCTCTATTTCGCCTGGCTCCGCGAGCGGATCGGCCTGCCCCGCGAGGCGGTCGAGACCGAGGCCACGACCGTCCGCGAACTGGTTGCCGAGCTGGCCGCACGCGACGACTGGCATGCCGCCGCCTTTGCCGACATGACCGCGGTCCGCGCAGCGGTCGACCAGGTGCTGACCGACCTCGACGCACCGCTGGCCGGCGCGCGTGAGGTCGCGTTCTTTCCTCCGATGACCGGCGGATGAGCGCGCGGGTCCAATCGCAGCCTTTTGATCCGGCGGCAGAGCTGGCGGGATTTGGCGCGGGCGCAGGCGCGGTCGTGACCTTCACCGGCCTCGTCCGGTCCGAGGACGGCCGGCTGATTGCGCTGGAGATCGAGCACTATCCCGCCATGACCGAGCGCGCCTTGGCCGATTTCGGCGCTGCGGCCGCCGAGCGCTTCGGGCTGACCGACTGGCGCATCGTCCACCGCTACGGCCGCATCGCCGTGGGCGAGCCGATCATGATGGTCGCCACTGCCGCCCGCCACCGCCGCGCCGCGTTCGACGCAGCCGACTACCTGATGGACTGGCTGAAATCCCGCGCCCCCTTCTGGAAGCGCGAGATTACGGCGGACGGCCCCGGGGACTGGGTGGCGGCCAAGGCGGATGACGAGGATGCGCTGGGACGGTGGTAGCGCATTCGGGACGCAGCGGCCGACGCCGCGCGCCGCGTTGCAATCCATCGCCCGTCCAATCATATAGGCCCACGCAACCGACAGGGGCGCTACGATGACCTACCTCGAGTTCGAAAAGCCGCTTGCCGATATCGAAGGCAAGGCCAGCGAATTGCGCGCCCTGGCCAGCAAGGGCGAGGGTGCCGTCGACCTCGAAAAGGAGGCCGCAGCCCTTGACCGCAAGGCCGAGGAACAACTGCGCGAGCTTTATCGCAACCTCGACCCGTGGCGCAAAACCCTCGTCGCGCGCCACCCCGACCGCCCGCATTGCCGCGAATACATCGAGGCGCTGTTCACCGAATTCACCCCGCTGGCTGGCGATCGGGCCTTTGGCGACGACCATGCGGTGATGGGCGGCCTCGCCCGGTTCAACGATCGTCCGGTCGTGGTCATCGGTCACGAGAAGGGCGAGGACACCAAGTCGCGCATCTTCCGCAACTTCGGCATGGCCCGCCCCGAGGGCTACCGCAAGGCGATCCGGCTGATGGACCTGGCAGATCGTTTCGGCCTGCCGGTCATCACCCTGGTCGACACGCCCGGCGCATATCCAGGCAAGGGCGCGGAGGAGCGCGGCCAGTCCGAGGCCATCGCCCGCGCGACCCAGAAATGCCTGCAGATCGGCGTGCCGATCGTCAGCGTCATCATCGGCGAAGGTGGCTCGGGCGGGGCCGTCGCCTTTGCCACTGCCGACCGGATCCTGATGCTTGAACATTCGATCTACAGCGTGATCTCGCCCGAAGGCTGCGCGTCGATCCTGTGGAAGGACGCCGAGAAGATGCGCGAGGCCGCCGAGGCGCTGCGCCTGACCGCACAGGACCTGAAAAAGCTTGGCGTGATCGACCATATCATCACCGAGCCCTCGGGCGGTGCCCAGAGGCACAAGGACGAGTCCATCGCTTTGGTCGGCGAGGAAATTGCCGCCATGCTGGCCGAACTGGACGGCCTCGATCGTGCCAGGCTTATTCAGGGCCGGCGCGAGAAGTTCCTGAACATGGGCGCGCGGGGCCTCGGCGCATGAATCCCTGGGTCCTCCTGATCCTTGCCGGCATGCTAGAAGTCGTCTGGGCCATGGGCCTCAAGATGTCCGACGGCTTCAGTCGGATGGGCTGGACCGCGATCACGGCCATTGCCGCGATTGCCAGTTTCTGGCTGCTCGCCCTCGCCATGAAAGAACTCCCGGCGGGCACCGCCTATGCGGTCTGGACGGGCATCGGTGCGGTCGGCGTCGCACTGCTGGGCATCACGGCGCTGGGCGAGGCGGCAACGCCACTGCGCCTTGCCGGCATCGCCCTGATCATCAGCGGGATCGCCGCGCTGAAGCTGGGCTGACTTTCGGCGAACACCGCACGCGCTGCCAGAGCGGCCAGCGCCGCTCCTGTGGCAGCTTTGCACCGACGCGCAGATTGCACGCGAAAAATATGTTGCGCCGCGCAAGTGCCCGCGCGTAACGATACCCACGCCACCAGCAACTGAAGGAGGGCGAAGATGACTGTGAACAACACCGCTAATCGCGCCTTCCGTCGGGATCATTCCTCGCGATTCCAGGCAGGATTTCGCGACTGACGTGATGCCGGCCTGCGGGCCCGTATTACTGATCCTGGACCGGTGCTGATTGCCGCGAGCACGCGCAATCACCCCCATTGTTCATTGCTGAAGGACCGGTGCGGACGCGATCCGTGGCCGGCGGGTTACAACCATGATTGCCAGAATCGAGACAGGCCCCGGCCTGCCGCGCGACGAGCTTGATCGTCTGATTGCCCAATACGGCCCGGCGCGGATTGCCGGCATGCTGCTCGTCGCGCTTGTCTATCGCCGGCGCTTCCGAGTGCGCGTGGTGGGGCCAACCGATCTCAGCCCGTATCTGCAGCGCGACATCGGCCTGCCGCCTTCGCCTGCGCGCGGGCGCAACGACCATCTGCGGTTCCTCTAGCGGTGTCCGCCGCCGGCAATGCGCCGGCGGCTGGCACTGGGCGGGGCGGGAGACTGGCGGGTGATGCTACGCTTGGGTCGGAGTGGCCGGCGGCGGCACAAAACCGGCCTCGGCCATCAGTGCATCCGAGGCGGGTTCGATCACCTGCTGCAGGGCGGTGATGATTTCGGGCGGGGACAGGCCGGGTGGAAGCTGCGGCAGGAACTCGATCACGGCGCGGCCCGAACGGATCGGGATGCCCTTCCTTGGCCAAAACAGTCCGACGTTCACCGCGACCGGATGGACCGGCAGGTCGGTCGCCTCGGCGATGGTGGCAACGCCGTGCTTGTAGCGCCGCCGCTCGCCCGGGCGGGTGCGGGTACCTTCGGGATAGATGATCAGCTGGCCCAGCCCGTCGTCGCTTGCCATCGCTTTCCGGACCGCGGCGATGATCTGGCCCATCGCACTGGCGCCGCTGGCCCGGTCGATGGGGATCGAGCCGACAGCCTTGGCATAGGCGCCCATGATCGGCACCCGCATCACCTCGCGCTTCATGATGAAGGCGCGGCGCGGCAGGACATGGGCGAGAACGAGAATGTCCCAGAAGCTCTGGTGTTTCGAGGCGATTATGCAATCGCCCCGCGGGGGTGTGCCGCGCACCTCGCAGGTCAGGCCCAGGTGCCAGCGGGCGCAACGGATCAGATAACCGACCCAGATGGTGGCGACGCGCTGCGCCCGGTGGCGGTCGATCAGCACCTGCGGCAGGCCCCAGAGGCCGATCAGGATCGTCGCAAACGCGATATGCAGATAGAACAGGATCGCCCGCGGCCAGGCCAGTGGCCCGAGCGGGCCGGGACGATATTGCTCCCTGGCTCTCATGCCGCCTCGGCCAGGCGCCGGATGGCGGCGCGGCGGGTGGCGACAAAGCCGATCAATGCCGCAAGCACCGGGATCAGCAGCGGCCACAGCCAGCCCCATCCGGTAAAGCCGAGCCCGGTCAGAAAGCTGCCCGCCACATCCATGCGCGGCAGCGCGGCGATCGCCAGAACCCCGGCCAGCGTGCCGCCTGCAGCGCCCAGGGCCGCGCGCCTGGTAAAGCGGCGGACGAAGGCATTGGCGATGGTGATGTCCTTGGCCCCGATCAGCCGCAGCACGCGGATCACCTGGCCATTGGCCGCCAGCGAGGCCTGGGCTGCCAGGGTGATCATGCCCGCGGCCGTCGCCCCGATCAGCAGCAGCGACAGCCAGCCCAGCAGGCGCAACCGATGAGCGGCGTTGACCAGCGGCCGGCGCCAGTCGGTGTGATCGTCCAGCACGGCGTCGGGCGCCTCGCCCTCCAGCCGCAACTCGAGCCCGTCGATGTCGGGGCCGCGGCCGATGATCGGAACCTCGACCAGGCGGGGGATCGGCAGCGCGTCGACCGGCATGTCCGGGCCGAACCACGGCTGCAGCAGGGCCTGCATCTCGTCATCGGTCAGCGCCTTGGCCTCGCCGAGGCCGGGGGTGGTGCGCAGGATCTCCATGAGGGTGCGGGTCTGCTCGTCCAGCTTGTCCGCCTGTGCGCTGATGCGGATGGTCAGGGACTGCGCCAGCCCCTCGGACCAGCGTTCCGCGAGGCGGCCGGTCGCGAGGGCCAGGGCCAGTGCGAACACCGCCAGGAACGCCATCGAGGCGGCGGTCGCAACCACCAGCCCGGCCGTCGCGCCGGTTGGCGGCACCACCCGGCCGGAAGCACCTGCATCGCGTCCCAGAAGCCCGCCCAAGACCTCGCGCGGGCGGAGCGAGCCAAGGCGCGGCGCCTGACCCATGGTCTTGCGCGCCAGTCCGGCCGCGCGGTCCGCCAGCCGGGTCAAAGGTCCGCCCCCGCCAGCTGGACGCGGCCGCCGCTGATGCGCAGAACCCGCGCCTGGACCTGCGGCTTGATCGCACGGATCAGGTTCAGGTCATGGGTCGCGACCAGTACCGTCTTGCCCGAGCGGTTCAGTTCGACCAGCAATTCCAGCAGTCGCATCGACATCTCCTCGTCGAGGTTGCCGGTCGGCTCGTCCGCCAGCACCAGATCGGGCGACAGGATCACCGCGCGGGCCAGCGCGGCGCGCTGCCGCTCGCCGCCCGACAGGGAAGGCGGCAGGGCGCGGGCGTGGGCTGTCAGCCCGACCCAGGCCAGCAGCCCCCGCAGCGCCGGCATGTCGATCGGCCGGTCGCTGACCGTCAGGGGCAGGGCGACATTTTCGACCAGCGGCAGGTGATCGAGGAACTGCGTGTCCTGGTGCAGAACGCCGATCCGGCGGCGAAGCAGGGCGATGCCGTCGCGCGACAGCTCGGCCATGTCGCGACCGAAGGCACCGATGCGACCGCCGCTCGGCGTCAATTCGCCGGTGCACAACCGCAGGAAAGTGGTCTTGCCGGCGCCAGAGGGGCCGGTCAGAAAATGAAACGACCCCGGCTGCAACACCAGCGACACATGGGACAGCAACTGGTCCCCGCCGCGGTAGCCAAAGCCCACGTCCTGCATCTCGATCACGTTCGCGACGCCTCTTGCGTTGAGTGCCCGTTACGGCCCCGCATGCGTCTCGCGTCTTTCAAGCGGGGTCGGCCGTTGATAGAACGTCCCAGCGGCGATGACCACGGGCGATGCGAGGCGAAAGGGCGGATGCGATGCGGCTGACATGCCCCGACTGCGGCGCGGAATACGAGATCGACGAGGCCCTGATCCCGGCCGCCGGCCGCGAGGTCGAATGCGCTGCCTGCGGGCATCACTGGCACCAGCCCGGCCGCGGCCACCAGCCTTTCGTGCTGGGCGATCCGGTACTGAGCCCCGAGGTGGCGTCCGCCACGGAGGCAAGAAGCGTCACGGAGGCGCCCGCACCGCCGCCACCTCCCCGGCCGAGCGCCTCGGTCCTCGACATCCTCCGCGAGGAGGCCGCTCGAGAGCTGGCGCAGCGCGGTGAGACCCTGCCCGATGAGCGCGCGCGCGAATGGACCCGGGCAGGGGCGGAGCGGCCGGGCGCAATTGTCGAAGAAGAGGATTTGGAGGTCGCCGAGGACGACTGGATCGGGGCTGATGATGGCATCAGGCGTGGCGGGGGCGGGCGGGATCGGCCGGGAAGCGGCGCTGCCTCAAACACCCGGGGCCCAAGGGACTGCACGGCACAGGGCGTTCGTCCGGCCACCGAGCCGGCCGCCCCGGAAGTCATCGTCGCGGAACTGATCGACGACGACGAACTGCCGCCGCCGCGCCCCAGCCTGCCGCTGCCCGACGCGAGCGCCTGGGCTGCCAGCCTGCAATGGTCCCCGGCCGCCGTCGCGGTACCGGTTCCCGCCGCTGCGCGCGAGGACCGGTCTGCCTATAACGCCGGCTTCGCCGTGGCCGCAGGTCTGTCGGCGCTGCTTCTGGTCGGCTACATCGCCGCGCCGCACGTCGCCGATGCCGGCCGCCCCGGCGCCGCGATAATGGAATTGCGCCGCAGCGCGGATCGTGGCCGTCTCGCCCTTTACGACCGCGCCGCGCCCCTGGTCGACGGAGCGGTCGCAACGGTTGCCCACTGGCTGCGCTGACAGCTCGCTCGCCAAGCAAAGAATCCTCAGGCTGTTCGGCGGCCCAGATTCTCCCGGCCCGAACATTTGGTAGCCCTACTCGCCGCTCCATCGGCGGCCGTCCACATTGTCTAGGAGCGACGAAGTCCTCCCTGGGATCCCGAGGCCGTCGGCGCCAAGGCGTCGACTCCGTCTCGAGCCTCGTCCGCTCGGCGCGGTAATCCGGGGTGTCGAAAACAACGCGTCACCTGCTGCCGGTCCCCTTAGAGGGCCCGGCACCTAGAACTGGTCCAGCAGCCGCCGCAGGTAGCTGCGTTCGTCCTCGGGCCGGGTCAGCTCGCCGCTGCGGCGGCGGATTTCGTCGAGGAGCTCGTGCGCCCGGCGGGCAGGGTCGCGGCCGGTTTCAGGCAGGCCGTCGCCGGTGGTGACGGTGCTGCCGCTGCCGGTCGTGTCGCGCCCCAGCGGGTCGGTGGGAGGCCGCGGCAGATAGGGCATAGGGGCCTGGCCGGGATCGCTGCGGCCGCCGGGCCGACTGCCCTCGGGGCCCTGCTCGGGCGCGCCCTCGGTTTGGCCCTGACCCTCGCCCTCGCCCTGCAAACGGCCGAGCGCGCGCAGGCCCTCGCGCATCGCCTCGATGGCTTCCGCCTGGCGGTCCATCGCCCCGCCCGGATCGCCGCCGCGCAAGGCATCCTCGGCCTCGCCCATGGCTTTGCCGGCGCGATCGAGTTCGCGCCGCGCGGCTTCGCCCTCGTCCGAGCCGGGGCCGGGCAACATCCCCCGCTGAGTGCCGAGCTGGTCGCGCAAGGCCCGTTGGCGGTCAGCGAGGCCTCCCGGGCCGTCGCCCCCCGGCTGGTCAGACTGGCCCTCGCCCGGTTGGCCGCCGCCCGGCTGACCTTGCACTTCGCCCTGTCCGGACTGGCCCTGCCCGGATTGACCCTCGCCGGTTTGGCCCTCGCCGGTTTGGGCCTCGCCGGTTTGGGCCTCGCCCGACTGACCCATGCCGGGCTGCTCGCCGGCCATACCGCCGGGCTGCCCCGCCTGCCCGGAATCCCCGGGTGTTCCCATGAAATCGTCCTGCAGCTGGCGCATGGCGTCATCTGCCAGCCGCTGCTGCTCGCGCAGCGTGTCCGCCAGGCGTCGCTGCGGGCTGCCCTGGCCGCCCTCGCCGCCCTGGCCCTGGGTGACCTTCAGGTTTTCCATCATGCGGTTGAACTGCTCCAGCAGCTCTTGCGCCTCGGCTGTCCGGCCTTCGTTCATCAGTCGCTCGATCTCATCCATCATCGCCTGGATCTGATCGCCGGTAATCTTTTGGCCGGGCTGGTTCTTTACGAATTTCTCGTTCGGATCGGCCTCGCCCTGCTCGGCCAGCATCTGTGTATAGGCGTCGGTCGCAGTCTTCAGATCGGACATCAGGCGCTTGATCTCGTCAGGTGTCGCGCCGTTGCGGATCGCCTCGGACAGGCGTTCCTGCGCGCGCTGCATCGCCTCGAGTGCGTCGGCAAGGCCGCCGTCCTCGATCTGAACTGCCGTGTTCCACAGCACCTCGGCGATGTCGTCGCGTACCTGCGGGGTGATCGAGACGTATTCCAGCTTGCCGATCACGCCGCGCAGCGCGTCGACGGCCGGCTGCTCCAGCAGGCCCTGCGGCTGCCAGCTGATGGCGCGCAGGATCTGGGCGCTGCGGCCGGCATTGGTGCGCGACCACAGCAGGTCACGCCGGACCTCGATCAGCGCAGCGGCAAGCGGGTCAAAGAACCGGCGGCCGGGCAGGATGGTATGCATGGGCGGCGCCTCGGCCTGCTGGTCGATGCCATCGCGTGCGCGCAGGCTGACCGTCACCGGCAAGTTGGCCAGCGGATGACGCGAGAGATCGGCGATCAGGCTGCCCTTGATGTCGGTCCGGCTACCGCGGGCCGGCAGCGGCAGCGCGAGAACCAGCGGATCGCGGGGGTCGGGATCGACGGCCAGCCCATAGCGTCGGTCGACCGCGGCGAGGTCCAACACGACGCTGGCCTCGGCCGAGACCACCCCGTTGTCGTCACCGGCAGTGAAGGCCTGCACCAGGCGGCCATCGGCACGCCGCTGGGGCGCGGCGCCGGCAGCAATCACCGGCGGATCATCGGGCAGCACCTCGACCGCAAAGCGGCGGCCGGCAACGGTGATCGCGCCGGTGTGTTCGGCGGTGAAGACAGGCGCCTCGGGCGGGGTGTCAGCAGCGGCGGGGCCGATGTCCTGCGTCAGCCCGGCGTCGCCGCCATAAAGGCGAAAGCTGACGCGGCTGCCCTTGGGCAGGCGCAGCACCTCGTCCTCGGGCAGGGCGCTGAGGTAGATGACCGGGCGGCGAGTGTATTCCGGCGGGGCGGCCCACCCCTCCCAGCCGGGGCCGACGGCGGGGGTGCGGCCCAGCGGGCCGCCGAGGGTCGCTGCAATGGCGCCAAGCCCGTGGCCCAATTGAGTGGTGCTGCCGAACAGCACCGCCATTGCGAGTGCAGTCAGTGCCGCCAGCCGCAGACCGATCGGATCGCGCCGGGCAAGGCCCGGCCGGGGCCGCGCCGGCCGCGCCCGTTGCGCCGCTTGCCACATCTGCACGCGATGCGCCTGCCACAGCGCCGCGCTGTCGCCGTCGCCCGCACCGACGGCAATCTCGTCCCCGAGGGCCGAGAGCGGCCGCCCCGGAAGCGCCGCATCGACCCGCGCCTGCACGGCACCCGGGCTGGGCCGGCGCAGGCGCCACAGGCCCCAGGCAATGGCCAGCGCCAGCAGCGCGAGCCAGCCTGCCACGACCCAACCCAGTGGATCGGGCGCCAGCAGGTTGCCCGCGCCAAGCGCGAAGGCTGCGATCCCGAGCGCGGCCCAGACAAAGGCCAGCCACAGACCGCGCGCGATCCCCTCCCACCACATGCCCCATCGGGTCAGGCGAAGGGCGCGCAGGGCCTCGCGCGGGCGCATATCAATATTGGGCGGAGACAGCGCCTTTGGGCCGTCGTCGGCGGTCGGGGCCGGGGAATCCCGGTGGGGTTTTCCGGCTATAGCCATGCCGGGATGCTATCACGCGCCAGCATCTCATCGAGGCTGGGACGCGCGCGAATGACGGCGAAGTGATCGCCGTCAACCAGGACCTCGGGCACAAGCGGGCGCGAGTTGTACTCGCTCGCCATAACCGCGCCGTAGGCCCCGGCCGAGCGGAACGCGACCAGATCGCCCGCCTCGAGCGGCGGCAGTTGCATCGCCCGGGCAAAAGTGTCGCCGGTCTCGCAGACCGGACCGACCACATCCAGCGGCGCGACGGCGGCACCCGGCGGGGCCTCGATCACCGGCACGATGTCATGGTGGGCGTCGTACATTGCCGGGCGGATCAGGTCGTTCATGGCGGCATCAAGGATCAGGAAATCGCGGCCCTCGCCGCGCTTCAGCCAGATCACCTCGGAGAGCAGGATGCCGGCGTTGCCGGTGATGTTGCGTCCCGGCTCGACCTCGATCTCGCAGCCCAGATCGCCGACCGCCTCGCGGATCACGGCGCCCCACTCCATCGGCAGCGGCGGCGCGCTGTTGTCGCGGCGATAGGGAATCCCGAGGCCGCCGCCCATGTCGAGACGGCGGATGTCGTGTCCGTCGGCGCGCAGGGTCCGGGTCAGGTCGGCCATGCGCGCATAGGCCTGGCGATATGGCTCCAGATCGGTCAGCTGGCTGCCGATATGCATGTCGATCCCGACGACTTCGATGCCAGGCAGCGTTGCCGCCTCGGCATAGACATCGCGGGCCCAGGCCAACGGGATGCCGAACTTGTTCTCCGACTTCCCGGTGGCAATTTTTGCATGGGTGCGGGCATCGACATCGGGATTGACGCGCAACGCGATCGGCGCGCTGCGGCCCATGGCATGCGCGACCTCGGACAAGGCCCTCAACTCGGGTTCGGATTCGACATTGAACTGGCGGATGCCGCCTTCAAGAGCCGCGTGCATCTCGGCGCGGGTCTTGCCAACGCCAGAAAAGACGATGCGCTCGCCCGGCACACCGGCGGCGCGGGCGCGGGCGTATTCGCCGATCGAGACGACGTCCATCCCGGCGCCAAGATCACCCAGCAGCTTCAGCACTGCCAGGTTGCTGTTCGCCTTGACCGCGAAGCAGACCAGGTGCGGGCCCCAGTCCAGCGCCTGGGTCAGTAGGTTGAAATGGCGGCGCAGGGTGGCCGCGGAATAGACATAGACCGGCGTTCCGACCTGCCGCGCGATGTCGCTTAGGGCCACGCCCTCGGCGTGCAGGACGCCGCCATGATAGTTGAAGTGATCCATCACACCCCGATTGCGGCGGCGCCGGCCGTTACAGCACGGGGCGCGAGCGCATGAACAGATATAGCGGCAGCGCGCAGCCCATGCCCAGCAGCAACGCCGGCCAGGTCAGCAGCGCCAGCCAATTGCGCCGGACCATCACCTCGAGGCCCGACCAAACCACAAGCACGAGCGCCGCAACCCCGTCCGAGGCGGCGTGCGGCAGGTGGGGCGGACCCGCGAAAAGGGTCAGCGCCGCCCCCGCCAGCGCCGCCGCGAGCCAGAAGACCCGCAGCGGCGTCAGCTCAGAGATCATTCGTCCGCATGCCGATGGACGCATCGCCGCTGACAGTGATCCCGGGCGCAGGCGCCGGGTAGGCAGTCGGCTGGATCGGCGGGCCGCCGACGCCACAGGCGGCCAGCGTGGCACAGGTCAGCGCCGCCAGAAGCAGGGTTTTCATGCCAGTCGTTCCTTCCATTGCGCGATCTGCTCGCGCACACGCACCGGGGCGGTGCCGCCGTAGCTGGTCCGCGAGGCGACCGAGTTATCGACCCCCAGCACGGCGTAAATTTCCTGGGTGATCGCCGGATTGACGGCCTGCATCTCGACCAGGGTCAGTTCGGGCAGATCGATTCCGCGCGCCTCAGCCTTCGCCACCAGCGCGCCGGTCGCGTGATGCGCCTCGCGGAACGGCAGGCCGGCCTCGCGCACCAGCCAGTCGGCGAGGTCCGTCGCGGTGGAAAAGCCCGCGCCGGCCGCGGCCGCCATGGCGTCGCGGTTGACGGACAGATCGCGCAGCATCCCCTCCATCGCGGCCAGCGCCAGCATCAGGCTGTCGGCGGCGTCGAAGGTCTGCTCCTTGTCCTCCTGCATGTCCTTGGAATAGGCCAAGGGCAGGCCCTTCATGATGGTGAACAGCGCTACCGTCGCGCCGAGAATCCGGCCGATCTTGGCGCGGATCAGCTCGGCTGCGTCCGGGTTGCGCTTTTGCGGCATGATACTGCTGCCGGTGGACCATTTGTCCGACATCGCGACAAAGCGGAACTGGGCGCTGGACCAGATCACCAGTTCTTCGGCAAGGCGCGAAAGGTGCATGGCGCAGATGCTGGCGGCAGACAGGAATTCCAGCGCGAAGTCACGGTCGCTGACCGCATCGAGGCTGTTTGCCATGGGCCGGTCGAAACCGAGGGCCGCGGCGGTGGCGCGGCGGTCGATGGCAAAGCCGGTCCCGGCCAGCGCGGCGGCGCCCAGCGGGGATTCGTTCATCCGCGCTCGGGCGTCGCGAAAGCGCGACAGATCGCGGCCCCACATCTCGACATAGGCCATCATGTGATGGCCCCAGGTCACGGGCTGGGCCGATTGCAGATGGGTAAAGCCCGGCATCACCCAGTCCGCGCCGGCCTCGGCCTGCGCCAGGGCGGCGGCGATCAGCGCCTCCAGCCCGGAGATCGCAGCGTCGCACTGATCGCGCACCCACAGGCGGAAGTCGGTCGCCACCTGGTCATTGCGGCTGCGCGCCGTGTGCAGGCGCCCCGCAGGCTCGCCGATCAGGTCCTTCAGCCGCGCCTCGACATTCATGTGAATGTCCTCAAGCTCGGGGCGGAAGGTGAAGGCGCCGGCCTCGATCTCTGACAAGACGGTGAGCAGGCCTTCCCCGATCGCCTCGGCATCGGTAGGGCTGATGATGCCTTGTGCGGCCAGCATCGCCGCATGGGCCCGACTGCCCCGGATGTCCTGGGCGAACATTCGTTGGTCGAACCCGATCGAGGCATTGATCGCCTGCATGATCGCGTCCGGCCCGGCGGCAAAGCGTCCGCCCCACATGCTGTTGGCCCCGGTATCCGGCCGGGGCGGGGTGGCGGACTGGTCGGTCATCGCAGGTCCTTTGGAAGGTAAATACATGGCTCGGCTCGTCCTTATCACGGCGCTTCTCGGCTTCGCAAACCTTGCCCTTCCGGGGGCCGGCGCGGCGGGTGCGGTCGACTGGGACGCCGCCCGCGCCGCCGGTCTGCCGAAGCTGGCCGAGACAGCCGAGCCCGCACTCGCGCCCGACATTCCCTTTCTTGACAAGGACGGCGCCAAGGTCCGCCTGGCCGACTGGAAGGGCAAGGTCGTGCTGGTCAACTTCTGGGCGACGTGGTGCGCGCCCTGCCGGGCGGAGATGCCCTCGCTCGACGTCCTGCAGCGCGAGTTGGGGGGTGATGATTTCCAGGTCGTGACCATCGCCACCGGCCGCAACCCGGTTCCGGCCATCGAAAAGTTCTATGACGAGATCGGCGTCAAGGACCTGCCCATCCTGCGCGACGAGCGCCAGCAGCTGGCCCGTGCGATGGGCGTTCTGGGCCTGCCGGTGTCGGTGATCCTCGACACCGAGGGGCGCGAGGTCGCGCGCCTGATCGGCGATGCCGACTGGTCGTCCGAGGCCGGCAAGTCAGTCATCATCCAGCTGACAGCGCCCTGACCGCCGCGTGACGCGGGCAAGTCACGACATGGTCGTTGACCATGCCCGTCGCCTCCATGAAGGCATAGGTGATGACCGGCCCGCAAAAGCGGAAACCCTTTTGGTTCAGGGCTTTGCTCATCGCGCTCGAGGCGGGGCTACTTGTCGGGATCTCGCCCGGGCGGAAGGTGTTGTGGACGGGCGCGCCCCCGACAAAATCCCACAGGAAGGGGGCAAACCCCTCGGCCGCCTCGATCTGCAGAAAGGCGCGGGCGCCCCTGATGGCCGATTCGATCTTGCCGCGGTGGCGGATGATGCCGGGGTTTGCCAGCGCGGCGGTGACCTCAGCGTCGCCCCAGGCGGCCACGCGCTCGGGGTCGAACCCCTCGAATACCTCGCGGAAGGCGGCGCGCTTGCGCAGGATGGTGATCCAACTGAGGCCGGCCTGGAATCCGTCCAGCACCAGCTTTTCCCATAGCGCGCGCGGGTCGTATTCCGGCACACCCCATTCCTCGTCGTGGTAGGCGACATAGACCGGGTCGGTTCCACACCAGGCGCAACGATCCTCCATTCGTTAAACTTCTCCGCAGTTTGGCGCTGCCGTTTACCGGCGGTTAGGGCAACCTGGGCTAAATGGCCCTGAGTGTGGGAGGCTGCCAGATGGACGACGGACATGACAGGGCATTAGGCAGCTCGCCTGTGGATCAGGCGATGGCCAAGCAGGCGCGGCTGACCATGGCCACCGTGCGCCGCGCGGTCGACCGGCGCGATGCGGTGCTGGCCTTCCAGCCCGTGGTCCAGGCCGACCGTCCGTCCCGCGCGGCCTTTCACGAAGGGCTGATCCGCATCATCGACGAAACCGGGCGGTTCGTGCCGCTGCGCGATTTCATGCCCCAGGCGGAAACCACGGACCTCGGCCGGCGCATCGACTGCCTCTCCCTGGCGCTGGGCCTCGAGGCACTGGCCGAAGATCCGGCCATGCGCCTGTCCATCAATATGTCGGCCCGATCCATCGGCTATCCCGACTGGCTGGCGACGATGCAGCATTTCACCGGCGGCGATGATCGCATCACTGAACGGCTGGTCCTGGAAATCACCGAAAGCTCTGCCATGGACGAGCCGGAATTGGTGACGGGTTTCATGCGCGATTGGCAAGCGCGCGGCGTCAGTTTCGCGCTGGACGATTTTGGCGCGGGCTACACCTCTTTCCGCTATCTGCGCGATTTCAATTTCGACATGATCAAGGTCGATGGCCAGTTCGTCCGGGAAATCGCATCCCGGCCGGACAATCAGGTGCTGACCCAGGCACTCATCCGCATTGCCCATCATTTCGACATGTTCACCGTGGCGGAATCGGTCGAGACTGCGGATGATGCCGCATTCCTGATCCAGATGGGTGTCGATTGCTTGCAAGGCTTCTATTTCGGCGCGCCGACGATCGTGCCGCCCTGGCGCACGCCCAACGCCTCGGCCCGCCGCTAGGGCTTTGCCCGAGCCCAGAGTTCTTGCGACAAGCGCCAGCTACGACTTGCGCGATGCGCGACACCATGCCTCAATGAAGCCAAGGCCACTGCTTCAAGGGGGGAAGACTATGGCGAGGGTTGCTATCGTAACCGGAGGGTCGCGCGGCATCGGCGCGTCAATATCCAAGGCATTGCAGGAGGCGGGTTATCACGTCGCCGCAAATTACGCGGGAAATGACGCCGCGGCCGAGGCTTTTACCTCCGAAACCGGGATCAAGACCTACAAATGGTCCGTCGCTGATTACGACGCCTGCGCCGAGGGCGTGCGCAAGGTCGAGGCGGAACTGGGCCCCGTTGACGTCCTGATCAACAACGCGGGCATCACCCGCGACGCGATGTTTCACAAGATGACCCCTGCGCAGTGGAAGGAAGTCATCGACACCAACCTGTCCGGCGTCTTCAACATGACCCACCCGGTCTGGGGCGGCATGCGCGATCGCAAGTTCGGCAGGATCATCACCATCAGCTCGATCAATGGACAAAAGGGCCAGGCCGGCCAGGCGAATTACTCGGCCGCAAAGGCAGGCGACATCGGCCTGACCCGTGCCCTCGCGCAGGAGGGCGCGCGCGCCGGCATCACGGTCAACGTCATTGCGCCGGGTTATATCGGCACGGAAATGGTCCGCGCTATCGACGAGCGCGTCTTGGCAGAGCGCATCATCCCCCAGATCCCGGTCGGGCGGCTTGGCGAGCCCGAGGAGATCGCCCGCTGCGCCGTATTCCTCGCCTCGGACGACGCCGGCTTTATCACCGGCTCCACTATCAGTGCCAATGGTGGGCAGTATTTTACCTGACGCGTAAATACCGAGACATCTGCAGGGCGGCGTCCGCGAGGGCGCCGCTTTCTTTTTGGATGATTTGTATTCGGACGCTCGGGCGAGCGGCGAACAGCGGCATTAATCCCCGCGCTGGCCCGCGGGATCATTTCCTGCCTCGGGAAGTTAATTAAAACTTGCGTCGACCGAGGGACAATTGCATCGCATCTAGCGATCAAAACGTTGTCGCGCTCGAGAAGAGGGGCGACAAGTTTTTACAGATTTGTGAAACCAGCTGCTAGCAACCTGACGCCCAGGCGAACACCCGCGGCCTCATCAGCCGCGGGCGCCGTTCGCTAATGAGACAGCCGGCCGATTTCCTCTTTCAAGCGCAGCTTTTCCTTTTTGATTCGGGCAAGGTCCAATTCGTCATGGCCCGGTCTGCGCTGCATGCTCTCGGCCTGCTCGCTCAAGGCCTGGTGCTTGCGACGAAGTTCGTGGACATGGGACGCGACGGTCATGGTCATCCTCCTGTTAAGCCCGTGATCCAGTCCACCACGAATCGCCGCGTCTGTCACCCGGTTGTCACAGATCAAAGCAAAATTGCGCCGCCATGCCGCAGGACCCGTTGGGCGGCGGGCGTCAGGTCCTCGGCGTCCGAAGCGTGGTCGGGCAATGCGTGCAGAACGAATGGCGCCAGCAGGGCCAGCGGCCCCCGCGCGCCCTTGCGGGCGACAACGATCACACGACCGGCCGGGCGCCCGGCCCGTGCGGCAATTGGCAGCACCCGCATGTCGCCGGCCCGCCCCTCTAGCGCGGCGAGGATCGATGCGAGACGCTCGGCCTTGTGGATCAGCGTCAGCCAGCCGCCGGGGTTTAGCCGCCGCAACCCCGCGTCGATCCAGATCCGAAGGGGCACCGCCTCGTGACGGGCGATGCCCCTTCCGCTGTCGGGGGCAACCGTCCCGGTGACAAAGAACGGCGGGTTCATCAGGACATGATCGAAACTCTCGCCGCGAAGGCCCGGCGGCATGGCCAGCAGGTCACCCTGCACCACCTGCAGCGGCAGGCCATTACGGGCGGCGTTTTCCCGCGCCAACGCGGCATAGGCGGGCTGCACCTCGAGCCCGGTCAGCGCCAGCCCCGGCACCCGATAGCCCAAGCATAGCACGGCGGCGCCGACGCCGCAGCCGACCTCTAGCACTGATTGCCCGACGCACGCGGGGCAGGCAGCAGCAAGCATGACCGCATCGGTGCCGGCACGATAGCCGTGGACCGGCTGCGCCAGGCGCAACCCGCCGCCCAGGAATCCATCGCAACGGGTTTCAGTCGTCAGCGAGGCCATGGTCGCGCAGGATCGCCGTGGCCCGAAAATGATCGCGATCCGCGACCATCAGCCGTCGCGGCAGGATCCCGATAGAGCCGTCGAGCACACTCATGTGCCGGTCCAACTCGAACGCCGGGATGCCCTCGGCGCGCAGCACATCGACCGCGTGCGTCAGGCGGAGGGGGTCGGTGCTTTTCATCAACTCGCGCATGGCGGCAGGCTAGGCGGCGGTTGCGATGCTGTCCATGGCGTGGCATGGGACGGCCCGAAAGGTTCAGCCGCCACCATGGACAGTTCCGACCGCATGCTCAGCCCGATGGACCGCCTCAGCGCGATCCTGTCCGACGACATGGCGCGGGTGAACACCGCGATCCGCACACGCATGGCCAGCCGGCACGCCCCCCGCATCCCGGAGGTCACGGCTCATCTGGTGGAGGCCGGGGGCAAGCGACTGCGTCCGATGCTGACCCTCGCCGCCGCGCGGGCGCTTGGATATGACGGCGACGACCACGTCCGCCTCGCCGCGACGGTCGAGTTCATCCACACCGCGACCCTGCTCCATGACGACGTGGTCGATGAAAGCAGCCAGCGCCGGGGCCGGCCGACAGCCAACCTGCTGTGGGACAACAAGTCCAGCGTGCTGGTCGGCGATTACCTGTTCGCCCGCTCGTTCCAGTTGATGACCGAAACCGGGAACCTGCGGGTGCTGGACATCCTGGCCGACGCCTCGGCCACCATCGCCGAGGGCGAGGTGCTGCAGCTGACCGCGGCCCAGGACCTGAAGACCGACGAGGCAATCTACCTGCAGGTCGTCCGCGGCAAGACCGCGGCCCTGTTCGCGGCAGCGGCCGAGGTTGGCGGCATCATCGCCGGCGGCACCGAGGCCGAGGTTCGCGGCCTGCGCGACTATGGCGATGCAGTGGGGATCGCGTTCCAGATCGCTGACGATCTGCTGGATTACGGCGGGACCGCCGCCGCCATCGGCAAGAATACCGGCGATGATTTCCGCGAGCGCAAGGTGACACTGCCGGTCATCAAGGCAGTCGCCGCCGCCGATGCCGAGGGCCGGGCCTTCTGGTCGCGGGTGATAGAGGCGGGCGAGCAGCGGGACGGCGATCTGGACGAGGCGATGCGCCGCCTGGACGCGACTGGGGCGATGGCGGCGGCGCGGAACGATGCCCTCGGCTGGGCCGCCCGTGCACGCGGGGCCCTCGCGCCCCTGCCCTATGGGAAGATCAAGTCGACGCTCCAGGACCTCAGCGATTTCGTCGTCCAGCGGATCGCCTGACCCGTCGTTGCGGACGATAGGGTCGCAGGCCAAACGGCGCGCGGCCATTCTCGTGCCCCTGTGGCTCAGTTGGAATAGGCCCGCTCGCCATGGGTGGTCAGGTCCAACCCCTCACGCTCGTCGTTTTCGGTCACCCGCAGGCCCAGGATGGCGCGCAGGCCCACCAGGATAACGGCCGAGACCGCGCCTGACCACAGCACCGCCACCCCGACGCCGATGAGTTGCTTGGCTACCTGCGCACCGATCGAAAATGCCTCGCCAGCAAAGCCGCCGAGGCCCGGGGCGGCAAAGACGCCGGTCAGTACTGCGCCGACGATCCCGCCGACGCCATGGATGCCGAATACGTCGAGGCTGTCGTCATAGCCCAGCGTTCTTTTAAGCCCGACGACCGCCCACAGGCAGATCAGCCCCGCGGCCAGTCCGATCACCAGCGCGCCCATGGTGCCGACAGTGCCCGCCGCAGGCGTGATCGCGACCAGTCCAGCGACTGCGCCCGATACCGCGCCGAGCATGCTTGGGTGACCGCGATACGCCCATTCGGCGAGCGTCCAGGCGAGGGCGGCGGCGGCCGGTGCGACCAACGTCGCCAGCAGTGCCTGCACCGTCAGGGCGTTCGCCTCGAGGTTCGAGCCGGCGTTGAAGCCGAACCAGCCGACCCACAACAGGCAGCCGCCGATCATGGTGAAGGTCAGGTTGTGCGGCAGCATCTGGTCACGGCCAAACCCAAGGCGCGGGCCGACCATGATCGCCGCCACCAGCGCCGCGACGCCGCTGTTGATATGGACGACCGTGCCGCCCGCAAAATCCAGAGCGCCGAGGCGGAACAGCGCCCCGCCCGAGTACCAGACCAGATGCGCCATCGGCAGATAGGCAAAAGTGAACCATAGCACCGCAAATACCAGCACGGCCGAGAATTTCATCCGCTCGACGACGCCGCCGACGATCAACGCCGGGGCGATGCAGGCGAACGTGAGTTGAAAGGCCACGAATGAAAGTTCTGGCAGTCGCACGCCGTCGCTGAAGGTGGCGACGGTCGAGTCCAGCGTCACGCCGCGCAGGAACGCCTTGTCCAGCCCACCGATGAACGAGGCGACGCCGCCCCCCGCCTCGGGCCCGGTAAAAGCGAGGCTGTAGCCGTAGATCACCCAGAGCAAGGTGATCACGCAGAAAATCGTGAAAACCTGCATCAGCACGCTGAGCATGTTCCGCGCCCGGACCAGTCCGCCATAGAACAGCGCAAGCCCCGGCAGGATCATCGTTACGACGAGGATGGTCGAGACGAGCATCCAGGTCACGTCCCCCTTGTCGACGGAGCCGGTGCCCATGGCGACCACGGTGTCTTGCGCTGCAGCAGGCAGCGCACCCGCTATCAGCAACGCGAGGGTGAACATCGCACTTGTTGGGGGCGTGGGGATTGGCCGGGGCCGGTATCGGGTCATGTGTCACCTCTTGTCTGTCCGGCAACTCAGCGGCGCGGGCAGCAGGGCGCTCAAGCGCGGGATGGCCCCTGTCGCGCCGCATTGGGCGAAACGCCGCCTCCTTGGGCAGAATCTCCTGAAACTGCCCGCAAAGACGGCAGGTCACGGTTGGGTCAGGGCCGTTCCCACGCGCGGCGCATTGCTGTATCGTCGCGGCCAACAGGCCGCAGTAAAGCGGCCGCGCATGACGGGCAGACCTCAGTACATGAAGAAACCGACTGGTAATCCCCGGCGCATCGCCGCCGACCAGCGCTATTCCGCGCCGTCCAAGACTGCCTCGGGCCAGCCGCGGCGCGGCGGACGGGGCGGGCGCGGACCGCGCCGCGGCAATGCCATCACGCGCGGCGTGACCGGCACCTTCGTGCTGCTCTGGCGGATCTTGTGGGGCTCGGTCTGGCGGCTTGGCCTGACGATGTTCCTGATCCTCGGCCTTGCCGTCGCTTATTTCTACCAGGGCCTGCCCGAGGCATCCAAGCTGTTCGACGGGCGCGCCCGCGGCAGCGTCACCATGCTCGACACCGACGGCCGGGTCTTTGCTTGGCGCGGCGAGACCTTCGGCATGGTCACCTCGGACAAGATCGCCCCGGTCTTGCGCCAGGCCGTCGTCGCGACCGAGGACCGGCGCTTTTATCGCCACTTCGGCGTCGATCCGCGCGGCATCGCCAGCGCGATTAAGATCAACCTCGCCGAAGGGCGCGGCGCGCTGGAGGGGAACGGGGGCTCGACCATCACGCAGCAGGTCAGCAAACTGCTGTGCCTGGGCGAGACCTTCGATCCGACCCGCTGGAAGGACGAGGCCGCATTCGAGGCCGACTGCCGCGCCAGCAGCCTGTGGCGCAAGATCAAGGAAGTCCCTTACGCCATGGCGATGGAGGTGAAATACTCCAAGGACGACATCCTCAACATCTACATGAACCGCAGCTACCTGGGCGCCGGTGCGCGCGGCTTCGAAGCTGCGGCACAGCGTTATTTCAACAAGCCCGCGGCCGACGTGACCATCCCCGAGGCGGCGATGCTGGCCGGCCTGCTGAAGGCGCCCAGCTATTTCTCGCCGGTCAGCAACATTGCCCGCTCGCGTGACCGGGCGGGTGTAGTGCTGGGGCTGATGGCGAGCCAAGGTTACATCACCCCCGAGCAGCTGGCCGCCGCCAAGGCCGAGCCCGCCAAGCTGAGCCGCGCCGCCACCGCTCGCGCCGGCGGCTATTTCGCCGATTGGCTGATGGAGAGCGGGCCCGGTTTCCTGACCAGCGAGACGACCGAGGACGTGACGCTGAAGACGACCTTCGACCAGCGGGTTCAGCGCGCCGCCGAGCGCGCGCTGAACAAGATCTTTGACGAGAAGGTCAACGAGGGCTCCAAGGCGCAGGCCGCGGTCGTGGTCATGAGCAGCGACGGCGCCGTCCGGGCAATGATCGGCGGCCGCAGCAATACCGCCGACGGCACCTTCAACCGCGCAACGCAGGCCCGGCGCCAGCCCGGCTCCAGCTTCAAGCCGTTCGTCTACGCGGCGGCCCTCGACCAGGGGTATTCGCCCGATTCGCGGGTGCTGGATGCGCCACTGACAATCAACATCCGCGGCTCGGGGCCGTGGTCGCCGCAGAACTATACCCGCAACTACCGGGGCGAGGTGACGCTGACGACCGCGCTGTCGCAATCGCTGAACACCGCCACCATCCGCCTGCAGGAGGCTGTTGGCCGCGATGCCGTGCGCCGCATCGCCGAAGATTTCGGCTTTGCCCATGACCTCGCCTCCGGCCCGTCCCTCGGCCTCGGCGTCAGCGAGACCACGCTGCTGGAAATGACCGGCGCCTATGCCGGCATCCGCAACGGCGGTACTGCCGTGCGCCCCTACGGGATGATCGAACTCCGCCTGAAATCCGACGAGCGCCCGCTGATCGGCCAGTCGGGCGGCATGGGTACCCGCGTCATCTCGCAAAAGGCGGCAGGAGAGTTGATCGGCATGATGCGCAACGTCATCCAGCACGGCACTGGCACCCGGGCCAAGCTGCCGGGCGGGCGCGATGCCGCGGGCAAGACCGGCACCACCTCCAGCTATCGCGATGCGTGGTTCATTGGCTTTACCGATCAATATGTGACCGGCGTCTGGATGGGCTATGACGACAACAAGCCGCTGAAAGGCGTCACCGGCGGCGGCCTGCCGGCCGAAATCTGGCAGGCCGTCATGGCCGAGATCAGTGACGGTCTGCCGAACGTGCCGCTGGGCACCGATTTCCCGGACGGCGCGGGCGCAACGCAGATCACCCCGGTGGCCATCGAGGGCGGCGATCCCTTGGCAGCGGCCCTGGGCGAGGCGCTTGGCCAGCCGGGCGGCCAGCTGGCGGCCCCGCAGGTGGCGGGCAACGTCCAGACCTCTGACCCGACCAACGCCCCGACCCGCCCGGTCCGTGTCGTGCCGCAAAGCCAGGGCGCACAGGGCGCGCGCGACCCGTTGGCCGACGCGCTGGGCGGCATTCTGGGCGGGACCTGACGCGCTGTCAGTTCAGAGCGGGCGCCAGGATCTGACCCCCGGCGCCCGCATTTTTTGAATCCATGGCGTGTGACAAACCAGCTGAAGCGCCGGTCCTGTTACGGCACGTCAGCTAGCGCGGGCTAGATCGCTCGCCAGAGCGTTGATATCGCCCTTGTGCCGACCCAGAAGCGCCGCGATCTCGGCCCGTTCGGTCGAGATCATGTTCACACCCTCGACGATCAGGTTGAAGAATCGCACCTGCCCCGACTTGTCGGATACGTGCCATTCGACGGCGATCGGCTCCTGTCCGTTCAGATAGGCGGTCGACTGCACTGCGACGAAGGACTTGACCGGCGCCGCCTGCCCGACATCGATGCGACCGCCGACAAAGTCGTGGAAACGCTTGCCGTATTTGCGGCCGATATAGCCGGTGAAAGCGTTGGTATAATTAGTCAGCGCTGCCGGCTGGGCCTGACGCGCCGCCGGGCCCAGGCAACTGCGTGCAATCACCGGCACATCGGCGTAGCGCACAAAGATGTCCGTGAATCTGGCATACATCTGCGGCGCCGGAAGGCCGGAGTTGATGACCGAATAGACATCGGCCACGGCGTGCTGGATCAGCGTGCGGGCCCCGTCGGTTGACAGGGCCAGCGCGGGGCGCGCGACCGCCAGGACACCTGCCCCGGCCATCAGCCCAAGAAAACCGCGCCGCGTTTCAGTCGCTATATGGGTCAATGATTTCGGCCTCCTGCCCCAGCTCATGTCGGCGATGTTGTTGATACAGCAGCTTTGTCTGCGTGTAGCTGTCGGCACTGTCATGCAGCACGCTATCCACGGTATCGCCGTATTTGGCGCGCTTGCCGACTTTGGCCACGATCTTGACCGCCCGCGCAGCCACCCGCGCGTCGTCTGGCAGCCACTGGTCCATCGGATCGATCAGCCAATCGACGACCCGGCCGGCCGCGTCACGCTCGGACGAGGGACCGAGAATCGGCAACTCGAGGTAGGCGCCCTCGGGCACGCCCCAGACATGCAGAGTCTCGCCGAAATCGGTGTCGACCTCGGTCAGCGCGAACTCGCGCCCGGCCGGATCCATCAGGCCGCCGAGGCCAAGGGTCGAGTTCACCAGAAACCGCCCCGCATTCTGCGCCGCGGGTTGCGGCCGTCCCTGCAGTAGATGGTTCACAACCTTGCCGGGCAGCGACAGGTTGCCGCCGATATTGGTAATGCCGTCCATCAGCGAAGGCGCAGCCGCGGCATCAGCTGAGGGCGCGCCTTGCGCCTTACCCCGCTTCAGCGGCGAGGTCAGCGGCCGCACGACCTTGGCGTCGACGCCGGCGTTGAAGGCATGCATCTGCCGGTTGAAGGGCGCATATGGGTCATCCCCCCTGCCGGCGCAGGCCGACAGCACCAGCATGGCGCCAATGGCCGCGCAGCGGCCGAGGAAAGGGGCGGGGGGTAAAGATTTGTGAACCATTTGGCGCTAGGACGTAGCGAATCCGGATGGCCCGCGCTAGACATCGTCTCGACACCCTCGGGGGTTTTGGCGGCCCAGCGCCGGTTTTGCGCGGCCAGTTCACGGGCGGAGTTCTGAATGGCGCAGGCGCCAATGCGGCACGATG
This sequence comes from Paracoccus suum, assembly GCF_003324675.1. Lineage (NCBI taxonomy): Bacteria > Pseudomonadati > Pseudomonadota > Alphaproteobacteria > Rhodobacterales > Paracoccaceae > Paracoccus > Paracoccus suum. Next base: position 624,087 of record NZ_CP030918.1, read on the forward strand.
GACGCAAAGAGCTGGCTTCAGCCCGTGCCACAGGCTGGTCCCTGCTGGTCCCGGTCGGGCTTTTTTCCATTGCAGTCAATATATTGATGCTGACGGGCCCGCTGTTCATGCTGCAGGTCTATGACCGGGTGCTGTCCAGCCGCTCGGTGCCGACGCTCGCGGCGCTGTTCGCCTTGATCACTTTCCTGTTCCTGCTGATGGGCGTGATCGACCTGATGCGCAACCGGGTGATGCTGCGCGTCGCCGCCCGCTTTCAGGAACGGATGGAGGGTCGGGTTTTCGCGGCCTCTCTGCAGGAGGGCGGCGAGAGCGGCAACGAGCATGTGGTCAAGGCCGGCTTGCGCGATCTCGACTCGATCTACCGGCTGGTTTCCTCGCCGTTGCTGCTGGCGCTGTTCGACCTGCCCTTCGCGCCGTTCTTCATGGCGGCGGTGTTCCTGCTGCACCCGGTTCTCGGCTACGTCGCCCTGGCCGGCGCGGCATTCCTGGTGGTGGTCACGCTCCTCAACCAGTGGCTGTCGCGGGCTCCGCTGCACCAGGCGATGCTCAGCGGCGCGCAGGCGGACCGCATGTCGGAACTCTATCGCGACGCGGGCGAACTTGTCGGCGCGCTGGGCATGCGTGGCGCCGCCTATGCGCGCTGGAAGGCGGCCCGGGACAGCGCCACCGGCGCCTCGGTCGTGGGCGCGGACCGCGCGGCGACCTTTACCGTCATGTCGCGCACCTTCCGCCTGTTTCTGCAAAGCGCCCTGCTCGCCGCCGGCGCCTGGTTGGTCCTGCGCCAGGAAGTCACGCCCGGTGCGATGATCGCCTCATCGATCCTGATGGGGCGTGCCCTCGCCCCGGTCGAGCAGGTGGTCGGCGGCTGGTCCATGGTCCAGCGCGCCCAGGATGGCTGGGCCCGCCTTGCGGCGCTGCTGTCGCGCCAACCCCCGGTCCAGCGCCGTACCGCGCTGCCCCGTCCCCCCGCCCGGCTGGAGGTGAATCACCTGTCGGTCGTGCCGCCAGGCCAGCAGATCGCCACCCTGCGCGGGGTCAGCTTTTCCCTCTCGCCCGGTCAGGCCATGGGCGTGATCGGCCCCTCGGGCGCGGGCAAGACGACCCTCGCCAAGGCGCTGATCGGCGGCTGGCCGCCGGGCGCTGGAACCATCCGCCTTGGCGGCGCCACGCTCGACCAGTACGAGCCTGACGTTCTCGGCCGCCTGATCGGCTATCTGCCGCAGCAGGTCATGCTGTTCGACGGCACCATCGCCGAGAATATCGCTCGCCTCAGCGAGCGTCCCGACGCCGAGCGCGTGGTCGCCGCTGCGACCGCCGCCAACGCCCATCGCATGATTCTGGACCTGCCGCAGGGTTACGACACGCGCGTCACCCAGACCGGAGGGCGCCTCTCGGGCGGGCAGATCCAGCGCATTGGCCTCGCCCGCGCGCTCTATGACGAGCCGGTGCTGTTCATTCTGGACGAGCCGAACTCGAACCTCGACAATGACGGCTCACTGGCGCTGAACCAGGCGATCCGCGCGATCAAGGCGCGCGGCGGGGCGGTCATCATCATGGCCCACCGCCCCGCCGCTATTTCCGAATGCGACGTGCTGCTGATGCTCGATTCGGGGATGCGCCGCGCCTTTGGCCCGCGCGACGAGGTGCTGAAGTCGATGGTTAAGAACGCCGAGGAAATCCGCCGCGGCGCCGGGACGGGGACAGGGGTCGCATGAGCGATTCGCGCAAAGAACCCGACGATGCGGTCGCCGCCTCGCCGACTGACCAGGCGGCGGCCCGCAAGCCGTCGGTGCAGCCTTACCGCATCGCCGGCGTCACCGCCGCCCCGTATCAGTCGGGACGCAGCACCCGTCATATCGAGGGGGCCACCGAGCGGACGTCGGCTGCCGGCGCGCCATTGCCCGAGGCGGCCGCTGCAGGTGTGCGGCCCGAATCGGATACGCCGCCCGGCACGGGGACTAGACCGAACGCGCCTCACCTCGGCGCCGCTACCCGGCGGGACGCGCCGCATCTTGGCGATCGACAGCCCAAGGAAGCCCAAGCTGATGCAGCAGCAACTTCTCAAGCGGCCTCCACCGCCGCTCCGCGCGAGCCTGCCCCACGGGCCGCCTCGACCGCGCTGACGGAACGGCAGGCCAGCCTGCGCCCGGTTCCAACCGCCGGCCCGCCGGCCCCCCCCGCCTTGCCGCCTGCGCATAGGCCGCCCCCCGACCTGCCGCCCCCGCCCCCTCCCCGCCGCTGGTCGGCCCAAGGCGCGGTGCTCATGGGTTTCCTAGCTCTGTTCATCCTCTTTGGCGGCTTTGGTGCTTGGGCGTGGGGCGCACGCATCGCCGGCGCCGTGGTGGCCAGCGGCCAGGTCGAGGTCGAGCAGCACCGCCAGATTGTCCAGCACCCGGACGGCGGCGTGGTCGACGAGATACTGGTCCGCGACGGGCAGTCTGTGAAAGCGGGCCAGCCCCTGATCCGCCTCGACGGCAGCTTGCTGCGCACTGAACTTGCGATCGTCGAAGGCCAGTATTTCGAACTGCTGTCCCGCCGCGGCCGCCTTGAGGCAGAGCGCGCCGACAGCACCACCCTGACCTTCCCCCAAGAACTGGTCGTGGCCGCCAAGACCAACACCGACGCGCGCGACCTGATCGCGGGACAGGAGGATCTGTTCCGAGCCAGCTTGGCGACACTGACCCAATCGCTGGACCAGCTCGACAAGCAGATCGACCAGATCCATTCCCAGATCGTCGGCATCGACGCGCAAAAGGATGCCTTGGCGCAGCAGCGCGCGCTGATCGGCGAAGAATTGACCGACGCCGAGACCCTGCTGAAAAAGGGGCTCGCGCAGGCGCCACGGGTACTCGCGTTGCAACGCAACGCTGCCGCGCTTGACGGGCAGCTGGGCGAGCTGACTTCAGACCGTGCCCAGGCCGAAATCAAGATCACCGAAATCGGCATTGAGCGTCTGCAAAAATCTGCCGAGCGTCGGGAAAAGGCCGAGGTCGAATTGCGCGATCTCGGCTATCGCACGCTTGAACTGGCCGAGCGTCGCCGCTCGCTGACCGAGCAGATCGCCCGGCTGGAGATCCGCGCCCCGGTTGCCGGTATCGTCCACCAGATGCAGATCACCACCCCCCGGTCCGTGATCCGTGCGGCCGAGCCGGTCATGTATCTGATCCCCCAGGACCGTCCCTTGGTGATCGCCGCGCGCATCGCCCCAATCAACATCGACGAGGTGCGGATCGGGCAGCCGGTCGTGCTGCGTTTTTCTGCCTTTTCCTCGCGCACGACACCCGAGATCGACGGCGTCCTTGCCCAGATCTCGGCCGACTCGGTCGTCGACGAGAGTACCAAGCTGCCCTACTACCGGGCCGAGGTGACCATCGGCGCCGATCAGTTGGCAAAGCTGGGCCAGCTGTCCCTCGTGCCCGGCATGCCGGTCGAGATCTATGTCCAGACCGGAGAGCGCAGCCCGCTGGCCTATCTTCTGAAACCGTTGACCGACTACTTTACACGCGCATTCCGCGAGACGTGATGCCCGCCGTCGCGTGATTTGATCCGGTTCAGGGACGAACTCCCGGCGCCCGGGCCCGTCGGCGGCTTAAAGCTCGGAGGGTGTCACCGGACTAGCTCTCGCCAAGCTGCGCGGCAGCCGCGAGAATCGCCCGTGCCCGGATGCGCACGGGCTCGTCGACCATCGCCCCATCGAGCGCCACCGCGCCATCACGCGTCGAAAGCACCCGCTCGGCCCAGGCAGCCTCGCTCGCGGTCGGGACAAACGCGCGGCGCACCTCGGCGATCTGCCGGGGGTGAATGCACAGTTTGCCCGTCATCCCCAGTGCCTTGGCATGGGCCGCATCGTCATGGCTGGCGGACGGATCGTCCAGGTTCAGTGCGACGCCATCGAGGGGCGGCGCGATCGCGGCCAGCCGCGACGCCAGCACCAGTTCGAAGCGCGCCGGCAGCAACACCTCGCGCAGATGCGCGCACCCCAGATCGGCACAGAAATCAACCGAGCCGAAGGCCAGCCGGATCACGCCCGACGCCATCGCGATACTGCGCGCATGTGCCAGTCCGGTTGCTGACTCGATCAGTGCGATCAACGGCTTTGCTGCGCGCAAAGCAACGTCGCCACAGATCGCCGGGGCTTCGGCCTTGGGCAACATCACCGCCGCAAATTGCTGGGCGGCGACGGCTGCCAGATCGGTCTCGTGCCATGGCGTGCCATGACCGTTGATCCGCACGATGACCGGCAGGTCGGTGAAATCGCAGCGAAGCGCAGCCCGCGCGGCGTCCTTGGAGTCAGGCGCAACCGCATCTTCCAGGTCAAGAATGATGGCATCCGCGCCCGAGGCTGCGGCCTTGGCAAATCGTTCGGGCCGGTCAGCCGGCACGAATAGCGGCGCTCGGATGCCAGTCACCATGTCGCCCGCGCTTCCATCGCCACAGGACCATCGACGGCCGCGGTCCACAGCCGCATGCCGTCGCCATCTGCCGCGGCATTCAGTACGTAGTCCTGGGTGTCGAAGATTGGCGTGAGGCTGCGGAATTCGAACCGCGCCGGAGGGCTGCCCCCCAACGCCTCGGCCAGTTGCACAAGTTGCGTCGCCTGCAGTGGCCCGTGCACAATCAGGCCGGGATAGCCCTCCTCGTCCCGCACATAGGGGGCGTCGTAGTGGATGCGGTGGCTGTTGAAGGTCAGCGCCGAGTAGCGAAACAGCAATGCGGCCGAGGGGGTGACGCGCTGCCGATGCGTGCCCCGCGGCGCCTGCTCGGGCGCTCGGGCCGCTGTGCTGATGTCGCGATAGACGATGTCCTGACGCTCGTGGACTGCCAGCCGGCCGGCGCTGTCGATCCGATGCTCGACGGTGACAAAGCAGAGCCTGCCGCTGCGGCCCTCCTTGAGTGTCACGTCGCGGATCGTCGACCGGCGCGTGACCAGATCGCCAACGCGGATCGCATCCTGAAAGGTCAGTGCCCCGCCTGCCCACATCCGGCGCGGCAGTGGGACCGGCGGCAGAAAACCGCCTCGCGCCGGATGGCCGTCGGGGCCGAGGCTGGCGGTCGGCGCGGTCGGCGGGGCAAGGCAGAGGTGGATCATCGCCGGCGCGATATTGCCCTCGCGCACCTCGCCCTGCCGGTCGAATGTCGCATTGAAGCGCTGCACCAGGGCGGCAGTCACGCGCTCGGCGGCAACTTCCTCGCGACCGATCCAGTCGCGGAGGTGCCCGAGATCGAGCGCGCTCATCCCTCGACCGCCGCCAGGGCCGGGACCGGGCCGTATTCCCGCGTCTCACCCGCAAAGACTGCACCCGGCGCGGGGTAGCTGACCGGGCCGTTGGGCGTGTCCACGGTGATGCGGCGCAACTGGGCATGCGACGACAGGGCCGCCATGTCGTTCACCGAGGCGAAGGCCACGTCGGCTGCGATCAGCAGCGCTGTTGCCTCAGCCTCGGTCAGCCGGGCAAAGGCCCCTGCCACGATGGCGTCGGTCTCGGTCCGGTTGGCGACGCGCGCCACATTGGTCGCAAATCGCGGATCGCAGGCCAGTTGGGCATCGCCGAGAAACACCTTCGCCAGCTTGGCGAACTCACGATCGCTTTGAATCGACATCAGGATCTGGCTTCCATCCTTGCAGGTGAACACCCCGTAGGGCGAGATCGAAGGATGCGCGAGGCCGAGCCTGCGGGGCGATTTACCCCCCTCGTGGTTCAGCAGCGGAACCGTCAGCCAGTCGGCCATGACGTCGAACATCGACACCTGGATGTTGGCCCCCTGCCCTGTGATCCCGCGCCGGATGAGCGCCTCGAGGATCGCAGCATGCGCGGTCGCCCCGGTTGCGATATCGACCAGCGAGACCCCCACCCGCGACGGCTCGTTCGGGCCACCGGTGATCGAGCACAGCCCCGATTCTGCCTGGATGAGCAGGTCATAGGCCTTGCGATCCGCCATCGGCCCTGTCTCGCCATAACCCGAGATCGAGCAGACGATCAGTCGCGGAAAGTCGGCCGCGAGCCGCTCGAAGCCAAAGCCCAGCCGCGCGAGCGCACCCGGCTTGAGGTTCTGGACTAGGACGTCGGCGCCCGCCAGCAGGCCCTCCAGCCGCTGCTTGTGCTCGGCGCGCGTCAAGTCGAGCGCCAGCGATTCCTTGCCGCGGTTCAGCCACACGAAGTAGCTGGCCTGACCCTTGGCGACATCGTCATAACCGCGCGCGAAATCGCCTTCGGGCCGCTCGACCTTGATGACCCGGGCGCCGGCATCGGCAAGGCGCGACGTGGCAAAGGGCGCGGCCACGGCCTGCTCGATGGCAATGACAGTCAGCCCATCCAGGGGCAGCGTGGCCATCAAAAGCTCCTCGGCAGGCCGAGCATGTGTTCAGCGACGTAGGACAGGATCAGGTTGGTCGAGATTGGCGCGACCTGGTAAAGGCGCGTTTCGCGGAACTTGCGCTCGATGTCATATTCGCAGGCAAAGCCGAAACCGCCGTGGAATTGCAGGCAGGCATTCGCCGCCTCCCACGAGGCTTTTGCCGCCAGGTATTTGGCCATGTTCGCCTGCGCGCCGCAGGGCAATTGCGCGTCATAAAGGCGGCATGCCTCGTAGCGCATCAGATTGGCGGCCTCGATTTCAATGAAGCTTTCGGCGATGGGGAATTGCACGCCCTGATTCTGGCCGATCGGACGGCCAAAAACGACGCGTTCCTTGACGTAATTAGTGACGCGGTCGATGAACCAATAACCGTCGCCGATGCATTCCGCGGCAATCAGCGCGCGTTCGGCATTCAGGCCGGTCAGGATGTATTTGAAGCCCTGACCCTCCTCGCCGATCAGGTTCTCCTCGGGGATTTCCAGGTTGTCAAAGAACAGCTCGTTGGTCTCGTGATTGACCATGTTCAGGATCGGGCGCACCTCCATGCCGGAGGCCATGGCCGCCTTCACATCGACGATAAAGATAGACAGTCCTTCGGTTTTCTTGGCGACCTCGGCCAGCGGGGTGGTGCGCGCGAGCAGGATCATCAGGTCGGAATGCTGCACCCGGCTGATCCACACCTTCTGGCCGTTGATGACATATCGGCCGTCCTTCTTGATGGCCGTGGTCTTGATCTTGGTCGTATCGGTTCCAGTCGTGGGTTCGGTCACGCCCATGGATTGCAGCCGCAATTCGCCGCTGGCGATCTTGGGCAGGTATTTCTCGCGCTGCGCCGGTGATCCGTGACGCACCAGCGTGTTCATGTTGTACATCTGGCCGTGGCAGGCCCCCGAATTGCCGCCGGCCCGGTTGATTTCCTCCATGATGACGCTCGCCTCAGTCAGGCCGAGGCCAGATCCGCCGTATTCCTCGGGGATCAACGCAGCCATCCAGCCGGATTTCGTCAGGGCCTCGACGAATTCCTCGGGGTAGGCGCGAGCGAGGTCGACCTTGCGATGATATTCGTCCGGGAATTGCGCGCAAAGGGCGCGCACGGCGTCACGGATCTCCTGATGGGCGTCGCTGCGATGATCCATGCGCTCCTCCGGTTCTGCGTTGCCCGGCAAACTGCCCAAAGCCGAGCGATACTTCAAATATATGAATTCGATGGCCGTTAGAGCATCAGGCTATGACACGTTCAGAGTTTAAGGCGCTGCCAATCAGGCCAATACCTGCCGGACGCACGCGCCCTGCCCTAGGCTGGCCAGCCGTTCCAGCCATTCACCATCGGCACCGTTCAGGACCGGCGCCGTCAGCGACCGGAATTTGGCTGCCAGCGCAGCGGCATCGGGGAAGGTCTCCGGCTCGCCCGACGGATCGGGGATGCGCAGGTGATGCACTGCGCCATCGGCCCGCACCTCGAGCGTTGCGCCGAACGGGTGGCGCAGCCCCTCCAGCGATGGGTCGCGCCAGACATCCACCCGCCCGGCAAGCGCCTCGGCCTCCGCATCGCCCAGCAGATCGTAATCGTCCCAGCCGAAGCGGCCCCGCAGCAGCGCAACTGCCGCGGTGAAGGGCATCGCGAACTGGCCCGCGACGATGCTGCGTGCACGCTGCTTTTCCGCCAGCGGCGCGCCGACAAGCGCGATGCCGTTGCGGTGCAGGCCAACCCGAACCGCCGTCACTTGATCTGGCGTCCAGCCATGCGTCCGCTGCAGGGCGAGCAGTCCGTCAACGGCGGCATGTGTATAGCGGCAAGCGGGATAGGGTTTCACGCCGATGCGCAGAGTCTCCCACACCGTGCCTAGATCGGCGGTCGCGCGCAGCGGCTGGGCGCCGTCGCTGTAGCCTTTAAGAAAGCCATGCGTGCCCTCCAGCGCCTCGGTCGCGCCGCGGAAACCCTCGGCCGCGAGGGTGGCCGCCATCAGGCCTTTCATCGCCGCCTCGCCCACCTGGTAGCGCTTGTTCCAGGCGCCATTTTCCAGGAACTGCAGCGAGCCGGAGGCTTGGCTCGCCGCGATGCCGAAGGCCGAGACCATCGCCTCTGGCGACAGCCCCAGCAGCCGGCCCGCCGCCGCTGCCGCGCCGAAGGTGCCGGCCGTCGCCGTGGGGTGAAACCCGCGTGCGTAATGCGCGGTCGGGTCAAGCGCCATGCCGAGGCGGCAGCAGACCTCGAAGCCGATGACGGTGGCGACCAGCAGTTCTTGCCCGGTGGCATCCGTCAGCTCCGCCGCGGCCAGTGGCGCCGGCACCACGGGCGCACTCGGGTGCAGCGAGCTATCGGAATGGGTGTCGTCGAAATCCAGCGAGTGGCCGAAGGCGCCGTTCAGCAGTGCGGCCGCCCCTGCGCCAAAGCGGCGCTGCAGGCCCAGGACGGTGCAATCGCCCCCGCCGGCAAGCCCCAGCCGGTCCAGCATCGCAAGCATGGCCGGGCTGGAAGCGCTGTCGTTCGACGCACGGATGGCCGAGCCGGCCAGATCGGTCACCAGCGCCAGCGCCCTCGTGGTAACTTCCCGGGGAATCGTGGCGGCCGGCGTCAGGACGCTGAAATCGGCCAGGGTTCGCGTGATGGTCATTGGCTGCCCCTTCTGGATGCGCCGGTGATCAGGACGGCAATGGCCGCCACTTGTCCAATAGGGCTTCGACAGGCGCGCCATAACATTCTGGCATGGCGCCGCAGGCAATCCCTTGTTTGCCGTCAGGGTCGCCTTGTGCTTCCATGCCCTCTGCCTGCCGGGACCCCGCCGATGATGGACCTTCGCCAGCTTCGCTATTTCATCGCCATTGCCGAGCAAGGCTCGTTCTCGCGGGCTGCGGTGGTGCTGCATGTCGCGCAGCCCGCCCTGTCGCTGCACGTGCGGAACATGGAGGCCGCCCTCGGCACCGCGCTGCTGGTGCGGACCCCGCGCGGGGTCGAGCTGACCGAGGCCGGCACCATCCTGTTGCGCCATGCACGCATCATCATGGACCAGATCACCGTCGCCGCCGAGGAGGTGCGCGGCCGCCATAGCGATCCCGCGGGCGACGTGCGCCTCGGCCTGCCCGGCACCATCGGCCAGATCCTTGCCGTGCCACTGATCACCGCCGCCAACCAGCGCTACCCGCGGATCAAGCTGCGCATCGCCGAGGCGATGAGCGGCTTTATCCTCGAATGGATGCGCGAAGGGCGGATCGATCTGGCGGTGCTTTACGGCCAGGCGGCCGAGCACGGCATCCGGACCGAGCAGTTGCTGGACGAGCAGTTGCAGTTCTTTGGGCCCGCCGAGGGACTGCGGTCGGAGGTCCTGCCGCCGCCCCACAGCCCGCTGGCCTTTGCCGAGATCGCCCGCCTGCCGCTGATCCTGCCGGGCATCGGCCACGGGCTGCGTGACCTGCTCGGCCGCCATGCCCAGGTCCATCAGGTGGAACTGAACACCGTGATCGACGTCGAATCCTACAGCAACATCAAGGCACTGGTGGCCGAGGGGTTGGGCTATTCGATCCTGCCCGAGCACGCCATCGCGGCTGAGGTTGCGGAGGCGCGGCTGCGCAGCTGGCCGGTTGCCGCGCCGGGCATCACGCGCGGCATCTACCTCGCCCATTCCGCCAGCCGGCCGATGACCAGCGCCGTGTCAACCGTGCTCGCCCTGGCGCGCGAGACGCTGCACGACCTGGCCCGAACCGGCCGCTGGATCGGCGCAACCGAACCTGCCGACGCCGCCCGCTAACCAGAGGGACAGCCATGCCGGCCATCAGCGAAGAGGATGTGATCGCCAGCGTCTCGGACGCCTTGCAATTCATATCGTACTACCACCCGGCGGACTTCATCCGCGCCATGTCCGATGCGTGGCGGACCGAGGAGAGCCCGGCTGCCAAGGGGGCCATGGCCCAGATCCTGGTCAATTCGCGCATGGCCGCCCTCGGCCATCGCCCGATCTGCCAGGACACGGGCGTTGCCAACATCACCGCCCGCATCGGCGTTCGCGCGCGCCTCGACTGGGACCGGCCGCTGCAGCAGATCGTCGATGACGCCGTGCGCCGCGCGTGGCGCCAGAATGACAACCCGCTGCGTGCATCGGTCGTTGCCGACCCGCTCGGCCAAAGGCGCAACACCGGCGACAATGCCCCGGCCATGCTGCATGTCGAGATGGTCGCGGGCGATCGCATCGCCTTTGACGTCTCGGCCAAGGGCGGCGGATCCGAGAACAAGTCCCGCTTTGCGGTCCTGAATCCCTCGGCTTCGGTCGCCGACTGGGTGGTCGAGGCCGTGGCCGGGATGGGCGCCGGCTGGTGCCCGCCGGGCATCCTCGGGGTGGGTATCGGCGGCAGCGTCGACAAGGCGATGGTCATGGCAAAGCAGGCCCTGAACGAGCCGCTCGACGCGCACCAGCTTCGCGCCCGCGGCGCCGCCACGCCGGAGGAGGAGCTGCGGCTGGAGTTGATCGACCGCATCAACGCCCTTGGAGTGGGGGCGCAGGGCCTTGGCGGGTTGACCACCGTGCTGGATGTCAAGGTGCGCAGCTTTCCGACCCATGCAGCCTCGCTGCCGGTTGCCGTCGTGCCGAACTGCGCGGCTACCCGGCATGTGCATTTCGAACTGGACGGTAGCGGCCCGGCGCGGCTGACGCCGCCCGATCTGTCCGACTGGCCCGAACTGGATTTCCGCGACGCCTGGCGCGATGCCCGACGCGTCGATCTGGACGGCCTGACCCGGGAGGAGATCGCCAGCTGGCAGCCCGGCGAGGCGCTGCTGCTGTCCGGCCGGATGCTGACCGGCCGCGACGCCGCCCATCGCCGCATCCAGCAGATGCTGGCCGCGGGCGAACTGCTGCCGGTCGATTTTCGCGATCGCGCCATCTATTATGTTGGCCCGGTCGACCCCGTTGCGGGCGAGGTCGTTGGCCCCGCGGGTCCCACCACCTCCAGTCGAATGGACGGCTACAGCGACATGATGCTGGACCGCCTCGGGGTCGCGCTGATGATCGGCAAAGCCGAGCGCGGGCCGCAAACGCTGGACGCCATCGCCCGCAACGGCGCCGCCTACCTGATCGCGGTGGGCGGGGCGGCCTATCTCGTCTCACAGGCGATCCGAGAGGCCCGCGTGATCGCCTTTGCCGAGCTCGGGATGGAGGCGATTCACGAATTCACCGTCAAGGATATGCCTGTCACCGTCGCCGTCGATGCGCGTGGCACCTCGGTCCATGTCACCGGCCCGAAGGCATGGCGCAGGCTCCCCGCCTGAAGCGGAACGGCGCGGGCGTTGCCCCCCGACCAAAGCTGTGCGGAGGGGCAGGCTTAATGGGAAAAAGGGGCGCCGTAGTTGCGCGCCCCGATCTTACTGGGTTCCCAGCGCCTTATAGGTTTGCTGGATCAGGTCGGCGCCGATGCGGTTCGCCATCTTCTCATGGACCGGGCGCAGCACCTTGTACCATTCCGCGCGCTCGCCCTCGGTCATGTCGTGGAACTCGGTCTTGCCGGTATCACGCATGGCCTGCAGGGCGGTCGCGTTCTCCTCCTCGGCGATGCCATTGGCATAGGCGGTCGCCTCGGCCATGGCCTTGTCCAGGTTGGCGCGGACGTCATCCGGCAGGCCGTCCCAGAACTTCTTGTTCACGATCACGGCGTAGCCGATGTAGCCGTGGTTCGAGACATTGGCGTATTTCTGCACCTCATAGACACGCTGGGTATAGGTGTTCGACGGCGTGTTTTCGGTGCCGTCCACCACGCCGGTCTGCAGCGCCTGGTAGACCTCGCTGAAGGCCATCACCTGCGGCACGGCGCCCAGCGCCTGGAACTGCGCTTCGAGGATCTTCGAGGACTGGATGCGCATCTTCAGCCCCAGGAAATCATCAGGGTTCACGACGGGCGAGTTCGCGGTCATGATCTTGAAGCCGTTGTCCCAGTAGGCGAGGCCCTTGATGCCCTTGGCATCCAGCTTGGCCATCAGGCCCTTGCCGACATCGCCCTCGGTGATCTTGCGCAGATCAGCACTGTCCTTGAACAGCATCGGCAGATCAAACAGCTCGAACTCGGGGACGCCCAGCGGGCCGAACTTGGCCAGCGATGGGGCGAGCATCTGGACGGCGCCCAATTGCAGCGCCTCCATCTCTTCCTTGTCCTTGTAGAGTTGGCTGTTGGGGTAGATCTCTACCTTGACCTTGCCCTCGGTGTATTTCTCGGCGAGTTCCTTGAACTTTTCGGCGCCCTTGCCCTTGGGCGTGTCGGGCGCGACGACGTGGCTGAACTTGATCGTGATCTGGTCTTGGGCGGCGGCCGGTGCGGCCGACCAAAGCGCCATCATTGCGGCGATGCCCGCAGCCCTGGTCAGGTTGCGAAATTCGAACATGCCTCTCCCCTCCATGTCGGTTGGGCCGCGCGGTTCCCCCCGGCAGCCCTCATGACCGGATTGTCGGCGGTGGCGTGATATTTCAAATATATGAAATATCTGGACGCCATAGCGATCAGCTATAACGTCCAGTCCAACTTCTGAGGCGTTGTTTTTTAAGAATTTTGGGGACGTTTCAGACCCCTAGGCACCAGCGCATCACGGCTTTTTGCGCGTGAAGGCGGTTTTCAGCCTCGTCCCAGACGACTGACTGCGGGCCGTCCATGACCGCGCTCGTGACCTCGTCATCGCGGTGCGCCGGAAGGCAATGCATGAACAGTGCGTCCGGGCCGGCCTGCGCCATCAGCGCCTCGTTGATCTGGTAGCCGCGCAGTTGATTGTGCCGCCGCTCGCGGGCCGAAACCGGATCGTGCATGCTGACCCAGGTGTCGGTTACCACCAGATCGGCGCCCTCGACGGCGCGGACGGGGTCGCGCTCGATCTCGGCACGCACGCCCTGGGCGCGGGCGAAATCCATGAAGGCCGCCTCGGGGTCCAGCGGCGGCGGGCCGGTGAAGGTAAAGTCAAAGCCGAACTGTCCGGCCGCGCCGATCAGCGAATGGCAGGTGTTGTTGCCGTCCCCCGACCAGACCACCTTGCGCCCGGCGATCGGCCCGCGATGCTCTTCGAAGGTCAGCACGTCGGCCATGATCTGGCAGGGATGGGTGCGGTTGGTCAGCCCGTTGATGACCGGCACGGTGGCGTGCTCGGCCATCTCATGCAACGTCGCCTCCTCGAAGGTGCGGATCATGATCAGGTCGACATAACGCGACAGCACGCGCGCGGTATCGGCGACTGTCTCGCCATGCCCCAGCTGCAGGTCGGCGCCGGACAGCACCATGGTCTGCCCGCCCATCTGCCGCACCCCCAGGTCAAAGCTGATGCGCGTGCGGGTCGAGGGTTTTTCAAAGATCAGTGCGACCATGCGGTTGGCCAGCGGCTGCTCGGCGTCGGGCGTCGCCTTGGGTGCATCGCCGCGCGCGGCTTTCATCACTCGCGCGGCGTCGATCATCGACCGCAGGTCAGGCTTGGGTGTGGTGTGGATGTCGAGGAAATTGGTCATATCGGGCACTCTGCCGCCGCGGCGGCTGCGAAAACGTCAGGCGAGGGGGTCCGGCTGGCGTTCCCCTCGTCGCGGCTTTCGCGGCCTGCCCCGGCGCATCGGCCTAAGCATGGCTTTCCGTCGGCAGGGCGGCCTCGACAGCCGTCGCGGCCCGGTCCAGCCGCGCAACCGCCTCGGCGATCTCGTCCTCGGTGATGGTCAGCGGCGGCAGCAGGCGCAGGGTGTTGTCCGCGGCGGCGACGGTCAGCAGGTGCTGGTCATAGCCCGCCTTGACCAGATCGGTCGGCGCGACCCGGCAGCGCAGGCCCAGCATCAGGCCTTGGCCGCGCACGGCCTCGAACACCGCGGGGTGAGCCGCGACAAGCCCTTCGAGCCGCTGGCGCAGCAGCGCGCCCTTGCGCCCGACCTCGGCCAGAAACTCCGGTTCCGCGACGATGCCCATGACCGCGGTGCCGACGGCGCAGGCCAGCGGGTTGCCGCCATAGGTGCTGCCATGGCTGCCGGCCGTCATCGGCAGCGCTGCCTTTTCGGTGGCCAGCACCGCGCCGAGGGGGAAGCCCCCGCCGATGCCCTTGGCGACCATCATGATATCGGGCGCGATGCCGGCCCATTCATGCGCGAACAGCCGGCCGGTGCGGCCCATGCCCGATTGCACCTCGTCCAGCACCAGCAGCGCGCCGGTGCTGTCGCACAGGGCGCGGATCTCGCGCAGGTCGGCATCGGGCATGACGCGGATGCCGCCCTCGCCCTGCACCGGCTCCAGCATGACGGCGGCGGTCTGGGGGCCGATTGCGGCCTTCAACGCCGCTATGTCGCCCCAAGGCAGCTGGCGGAAACCGGGCATCAAGGGGCCATAGCCCTTGACCATCTTCTCGGAGCCCGCGGCGGCGATCGCGCCGGTCGAGCGGCCGTGGAAGGCGCCCTCGAAGGTCAGGATCTCGATCCGCTCGGGCTCACCGGCGGCGTCCCAGTACTTGCGCACCATCTTGATCGCCAGTTCGGCCGCCTCGGTGCCCGAGTTGGTAAAGAAAACGGTGTCGGCGAAGGTGGCCTCGACCAGCATTTCGGCGAGCCGTTCCTGCTGGGGGATGCGGTAGATATTGCTGACATGCCAGATGCGGCTGGCCTGGTCGGTCAGCGCGGCGACCAGCGCCGGATTGGCGTGACCCAGCGCGTTCACCGCAATCCCGGCGCCGAGGTCCAGATAGCGCGTCCCATCCTCGGCAATCGCCCAGGCACCCTCGCCGCGTTCAAACGCCAGGTCGGCGCGATTATAGGTCGGCAGGATGGCGTCGATCATGGCGGTCCCTTGCGGTAGAGGGCGCGGCGGGCCGGCATGGGCCCCGGCGGGGCTTGCCAATGCGCCGGCGCGACGTTTTCAGGCGCGGCTTGCAGTCGGTTTGCACGGTTAGCGCGGGCGGACGCATGACGCAATCCTCCGCCCCGGGCGGGCGTCAGGCCTTCATCCGATAGCCGGATCGCAGCCACCACCAGCCAAGGCCCAGCACCACCGCCAGCGCGAGCAGGCAGACCCCCAGCCCGAGGACGGGCGAGGCGTCGCTGACCCCGGCAAAGCCGTAGCGCGCCCCGTCGATCAGGTAAAAGATAGGGTTGGCGTGGCTGAAAGCGCGGAACGCCGGCGGCAGCGCTTCGACCGAATAGAACGTGCCCGACAGGAACGACAGGGGCGTCACGATGAAGTTGGTGATCGCCGCCATCTGGTCGAACTTTTGCGCGATGATCCCGGCGAGGATCCCGAGGCCGCCCATCAGCAGTGCGCCCAGCACGACGAAGGTGATCGCCCACAGCGGATGCGCGACGCCAAAGCCGAGCGTCACGGCCATGCCTAGCGTGATGACCGAGGCGACCAGTCCAGCCCGTATGACAGATCCTGCGAGGTAGCCGGCCAATATCTCGCCGGCCGACAGGGGCGGCATCAACGTGTCGACGATATTGCCCTGCATCTTGGCCGAGATGATCGAGGACGAGGTGTTGGCAAAGGCGTTCTGGATCACGGTCATCATCAGGACGCCCGGCCCAAGGAAGGCAAGGTAAGGCAGCCCCATTACCTCGCCCCGGCCGCGCCCGAGGGCCAGCGCGAAGACCATGACGAATAGCCCTGCCGTCATCAGCGGGGCAAAGATGGTCTGCTGCCAGACCGCCATGAACCGGCGAACCTCGCGCATGGCCAGCGTCCACAGGCCGAGCCAGTTGATCATTCCGAACCGGCGCACGCCCATGGGGCGCTGGTCAGCCGTTGCGTCAGCTTGCCTTGAAGTCATGTGTTCGTGGGGATATATCCGGGCATCCCGGTTCTTAGACCGGGCCAGCCGAAAACATGCAAGGGTGGGCGCGATGTCGTGGACCGACGAGCGGGTCGAAACGCTGAAGCGGATGTGGACCGAGGGTCAGTCGGCCAGCCAGATCGCCAAGGAACTTGGCGGTGTCACGCGCAACGCCGTGATCGGCAAGGTCCATCGGTTGGGCCTGTCGAACCGCACCGAGGAAGGTGAGGCCGCCCCCGAGGCGCCGGCCGCTGCCGCCGCGCCCGCAGCCGCCGCTGCATCTGCGCCCGAGGCGCCGCGCCACGAGCCCGTGGCGGCCAAGTCCGCCCCCGAGCCGGAGCCCGAGGCCGAACCCGCACCGGTCGCGACCTTTACCCCGCGGCGGCCGATCGTGCCCGCAGGCCAGCCGCTGCCGCCCCAACCCTCGGCCAACGAAATCAGCCCCGAGGCCCTCGCCTCGGTCCGCGAGGTCGAAAAGCGCGCCCGCAAGCTGACCCTGATGGAGTTGACCGAGCGGACCTGCAAATGGCCGATCGGCGATCCGGCGACGGAAAAGTTCTGGTTCTGCGGCCTCCCCTCGCAGGCGGGCAAGCCCTATTGCGAGGCCCATGTCGGTGTCGCCTTCCAGCCGATGAGCGCGAGGCGCGACCGCCGCCGCTGACACCGGCCTGCCAGACCTGGAGACACCGATGGCTCAGCCCCAAAGCTGGGCCATTTTCTTGATCGCGGCGGGCAGGCTTGCCGGGGCCGGCACGCCGACATTGTCCCAGTTGCCCTCGGCCAGGGCGCGTTTCATGTCATAGGCATTGGCACCCGGCGCATCCTCGAGCGCCTGCCACGACAGCGGGAACGCGACCGTTGCCCCCGGCCGCGCCCGGACCGAAAAGGGCGCGATGGCGGTCGAGCCGCGCTCGTTGCGCAGGTAGTCGATAAAGATGCGCCCGCTGCGCTTGGCCTTGGACATGTTGGCCAGATAACGGTCCGGCCAGCGCTCGGCGCAGTGCGAGGCCACCGTATGCGAGAACAGCTTGACCGTGTCCCACCCGACCGTGCGGCGCAGCGGGATCACCACATGCACGCCCTTGCCGCCGGTCAGCATGGGCCAACTCGGCAGGCCCAGTTCTGCCAGTACGTCCCGCATCTCGAACGCGGCAGTGCGCACCTTTTCCCAATCGAGGCCCTCATCCGGGTCGAGGTCGAATACCATGCGGTCGGGGCGGTCCAGATTGTCGCGGCGGCTGCCCCAGATGTGAAACTCGACCGTCCCCATCTGCACCGCGCCGACCAGGCCCGCAGCGTCGGTGACGTACATGTAGTCCTCGACGCCGGACGAGGTCTCGACCGGGACCGGCTTCAGCGACTTTGGCCAACCCTTGCGCAGGTGCTTTTGAAAGAAGGCCTGCCCGCCCAACCCGTCCGGCAGGCGCACGAGCGACAATGGCCGGTTCGCCGTCATCGGCAGCATACGGTCGGCAATATCGGCGTAATACTGGGCCAACTCCAGCTTGGTCGGGCCTTTGGGCGGGAACAGCACCCGTTCGGGGTGCGAGACGCCGATGGTGGCGACGATGACGCGCTCGCCGTCGCTGACGGTTGTGGGGGCCTCGCTATCCATCACGACCTCCTCGGCGGGCTTGTCCTCGCGCAGCCCGACATAGGCGGCGTGGCGCAATTGGCCATCATCGGTCACCTCGCCATAGCGAATCTCGACCGTCAACTGTGGCTTGACCCAGACCGCACCGCGCGCATCCGCCGGGCGCTTGTCCAGCACCATCGGCGCTTTCAGGCGCTCCAGCCGGGCGGCCAGATCGGCCTGCGTGGCCATGTCGAACCCGGTGCCCACCTTGCCGCGATAGATCCATTTGCCGCCCTCATGCGTGCCCAGCAGCAGGGACGAGAACTCGCGCCCGCGCTTGTCAGACGGCTGCCAGCCCAGGACCACAAACTCGGCCCGGCGCTCGCATTTGGTCTTCAGCCAGGCGGTCGTGCGCCCGCTGCGCCAAGGCGAGTCGCTGCGCTTGCTGACGATCCCCTCGCCGCCGGCCTCGCAGATCGGCGCCAGCACTTCCGCGCCGTCGCCATCGATCACGGTCGACAGCTCGATCAGCCCCATGGGGGGCGCGTCCTTCAGCAGCGCCTCAAGCGCCTTGCGCCGCTTGCTCAGCGGCTCGTCCCGCAGGTCACAGCCATCGCGCTCAAGCAGGTCGAAGGCATAGAACCGGAACGGGCCGCCCTCGCCGATGGCACGTTGCAGCGCACCAAAACCGCCCAGGTCGGCGCCGGCCACGACCTCGCCATCAATCAGCGCGGTCTTGGCGGGCAGTTCCTCAAAGGCGGGCAGCAGCGATTCAAAACGGTCCGACCAGTCGAGGCCGGACCGGGTGCGGAACCGCGCCCCCTCCGCGCCGATCTGGATCTGGCCGCGATAGCCGTCGAACTTCAGTTCGTGCCACCAGCCATCCGCGCCCGGGGCATCCTTGACCAGCGTTGGCAGCATCGGCGCCTCGAATGCCGGCGCGGGCGCCTTGCGGGGCGGGCCAAAGGGCCGCGGCTCGGCATCAGCGGCGATCTGGGCGTGATCGCGATTTGTCAGCACCGAGCTGGTGTACCGCGCGACCGGATCGGGCTGATGCGCGGCCGCGTCCTCCTGCTTGATCAGCAACCAGTTCTCACGGCCCTTGTCGGAGGGCTTGCCCTTGATGCGCACCAAGTGCCACTCGCCCGTCAGGCGCCGGCCGATGATCCGCAGCCGCAAGTGGCCCTTGGCAAGGCCGCGGTCGATGTCGTCGACCGGCTGCCACGTGCCGATGTCCCACAGCATGACGACCCCGGCGCCGTAATTGCCGGCCGGAATGGTGCCCTCGAAGCGCAGATAATCCAGCGGATGATCCTCGGTCCGCACGGCCAGCCGCTTGTCGGCCGGGTCCAGCGACGGCCCGCGCGTCACTGCCCAGCTGAGCAGCACGCCCCCCCATTCCAGCCGCAAATCGTAATGCAGCCGCGTCGCGTCGTGGCACTGCATGGAATAATGCAGCCCCAGCCCCCGCGGCCTTGCGACGCCCGCAGGTTCGGGCGTGTCGCCGAAATTGCGTTTGGATCGATAGGTGGCGAGCGATTCCATCAGCTGGCCTTCTTGGCGGCCGCCCTGCTGGCTGCCGGTTTCCTGGCGGATTTGGCCGGGGCCTTGGCCTTGTCACCGCCCGCGGACTTCAGGCTTTCCTTCAGTGCTGCCATCAGGTCGACGACATTGGTGCCCTTGGACGGGCCCTCGGTATCATCGCTGGTCCGGGCGCGCTTGACCTTGCCGGACTTGCGCTTTTCCTCGATCAGCGCGCGCAGAGCGGTGTCGTAGTGATCGGTAAAAGCGTCGGCCTTAAAGGGTGCCGTCTTTTTCTCGATCAACTGGGTCGCGACGGCCAGCAGGTCCTCGTCCGGGTCATCGTCGCCGATCTCGGCGAACAGCGGGTCGGCCTTTCGGATCTCCTCGGCGTAATACAGCGTCTCCATCAACAGGCCGTCACCGCAGGGCTTGACTGCGCACAGGCTCTCGCGCCCGCGCAGGGTCAGCTGCCCGAGGCCGATTTTTTCCGTCCTGCGCAGCGCGTCGCGCACGACCTTGTAGGCATCCTCAGCGAGTTCGTCGGTGGGAACGATGTAATAAGGCTTCTCGAAATAGAGGGGGGGGATCTCGCAGGCGCCGACGAACTGGACCAGTTCAAAGGTCTTTTTGGTCTCCAACCGGATGGCGTCGATTTCCGACGGCTCGAGCAGCATGTATTCGTTGTCGCCGACCTCGTAGCCCTTCATGATCTCGTCGGCCTTGACCGGGCCGACGCCGGCGACGGTCTTTTCATACCGCACCGGCTTGCCTGTGGGACCGTGAATCTGGCGAAAGCTGATGGCCCGGCCCGATTGCGTGGCACTGTGAATCTCGATCGGAATCGACACCAGGGACAGGCGCAACTGTCCCTTCCAGATCGCACGCGAGGCCATGGCGGTTCCTTTCGATGGACAATGGGCAACGCACATCCCGCGCGGCGGTTTCGCCCGATCGGCACGGGGGAGCAGATTCCCGAGCGCCGCCAGCGCGGGCTATCCAAAGCCCGGTACCCGAAGGCCAACCATTTGAAGTTAGCTAAAGTTCCGCCCGGGGGTGCGCCGCCGAGGCGTCGGTCAGAACGCGACCTTGACCCCGGGCAGGTTCAGCGCGGTAATCAGGTCGCGCAATTCCTGCCGGGCGGCGATGTTCGACATCGAAAGTTGCGCCGTGCCAACGTCCTTGAGGTCCAGCAGCGTCAGGCCGCGCGGGAACAATTCGC
This sequence comes from Paracoccus suum, assembly GCF_003324675.1. Classification (NCBI taxonomy): domain Bacteria; kingdom Pseudomonadati; phylum Pseudomonadota; class Alphaproteobacteria; order Rhodobacterales; family Paracoccaceae; genus Paracoccus; species Paracoccus suum. The sequence continues at coordinate 644,514 of NZ_CP030918.1, forward strand.
GAAAGATCACCCGCTCGGCAAAGCCTGGCGCCACGCGAAAGCCGATGCGCTTGGACAGGTTCTGCAGCGCCGCGCCGACCTTACGCTTGTTGTGCATCTCGGTGGTGCCGAGACGGTTGCGCAGCACGATCCAGTCGATCGGGCCCGCGCCGGCCTGCCCCCGCATCTGCCGCGCTGTCCAGACCATCTCCGCATAGATCGACGGGCCCAGCACCTTGCCGTCCGGGTTCAGCCGCGCCAGCAGGTCGAAATCGATGAAGCTGTCGTTCATGGGCGTGACCAGCGTGTCGGCCAGCGTATGCGCCATCTGGCTCAGCCGGGTATGGCTGCCCGGACAGTCGAGGATGATGAAATCGCTCTCGCCCTCCAGCTCGGCCATGGCAGCCGACAGGGGGTCGGTGTCGTCGGTGCTGCGCGCCTCGAGGATGCCGAGGCGCGGGGTGGGAAGGGCCAGCCCCTCGCGCGCGGAGAAGGCCGCGCGGTTTTCCAGGTAGCGGCCAAAGCTGCGCTGCCGCACGTCGAGGTCCAGCGCGCCCACCCGGTGCCCCATCCGCGCCAGCGCAGTCGCGACATGCATTGAGGTGGTGGACTTGCCCGACCCACCCTTTTCGTTGCCGATGACGATGATATGCGCCACGCCACGGACCTCCCTGCGACGGCGGGACCCTAGACGCACGAAAGCGTGTGGGAAAGCCGCCCGATATCGAAAGCTGTGGACAGACGGCGTGATCAGCGGAGGGCGGCTTTCGCGCATGTCCCCGGCAGATACCGTCCTTCAGTCACAAACCAAAAGCGCCGCCCCATCGGGGCGGCGCTGCTATCTGCCAAGGGCCGGGCTTCAGAAGCCGAGGCCCGCGTATTTGTTCTTGAACTTGGACACGCGCCCGCCGGAGTCCATCAGCTTGGCGTTGCCGCCAGTCCAGGCCGGGTGCACCGTCGGGTCGATGTCGAGGGTCATGGTGTCGCCCTCTTTGCCCCAGGTCGAGCGGACCTGATAGGTGGTGCCGTCGGTCATCTTGACGGTGATCATGTGGTATTCGGGATGAATATCGCTGCGCATGGCTGGACCCTCAGGCTTTGGCGCCGGCAGCGCCGGTCTTGGGCTTGTAGTTGGTAACCTCGGCGATGCGGGCAGATTTGCCGCGGCGATCGCGCAGGTAGTACAGCTTGGCGCGGCGAACGCGGCCGCGGCGGACAACCTCGATACTGTCGATGTTGGTGGCATACAGCGGGAACACCCGCTCGACACCCTCGCCAAAGCTGATCTTGCGCACGGTGAAGCTGGCGCCGATGCCGGCCCCGCCCTTGCGGCTGATGCAGACGCCTTCGTACATCTGCACGCGGGTGCGAGTGCCCTCGGTCACCTTGTAGCCAACGCGCACGGTGTCACCGGCCTTGAAATCGGGAATGGTCTTGCCGAGCGCATCGATCTGCTCGGCCTCCAGCTGTGCGATCAGATTCATCGCGGGTTCATCCTTCATCTTGCTCGCGGTGGTTCCGCGATTGGTGTGATGCGCCCGAGAGCTGTCGGTCCTTTGCCGGGTCGATACCAACCGCATGGCGGTCCTGGTATGCCCGCCACAGGTCGGGGCGGCGTTCCTTGGTCAGCCTTTCGGCCTCGGCTTGCCGCCAACGGGCAATGGCCGCGTGATTGCCAGAGAGCAGAACCTCGGGCACCGTGCGGCCGTCCCAGTCGGAAGGCTTCGTATACTGCGGATGTTCGAGAAGACCGTCGGAAAAGGATTCCTCGGCCAGCGAATCGCGATTCCCCAGCACGCGCGGTATAAGGCGGACGGTCGCATCGATCAAGACCTGCGCCGCTAGCTCGCCGCCGGTCAGGACGTAATCGCCGATGCTGATCTCCTCGATGCCGCGGGCCTGCAGCACGCGCTCGTCCACGCCCTCGAAACGCCCGCAGACCAGCGTGACGCCGGGCCCTTCGGCCAGCGCGCGGGCGCGGGCCTGGGTCAGCGGCGCGCCGCGCGGCGACATGTAGATGACTGGCAGATGCGGCGCGGCCTCGCCCAGCGCTGCGTCGAGGACGTCGGGGCGGATCACCAGCCCGGCGCCGCCGCCCGCCGGCGTGTCATCGACATTGCGATGCCGCCCCAGGCCATGCTCGCGCAGCGCGATGGTCCGCAGGCTCCACAGCCCCTCGGCCAGAGCCTTGCCGGTCAGCGACAGGCCGAGCGTGCCGGGAAACGCCTCGGGGAACAGGGTGACGATCTGGGCCATCCATCCGCGGTCGCCCGCGGGCTCGGCCATCAGGTCGCGCGGTTGGGCGCTGGGGCGGGCATTCAGGCGGCCATGGGATCGGGTCAGGCCTGCACCGTCAGGTTCGCTCATGGCGTCGGCCACGTCTCAGGGCGCAGTTGCGCCAAGCGGCTCATTCGTCGCTCTCGGGCGGGTCTGCCACGATGCGGCCCACGGCCAGATCGACCGTCGGCACGACTGCGCGGGTAAACGGCAGCAGCAGAACGCCCTTGGGTCCTGCCACCTCGATGATGTCGCCCGCGCCGTGGTCGTGAATGGCGCGCACGCGGCCCAACTCTGCCCCGCCAGGATCGCTGACCAGCAGGCCGATCAGGTCGGCGTGGTAAAACTCGTCATCGGGCAGCGAAGGCAGCCGCGCGCGATCTGCCCACAGGGTCACACCCTTGGCCGCCTCGGCCTGATCGCGGTTGCTGATCCCCGACAGCCGCGCCCCGAGACCGCCCGTCACGGGACGAGTCAGGCGCACGGTAAAGCTGCGGCTGCCATCCTCGCTGGTCAGCGGGCCATAGCTGGCGATATCGGACGGGGTCGCGCAAAAACTTTTCAGCCGCACCTCGCCCTGTACGCCAAAGGCGCCGGCGATGGCACCGACGCAGATGCGGGCTTCTTTGCGATCCGCCTCAGCCATGGCGGGGACAAATCGCGGAAGGCGAAGACATGCGCCGCCCCGCCGGTGCGGGACGTCGCGCCGATTGCAAGCGTGATGACGTCAGCGCGCGCCCCCCGTTTCGGGCGCAGGCGCCGGTCCGGGGGGCGGCCGGGATCACTCGCTTGCGGCCTCGGCTGCGTCCGCCGCCGCGGTGTCGACCGCGTCCACGCTGGCCTGCTCTTCGGCAGCAGCAGCGGCATCCGCATCGGCGGTGCTGGTGTCGGCAACGGCAGCGGCGGCCGCGGCCTCACGCTCGGCGCGCTTGGTGGCGCGGTCCTTGGCGGCCTTGCCCGGCTCGCCCTTTTTCAGGTTCTTTCGCTCGGTCTTTTCCTTGACGCCAGCAGCCTCGAGAAAACGCGCGACGCGGTCGGTCGGCTGCGCGCCCTGGCCCAGCCAGTGCTGCACGCGCTCGACGTTCATGCGCACGCGGTCCTCGCTGTCCTTCGGCAGCAGCGGGTTGTAGGTGCCCAGCTTTTCCAGGAAGCGGCCATCGCGCGGCATGCGCGAGTCGGTCGCAACGATGGCATAGTGCGGGCGCTTCTTGCTGCCGCCACGGGCGAGACGGATCTTCATGGCCATAGTGGTATCTCCTTGGTATGGCGTCGTTATTTCTGGAAGTTCTCGTGGTGACGGATGACTTCCGAGATCACGAAATTGAGGAATTTTGCAGCGAAATCCGGGTCCAGATCAGCCTCACGCGCGAGGCGCTGCAGCCGGTCGATCTGATGCGCCTCGCGCCCCGGATCAGAGGGAGGGAGTGCATGTTCGGCCTTCAGACGGCCGACGTCCTGCGTGTGCTTGAACCGCTCGGCCAGGGTAAAGACCAGGATCGCGTCCAGCCGGTCGATGCTGGCGCGGTGCTCGGCCAGCAGGGATGCGGCACGGGCTGTGGTAGGGTTATCGGCGATCATGCCAGCACCTTCGGATGACGATAGATCAGGACAGGCGTTTCCAGCAGCACGGCCTCGCGCTCGATGGTCGCGCCCATGCGCTCGGCCAGTTTGCGCGAGCGCAGGTTCGCATGGTCGATATGCGAGATCACGCCGTCGAGGCCGAACCGGCGCGCGCCCGTTTGCCGCGCGGCCATGGCGCCCTCAAAGGCATATCCGCGACCTTCAAAGCCGTCATAGATGTGCCAGCCCAGTTCGGGCTCGGACCAGCCGGCGTGGTAGATAAAGCCCAGGCGGCCGGCCGGCTTGCCGCTGGCCTTGTCCTCGACCATCCAGAAGCCATAGCCGCGCGCGATCCAGTGGCCGATGCCGGCAAGGTGCCCGCGCCACGCCTCATAGCGGTTCTGCTTGCCGCCAATGAACGCGGTGCGATCGCTGGCGGCAAAGGCGGCGACCGTCTCGAAATCGCTCTCGCGCGGCTCGCGCAGGATCAGGCGGTCGGTCTCGACCACCGGCACGATCACCTTGATGGTGACGTCAGCCGTCATTTGCGCCCCGGGAACAGGCCGCTCAGCCCGCCCGGCAGGTTCAGGCCGCCCAGTTGACCGCCAAGGCCCTTGGGGTCCTGCAGCAGCTTGCTGGCTTCAGCCATCTTGGCGGGGTCAACCTCGCCTAGGTCGGGCAGACCGGCGCCCCCCTTGCCGCCCATCGCCTTCATCGCCTGGCGCAGCAGGCCGCCCTTCATGCCGCCCAGCTTTTTCATCGTGTCGGCCATCTGGCGCTGCATCTTCAGCAGCTTGTTCAACTCGGCCACGTCCAGACCGGCGCCGGCGGCGATGCGCTTCTTGCGGCTGGCCTGCAGCAGGTCGGGGTTGGCCCGCTCGCGCTTGGTCATCGAGTTGATCAACGCGATCTGGCGGCGCACGGCACTGTCGTCCATCCCGGCGGCCTCGGCCTGCTTGGCCATCTTTGCCATGCCGGGCATCATGCCCATGATCGACTGCATGCCGCCCATCTTCTGCATCTGTTCCAGCTGACTGCGAAGGTCGTTCATGTTGAACAATCCCTTCTGAAAGCGCTTCATCATGCGCTCGGCCTGCTCGACCTCAAGCGTTTGCTGGGCTTTCTCGACGAGGCTGACGATATCGCCCATGCCGAGGATGCGGCCGGCGATGCGGTTCGCCTCGAACGGCTCGATGGCGTCCATCTTTTCGCCAAGGCCGACAAAGCGGATCGGCTTGCCGGTGACAGCCCGCATCGACAGCGCCGCGCCGCCACGGCCATCGCCGTCCATCCGGGTCAGGACCACGCCGCTGATGCCGACCTTGTCCTGGAACTCGGTCGCGACGTTCACGGCGTCCTGGCCGGTCAGGCCGTCGACCACCAGCAGCGTCTCGCGCGGCTGGGCGATGTCGCGGACCGCCTGAACCTCATCCATCAGGACCTGGTCGATGTGCAGCCGGCCGGCGGTGTCCAGCATCACCACGTCATAGCCGCCCAAGGACGCCTGCGTCCTGGCACGGCGGGCAATCTGCACCGCGCTTTCGCCCGGCACGATCGGCAGCGTATCGACGCCGATCTGCGTTCCGAGGATCGCCAGCTGTTCCATCGCCGCAGGGCGGTTGGTGTCGAGCGAGGCCATCAGCACGCGCTTTTTCTCTCGGTCCTTAAGGCGTTTGGCCAGCTTTGCCGTTGTCGTGGTCTTGCCCGAGCCCTGCAAGCCAACCATCAGGATCGGCGCGGGCGGGTTGTCGATGCGCAGCGAGTCCGGCGCGTCCTCGCCCTGCAGCACGCGGATCAGTTCGTCATGAACGATCTTGACCACCTGCTGGCCCGGGGTGATCGACTTGGTCACCGCGCTGCCGGTCGCCTTGGCGGTCACGCGCTTGACGAAATCGCGCGCCACCGGCAGCGAGACGTCCGCCTCCAGCAGGGCAGTGCGGACCTCGCGCATCGCGGCGGTCACGTCATCCTCGGTCAGGGCGCCCTGCTTGGTCAGGCGGTCGAACACTCCGCCGAGGCGGTCGGACAGGTTCTCGAACATCGGGGCCTCCAGCGGGCGAAAGCAATGGCGGGGCGCAATGCAGGAACGCCCCCGTGGGCGCATCGCGCTGACGGGGGGCGATCCCCGACCGCGCGGGGACCGGAAGGCTGACCTTCCGGGAGTTGCGCTTGCCCCTACGCCTCTGCGCCTCGCGAGTCAAGGCGGGCAGGATTAACCGCATATTCAGGCTTAGTCGCTAGGCAAGGGGCTTGTGGAAAGGGGTGCGGCATGAGTTGCGATCACGACAGCCGGCACGATGTCGCGATCAATGCCGTGCCGATGCTGAGTGATTTTCTGCTGCCCGCGCTGATGGAGGTCGCGATCGCCCACCCCACGATCGGCTTTCGCTACCGCCCGGCGATCGCGATCCAGTGCCTGCATGCGCCTTCGCCGGGGGCAAAGCCTCCCTTGGCGCTCAGCCTGCGCGCCGGGGCCGAGCCGTCGCAGGCCGACGGCATCTCGGTGCGCCGGCTGGGACTGCTGGGGGTCGGGCTTTATGCTGCGGAGAGCTACGTCATGAAATTCGGCAAGGCGCAGGAGGCTGCCGACCTCGCCGGTCACGTGCTGGTCCATCGCGACGCGTCCGATAACGCCCCGTGGGAGCATTGGCTGACCCTGCACGCGCCCGAGGTGCGATTCATCCTCCGCTCGGATGACGAGGCGGCGCAGCGCGCCGCCGTCCGCTCGGGGCATTGCGCGGCGTTCATGCCGATCGCGGCGCGTCTCTTCAACACGCAGTTGCGCACGGTGATGGCGCCGCGTGACGAATGGGCCGCTCCGCTTTGGCTGGTCACCCCTGCCTGCCTGTCGATGCCGGACCCCGTGCTGGCCGCGGTCGCGATGTTGGGCGACCGGCTGTCACGCTCGCTCGGAGGCAGCTGAAGGGGTGGTTCGCCCTCGGGAATAGGCGGAGGCCCGCGGGTTTTTCACGTTTCGTCCAGCGTCGGTGGACCTTGACCGTCCCCGCCACTATTTCGTCCACACGCCGGCCCGCCGGGCGCCTTTCATATCGGACAAGGACGACAGACTGATGACAGGACCGAGGATCGTTGCCCGGGGGTAACGGGCAGGCGCTGCCCGATCCCTCATATGACGGTATTCCCGCCGTCTCGGCCGGCAGTCCCGTGGGCGCTGCGGGCGGGAGAATCCTCGCGCTCGACATGCTGCGCGGCTTTGCGCTGGTCTGCATCATGCTCGACCACATGCCGATCGGCGTGGCGCGCAACGCCACCATTTCGAACTTTTTCCTGTTTGACGCGGCAGAGCTTTTCGTCCTGCTCTCGGGCTTTCTGGTCGGCCTGGTCTGGCGCCAGGTCGCGGCGCGGGACGGCACCGGCGCCGCGCAGCGCCGTTTCGCGATTCGCGCCTTTCAGGTCTGGCGCGCCATGATGGTCGCCGCGGTCCTGATGGCGCTGCTGTCGCTGGGCCTGCAGGCGCTTGACCTGACGCACACTGCCGTCTGGAACGGCTATGCCGAGATGCTGGCGACGCAACCGCTACAGTACCTGCTGGCAGTAGGCAGCCTGTGGATGCAGCCGAACCTGCTGGACGTGCTTGCCCTCTATGCGCTGGTGCTCGCCTTTGTGCCGCTTGTCCTGCCCGGGATCATGCGCTGGCCGCTGCTGACGGCGGCGGTGCTGTTTGCAGTCTGGTGGTATGCCGTGCCGCTGAACAACCTGCTGCCGAACGAACGCCCGGGCGCGCGCGGGCTGCTGTTCAACCCGTTCGGCTGGCAGGCGTTGTTCTTTACCGGGGCCGCCCTCGGGGTCTATCGCACCGCGGTGATGGCACGGCTGCGGCCGATCGCGCCACTGGTGACCCTGCTTGCCGTCTGCACCCTGATATTCGGCGCGCTGGTGCTGATCGGCTGGCGAGTTGGCCAACCCCTGCAGCCGCTGCGCGATGCGCTGTTCGCGGTCCATGGCGTGATCGACAAATGGCCGATGGACGGCGCGCGCTATCTTTCGATCCTGGCGGCGGCCTGGCTTGTCGCCGCGCCCCTCGCGGGGCTGTTCGGCTGGCTTGCCGGCACCGGTCCGGGCCGGGCCCTGGCGACGATCGGTCGCGGCGGCCTGGTCAGCTTCGTCGCTTGCGTGCTGCTGTCGGTGCTGGGCGATGCCGGCCAGAACGCAATCGTCCCCGCGGCCGCGGCCCGCCTGCTGGTTGACCTCTGGACCATCCCCGCCCTGTGGGTAATCGCCGAAGTCCTGGCGCGGTGGGACGCGCGGCCATCGCGCACTGCCCTCCCAGTGCGCGTCCGCGGCGCCACGCCGGTACCGGCGCCAAGGCTGGAGTTGCGGCACCAACCGGCCCAAGGACCCAGACAGGGGCGCGGCCCGGGCCAACTGGCCTGAGGCCAAGGCGGCCCAGTCACGGCAGTTGCATCACCCTGTCCCCGCGGCTAGTCGGGTGACGCGACGCCCCCCGCATGAGGAGCCGGCCTGGTGCCCGACCACCGCTCGTCCATTGCCCCCTACGACGCGGCGGAAAAGCGCCTCTATGCGGTTGGCGAGATGCCGCCCCTCGGCTACGTGCCGCAACAGATGCACGCTTGGGTGATCCGCCCCGGCCAGCACGGCGCGCCCGACATCGCCATGCAGCCCGAGATCGTCGATGTGCCCACGATTGACAGTTACGAGGTGCTCGTCCTCGTGATGGCCGCAGGGGTCAATTATAATGGCGTCTGGGCCGCGCTCGGCCAGCCGGTCAGCCCGTTCGACATCCACCGCCAGCCCCTGCACATCGCCGGCAGCGACGCCGCAGGGATCGTCTGGGCGGTCGGCGACAAGGTCAGCCGCTGGCGCGTCGGCGACGAAGTGGTGATCCACTGCAACCAGGACGACGGCGACGACGAGGAGTGCAACGGCGGCGATCCGATGTTCAGCCCCAGCCAGCGGATCTGGGGCTACGAGACGCCGGACGGCAGCTTTGCCCAGTTCACCCGCGTTCAGGCGCAGCAGTTGCTGCCCCGCCCGCGCCATCTGACGTGGGAAGAAAGCGCCTGCTACACGCTGACACTCGCCACCGCCTACCGCATGCTCTTCGGCCACCACCCGCACGAGCTGAAACCCGGCCAGACGGTGCTGGTCTGGGGCGCGTCGGGCGGCCTGGGGTCGGTGGCGATCCAGCTGATCAATGCCGCCGGCGCCAGTGCCATTGGCGTCATCAGCGATGAGGACAAGCGCGACTTCGTCATGGGCCTCGGCGCCAAAGGCGTCATCAACCGCAGCGAGTTCGCGTGCTGGGGCCAGTTGCCACAGGTGCACACGCCCGAATATCACGCCTGGCTGGCCGAAGTCCGCCGCTTTGGCGCCGCGATCTGGGCGATCACCGGCAAGGGCGAGAACGTCGACATCGTGTTCGAGCATCCCGGCGAGGCGACCTTTCCGGTCAGCACCTTCGTCTGCCGCAAGGGCGGGATGGTGGTGATTTGCGCCGGCACCACCGGGTTCAACTGCACCTTTGACGTGCGCTACCTGTGGATGCACCAGAAACGCCTGCAGGGCAGCCACTTCGCCCATCTGAAACAGGCCGCCGCGGCGAACAAGCTGATGCTGGAGCGGCGCCTTGATCCCTGCATGAGCGAAGTGTTCCCATTTGCCGAAATCCCCGCCGCGCACATGAAGATGCTGCAGGGGGCGCACAAGCCGGGCAACATGGCCGTGCTGGTCCAGTCCCCCCGGACCGGCCTGCGCACCTTCGAGGATGCGTTCGAGGCCGGCCGCATGTCGGGACGGAACTCGGACTAAGGGTCGCTGCGTCAGTGGCTTTGATCGAACGGCCCGTTCTTCGGCCCAGATGATCCCCTATGCCTGCGGCGCGGGCATCTCGCGGTCCTCTGCCTGGGCAAGGCGCCGCATGTCCTCGCGAAACCTATCCACCGGGGCGGAGGCCAGCGAGGCCGGGGTGGCGTCCGGATGCCGCTCGAGATGCGCGGCGATCAGGCGGTGGCCGAGGCCGTAGCCGGCCCAACGGCGCATCGTTCCCTTGCCAAAGAACCAGGCCGCGTGATCGTGGTCGCGCTGCGACCAGCCATTCATCGCCCGCCGCGACAGGCCCGGCGAGGGCGGGGTCATGTCCCAGGGATCTGGCGCGCCGCCCAGCACCTGCACGACGAAATGCCCCGCCAGCCCCTCGCTTACCAAGGCCTCGCCCAGGCTGTGGCCATACCCGGGACCATCCCAGCGGATCAGGTGGTGGATCTCGTGGATCAGGGTGCGCACAAAGCGCTCGCGATTGTAGCGGGGCGGATCGATGGTGATCTCGATGACGCCCGGCATCGGTGCGCAGCCGCCAAGGCCCCATTCGGCGATCCCCGCGCCAGGCTGGCCGCGGACGATCAGGTCGAAATCGGGCACCGCGGTGACTGCCGAGGCGAGCGCAACCGCCTCGCGCGCGGCCACGCGCAGGTCGGACAGAATAGCTGTCAGCCCAAGGCGCGCGTTCAGCGGGTGCAGGTTCCAGATGGGAAGGGGACAGAAGACCGGCGCGGCCTCCGGCACCGGTGCAGGCGCGTCGGCTGCCTTCTCGACATCGACCACGGCGACGGGACCCTCAGCACCATCGGGCACCGCTACGCCCGCGGCCGAAGCATCATCCGTCGCCGCCGCTTCGACGGCTGCGTCCTTGTCGTCGGGCTGCCCTGACATCAGACCTCCGGCACCAGGACTTCGCGCTTGCCGACATGGTTCGCCGTTGACACCACACCCTGCTCTTCCATCTGCTCGACCAGTCGCGCGGCCTTGTTGTAGCCGATTGCCAGCTTGCGCTGGATGTAGCTGGTCGAACATTTGCGGTCCTTGGCAACGATCGCCACCGCCTGATCGTAAAGCTGATCGTCGCCGCCGTCCCCGCCAAGCCCGAGGACCGCGTCAATATCGACCTCGCTGTCGTTGTCTCCACCGGAGACGACGCCGGACATATAGCTGGGCGGCCCGAAGGACTTCAGGTGGGTGACGATCTCCTCGACCTCCTCGTCGCTGACGAACGGGCCATGAACGCGCGTGATCTTGGACCCGCCCGCCATGTAGAGCATGTCGCCCTGCCCCAGCAGTTGCTCGGCCCCCTGCTCGCCCAGAATGGTGCGGCTGTCGATCTTTGACGTGACCTGAAAGCTGATGCGGGTCGGGAAGTTCGCCTTGATGGTGCCGGTGATGACATCGACCGAGGGACGCTGCGTCGCCATGATCAGGTGGATGCCGCTGGCCCGAGCCATCTGCGCCAGGCGCTGGATGCAGGCCTCGATCTCCTTGCCGGCGACCATCATCAGGTCGGCCATCTCGTCGACGATCACGACGATATAGGGCACCGACTCGGGCATGAACTCTTCGGTATGGAACACCGGCTCACCGGTATCCTCGTCAAAGCCGGTCTGGACGGTGCGGCGGAACATCTCGCCCTTGGCGAGCGCCTCGCGAACGCGGCCGTTGTAGCCCTCGATGTTGCGCACGCCCATCTTGGACATGCGCCGATAGCGGTCCTCCATCTCGCCCACGACCCATTTCAGGGCGACAACTGCCTTTTTAGGGTCGGTGACAACGGGAGAGAGCAGGTGCGGGATGCCGTCATAGACTGACAGCTCCAGCATCTTGGGGTCGATCATGATCAGCCGGCATTCCTCGGGCGTCAGCTTGTAGAGCAGTGACAGGATCATGGTGTTGATGGCAACCGACTTGCCGCTGCCGGTGGTGCCGGCGATGAGCAGATGCGGCATCTTGGCGAGGTTGGCGACCACCGGCTCGCCGCCGATGTCCTTGCCCAGTGCCAGCGGCAGCGGCTGGGTCCCGTCACCATAAGCGCGCGCTGCCAAAATCTCGCGCAGCACGACCTTTTCGCGGCGGGCGTTAGGCAACTCGATGCCGATGACGGTCCGGCCCGGCACGGTGCTGACGCGCGCCGACAGGGCCGACATGCTGCGGGCGATGTCGTCAGACAGCCCGATGACCCGGCTCGCCTTGAGGCCGGGCGCAGGCTCCAGCTCATAAAGCGTCACCACCGGGCCGGGGCGCACCTCGGTGATCTGTCCCTTGACGCCATAGTCGTCCAGCACCGCCTCCAGCATGCGGGCATTTTCCATCAGCGCTTCCTGGCTCAGCTGATAGCGCTCGTTCGGGACGGCCGCGCTCAGCAGCGACAGGGGCGGACGTTCGTAATGGCTGTCCTGGGCCGACAGGGGCAGTTGCGGCTGCGCTTCGGCCCGCGCCTGGCGCGAGGGCGCTGGCGCACGCGAGGGAGCGACGACCACGCGGCTGCGCCCTTCGCCAAAAGGCGCGGCCGCCGGGCCGTTCGGGACGATCACATCGGTGTCGTCCAGATCATCGGCCGACCAATCGCCGGCCGAGCCGGTATTGCTGATGGCGCGCACAGGCTTTGGCCGGGAAAGGCGCGCGGTGACGGCGGCCAGCACGCTGCTGCGGATGCTTTCCGGCTCGGGCGCAGTGCCGTCCCATTCGACCTCGTCCTCGACCAGCTCCGGTTCCAGCACCGGTGCCGCGGGGCGTAGCCGCGACAGCAGCCCGCGCCGTGGGGCATCGCCGCTCATCGCGTCGGCGAGGGCGGCACCCGAGACCTCGCCCTCGATCTTGCGGGTGCGGCGGGCGGCGGCCTTGGCCTGCACCCCGCGCGCCGCGGCGACCGAGGCGACGGCGCCGCGGCCGAATACGGTCATCGCCATGGCATAGGCCGTGGCGAGGCCGGCGGCCAGGAAACGGCCGACGGACAGCAACTCGCGTCGGTCAAAGCCCAGAACGAAGGCGCCGAACACCAGTGTCGCGATCGCGACGCCGGCTTCGAGAAACCGGATGCCGATGGCGACCGGCAGTGGCAGCATGTTCAGGATCGCGCCGGTGACCATGTCGCCGAAATGGCCGCCGAGGCCGTAATTGGGCGTCCAGCCCGTGGGTGGCGTCATCGCGGTCGCCCAGACCGAGACAAGCGCCACCAGAATCGGCAGGAAGATCGCGCGCATGACGCGGTCCTCGCCCCGGTGCGTCATCAGTCGTAAACCCCAGACGAGGCCGCCCGCGACCAGGGCCCAGGCGCCCTTGCCAGCGATCATCAGCAGGGCCGAGGCAACATAGGCACCGATCCCGCCCAGCCAGTTCGCGGCAGGCTGGTCGGTCGCCGCCAGAAAGCCGGGATCATCCGGCGAAAAGCTGGCGAGCATCATCGCAACCGCGATGCCCAGCGTGATCAGCACCGCACCGACCAGTTCCTTGCCCCGGCGCTCCAGCGCGGCCTGGGTGTTCTGGTCGAACAGCGGATCGCGGTGTTTCGCTTGCCAGCTGGCCATCTTACCCCCTCGCCCCGTAGAGCGTGTCGCGCAGCCGCGTCAGGGCAGCCTCGGTCGTCGGCGCGTCATCGACGAGTGCCACGCGGATATAGCCGTCGCCCGGATTGCCCGTCTCGGTGTCGCGCGAGAGGTAAGCTCCTGGCAGGACCTGGATGCCGGCGTTGCGCCACAAATGGACGGCCGCGGCCTCGCCATCGCCCAGCGCCTCGGGCACCGGCAGCCACAGGAAGAATCCGCCGGCGGGCGAGCGATAGCCAGGCACGTTGCCAAGGATGCGGTCGGCGATGGCGTATTTGTCCTGGTAGAGGGCGCGGTTGGCGGTGACGTGCTCCTCGTCCGACCACGCACGCTCGGACACGCGCTGCAACGGCAGGGCGACCGGCGCGCCCGAATAGCTGCGTAGCACCCGCAGGCGGGCGATCTGATCCGGTCCACCCGCCGCGAAACCAGAGCGAAGGCCCGGCAGGTTCGAGCGCTTGGAGAGCGAGTTGAACATCACGACGCGGTGCGGCAGCCCCATGCGATGCGCAACCGCCAACGCGCCCGGAGGCGGCGCATCGCGCCAGATCTCGGAATAGCACTCATCGGCAAAGACGAGGAAATCATGCTTTTCCGCCAACTCGATCAGCGTCTGCAGATACCCCTCGGACGCGATCGAGCCTTGCGGGTTGGCCGGCGAGCAGATGTAAGCGATCGCCGTGCGCGCCAGCAATTCGGGCGGCAGGCCGGCGTAATCGGGCTGGTCGTCGGTGTGGGCCGAGGCCGGAACGAACACCGCCTCGGCGCCGACCGCGGCGGCGGCGACGGCATAGACCTGATAGAATGGGTTCGGGATCAGGATCGCAGGCTGCGCCCCCGCCTTTTCCTGCGGGCAAAGAGCGAGCGCTGCGTTGAAAAGCCCCTCGCGCGAGCCGTTCAGCGCTGTGATCTGCGACGGGGGGACGTCAATCCCGTAACGCGTTGAAAGCCAGCCAGAAATCGCAGCCAGCAGTTGCGGCGTGCCCTCGTTCGGCGGGTACTTCGCCAACTCGCCAACGGACGCGTCCATCACCTCGGGCACCCATTCGGGAAAGGCGTGGCGCGGCTCGCCGATGGTCATGATAACGGGGTCGCCCCCCGGCTCGATGCCCGCAAGAAGCTTCCGCAGGCGCGGAAACGCGTATTCCGGCAGGTTCGCGAACCGCTCGGGTGATGCCATGTCTGCCTCGCTCGTCGGGGTCATCTCGCCCCGTTTGTGTGTCAAGGTAACGAAATCGCGCGTGTCCGTCCAGCACGCGGCAGGGCGGCGTGGGAAATTCTGGGCTGCCTCAGGCGAGGGCCGCCTCCAGCGCGTCGGCAACGACCAGCAGGCGGCGGTCATCGCCGACCGCGCCCATGGCCATCAGGCCGCACGCGGGCTGCTGGGTGGGCAGGCTGATGCCCGGCAGCCCCAGCAGGTTGCCAATGCGCGTGTTGCGCAGCGCCAGGATATTTTCCGCCGCGAAGAACGCCTCGTCCCCTGCCAGCTTTGCCGCATCGGGCGGCAAGATCGCACTGGTGGGCAGCAGCACCGCGTCATACCCCGCCACCGCCTCGGCCCAGCGAAGCCGCAGCCTGTTCAGCTGGTCCCAGCCCGCGACATAGTCGGCGGCCGATACATCGCGCCCGGCCCGGAACCGGGTCAGGATCGGCGGATACATCACGTCAGGCGCGATCTCGATCTGCGCTTTCCACAGCCCGTAGGCCTCGGGGGTGAACAGCACGGGGGTCAGGGCCGCGGCCTCGCGCACGCAATCAGGCGCGGCGCGGCTGATGCGGGCGCCTGCACGGCCGAGCGTATCGATCGCCATCTCGAAGGCCGCTGCCGGCGCCTCGCGGATCTCGTCAAAGGGCAGTCCCTCCAGCACCAGCAGGCGCAGATCACCGATGCCGAGCCCGTCCAGGTCGGGTGCCTTTTGCCCGGCCAGCAGCGCGAAAATCGCGGCGCAATCGGCGACGTTGCGGCCGATGGGTCCGATTGCGTCGAACCGCCGGCAGAGCGGCACCACCCCCTCGGCCAGCAGCGCGCCCGGCGTCGGCTTGAAGCCGGTCACGCCGTTCCACACCGCCGGCAACCGGATCGAGCCGCCAGTGTCGCTGCCGATGGCAGCCGCCGCGAGGCCGAGCGCAACGGAAACAGCCGCGCCGCTGCTGGAGCCGCCGGGCGCGAGGTCCGGGTCATAGGCATTCGGCGGCGTCGCGGTCGAGGGGTTCACCCCCAGGCCGGAAAAGGCCAGCTCCGTCATATGGGTCTTGCCGAGGCAGACCAGCCCCGAGGCCGTGGCCGCCGCCAGTGCCGCCGCATCACGATCGGGGACGCGCCCGGCAAGCAGCCGCGAGCCTGCCTCGGTCGCAACCCCGGCGCTGTCGATATTGTCCTTCCAGCTGAGGGCGACCCCGTCCAGCAGCCCGCGGCGCAGACCGGCCCGCGCCCGGTCATGCGACGCAATCGCCTCGGCCCGTGCGCGCTCGGGCGTCATCCGGGCATAAATGCGCGTGCCATAGGGATGGGCCGCGGCGGCGGCGAGGTAAGCCTCGGTCTGGTCCACCGGGTCCAGCACGCCGGCCATCATCGCCTGCCCTTGCTCGACCGCAGTCGCCTTCAACCAGTCCATGCGCATCCCCCTTCCCGGCCAGGCGCACAGGCTAACCCGGCACACATCCGCCGCGCAACGCGCCACAGACCGGGGCAATCACTTAGGATGGTGAGCGCCCGCGGTGGTCGGTCCGACGCAACGATCCTAACGCAGCGCGCCCTCCCCCGGCGCCGCATAGATCGATTCCACGATCGGGTTGCTGGCCAGTGAGGGCAGGTCGGATGGCGCGACCTCGACGATCCAGCCGCGAAGCTTGTTGGCGTCACGTACCGTGACCGGCAGCGTGTCCAAGGCGGTGGCTACACGCCAGATACCCATGGAGAGACCTCTCGGCGAAGAGACGCGGGCAGGAATTGGCAGCCATGAAATGCAAAATTTTTCGACGCTTGGCCCGAAATGACCGGAACGCTGATTCGTTTGGAGATCGACTGCCTATTGTAGACAACATGCTAAGAGAATACCCGAGCGAAAGGCTGCCATTTTTGAAGGATCACACTGCGAACGCTTTGGCTATGGGGAGGGAACAGGTTTGCTTGTGGCACAAAAATATCTTATAAACTTTTTGGTAGATTGCGGAATTAGTTTGGGATTTAAAATACCTTTACGCCGTGAGTCAAAGGAGCCCCAGTCAGCTTCCAACATCATGGCGGCCATTGCCGGATGTTGCCAGATATCGGATCCACGGCAAGGAGCGCTTAATTTTAGTATTGGGGCGAAGATTGGCCGGTGGCGGATAAATCGCGCTCCCTTCCCCCTCCTCCAAGCTGCTCGGAAAGTGAAGTTCTAAATTTTCTATGGGTTTAGTGGTTGCGCCAAAGAAATTGACCGGGATTTTCCTGCCTGCCTGAGCGGCTGCCCAAAAGCTTGGCGGTGGGCCTTGCTCAGTGCTGGCGCCCCCGAATACCCGCACCGTAACGCGATTTCCCGCAGGTTCAGGTCGGTGCTGGCCGCCATATCCCTCGCACGGGCGAGGCGGAGCATCTGGAAGTAGCGGCCGGGCGCCATGCCGACCTCGAACCGGAACATGCGATCAAGCTTTCCCAGCGAAACGCCGGCCTCGGCTGCGATCCGCTCCAGCGGCGGCGCGGCCTCAATCTGGCTGGACATCAGGGCGACGATCTGGCGTAGGCGGGCGCTGCCGCTGCCCGGAAGGCGGGCGCGGGGCTGGTCGGGCGTCAGGCTGGCGTCGTGCAGGAACATGTTGGCCGCGAGGAAGGCGTTGGCCTGTCCGAACCGCTCGCCGATGAAGACCAGCATCAGGTCGAGCGCCGCCGACGCGCTGCCGCAGGACCAGATGCGGCCTTGGGTGACGTGCTTGTCGGGAGCGACCTGCACCTCCGGGAAGGCCTCGGCGAAATCCGCAAGCAAGGACCAGTGAAGCGTGGCGCGCTGGCCTGACAGCAGGCCAGCCGCGGCGATGATCCAGGCGCCGGTATCGGCACCGACGACAATCGCCGCCGCGCGCGCAAGGCGCCGCACGTGGCGGGCATGCCTGGCATGGTCCGCATAGCCGTAGCCCGCCACCAGGATCAGCATGTCGTACCCCGTTGCCGCTGGACCGTCGGGCGCAATCTGCAGCCCGCTCGAGGAGCGGACCGGCCGTTCATCCGGCGTCAGCACCTGCCAGCTGATATCGTGGCCGGTCTGGTCGCGCACGGCACGTAGCGGCTCCAGCAGGCACGACAGGACCATGTTGGAAAAGCCGTCGAACAGAAGGAAGCCGACCCGCGTCATCAAAGTTGATGGTATTGGACAATTTCGAGTGGATAAAGACAATCTTTGGCGCGGCTGGCCGCCCTAGGATGCCGCCACAAGAGGGAGAGAGCGATGCCGCTGAGCATGAACAAGGATGTCTTCATCACCTGCGCGGTGACTGGTTCCGGCGCCACGCAGGACCGCTCACCCCACGTGCCGCGCAGCCCGGCGCAGATCGCCGAAAGCGCCATCGAGGCGGCCAGGGCCGGCGCGGCAATCGTCCATTGCCACGTCCGCGACCCGGAAACCGGAAAGCCTGCGCGCGACCCCGCCCTTTACCGCGAAGTGACCGAGCGGATCCGCGATTCATCGGTCGACGTGGTCCTGAACCTGACCGCCGGGATGGGCGGGGACATCATTTTCGGGCCGCCCGAGGCGCCATTTCCGGTCAATGCCGCGGCCACCGACATGGTCGGCGCGACGGAACGAATGGCCCACGTCGCAGAATGCCTGCCGGAAATCTGCACCCTCGATTGCGGCACGATGAACTTTGCCGAGGCCGATTACGTCATGACCAACACGCCCGGCATGCTGCGCGCTATGGGCGGGATCATGACCAGCCTTGGCGTAACGCCCGAGATCGAGGCCTTTGACACCGGCCATCTGTGGCTCGCCAAGGAACTGGTGCGCGAAGGGGTGCTGAACAGCCCGGCTCTGGTCCAGTTGTGCATGGGCGTGCCCTGGGGGGCACCGAACGATTTGAACACTTTCATGGCGATGGTAAATGCGGTGCCGACCGACTGGTGCTGGTCGGCCTTCAGCCTCGGCCGCGACCAGATGCCCTATGTCGCAGCATCGGTGCTGGCCGGCGGCAATGTGCGCGTCGGGCTTGAGGACAACCTGTGGCTCGGCAAGGGGCAGCTTGCGACCAACGCGCAGTTGGTTGAACGGGCGGCCAACATCATCGAGGGCATGGGCGGCCGGGTGATCGGTCCCGATGCGGTGCGTGAGAAGCTGGGGCTGACCAAGCGCGCGCCGCGGGCGGCGGCGGCATGAAGGCCGCGATCGTCGGTGGTGGCGTCATCGGTGGCGGCTGGGCCGCGCGCTTTCTTCTGAACGGCTGGGACGTCGCGGTTTTCGACCCGGACCCGGAGGCCGAACGCAAGATCGGCGAGGTGCTGACCAACGCGCGCCGCGCCCTGCCCGCCGTCTATGACCGCGCCCTGCCGCCCGAGGGGCTGCTGAGCTTCCATGCCGACATGGCAGATGCGGTCGCCGGAGCAGCCTGGGTGCAGGAGAGCGTGCCCGAGACGCTGGCCCTCAAGCACAAGGTCCTGCCCGCAATCGCCGCTGCAGCGCCGGATGCGATCATCGGCTCCTCGACCTCAGGCTTCAAACCGTCCGAGTTGAACGCGGGCGGGACCGCCGCCATCGTCGCCCATCCGTTCAACCCGGTCTATCTGCTGCCGCTGGTCGAACTGGTCGGCGATCCCGCCACCTGCACCAAGGCCGCGGAAATCCTGCGCGGCATCGGCATGTTCCCCCTGCACATCCGCAAGGAAATCGACGCCCATATCGCCGACCGTCTGCTCGAGGCCGTCTGGCGCGAGGCCTTGTGGTTGGTCAAGGACGGGATCGCCACCACGGAGGAGATCGACGAGTCCATACGCATGGGCTTTGGCATCCGCTGGGCGCAGATGGGCCTGTTCGAGACCTACCGCATCGCCGGGGGCGAGGCCGGGATGGCGCATTTCATGGCCCAGTTCGGCCCGGCCCTCGCCTGGCCCTGGACCAAGCTGATGGACGTGCCCGAATTCAACGACGAGCTTGTCGCGCTGATCGCGGGCCAGTCCGACGCGCAATCGGGTCACCTGTCGATCCGCGGGCTCGAACGGCTGCGTGACGACAATATCGTCGGCATCCTGCGCGCGCTGCGCCGCTCCGGCAGCGGCGCAGGGGGGGTAATTACCGCGCATGAGGAATCGTTGCCCGACCTGGGCCAGCAAGACGGCCTGCCGGTGACAATGCGTCGGCCGGTGCCGGTGACCTGGACCGACGCGAACGGCCACATGAACGAGACGCATTACCTCGAGGCGGGCTCGCTGGCCTCGGACCGCTTCATGGCGATGGTCGGTGCGGATGCCGACTATATTGCTGCCGGCAAAAGCTATTTCACCGTCGAGAACCACATCCGCTACCTGGACGAAGTTCTGGCCGGCGAGATGCTGACGGTCACGACGCAGGTCCTGGCGGGCGAGGGCAAGCGGCTGCATCTGCTCCACCGCCTGTGGAAGGATGGCAAGCGCTTGTCCGCAACGGTCGAATCGCTGCTGCTGCACACCGATCTGCAGACCCGCCGCACCAGCCTGCCGGACGAGGCCGTTGCCCGAAAGCTGGCGGACTGGGCCGCGCGCCATGCCGGGATCGAGGCCGAAGGGGCAGGCCGCTTCGTGGGGCAGCGGCCGTAAGGCTGCGCGAACCGGCGTGATCTTCCAACCCAACACGGCGCCGCTGGACGTCACGGTCCTCGTACTGCCCGAGGCTTCGCTGATGAGCCTCGCGGCCACGGTCGATCCTATGCGCGCGGCAAACCGCATTACTGGCGGCACGCCCTATCGCTGGCGCGTCGTATCGATGGACGGCCAGCCCGTCGCGACCAGCGGCGGGTTGATGGTTCAGGTCGACGCCGCCTTTCAGCCTGCGCAGGATTGCGACCTGCTTCTCGTCGTGGCCGCGTTCAATGCTGCCCGCCACGCCACCGCACCCACCTTGGCGGCGGTGCGGCAAGGCGCCCGACGGGCGCGGATGGTCGGCGGGGTCGAATCCGGCAGCTGGGTCCTCGCCCTGGCCGGGCTGCTCGACGGGCGCGCGGCCACCACCCATTGGGAGGACCTGGAGGATTTCGCCGCCCGCTTTCCGCAGATCAAGGTGCTGCCGGATCGCTGGGTCGTGGACGGCTCTGTCGTGACTACCGGGGCGGCTGCACCCGCACTGGATTTCATGCTGGCGCTTATCCGCGCCCGCCAGGGGATCGGCGCCGCGATGAACGTCGCCAGCCTTTACGTCTATGACGAGGTGCGACTGCCGACCGACGCGCAGCCTTTGGTGTCGCTGGGCCGGATCGACTGCCTGGACCGCCGCGTGGCTCGCGCGATCCGCCTGATGGAGGAGCATGTGGATACGCCGCGCACCGTCGGTGCGATCGCGACCGAGATCGGCTGCTCCAGCCGCACGCTGGAATTGCTGTTTCGCGAGGCGGTCAAGACTTCGCCGGCCGACTATTATGCCTCGCTGCGCCTGCAGGTCGCGCGGCGGATGATCGTCGACACGGACCTGTCGATGGTCGAGATCGCCATCCGAACAGGCTTTTCGTCCATCTCGGCGCTATCGCGGGCCTATCGGCGGCGGTTCGGGCATCCCCCGACCGCCGCCCGGCGCGCGTTACAGTCCTAGCGCCTTTTTCGCCGCCGGCAGCGCAGGCTCGCCGGTGAAGGTCGTCACGCCGTCCAGCCAGCCATCGAGGGCGGCCGGGTTCTCTTTCAGCCAGCGTTCTGCGGCCGCAGCCGGCTCCAGCCCGTCATCGAGGACATAGGCCATCATCTTGTCCTCGGCTTCTACGGTGAAGGCGAGGTTCGACAGGAACTTGCCGAGGTTCGGACATTCGGCCGACAGGCCCTTGCGGGTATCGGTCAGCACCGTCGCCGCACCATCATTCGGCCCGAACATGTCCTTGCCGTCGGTCAGGTATTCCATTTCGTAGCGGACGTTCATCGGATGGGGGCGCCAGCCAAAGAACAGGATGTCCTTGCCACCATTGATGGCGCGTTCGACCTGAGCGAGCATGCCCTGCTCGCTCGACTCGACCAGCTCGAACTTGGAAAGATCGAAGGTGTTGTCGGAAATGGCTTTCAGAATGGTGGTGTTGGCGCTACTGCCGGATTCGATGCCGTAGATCTTGCCATCCAGCTTGTCCTTGAACTTGGCAATGTCGGCATAGGTCTTCAGCCCGGCATCAAAGGTCGTCTTCGGTACCGCGAAACCGATCAGCGCGCCTTCCAGGTTGGGCCGGACGACCTCGATATCTCCGGCATCCACCAGCGGTTTCTGGATCGGCTCCTGCAGCGGCATCCAGTTTCCGAGGAAGACGTCGGTATCGCCCTGCTTCAGCGATTCAAAAGTCACCGCGACGGAGAGGATCTGCGTCTCGGGTGCATAGCCGAGAGCTTTCAGCACGGTACTGGCGGTGGCAGTCGTGGCGGAAATATCGGTCCAGCCGACATCGGAAAAGCTTGGGGTCTGGCAGGTCTCGGGTTCCGCGGCATAGGCGTGCGGGGCCGCGGCGATACAGGCGAGCATGGTAGCGACGAGCTTGCGCTTCATTTCTTGACCTCCGGGTTTGGACTGGCCGCGCGGTCCGGCGGCATGCGCGAAGCATAGCGCGGATCGGGAGGCGCACTTATCCGGATGCGTGGTTTATTTGGCCGATTGCGAAACAAGCCAAGGTCAAGGAGGCGATGCGAGGGCGTGCCTTGCTGATAGATCGAAGCGCTGTTCTGTGTTGGACCCAACACCAAATGAGCGGCCCGCAATCGCACATTAGCCTCCGGCCGCTTGTGCAACGGTGAGCGGCGAAGAAGGGGCGCCTTCCGCAGGACAGGTTACCCAAAAAATGGATACGGTGGTGGAGCAGAGGGGGATCGAACCCCTGACCTCGTCATTGCGAACGACGCGCTCTACCAACTGAGCTACTGCCCCGCACCGGGGGGCGATTTGGACCGGCGGCGGCGGCTTGTCAAGCGGTGTTCAGGCGCAGGAAGGTGGCAATCTCGGACGCCGGGCGCAGGCCCGGCAGGCGGGCGATCTCGCGGCCGCGGTGCCACAGGATCAGCAGCGGAATGCCCTGGATGCGCAGGCGCTGGCTGACTTGTGGAAACGACTGGGTGTCGATCTTGGCAAACCGGACCTGACCAGTGAACTGGGTGGCGGCGGCGGCGAGGTTCGGAGCCATGGCCCGGCATGGCCCGCACCACGGCGCCCAGTAATCGACCAGCAGCGGCACATCATCCGCCCCGGCGGCCTTGTCATGGATGGCAAGGTCCAGCTCGGCCACCTTGCCCTCGGCGAGTCGCGCGCCGCAGGTGCCGCATTTCGCCTGCCCAAGCCGCGCGAGAGGAACGCGGTTTCGCTGCCCGCATACAAGGCATGTCAGAGTGGCGGGATCGGGAGTGCTGGGCATGATCGACCTCGGATTGGATGTCGGTGATGTGGGAACGCGGCGGGCGGCGAGCAAGTTCGCGGCTTGTCGCGGACGTCGGATGGCACACGGTGGGACCATGTGGTCCAGTGGCGCGGCGCGGACTAGGTTGATCCCAACTCCATAAAGGACAGCCAGTGGCCGATCTGACTAATCCTAACGATCCTGCCGGTCCGCGTCCGCAGAGGGGCCCAGTGGCTCGCGAAGTCGGTTCGTTGATGCTCGCTCGCAGCCGCCCGCATCAAGGCGCGATGTCTTGACTGCGCGCCTGCCCGCGCCACTTAGCGCGCAACTCGCCGCGCTTGGGCTGATCGAGAGTGGCGACGACGGTTTTCTCCCGCCGCCGGAGGTGTCGGCCACCGCCGCCGAAGGGCTGCGTTTGCGGGCGTTGCACGGGCGCGGCGGCACCGAGGTCGGGCTTGCCCGCGCGATGGGATTAGCGGCAAGCCGGCCGGTCCCGCCAGTCGAGATGCGGGTCATCGCCGCATGGTTTGCGCGGTTCGCCTACCTGCATGGCAAAGGCGCCTGGGACGACCCGCAGCGCCCGTCCACCGGCTTTATCGCCTGGCAGCTCTGGGGCGGGGACCCCGGGCGGGCCTGGGTCGAGGGGCTGCGCCGGGACTGGGGCGGCTGAAGCTATTCGCAACCGATCCCGTCGCGGTCGCGGTCAAGCCGCGGGTGGTAGCCCGGATCGCCCCTGTGCACCGGGGCCGCCCCCGCGGCGCGCGCTGCGGCGCAGTTCCGGTAGCCGCTGGCCGGGGCTGCTGGTCTCTTGCCCCCACCCGCTGCGCGCGGCGCAGCGGAGGCGCCCTTGCGATGACAGTGATAGTCCCCGGTCTTGCGGTTGTAGTGACAGCCTTCTGCGTTCAGGCCGCCGGGATGGGCCAGAAGGGGTCCCCCGCCAACGGCGAGGGCCGCAAGCGCAATGATCGTGGCACGAATCATTGGGCCCTCCCGTTAACCGTTCGTTAAGAATGGTTAACGGGAGGGCGCTGTGACAAGCGCGGTGATCTAATCCCGGCGCGCCCGCTGGTTTTATTCGGCCGCCTGGGCGTAGTCCTCCAGCGGCGGGCAGGTGCAGATGAGGTTGCGGTCGCCCGCGACGTTGTCCACCCGGCCGACCGGCGGCCAGTATTTGTCCACGCGGAAGCTGCCGGGGGGGAAGCAGCCCTGCTCTCGCGGGTAGGGACGGTCCCAATCGCCGACCAGATCCTCGACCGTGTGCGGGGCGTGCCGCAGCGGCGAGGCGGTGGCCTCGACGCGCCCCTGGGCGACGTCCTCGATCTCGGTACGGATGGCCAACAGCGCGGTGACAAAGCGGTCCAGTTCGGCCTTGGTCTCGGATTCGGTCGGCTCGACCATCAGCGTGCCGGTCACCGGCCAGCTCATCGTCGGGGCATGGAAACCGTTGTCGATCAGGCGCTTGGCGATGTCGTCGACGGTCACGCCATGGGCGGCAAAGGGCCGGGTGTCGAGGATGCACTCATGCGCGCAGCGGCCCCGGTTGCCGAGGAACAGGATCGGATAGGCGCCTTTCAGACGGGTGGCGATGTAGTTGGCGTTCAGGATCGCCACGCGGGTCGCCTGGGTCAGGCCGGCGCCGCCCATCATCAGGATATAGGCCCACGAGATCAGCAGGATCGAGGCGCTGCCGAACGGCGCCGCACTAACCGCGCCGCCATCCGCCGCCTGCGGATCGCCTGGCAGGAACGGCGCCAGATGCGCCTTGACGCCGATCGGCCCCATGCCCGGCCCGCCCCCGCCGTGTGGAATGGCAAAGGTCTTGTGCAGGTTCAGGTGGCTGACGTCGCTGCCGATCTCGCCCGGCTTCACCAGACCGACGAGGGCGTTCATGTTGGCGCCGTCCAGATAGACCTGGCCACCATGCTCGTGGGTGATGCGGCAGACGTCCCGCACCGTCTCCTCGAACACGCCATGGGTGCTGGGATAGGTGATCATGCAGGCCGCCAGACGGTCGCCCGCGGCCTTGGCCTTGGCCGCGAAGTCGTCGAGGTCGATGTCGCCGGTCGCGGTGGACTTGACCACCACGACCTCCATTCCCGCCATCTGCGCCGAGGCCGGGTTGGTGCCATGGGCCGAGACCGGGATCAGGCAGACCCGGCGCTGATCGTCGCCATTGGCGCGGTGATAGGCCAGGATCGTCAGCAGACCGGCATATTCGCCTTGCGCGCCGCTGTTCGGCTGCATCGAAAAGGCGTCATAGCCAGTGATGTCGCAGAGCTTCGCCTCAAGGTCCGAGAGCATCGCGCCGTAACCGGCCACGACCTCCTTCGGCGCGAAGGGGTGGACGTCTGCAAACTCCGGCCAGGTGATCGGCATCATCTCGGCGGCCGCGTTGAGCTTCATCGTGCATGAGCCGAGCGGGATCATCGCCCGGTCCAGCGCGAGGTCGCGGTCCGACAGGCGGCGCATGTAGCGCATCATCTCGGATTCGGCCCGGTTCATCTGGAACACCGGGTGGGCGAGGTAGTCAGACGTGCGAACCAATCCCTCCGGCACGCCCTCGGGGGCTTCGGCGGGCAGTCCGGCGTCGCGTCCAAAGGCGACCTCCAGGAGGCGGTTCAGCACTTCATCGGTCGTCGTCTCATCGACGCTGATGCCGACGCGATCATTGCCGACCTTGCGCAGCAGGATGCCGTTCTCGCGCGCCGCCGTCAGGACCGCGGTCTGGCCGATCCCGACCTCGACGGTCAGGGTGTCGAAAAAGCTGTCGTTGACGATGGTGGCGCCGGCCTCGCGCAGGGCTGCAGCGAGGCGCGCGGTGCGCTGGTGGATGCGGGTGGCGATGGCGCGCAGGCCCTTGGGGCCGTGGAACACGGCATAGAACCCGGCCATGACCGCCAGCAGCGCCTGCGCGGTACAGACGTTGCTGGTCGCCTTTTCGCGGCGGATGTGCTGCTCGCGCGTCTGCAGCGACAGGCGATAGGCGCGGTTGCCGCGCGCGTCGACGCTGACGCCGACGATCCGGCCGGGCATCGAGCGTTTCAGCGCGTCCCGGCAGGCAAAGAAGGCGGCGTGGGGGCCGCCATACCCCATCTGCACGCCGAACCGCTGGGCGCTGCCGACAGCCATGTCGGCGCCCATCTCGCCCGGCGATTTCAGGACGCAGAGCGCCATCAGGTCGGTGGCCACGATGGCAAGGCCGCCCTGCGCGTGGACCGCCTCGATCGGCGCGGTAAGGTCGGTCAACTCGCCATAGGTGCCCGGATACTGGAAGATCGCGCCGAAGATGCCCTCGGGGACCTCATTCGCCCGGCCGCTGACAACCTCGATCCCCAGAGGCTCGGCGCGGGTGCGCAGCACGGCCAAGGTCTGCGGGTGCAGCGCCTCGTCGGCAAAGAAGCGCAGCGATTTCGCCTTGGCGGAACGTTGCGCCATGGTCATCGCCTCGGCTGCCGCCGTTGCCTCGTCCAGCAGCGAGGCGTTGGCCACGTCGAGCCCGGTCAGGTCGGTGACCATGGTCTGGTAGTTCAGCAGCGCTTCAAGCCGGCCCTGCGCGATTTCGGGTTGGTAGGGGGTGTACGCCGTGTACCAGGCCGGGTTTTCCAGGATGTTGCGCTGGATCGCCGGCGGGGTGACGGTCCCGTAATAGCCCTGCCCGATCAGGCTGACCATGCGCGGGTTAGCCTTGGCCAGATCGCGCATCTTCGAGAGCAGCTCATGCTCGGAGAGCGAAGGCCAGTCGAGCACGTCCGCCTGGCGGATCGAGCCCGGCACGGTCTCGTCGATCAGCGCCTCCAGCGAGCCGAGGCCCAGCGCCGAGAGCATCTCGGTCATCTCGGCCGGCGACGGGCCGATATGGCGACGGTTGGCGAAATCATAGGGATCGTAGTCGGTGACTGGGAGGGACATCGGGTCAACCTTCGTGATGGGCGTCGGTATGGGCGAGGACGTTGATCAGGTTGCCCTCGGGGTCGCGCAGGTAAAAGCGGCGCACGCCCCAGGGCTCGGTCACGGGGCCGTAGACGGGCGCTGCCCCCGCCGCGCGAGCGGCGGTCTCGACCGCGTCGAGGTCATCGACGGCGATCGAGATGGCTGGCATCGCGGTCCCCGAGCCACCCTCGGACGCGGTGTGCAGCTCGATCTCCGGGCGGGCATCGCCCTTCAGGAAGGCGATCCAGCCCATCTCGAGCGGGATCGCCAGCCCGAAGACGTCGCAGTAAAAGCGCGCGAGCCGCACGGGATCGGTGGCGGGCAGGTTGGCGATGATGCGCCGCACCGCCATGGATCAGCCGATCAGCGCCTGATAGCCGGCCTCGTCCATGAAACCGTCCGCGGCACCGGCCTCGGCCGGCTTGATGCGAAAGAACCACGCGCCCATGGCGTCGGTGTTCACGCTGCCCGGATCGGTGCCCAGCACGTCGTTGACGGCGGTGATCGTGCCCGCCAGCGGGGCGGTGATCTCGGACGCGGCCTTGACCGATTCGATCACCACGATCTCGTCGCCCGCAGCGACCTCGCGGCCGACCTCGGGCAGGTCGATGAACACCACATCGCCCAGTTGCTCGGCGGCATGGTCGGTGATGCCGACGACAAGCTCGTCGCCCTCGGGGCGCAGCCACTCGTGATTTTCAGTATAGCGCAGCATGGCAGACCTCAGCGTTTGTAGGAGGGTTTGACGAAAGGCATGGGGGCGATCGTAACCGGAACGCGCTTGCCGCGCAGTTCCGCATAGATGGTCGTGCCATCGGCCAGGTCGGCCGGCAGGATGGCGCTGGCGATGGGCGCGCCGACGGTCGGGCCAAAGCCGCCCGACTGGACGGTGCCGATGGACTCGCCGCCGGTCTCGGCCGCGAACAGGGGCACGCCCTCGCGGATCGGGGCACGGCCCTCGGGGCGCAGTCCGCGGCGGATCGCCTTGGCGCCTTCTGCAATCTCGGCCAGGACCTTGTCCGCTCCGGGAAAACCGCCTGCCCGCGGCCCGCCGGTGCGGCGCGCCTTGGGGATCGACCAGCCAAGGCCAGCCGCGGCCGGCGTGGTGTTCAGGTCCATGTCATGCCCGTAGAGGGGCATTCCAGCCTCGAGCCGCAAGGAATCGCGCGCGCCAAGGCCGATCAGCGCCACCGCCTCGTCGGCCAGCAGCGCCTCGGCCAACTCGACCGCACGATCCGAGGGGACCGAAATCTCGAACCCGTCCTCGCCGGTATAGCCCGAACGGCTGACCCACAGCGTGGCGCCGTCCCAATCGAGCTCGGCCACGTCCATGAAGCGCATGTCGGCAGCGCCCGGCACCAGCCGGGCCAGAACGGCCTCTGCCTCGGGGCCCTGCAGCGCCAACAGGGCGCGGTCGCTGACGACCTCGACCGCGACGCCATCGAGGGTTTGCAGATGGGCGATGTCCTGATCGGCGCAGCCGGCATTGACCACGAGGAACAGGTGATCGCCCTTGTTGGCGATCATCAGATCGTCCAGCACGCCGCCATCCTCGCTGGTGAAGAGGCCGTAGCGCTGGCGTCCCTCGGCCAGCCCGATGACATCGGCAGGCACCAGTGTCTCGAGGATTTCGCTGGCCGGGGCGCCCCCGGGGGTGCCCCGCACCAGCACCTGGCCCATGTGCGAAACGTCGAATAGCCCGGCCTTGGCGCGGGTGTGCAGATGCTCGCCCATGACGCCCAGCGGATACTGGACCGGCATCTCCCAGCCGGCAAAGGGCACCATGCGCGCGCCTTGCGCCACGTGCAGGTCGTACAGCGGGGTGCGCCGCAGCGCGGATTGATCGGTCATCCCAGCCTCCCGGTCCGGCCGCGCGCCATGCGGGCCGGCGTCATCGATGCGGGTCCGATCGCCCGCCGATGCCCCCTCTGTCCTTTGCGCCTGAGATCGTTATCCCTTCGGCGGACGCGGCCTTGCGGCGCGCGCCTTCTCTCCAGAGTCCGTCACGGAAACGGTCTTTTCGCCTGAGAGTTTACCGGGGCGGTTGCTCCTTCGGCCCCGGGCGCTGAGGCCCGGTGTCTCCCGATTTCCGTGCCAGCGGCGTAGCCGGGCGGCAGGATTCTGGCAAGCCCCTTGTAAGCGGCCCCTAAAGCCGGCCGAGGGCCACCGCCGTCCAGAACACCGCATCGCCGCTGAAGCCTTGGCGATAGACGCCAGCCCGGCGCATGGCGCGGGCGGTGGCCAGTGAGCTGCGGGCGGCCAAGCCGGTTTGCAGCGCCGCAAGCTGGGCGCGGTGGGTTGGCGTGAGGCGCGCAGCCGAGGCCGCAAGCGCCGCCGCCTGCGATGCCATCAACCCGCGCGATTGGCCGCGCAACAGCCGCAACCCGCGCCGCGCCAACGCGACCGGGCCCCGCCCGGCGCCAATCTGGTTCGATCCATGCTGGCGGTAATCCATCGCCGGCTCGGGGTCGAACAGGACCCGCCCGCCGATGCCGGTAATCATCTGGTAGGCCCACCAGTCATGCAAAGGCGGCGCGCCGCCATCCGCCAGTGCCGCGGTCAGGGCTGCGACGCCGGCCGGGTTCAGCACCATGGTATTGCCGCTGGCGATGTTCTGCACCAGCGCGTTGCCAAACCCCGGTGGGCGCGACAGCCCGCGCGAGAGGCCAATGGGGTCCAGCGCATCATCCACCAGCCGCGTGCGCGCGGCGTAGAGGGCTGGTCCGGCCGATGCCGCCAAGGCCGCATCCGCGCGGGACACCTTGTCCGCGTACCAGACATCGTCCTGATCGCAGAATGCGGCCGACATCCCCGCCGGCACCAGCGGAAGCATCGACAGGAAATTGGCGGCAAACCCCCGCCCCGGCCCGCGCCGAACAGTCACGCGTTCCGGATAACGGGCCGCAAACCCCTGCAGTAGCGTGCCGGTCGCGTCGGTCGAGCCGTCGTCGCTGGCGATCAGCTGCCAGTCCGCGGTCTGCGCAGCAATGCTGTCCAACTGCGCCGGCAGGTGACGGGCGCCGTTGTAGGTGCCCAGCAGGATTGCCGTCGTCGCCACCCTTCAGCCCAGCGCGCGGCCGCGCGTCTCGATCCGCATCAGCGCTGCAATCACCGCGGCCGCCAGCAGCAACGCCGCAAAAAGACCCCCGGCAACCCCAAACCCTTGCGCAATCACCAGCACGAGCGCGGAGGGTGCCAGCAGACCAGCGGCACGCGCCGCCGCACTGGCCGTGCCCATCCCCGAGGCGCGCAGCGCGGTCGGGTAGATCTCGGGCGTAAAGGCGTAGAGGGCGCCCCAGGTGCCGAGCAGGGCAAAGCTCATCACCAACAGCGAGACTGCGATTACCGTCGGCGAGGGCGCGAGGGCAAAGCCTGCGCAACCGATGGCACTGAGAATCAGGA
Source organism: Paracoccus suum (assembly GCF_003324675.1). Classification (NCBI taxonomy): domain Bacteria; kingdom Pseudomonadati; phylum Pseudomonadota; class Alphaproteobacteria; order Rhodobacterales; family Paracoccaceae; genus Paracoccus; species Paracoccus suum. Next base: position 674,522 of record NZ_CP030918.1, read on the forward strand.
ACGCGGTCAGCGTCGGCCGCCGGCCCCAAGCCTCAACCCCCCATGCGGCGAGCGCGTAGCCCGGCAGTTGCGCCAGCGCGAGGATCACCAGGAAGCCATAGCCACGTACAAAGCCGAAGCCTTCGCCCGCCAGCCGCGGCGGCAGCCAGGTGAACACGCCATAGTAGGCGAGCGAGACGAGGAACCACAGCGCCAGCACCGACAGGGTGCGCGCCCGCAGGGCGGGGCTGAAGAGGCCGCCCGTCACCGGCTCGATCCGCGGCAGCACTAGCCGGACCTCGGGCGCGAGGGGCGGGGCCTCGTTAGTCGCCAGCACCCGGCCGACGACCGCGCGCGCCTCGGCTTCGCGGCCCCGGCGCAGCAGGAACATCGGCGATTCGGGCACCCAAAGGCGCAGGCCGACGCCGATCAGCGCGGGAATGGCGGCGGCAAAATAGATCCAGCGGAATGCCTCGGGCGTGCCGGCGCGCGATGCCGCCCATGCGGTCAGGGCGATGGCGATGGTGCCAAGCGCCCAGAACCCCTCGAGCATGACCAGCCAGCGCCCGCGGTTCTTTGGCGGCAGGAACTCTGCCATCAGCGCATAATCGACGGGCAGCGTGCCGCCGACTGCCATGCCGGTCAGGAAGCGCAAGGCGAGCAGCGCGGTGAAATCATGCGCAAAGACCGAGGCGAGGCCAAAGATCGCGTCCAGCCCGACCGTCAGCAGCAGCACGTTGCGCCGGCCGATGCGGTCGGCCAGCCGGCCAAAGCCCGTAGCACCGAGGAACATGCCCAGAAAGAACAGCGTGCCGGTCTGCAGCGCCTGCGGGACCGAAATCCCGAAATGCGCGGCCAGCGAGGCGGCGGAAAATCCGACCGCGATCACCTGCATGGCATCGGCGGCCCAGACGAGGCCAAAGATGCCCAGCAGCCGCCGCTGGAACCTGCCGGTGCCGCCCTGGGCAAGCGCCTCGTCGATGGTCATCTGCATGGCTCGCCCCCGGGTCCCGCCGCTATGTCGGCCGCTGATGTCACGAAAGCGTCAATCGCGAAAGTGCTCGAATGTCACAGGGTTAGATGCTGCGTCAGCGCCTCGAGAGCCAGCACATAGCCGATCGGGCCAAAGCCGCAGATCATGCCGACCGACACCGGGGCGATGAAGGAATGATGCCGCACCGCTTCGCGCTTGTGGATGTTGGACAGATGCACTTCTGCCACCGGCAGCCCCACGGCGGACAGGGCGTCAGCGATGGCGAGCGAGGAATGGGTGTAGGCGCCGGCGTTGATGACGATCCCGTCGTGCTTGCCGCGGGCGGCGTGGACCGCGTCGATCAGCGCGCCCTCATGGTTGGATTGCAGGCATTCGACCGTCAGCCCGAGGCGCGCGGCTGCCTCCGCGCACATCTTCTCGATGTCGGCGAGGGTCGCGGCGCCGTAGATCTGCGGCTCGCGGGCGCCCAGCAGATTGAGGTTCGGGCCGTTGAGGATGAGGATCGAGGGCATGGCGCGCCTTTTGCAACTGCTGCGCCATGCTTGGCGAAAGCGCCGCCCGAGGGCAAGCGCCTGACAGGGCCGGCTCAGAGAGCGGCGATGCGAGCCTTCGCCGCGGCGTATTCGCCGGCAAGTTGCGCCACGCGGTCTGCCACCGGAATCACCGCCTCGACAGCGCCAATTCCCATGCCGCAGCCCCAGATCTGGCTCCAAGCCTTGGGCTTGCCGCTGCCGCCGGGCGAGGCGAAGTCCAACTGCGCGGGATCGCCAGTCCCCAGCGCCACCGGGTCCAGCCCCGCATTGCGGATGGATGGGGCAAGGTAATTACCGGAGATTCCGGTGATCGCGGCGGTAGTGACGATATCCTCAGCCCCGCTGTCGCAGATCATCTGCTTATAGGCCGGATCCGCGTTCGCCTCGGGCGTCGCGATGAAGGGGCTGCCGATATAGGCCAGATCGGCCCCCATCGCCTGCGCCGCCAGAACCGCGCCGCCGGTGGCGATGGCGCCCGACAGCAGCAGCGGTCCATCGAAGAACGCCCGGATTTCCTGCACCAGCGCAAAGGGCGATTGCGGGCCGGCATGCCCGCCCGCCCCGGCCGCCACCGCGATCAGCCCGTCAGCGCCCTTTTCCAGGGCTTTGCGCGCATAGGTCACGTTGATGATGTCGTGCAGGGTGATGCCGCCGCAGTCGTGCGCGGCCTCGTTCACCTCGGGGCGCGCACCCAGCGAGGTGATCCAGATCGGCACCTTGTGGCGATGGCAGATCTCGATGTCGCGCTGCAGGCGGGCATTGGTCTTGTGAACGATCTGGTTGACCGCAAAGGGCGCAGCCGGGCTGTCGGGATTGGCCTGATTGTGGCGGTCCAGTTCTTCCTCGATCCGGGTCAGCCAGGCCTCCAACCGGGGCGGCTCGCCGGCGGCCTCGCGCGCATTCAGCGCCGGAAAGCTGCCGACGATCCCGGCCTTGCACTGGGCGATCACCAAGTCCGGCCCCGATACGATGAACATCGGCGCGGCGACGACCGGAAGGCGCAGGCGGCTGAGGATCGGAGGCAGGGACATGGCGGCTTTCCTTCGCGCAGACGGCTCGGCGGCATGTGGATGGGATCGCGCCAAGGGTGCAAGTGCCGACGTCGCGGCGCCTTGCCCCGCGCCCGTCGCCGTCGCAATCTGCCGGGCAACGAGAGCATGGGGGCCGGAATGGATCTGGGGATCAAGGGAAAGCGGGCACTGGTCTGTGCCGCGTCAAAAGGCCTCGGCCTTGGCTGCGCCGAGGCGCTGGCCGAAGCCGGGGTCAATCTGGTCATCAACGCTCGCGGGCGCGATGCCCTGACCCGAGCCGCCTACAGCCTCGCCGACCGCTTTGGCGTCATGGTCGAGCCTGTGGCCGGCGACATCACAACCGAGGAGGGCCGCGACAAGGTGCTGACCGCCCTCGGCGGGCAGGCCGATATCCTTGTGAACAACGCCGGCGGCCCGCCCCCCGGCAACTGGACCGACTGGAGCCGCGACGACTTTATCCGCGCCTTCGACGGCAACCTGCTGTCGGCCGTGGCGCTGATGCAGGCGCTGGTGCCGGGCATGGCGGAGCGCGGCTGGGGCCGGGTGGTCAACATCACCTCGCAATCGGTGAAGGCGCCGATCCCGGAGCTTGGCCTGTCGAACACTGCCCGCCTTGGGCTGACCGGCTTTGTTGCCGGCGTCTCGCGCCAGGTTGCGCCGCAAGGGGTGTGCATCAACAACCTGCTGCCGGGGATGCATGCGACCGACCGGATGGTCCAGCTGGACGAAAATGCCTCTAAATCCCAGGGCATCACGCCCGAGGAGGCGCGCGCCCGCCGCGTGAGCGCCATCCCCACTGGCAGCTATGGCGAGGCCGCCGATTTCGGCGCCACATGCGCGTTCCTGTGCTCGCAACAGGCGCGCTTTATCGTCGGCCAGAACATCCTGCTCGACGGCGGGGCAAGTCGCGCGACCCTGTGACATTTCGCCCGCTCGCGGGCAAATTGCGAAAATGTCACGCAATTTGATGAGCATGTCGGCCCGGCCGGATGTATCTTCGTCCGAATGGGCAAAGTGCCCGCAGGGACAGGCAGATGAATACTCAGGCAGGAACGCTGCGCGCGTCGACGGCGGGTCAACTCGTCTCGGTGCTGTATCGCAGCCACGCATTGCTTTCTCGCGATGCGTTCGAGGCGTCGGGTGCACCGGCCCAATTCGCGGCCAACAATCGCCTGCGGGGAATCACGGGCTATCTGCATATCGAGGATGGGATGTTCTATCAGCATCTCGAGGGTGAAGCCGGGGCCATCGGTCCGCTGTGGAATGCAATCGCTGCCGACCCGCGCCATCGTGACGTAACGGAAATAGGCGGCGGCGCCATTGCGACTCGCCGATTCGATCGCTGGGCGATGGGATACAATGCCTCCGACCACCGCTCGCTGTTCGACTGGACGGCGCGTTCGGGGCTGTCACTGAAGGGCCGGCACTATGCCCAGGTGCTGACCGCATTCCTGGAATATGCCAGCGCCGGCGCGCGCGTGCCCGCCTAACTCATTACGCAATGAGCAAAAAAGAACACCCACCGGCGCGCGGGCCGGTGGGTGTTCCATTCTGCAGCCTTGGGCTTTCAGATCGCCAGATCTTCCAAGGCCTTGCCAGCCTCTAGGCTGTTTTTCACCCACTGCGGCCGACGCCCACGGCCCGACCACGTCTGGCTGGCGTCGTCGGGGTTGGCGTAGCGGGCATCACCCGCCGGGCGCGCACCCTGCGCCGCGCGGGTGCCGGTGGCACGCGAGCCGCGACGTTGACGTGTCACTTCGGCCAGGCTGGAAAAGCCGTGGGCACGAACGGCCTCCTCAGCGGCGGCCATCGCCTCGCGGCGTTTTCGATCGGCAAAGCTGGAAAGGGCACGATCAACCTTCGCGCGCAAGGCGCGCAATTCTTCCTGGGACATGTCTTCCAGGTTGGAATCATCAATCATTTGCGTTCCCCCATTCTTATTGTCAGCATTCCATGTAAGCCGGCGTTAACCATATTACACGGCCTGCGCAAGGGTTCTGCGATTAGCGCGGGCCGCGTTTGGCCAGAATGCGCTGCAATGTGCGACGGTGCATATGCAGGCGTCGGGCCGTTTCACTGACATTCCGATCGCATTGCTCGAACACGCGCTGGATGTGTTCCCAGCGTACACGGTCGGCGGACATCGGATTTTCCGCGGGCGGCGGGAGCATTTCGCCAGAAGCCAGCAATGCCGCAGTCACATCATTGGCATCTGCGGGCTTGGACAGATAGTCGGTGGCGCCCATCTTGACCGCGGCAACGGCGGTCGCGATTGCACCATAGCCTGTCAGAACGACAATTCGCGCGTCGGGACGGGCGGTGCGCAGATCCTCGACCACATCGAGGCCGCTGCCGTCCTCCAGCCGCAGGTCAATGACTGCGAAGGCCGGCGCGCTGTCGGCAACGGCGGCCCGTGCCTGCGCAACGGAGGCCGCGGTACGTGTTTGAAAACCGCGTTTTTCCATGGCCCGCGCCAGGCGCTCGACAAAGGCGGTGTCATCGTCGACCAGCAGCAGCGAGCGGTCCTGATCTGGCCCCAGTTCAACCTGCGCGCCCATGTGCAACCCCCGTGCCGCCGCGAATTTTGCGCGACACTATGACCCGGGAGCGTCGTGGTCAAATTTTGCGGTCGGCTTTCACGAAACAGGCGACGCGGCTGGCCATATCCTCGGGCGTGACTTCGCGGGTGAAGAATTCGACCGTGCCCGCGTCGGGCAGCACCAGGAATGTATTGGTCATGTGATCGACCAGGTAATACGGATCGCCGTCGTCATGCGCCTTGAAATAGTTGCGCCACTGCTTGTTCACCGCGGCTATTTCCTCGGGCGATCCTGTCAGGCCGAGCATGTTCGGATGCAGCGCATCAGTGAAATCGCGCAGCGCCTCGGGGGTGTCGCGTTTCGGATCGACCGTCACGAACACGGTGCCGACGTCATGGCCGGCCTCTTTCAGCAGATCGACGGCCTGCGCATTGCGCGCGCCATCCATCGGGCAGACATCGGGGCAAAACGTATAGCCGAAATAAAGCAGCGTCGGCTTAGTAAAGACCTCGCGGTCGGTGACGCGCTTGCCATTCTCATCGGTCAGGGTGAACGGGCCACCAAAGCTCTCCATGCCGCCGCCCGCCGCGCCCTGGGTGCAACCGGCGAAACGATCCCCCCCGGCCCGCTGGCCCAGCGCCCAGGCGCCGATCCCCAGCAGCGCGAGCGCGGCGATGGTTGCAGCAATGATGATCCGGCGGCTCTTCGTCACGACCGCGTCCTTTTGGTCTGGCTGATGTCGCGGGCATTGATCGCTGATCGCCGCGGGCGTATCAAGCGCGCCCATGTCGCACGTGCGACGCAAGGGTAAGGCGAGATGGACAGAACCGACCGCCCGATACCGCACCCCCATAACGAGCCGATCCGCCTGCGCACGCTGATCCTGCTGCGCTGGGTCGCAATTCTTGGCCAGTTGGTTGCGGTCGCCGTGGCTGTGGCGCTGGGGCTGCATTTCCAGAATGGCATGGTCCTTGGCGTGATCGCGATCGGGGCGGGGCTGAACCTCGTGCTATCCTGGCGCGGAGTGCGGCCGGATGGCTGGCAGGTGACGGCCCAGCTGGCGCTCGACGTGGCGCAGGTCGCGGCGCTGCTGGTGCTGACCGGGGGCATGTCGAACCCGTTCGCGCTGCTGATCCTGGCGCCCGTGACGATTGCCGCGACCGCCCTCAATCGCAACAACGTGCTGTTTCTGGGGCTGGCGACGGCGGCCATGGTCTCGTTCGCGGCCGTCATGTCGCTGCCGCTGGTGGACCGCGCCGGCCATGAACTGAAGATGCCGCACCTGCTGGAGGTCGGGCACTGGTTCGCGCTGGTCATCGCCATCTGCTTTTTCGCCGCCTACGCGCTGCGCGTGTCGAACGAGTTGCGCGCCCGCGCCACCGCCCTGTCGGCGACCGAGATGGCCCTCGCGCGCGAGCAGAAGCTGCAGCACCTGGGCGGGGTGGTCGCCGCTGCGGCGCATGAGATGGGCACACCGCTCGCGACCATCAAGCTGATCAGCACAGAGCTTGCGGATGAGCTTTCAGACATTCTGGAAGATCGCCCGGAGTTGGCGGGTGACTTGGCACTGCTGCGCCAGTCCGCCGACCGCTGCCGCGATATCCTGCGCAGCATGGGACGGGCCGGCAAGGACGACGTCATGCTGCACAACGCGCCGCTCGGCGCGCTGATCGAGGAGGCTGCCGCCCCCCACGCCGCCCGCGGCCGGATTGTGCAGAGCATGTCTGCGGACGGTTCCTCGCCCGAGCCGATGGTCAAGCGCGACCCGGGCGTGATCCACGGGCTGCGCAATCTGGTCCAGAACGCGGTCGATTTCGCCGCCCATACTGTGCGCGTGGAGGCGGCATGGAACGCGAGCCGGGTCATGGTCACGATCTCGGATGACGGCCCCGGCTATTCGCCCGCCATGCTGGCCCGGATTGGCGAGCCGTTCCTGCGCGCGCGCCGCCCCGACGACGACCGGCCCGGCTACGAGGGCATGGGGTTGGGTTTGTTCATCGCAAAGACGCTGCTCGAACGCTCGGGCGCGACGCTGACGTTCCGAAACGGCGGCCCCGGCGCGGTGGTCGAAGTCGCCTGGCCGCGCGCCCGGATCGAAAGCGATATCCGCGGACCCCTTGGCGATAACCCGGAAATTACCGCCTGACACAGCCATTCGCGCCTTGTGAATCGTTAATCGCTTATTAATAGATCGAAACTACCCCTGCGGTTGCAGGATGGAATCGCGATGGCGGTGCGAAAGTGTGGGTGACGTCGATCATAGCAGTCGGTGCGGCAACGCTGTCGCTGCTTTTGGCCCTGATGCTCTCGCGCTATCTGGAACCGGGCGATGCGGGGCGTGGGCGCCGGCTGGAGCAGCGGATCGCGCCCACCGCATTTCTGTATCGCGGCGAGCAACTGGTGGACGCCACCCCGCCGGCGCGCGCCCTGCTGACCCGCCTCGCCAGCGCCGACCGCACCAGCCTGCTCGGCTGGATCGAGGGTCGGGTGCCTGGTACATTATCCGCCCTTGCGGCGCTTCCGAGCGTCGGCCGGATCGAGGTCGACGGCGGTCAGGGGCGGGGCAGCGCCCGGCTGCGCCTGACGGCCGAGGATCTGGGTGGCGGCATGACCCGGCTGACACTGGCCGACCCGATGGCGGAATCAGCCGGGATCCTGGTCGATTCGCTCTCGCAATCCGCACTGGAGGAGGAGGCGTCGATGCTGCGCGATGGCATCGACAACGCCCCGATGCTGGCCTGGCGACAGGGGGCAGACGGCCAAGTCACCTGGGCCAATACCCCATACCTGGCCGAGGCCGAGGCGCACAGCCGCGACACCGGCGGCGCGACATGGCCTCTGCCGCGCCTGTTCGATCTGCCACTGGCGGGCATCCTCGCTGCCGACCTTGCGGCCGCTGACCACCCGGGGGCCGCACGGTCTCCCCCCCACCGCGCCAAGCTCGAAGGCGGCTTGCGGCCCGCTGGCACGTCGCAGGCCCTACGCTGGTTCGACTGCCACGCGCTCAGTTCAGGAGGGGAAACGCTGTGCTTTGCCCTGCCCGCCGATGCCGCCGTCAAGGCCGAGCGCAACCTGCGCGAGTTCGTGCAAACGCTGACCAAGACGTTTGCCGACCTGCCGATCGGCCTCGCGATCTTCGACAACCAGCGCAAGCTTCAGTTGTTCAACCCGGCGCTGACCGAATTGACGACGCTCTCGATCAGCTTTCTCACTGCGCGGCCCAGCCTGCACACCTTCCTCGACCGCCTCCGGGAGGCGCGGATGGTCCCCGAGCCGCGGGACTATCGTACCTGGCGCAAGCAGATGAGCACGCTGGAGGCCGCCGCCGCCTCCGGACACCATGTCGAGACTTGGTCGCTGCCCGGCGGCCAGACCTACCGCGTCACCGGGCGCCCGCATCCGGATGGGGCGCTGGCCTTCCTGTTCGAGGATATCACCTCGGAGATGTCGCTGACCCGGCGCTTTCGCGCGCAGTTAACGCTGGGGGCAATGGTCGTCGACGCACTGGACGAGGCGCTGGGCGTCTTTGCCCCCGATGGACAGATGGTGCTGGAAAACGAAGCTTGGCGCCGGCTATGGGGCGGGGGCGCCTTGCCCCTGCCCGAGCGGCTGCGCGCGATCGAGGCTGCGCTCGATGCCAGCGGCGGGGCCGGCGCCCGTCCAGGCCTCGCCCGCCTGACTCAGCATTTGACCCAAGACAAGGAACGCCGCCCCGCCTCGGGCGCGATGCTCGGGCCGCACGGGCTGCTCGGCTGGCAGGTCACGCCCCTGCCAGGTGGCCAGGTGATGGTCGGCTTTTCGACCAACCCCGCCCGCCTGCCGCAGGCGGGTGGTGGCGAGGCGACTCCACGGGAAGCGCTTGCCCCCCTCGGCCTCCCATCGACCGGCCTGGCCGAAGAAGAAGCCGCCCCGGCGCGCGCGGCGCACCAAACGAACCCGTCATCGGCCTCGATCAGCTAGCTGCTTGTCCCAAGGCCACCCCGAGGGTTATAATTTGTTAGACCCCGGGACGCCGCGCGCCCCGGAGCCGGCTGCCCACGTAAAAATGGGAGGACGTGGAATGACGACCCGTATCATTGCTGGCATTGCAGCCGCATTGGCGTTGGCCGCCCCCGCCGCCGCGCAGGATTTCAACGCAGCGCCACCGAACGGAAAGGGCCAGCAACCGGCCTTCCCCGGTCAGACCCGCGCCCCGGTCATGGCCAGCGATGTCGCCCTGGAAACCCAGACCGTAACCGCCGGGCTGGAGCATCCCTGGGGCATGGCGGAACTGCCGAACGCAAAGGGCTGGCTGGTCACCGAAAGACCCGGCCGCCTGCGCCTGATCGGTCCCGACGGCAAGATGTCCGCGCCAATCAAAGGCCTGCCAAAGGTGGACAGCCGCGGCCAAGGCGGACTGCTCGACGTTGCACTGGCACCCGACTTCGCGCAGAGCCGCCGCATCTTTTTCAGCTTTTCCGAGCCGCGCGAAGACGGCAAGAACGGCACCGCCGTCGGCACCGGCATACTGGATGATGCCATGACCACGCTGGGCGAGACCAAGGTCATCTTCCAGCAGCAGCCGGCCTGGGATTCCGACAAGCACTTCGGCTCGCGCCTCGTGTTCGACCGCGAGGGGATGCTGTTCGTCACCACCGGCGAGCGCTCCAACCCCGAGCCGCGGCAGCTTGCGCAGGACGTGACCACCGACCTCGGCAAGGTCATCCGCATCCCCCCGGACGGCCAGTCCGCGCCCGGCAATCCGCAAATCCAGAACGGTCGCCTCGAGATCTACAGCTATGGCCACCGTAACCTGCAAGCCGCCGCGCTGGCGCCCGACGGCACGCTTTGGACCATCGAGCATGGCCCCAAGGGTGGGGACGAGCTGAACCATATCCGCCCCGGCGTGAACTACGGCTGGCCGATTATCACCTATGGCACCGATTACAGCGGCGCACCGATCGGCGAAGGCATCACGTCGCAAGAGGGGCTGGAGCAGCCCGTATACTACTGGGACCCGGTCATCGGCCCGTCCGGCATGACCTTCTATGACGGGGCGATGTTCCCGGAGTGGAAGGGCCAGATCGTGGCGGGCGGCCTCGTGAGCCAAAGCATCGTTCGGCTGGCGCTGGAAGGGGACAAGGTCACGGGCGAGGCACGCGATCTGCAAGGCATCGGTCGGGTGCGCGACGTCGCCGTCGCGGCGGACGGGGCGTTGATGTTGCTGACGGACGCAGATGACGGGGCGCTGATCCGCGTGACGCGCAAGTAGAGTACAATCGCCGGCGGCGTGCCCAGGCGCGCCGCGGCAGGCTCTTAACGGCCGAACAGGCGTTCGATATCCGCCAGCTTCAGTGTCACGAAGGTCGGGCGACCGTGGTTGCACTGGCCGGCGCGGGGCGTGCGCTCCATCTCGCGCAGCAGAGCGTTCATCTCGTCACCACTGAGGCGTCGTCCGGCGCGCACGCTGCCGTGGCACGCCATGGAGGAAAGCACCGCCTCGCGTCGGGCAGTAATCCGGGCGGCGCCGCTGCCGTCGGTCAGATCGTCAGCCAGATCGCGCAGCAGCGCAGCACCGTCCAGCCGCGGGATGGCCGCGGGTACCTCGCGGATGGCCACGGCCCCCTGCCCGAATGCCTCGATCACCAGACCCAGTTCGGCCAAACTTTCAGCCTCGGCCAACAGTGCGGCGCAGGAATCCGTGGGCAGTTCAACGATCTGCGGTATCAGCAGACCCTGGCGCGGCACACCGGCGGCCCCCTCGGCCTCGGCCTTCAACCGTTCATACACCAGACGTTCATGCGCCGCATGCTGGTCGACGATCACCATGCCCTCGGCGGTCTGGGCGATGATCCAGTTGCCGTGGAGTTGCGCCCGGGCGGCGCCCAGCGGCTGATCGGCGAGCGGCGCATCGGCCTGCGGCTCGATGCGGGCCTGCGCTTCTGCAAAGCCGGGGGCCAGCGGGGCGGTAGCTTTCAAGGGCGCGCGGGCCATTTCCGGCTCCGGCCGGAATGCCGCCAGCGTCGCGGCGGCGAGCGGAGCGGAGTTGCGTCTCTGACCGGTGCCTCCCAGCATCCGCCGCAGGGTCGAGACCATCAGCCCGCGCACCGCATCAGGTTCGCGAAAGCGGACCTCGGTCTTGGCGGGGTGGACGTTGACGTCAACCATCTGGGGCGGGCAGGACAGGTACAGTGCGGCCGCGGGGTGCCGGCCGGCCGACATCACGTCCCAATAGCCGGCGCGCAGCGCGCCCGTCAGCAGCTTGTCGCGCACAGGGCGGCCGTTCACGAACAGATGCTGCGCGACCGCCGCACCGCGCGAATAGGTCGGCAGCGCGGCCCAGCCTGTCAGCGCCACCCCGTCACGCTCGGCCTCGACCGGCAGCGCGCTGTCGATGAAATCACTGCCCAGAACCCGCGACAGGCGGGCCGCCAGATCCTCCGCATCGGCGCGAAACAGCATCTGGCCGTCATCGCCCTGCAGCGTGATGGCAATGTCGGGCCGGGACATGGCGAGGCGGCGGATCACCTCGGCGATGGCCTGCGTCTCGGCCCGGTCGGTGCGCAGGAACTTGAGCCGCGCGGGGGTGGCAAAGAAAAGATCGCGCAGATCGACGACCGTACCGCGATTTGCGGCGGCCGGACGCACGGGACCCGTCAGGCCGCCCTCGGTGGTGATGGTCGCGCCGGCCTCGCCCTCGGCGCGGGTGGTCACGGTCAGCCGCCCGACGGCGCCCAGCGAGGGCAGCGCCTCGCCGCGAAAGCCGAAGCTGCGTATATTCAGCAGGTCGCTGCCATCGATCTTTGAGGTCGCGTGACGCGCCAGCGCCAGCGGAAGATCGTCGGGCGCCATGCCGCAGCCATCGTCGCTGACCCGGATCAACCCCTTGCCGCCGCGGGCGATAGTGACTTCGATCCGGCGGGCCCCGGCGTCGAGCGCATTCTCGACCAGTTCCTTCACAGCCGAGGCCGGCCGCTCGACCACTTCGCCCGCCGCGATACGGTTGGCGGCGGATTCGTCCAGTTGACGGATCACAGGCCGCGTTGGACCGGGCTGGATGTGGGGGGCCGGACTGTTCATGGCCCCATATCTAGCAGAGGCAGGGTCGCCGGGGAAATGATTCGCCTTACTGAGCGGCAGGGGGAAACTCGTGCGGCCGGCCAAAGGTTATACCCGGACGATTTGAAAGGATATGAGATGAAGACGATCGCCATGATCCTCACCGCCGGTCTTGCCTTGAGCGTCGCCGGCTGCGGTCCCAACACCGCCACCCGCGCCACGACAGGCGCAGCGACGGGCGCAGTTGTCGCTGGTCCAGTCGGTGCGGTTGCGGGCGCCGCGCTGGGCGGAACCGGGGCTGTTCAGGTCAAATAGACAAGGGCCGGTGGCCCGCGTTTCGGGCCGCCGGGATACCGACGGGTGCTCCTAAGGGTTCGTCGAGGTGACACCGTCCGGCTTGCCGACAAGGACGAAACGCAGTTTCTCCGGTTCCAGCAGGCGTTTTGCGACCTTGGCGACATCGTCCACCCTCACTGCCTCGATCTTCGAATTGCGCGTGTTGACGTATTCGCGTGGCAGACCGACGAGCTGCATTCCGGCGAGGATATCGGCGATCTTGCGGTTGCCATCAAAACGCAGCGGGTATTCGCCGGTCAGATATGTCTTGGCATCGGCGAGTTCCTTTTCGGTGACGCCATCCGCCAAACGGCCCCATTCGGTTCTGGCCAGATCAACGGCGGCGCCCGTGTTGGCGTTGGCCGTTGCCATGCCCCCGACCCATAGATCGCCGAACAGCCCGGTCGACAGCGCGGTCGACACGCCATAGGTCAGCCCGCGCTTTTCGCGAATCTCGTCGGTCATCCGGCTGGAAAAGCCACCGCCCCCGAGGATGTAGTTGCCAACAAAGGCCGCGAAATATTCCGGATCGTCCATCGGAAGGCCGGGCGCGGCGAACTGCACCACGGTCTGCGGGCTGTCCCACGGGATCACGGTGACGCCGCCGGTCAGTTGTGGGCTCGCCGGTCCCGGCAATGGGGCGCTCGCCTTTTCCGGCAGGCTTCCAAGCACGCGATCCAGCAGCGCGCCCAGATCGGCCGGCGTAATGTCGCCGGCGGCCGCGACGACCAGTCGGTCGCGACCCATGACACGCTCGCGCGCGGTGCGCAGATCGTCTGGCGTCAATGTCGCGACCGATTGTGCTGTACCGTTGATCGAGGTGCCATAGGGGTGGTCGCCCCAGGCGAGATGCGCCAGTTCCTTTTGCGCGATGCTGCCAGGATCGGTAGCCTCGGCACGGATGATGGCCTGCACCTGGCCGCGCACCCTATCGACAGCAACCGTGTCGAACCGCGGCTTGAACAGCGCCTCGGACAGCAGATCGGCGGCGCCATCGCGAGTGTCGGTCAGCAGCCGGGCGGTGACGGATACCGCATCGTCGCTGGCGTTGAAGTTCAGCACCGCGCCGGTTTCCTCGACCGCCTCGGCGAAGGCCACCGCGTCACGCACGCCTGCGCCTTCCTCCAGCGTGGCAGTCATCAGGTTGACCGCGCCGCGCTTACCCTCGGCATCCATGGACGCGCCGCCCTTGAAAGCCATGCTGAGGGCGGTGAAGGGAATCGAGTGATCCTCGACCAGCCAGGCGGTGATCCCGCCGGGCGAGCGCACCTCGTGGATGTCGATGGCACTGGCCTGCAGAGGGGTGAAGGCCAGGAAGGCCGCCGCGATGGGGGCGGAGCAAAGGGCGCGGATCACGACGGCACCTCGCTGGAATTCTGGGCTGCCGGCGCGGCCGGATCCTGGGCCGGATTGGGCGCAGGCGCCGGGATTGGGGCCGCGGGGGGATCGACGGGGACCGACGGCGGGGCCACGGTCTTGGGCGTGTCGGTCGGGGCCGCACCGTCAGGCGTTGCGGGCGTCGGGACGTCTGCCGCGCGCGCCTCGGGGGCGACGGCGTCAGGCATTTCCGGCGGCCGGCCATCCGATGCGGGCGGGGTTCCGGCGGGGGCTGGCTCGGTTCGGCCGGGCGAAGGCGCGGCGCCCTGCGCCTGCGCGGGCGGGACCTCTGCAGGCCCTGCGGCGGGCGGCGCGGGCAGGGGATCAGCACCCGACGCGGCGACCGGGATCGCCTCGCCCGGCATCAGCCAGCCCGTCACACGGGCCGGGCTGGCGTTCAACTCGGCTGCGCCAAGCCGCACGTCGTCGGCTGTGACGGCCGACAGGATGTCCGGCCAGTCATTCACATCCTCGACCCTCAGACCGACCGCCAAGCCTTGCCCATATTCGTAGGCGCGGCCATGCGCGCTGTCCTGAGCGTAGATGCGCTGCGCCTCGATCGCGACGCGCACGCGCGCCATCTCGGCCTCGCTGGGGCCTTCCTGGGCGAACTTCGCCAGCGCCGCGTCCAGCTTTGCCTCGGCATCTTCGGGAGTGACGCCGTCGGCCGGAACCAGGCTCAGCCCGAACGTGGTGGGGTCAACCGATGTGCCGTCGTAGGAGGCATTGACCGAGAGCGCCGTGCCGCCCAGCACCAACTCGCGGCCCAGTACCGATGTCTGAGGCGAGCCTGCCAGCACCTCGGCCAAAACCGTCAGCGCCGCGGCGCGGGCCTGATCGCCGCGGTTGCGTTCCGGCGCGAGGATCGTGCGGATCATTGTCGGCTGCGGCACGCGCGGGTCCGACAAGGTCAGGCGGCGGGGGGTGCGCTGCGGCGGTTCTTGCGGGCGGGCGGCACGGGCGGTCTCGCCCCGGGCGGGGATGGGGCCATAGAATTTTTCGGCCAGTTCGCGCGCCTTTTGCGGCGTCACGTCGCCCGCCAGCACCAGCACCGCATCATTCGGCGCATAATGGGCCTGATACCAGGCGAGCGCATCCTCGCGGGTCAGCCCCTCCATCTCCTGCTTCCAGCCGATCACGGGCCGGCCGTAGGGGTGGTTCAGATACTGCGCCGCGTCCCGCTCCTCACCGAACTGGCTGCCCGGATCACTGTCGGTGCGCTGCGCGCGCTCTTCGAGAACGACCTGGCGCTCGGCCTGCCAGTCGTCCTCGCCGATGCGCAGGTTCTGCATCCGGTCGGCTTCCATCTCCATCACCAGCGGTAGCCGGTCCGAGGCAATGCGCTGAAAATAGGTGGTGAAATCGGACGAGGTGAAGGCGTTGTCCATGCCGCCATTCTTGGCAACGATCTTGGACAGATCGCCCGCGGCGACCTTGTCGGTGCCCTTGAACATCAGGTGTTCCAGGTAATGTGCAATCCCCGATTTGCCGGGCTTTTCGTCCGCCGCGCCGATCTTGTACCAGACCATCTGCACCACCACCGGGGCGCGGTGATCCTCGATCACGACGGTCTCGAGGCCGTTGGGCAGGGTGAAATGGCTGATGCCCGGGGGCGCGTCCGCCAAGGCCGGCGTGGCGACCGTGG
This sequence comes from Paracoccus suum, assembly GCF_003324675.1. Classification (NCBI taxonomy): domain Bacteria; kingdom Pseudomonadati; phylum Pseudomonadota; class Alphaproteobacteria; order Rhodobacterales; family Paracoccaceae; genus Paracoccus; species Paracoccus suum. The sequence continues at coordinate 689,995 of NZ_CP030918.1, forward strand.
ACGCCAGCAGCAGCGGCGCGAGGGTGTGGCGCATGGGATGTTCCTTGATCGGGGCCGGTATCGCGCGTGACGGTGCAGCGGGCAGCCGGGGGCCGCAAGGGCGGCTGGGTCAAACTCGGTTGATCGGGCGTCAGCCCTCCGAGGTCTCGCGCGAGGGTCTGCAGTCTGCTGGACCGTGCTCACTGTCCGCGCCGCCGCCAATGGGGCCGCGGCGGAAAGGGGCATGCCCGGCGAGTTCGTCCATTTCGCCCTGCATCATCTCGCCCTCATCCGTCAGATAATCGGCGAGAGCGGCGCGAAAGCGGCGATCGGCCACCCAATGCAGCGAATGGGTCGGGACCGGGACATAGCCGCGCGCCAGCTTGTGCCCGCCCTGCGCACCGGCCTCGACCCGAGAAAGGCCATGCGCGATCGCCCAATCGATGGCCTGGTGATAGCAAAGCTCGAAATGCAGGAACGGATGCTCCTCAATGCAGCCCCAATAGCGGCCGTAAAGGCAGTCAGGCCCGATGAAGTTCAGCGCTCCGGCGATCGGGCGGCCCTCGCGCTCGGCCAGGATCAGCACGATGTCATCGCGCATCGTCGCTTGCATTTCGTCAAAGAAGGCACGGGTCAGGTAGGGGTGCCCCCATTTGCGCGCGCCCGTGTCCTGGTAGAACGTCCAGAAGGCATCCCAGTGCGCGGCCTCGATCTGATCTCCGGTCAGCGCGCGGATGGCGCCGCCAAAGGCCTGCGCCTGCGCGCGCTCCTTGCGCAGGTCCTTGCGCTTGCGCGAACTGAGCCGGCCTAGGAAATCATCGTAGTCGCGATAGCCGTCGTTCATCCAGTGAAACTGCTGCGTGGTCCGCGCCAGCCAGCCCGCCGCTTCGCCGAGCGCACGCTCCTGGGCGGTGCAAAAGGTGATATGTGCGCCGGAAAGGCCCGCCTGATTGGCGACCGACTGAATGGCTTGCAGCAGGCCCGCCTGAACGGCAGGGTCGGCAGCGATCAGGCGTGGACCGGTGGCTGGGGTGAACGGCACGGCGATCTGCAGCTTTGGGTAATACTCGCCCCCGGCACGCTGATAGGCATCGGCCCAGGCGTGATCGAAGATGTATTCACCCTGGCTGTGGGTCTTGGCATACATCGGCGCGACCCCGACGACCGCTTCATCCAGCCGCGCGACCAGATGGGCCGGGGTCCAGCCACTGCGGCCGCCGACGGAACCCGAGCGTTCCAGCGCGGACAAGAACCGGTGCGTCGTGAATGGGTTATCGCCCGCACCGGTGGCGTCCCATTCGGACGCGTCGATCCCCGACAGGGCGGACAGGACCCAGACGGTCAAGGCGGGTGGCTGGGAGGCGGGAAAGGTCATCGGGACAGATTTAGGCGGTCCACCCCGCGATACAACCGACTGCGGGGGGTGAGGTGCCAATCGTAGGCTGGCCGTGCGCTAGCTCTGCACGGGTCGGGCCGCATTCGATTTTCGAGAGACCCGTGGCCGCGCTTTCCGGGACACCGCATCGTCGGGCGGCGGTCTCGTCCGGCCGCCGGCGCCCCCAACCTCGTTGGCCTCCTCATTACGTGGATTCGGCTCGTCTGGTTCAGCAAGCTCTGCTGCGGTGGGCAAAACCGGAAGTCTCTCCCGTCCAGGACGAACCGCCCCGTTCTGAAACTCGTAAAGATCCCTCACCGTGAGTTCGCCCAAAAGGTTATGGCCGTTCTCCGCGTGGCGCCGATGCAGGTCCACAATCCGGCGGCAAAGTTCGGGCCTCAGAAAAAGCGATGGAAAGCGGAAATAGTGGACAAAGACGTCGCGCCGGTCTGGCCGCCAGCCTTTGATGAGACGGTTCCAGCGCCAGTCCAACACGCCAATCCGATCTTCGGCCTGCGCAGAGATCAGCATCAAGGCGGTCTGATCGGCAAACGGCCGCTTTGCTGAATCGGGCAAATCCGATTCGAGCACGGCACTCGTGGCGCGCCACCACTCCTCGGGGAAGCCACCATTGACGTCGAACCAGACCACGCCCGAATTGAAACTGCGAATGCGCTGGGCCGCCTCCAGCGCCCGGTCATCGTCGATACTGTCGGTCATCGGAGAACCCAGCTTCAGCGCCTCTTTGCCAAGCTTCATCAATTGATCACTGTCGAACTCTTGGCCGCCGAAATTGGTGGTGGCCGCCGTCCAGTGGCCCGTCAGTCGCCAGAACTCCGGCCGGCCGACGGCAAGGATGTCGGTATCCAGGAAGATCGCGAAGCGCGAATCGAACCCCTGTCTCGCCGCATCAACCTTATTGCCGATAGCGTATGAGTGGCGGTCCCAGATTTGCGGCTCGAACTCGCGGATTTCGACATTCATGTCTCGCAAAAAGGCAATCGTGGCGTCGTCCAGCTGTCCCCGCCCACGTGGTAAAAAGGCATGCAAGGGCAAGGCATCGCTGGTCTGCTCCCGCAGCGACGCCACCAGAAAGCGCGCGCGCAGTGACAGCGAGCCGGGCTGAACGATGAAGAATGCGGTAACGTCAATCGGCATGATCGAGGGCCCGCTCAGAGAGTGCTTCGTCGGATACTGCGTCGCGCACAAGGGTCGCGTAACCCAGCCGCTCCAGAAGCGAATAAGGCAAGCGTTGAGCAATGAAGTCGATGTCGGCAGAGGGGATCTCGGCCAGATAGCTGTGTTGCATCACACCCTGCCGATCGAATTTTTTCTTGTGATAAAATTTTTCGGGATCGTGATCCGCATCGCGAAGCCGCTTCAGTCGGCGATCCGGCTGCTCGAAATCGGCACTGCGCCGCGCGAGCGAAAATGCCGATGCAATCGGCGCCACCGCGGCCTCGGCATCTTCCAGCAGGTCCTCGTAGCGCAACGTGAAGCGCGGGGTGCGGCCGTCCGAGGCAGACAGGGCATTCCAGCTCATCTGCGCCCAAAACGTGGGCAGGTCGGGAAACCACAATTGGCTGCCGCCTTCGACGTCGCCATTCTGGATGGTGAAGGGGCTGCGAATGAACTGACTGATTGTGCCGGTGTTTTCAGACAGCATATTCGGTTGGCCGCTGTTGACGTATTTGTAAAGCGACACCGCCGCGTGCAGCGGGTTCTTGACCATCGTGACCACAGGAACGTTCGGCAAACGCAGGCGGCCCTGATTGGTTGACGGGATGGGAAAAAAACCGTGCTTCCAGCCCAGGCTGTCATAGCTGACAACGCAGTCGTAATTGACTTCGAGCAGCGCCTTCAGAAAATTCGTGCCCGAGCGAAAGACCCCACGAACGCAAATAGTGCAGTCTTCCGGCATAAGTCCGCTCCTTTACTGCATTGGCCGCTTGGGGCGAGAAGAATCCTTAGTCGCCGCACAACCCTTGCCGCTTGCTAACGCCGCGGGTGGTGACTGGCGAAGCACGCCGCACTGCCAGGGATGCCCGCGCCCCAGCGAAATTCACGGCCGTGCGGCCGGATAGCCCTCGAATGTTATGTTATCCGCAATCTGCCGCGCCGTTGCCTCGGCCTCGGGCGTGCGGATCGTCCAGGCGAGTACCGGTATGCCCCGCGCCTTCAGCGAAGCGACGGCGGGGTTCCCGAGGTCTGTGCGATCATGCGAGATGAAGGAGGAGCCGCTGCGGTCCACATCCGCCAACGTGGCGAGGCGGGTTCGGGTCTCGTCATCCAGCATCGGCCAGTCGTCCTCGCTGAAGGCGCAACTGACGAGGCCGCTGGCAATCTGCGGGGCCACGGTGGAAAACCGGGTGACCGTCTCGGGGTTGAAGGACATGACCGCGACCGGGCCGTCGTAGCCCGCCAGCACGGTCGCCACGCGATCCTGAAGATCGCCGATATTCTCGCCCAGGCGGCCGTCCTGGTCCTTGATCTCGATCAGCAGCGGCACCTTGCCCGCGACCTCGCGCAGGACCGCCGCGAGGGTCGGGATCCCCTCGTCGGACTTGCCGAGGCGCATCTTGGCCAGCTCGTCCAGCGTGACATCGGCGACAAAGCCTTCGCTGCCGACCATGCGCGCAAGGTCATAGTCGTGGAACACCACGGCCTCGCCCTCGGCGCTGTGCTGGATGTCCAGTTCGATCCCGTAGCCGCCCTCGATCGCGGCGCGAAAGGCGGCAAGGCTGTTTTCGGGAACGCCCGGCCCGTGCAGCCCCCGATGGGCGATGGGCAATCGCAGGAAATCCGGGTGCAAGGGCGCCGGACGGGGCGGCGCTGGGGCAGTGTCGGGCTTGTCGCTCATCGCGTTACCTCGAACACGGCCTCAAGCTCGACCGCCGCACCGCGCGGCAGGGCCGAGACGGAGACCGCGGCCCGCGCATGCCGGCCGGCGTCGCCGAACAGCTCGACCATGACGTCAGAGGCGCCGTTCACGACCTCGGGCTGCTGGGTGAACGCGCCGTTCGAGACAACGAATCCGCCTAGGCGCACGACGCGTGCGACGCGGTCCAGCGACCCCAGCGCGGCCTTGACCTGCGCCAGTACCTTCAGCGCGCAGTCGCGGGCCGCGGCGTTGCCGGCCTCGACCGACAGATCGTCGCCGAGGCAGCCCTTGGCGTCGGAAATCTGGCCCGACACGAACAGCAGATCGCCCGTCTGGACAGTCGGCACATAGCTTGCCACCGGCGCCGGCGCTGGCGGTAGGGTGATGCCCAGCTCGGTCAAACGGGTCTCGTAGCTCATGGTCGTCCTCCTGCAGATCGGGCGGAGGTTATCGCGTCCGCAATCAGGCGACCAGAGCTTCTGCGCGCCGCAGATCGACACTGACCAATTGGCTAACCCCCTGCTCGACCATGGTAACGCCGAACAGGCGGTCCATGCGCGCCATGGTTACGGCGTGGTGGGTGATGACCAGAAAGCGCGTGGCGGTGCGCCGCGTCATCTCGTCCAGCAGGTCGCAAAAGCGGGTGACATTGGCGTCGTCCAGCGGCGCGTCGACCTCGTCCAGTACGCAGATCGGCGCCGGATTGGCGAGGAATACGGCAAAGATCAGCGCGAGCGCGGTCAACGTCTGCTCGCCGCCCGACAGCAGCGACAGGGTGGCCAGCTTCTTGCCGGGCGGCTGGCACATGATCTCCAGCCCGGCCTCCAGCGGGTCATCGGATTCGACCATCACCAGCCGCGCCTCGCCGCCACCGAAGAGGTGCGTGAACAGGGCGCTGAAATTGCCATTAACCGTGTCGAACGCAGCCAGCAGGCGCTCGCGTCCCTCGCGGTTCAGGCTGCCGATGCCGCCGCGCAGCTTGCGGATCGCGGCCTCGAGGTCGTCCTTTTCCTTGGCGAGCGCCTCGCGCTCTGCCTCGAGCGCGCGCTTGTCCTCGTCGGCGCGCAAGTTGACGGCGCCCAGCGCCTCGCGGCTGGCGCGCAGGCGGGCGATCGCTTCTTCCAGCGCGGCGGTCGGCGGCGCCTCGCCGTCGGGCAAGCTGGCGCGCAGGCTGTCAGGGGTCGCCTCGGCCTCGTCGCGGATACGGGCGCGGGCGGCTGCCTCGGTCTCGCGCGCGGCATCGGCCCGGGCTTCGCGGGCGGCGCGGACCTCACGCGCTTCGGAGGCGGCGCGCTCGGCCTCACGCTCAGCGCCGGCGGCCTCGCGTAGGGCGGATTCGGCGGTGGCGAGAGCATCGCGGGCGGCGGACTGCCGTGCGGTGCCAGCCGATTCGGCCTCGGCGAGGCTGGCGCGGCGGGCCGCCAGGGTGGCCGGTTGGGCCTCGGCTTCGGCCAGTTCGGCCGCCGCCGCATCGCGGCGCTGGCCAAGCTCGGTGGCGCGGGCGCCGGCCTGCTCCAGCCGGGCACGCCAGCCCTGCGATTCCTTGGTCACCTCCTGCTGGCGCTTGACGCGCGCGGTGCCGTCGCGGCGCAGTTCGTCCGCTGCCGCCCGGCGGCTGATCAGGGCGATCCGCGCCGCCTCGACCCCGGTCTTGGCCTGCTCGACTGCGTTGGCGGCGGCACCACGGTCGGGCAGCGCGGCCAGCGCCCGGTCAGCGTCGGCGAGGCGGGTGGCCGCGTCATCGGCATCGGCGCGGTGGCGAGCCAGCTCGGCACGCGCCGCTTCGGCCTTGCCGGTGGCGAGCGACAGATCGGATTCGGCCCGCGTCTCGGCCCGGCCGGCGTCCGACAGCGCGCGCTCGGCCTCGCGCCGTGCCTCGCGGGCTGCGGTCTCGGTCTTGCTGGCCGCGGCGAGTGCCGCGCGCGCAGTCTCGTGCTCGGTGCGCGCGGCCGCGGCGCGGGCCGAGGCGGCCTCGGCCTGGGTGCGGGTCTCCGCCAGCCGGTTCATGGTCTGAAGGTGCAACGCGGCGGCCGAGGTCTGGCCGGAGGCAGGCAGCACCAGCCCGTCCCAGCGGAACAGATCGCCCGCCTGCGTCACCAGCCGCTGGCCGGGACGCAGCGCGGCCTGCAGGGCGGCGCCGGATCCCGCATCGGCGACGACGCCGAGCTGCGACAGCCGCCGGGTCAGGGCCGCGGGCGCAGTGACCTGCGGCGCGAGGGGTTCGGCACCCTCGGGCAAAGGCGCGTCAGCGTCATAGCCGGGCAGCGCGCGCCAGCCAGCAGCGTCTTCCGCATCCGAAACGGTAATACCCAGGCGCAGGTCATCCCCCAGCGCCGCGCCAAGCGCCGATTCCCAGCCCTTGGCCACCTTGATCTGCGACAGCAATGCGCCCTGATCGGCCGCGCCGCGCTGGGCCAGCCGTTCCAGGCCCGCGCGCTCGGCCTCCAGCGCGCCGGCCTCCCCCTCCGCCTCGGCGCGGGTGGCGCGGGCGGCGGATTCGGCGCGCTCGGCCCCGGTTCGAGCGGCCTCCGCCGCAGCCAGGGCAGCATCGGCGGCATCGGCGCGCTTGCACGCCTCCGTCCGGGCGGCAGTTGCCGCTTTCAGCGTCGCCTCGGCCTGCTGACCGGCCGCCTCGGCGCGGGCACGGACGGCCTCGGCCTCGGTCGCGGCGCGGCTGGCGCGCTCGCCCATGGCGCGCAGATCACTGGCCAGCCGCTCGGCCGACTGGTGCCGCGCGGCCAGGCGCGCCGCCTCGTCCTGCGCCGCGCTCAGCGCTGCCTCGACCGAGCCCAGGGCGCCCGCAGCAGCCTCGGCGGCGGTTGTAGCGGCAGCCAGACGATCCTCATGGCCCGCACCGGCCTTGACCAGTTCTGCCGCCTCCCACTCCAGCCGAGCCAGCACCTCGCCGGCGTCGGTGTTCAGCACTGCTTCGCGGGCGATGTCGCGATCCAACTGCGCGACGCGGCCGCTCAGCTGGGCGATAGCGGCTGCGGCGCGGGCCTCGGCCTCGTCCAGGGCCTCGCGCTGCGCCACGGCGCGCGACAGGATGGCGCCGGCGACATGCTCGGCCTCGCGCAGCGGCGGCAACGCCGCCTCGGCCGCCTCGCGCGCGGCGCTGGCGCGGCGTGCCGCGGCCTCGGACCCATCGGCGCTGCGCAGTGCGGCGGTCAGGGCCTCGGCCGCCTCGCGCCGCGCCGCCTCGGCATCGGCCCAGCGGCGCCACAGCAACTGACCCTCGGCTGTGCGCAGGGCAGCGCCAATCTCGCGATAGCGTGCCGCCGCCCGCGCCTGCCGCGCCAGCGCGGCCGCCTGCGCGGCCAGTCCGTCCAGCGTTTCATCCACGCGCTTGAGATTCGCCTCGGCCCCATCCAGCTTCAGCACCGCCTCGTGCCGCCGCTGGTAAAGTCCGCTGATACCAGCCGCTTCCTCGAGGATGCGGCCGCGGGCCTGCGAACGGGCGTTGATCAGCTCGCCAATCTGGCCCTGGCGCACCAGCGCCGGGGAATGCGAGCCGGTCGAGGCGTCTGCGAACAGCATCTGCACGTCGCGGGCGCGCACCTCTCGGCCATTGATGCGATAGGCGCTGCCTGCGTCGCGGGTGATGCGGCGCGTGATTTCCAGCCGGTCGGCATCGTTCATGCCTGCGGGCGCCACGCGGTCCGAGTTGTCGACGCTGATGGTGACCTCGGCCTGGGCGCGCGCCGGGCGGCGACCGCTGCCGGCGAAGATCACATCCTCCATCCCGGCGCCGCGCATCGCGGTCGGCCGGTTCTCTCCCATGACCCAGCGCAGCGCCTCCAGCAGGTTGGACTTGCCGCAGCCGTTCGGCCCGACCACCCCCGTCAGCCCTTGCAGGATGATCAGGTCGGTGGTGTCGACGAAGCTTTTGAAGCCGGTCAGGCGAAGGCGGTCGAACTGCATGGCCCGACTGTCGGGCCATGCCAGCGTCCTGTCAACGCAAACGCAAGATGTGGGGGGTGTTGTCCCCTGTCTGGTGCAGAGTTAGTTGAAAAACCCTGCAGCGTGCACCTGATGAAATCCCTCGTAGATCATCTTCAGCGCCACGTAGAAGATGATGGCAAGGCCGACATAGGCGATCCAGCGGAAGCGGTTCAGCAGCCGCGCAACAAAGGTCGCGGCCAGTCCCATCAGCGCGACGGAGACCACAAGGCCGATAATCAGAACGGTCGGATGGCCATGCGCCGCGCCCGCCACGGCCAGCACGTTGTCAAGCGACATCGACACGTCCGCGAGCACGATCTGCATCGCCGCTTGGCGAAAGCTCTTGCGCGGGGCGCGCGCGATCGTGCCGTCGGCGTTGCCGTCCTCGCCGGTCAGTGCCTCGTCGAGATCTTGCTCGTGCGCGCCTTCGCGCAACTCGCGGAACATCTTCCAGCAGACCCACAGCAGCAGGATGCCGCCAGCGATCAGCAGGCCGGTGATGCCCATCAGCCAGGTGGTCATCAGCGCAAAGATGATCCGCAGCACGGTGGCAGCGATGATGCCGACCAGGATGGCGCGGTTGCGCTGCTCCTTGGGCAGACCGGCAGCAGCGAGTCCAATGACGATGGCGTTGTCACCGGCCAGGACCAGGTCGATGGCAATGACCTGCATCAGCGCGATTAAGCCAGCCTGGGTGAAGATTTCCATCTGCGGTCCACTCGGTTCGGGCGGGTTCGACTTGGCTGCAATTGCAGTGGTGGTCAAGCCCCACCCTCCCCGGGGAGTTGGCAAAGGCGCGCCGGTCGGGAAATAACCTGTCCCAGAACCCGGAAGGTCGGTGAACATCCTGCCCGGTTGCGGCGTTCACGGTCGGGCACTCCCCGCCGCCGGCAGGGCGTTCAGTCCGCATGCAGCCATCCGAGGAGATCACGTCATGGCCAAGACCCCCCCTTCGTCCGCAGGAAAGCCCGCTGACCCTAAGGGGTTGCCGCCGAACCCCGCCGACGATCTTAATTTCCCCACCAACTCTGACCCCGTCACTGCGCAGTTCGAATCGCAGCGCGGAAATGGCGACGAATTGCAGCAGGTGACCCGGCCCGGCGATCCGGCGCGGATGACCACCAACCACGGCGTGCCCATCAGCGACAACGAGAACAGCCTGCGTATGGGCGCTCGCGGGCCGACCCTGCTGGAGGACTTTGCCCTCCGCGAAAAGATCTTTCACTTCGACCACGAGCGCATCCCGGAGCGGATCGTCCATGCACGCGGCAGCGCCGCGCATGGCGTGTTCGAGGTCACCGAGGCAATTCCCGAGTTCACCCGCGCCGCGCTGTTCCAAAAGGCCGGCAATCGCTGTGATGTGTTTGTCCGCTTTTCCACCGTGGCAGGCGGCGCCGGCAGCGTGGACACGCCGCGTGACGTGCGCGGTTTTGCGACCAAGTTCTATACCCCCGAGGGCAACTGGGACCTGGTCGGCAACAACATCCCGGTGTTCTTCATTCAGGACGCGATGAAGTTCCCTGACCTCGTTCATTCGGTGAAGATGGAGGCGGACCGCGCCTATCCTCAGGCCGCCACGGCCCATGACACGTTCTGGGACTGGATCAGCCTGATGCCCGAGGCCATGCACATGATCATGTGGGCCATGTCCGACCGCGCCATCCCGCGCAGCTTCCGCATGATGGAGGGCTTTGGGGTCCACACTTTCCGGCTGGTCAATGCCGAGGACAAGGCGACCTTCGTCAAGTTCCACTGGAAGCCGCGCCTCGGCATCCAGTCACTGGTCTGGGACGAAAGCGCCAAGCTGCAAGGCGCCGACAATGATTTCCACCGGCGCGATCTGTTCGAGTCCATTGCCGCCGGCCACTTCCCGCAGTGGGATCTTGGCATCCAGACCTTTGACGCGGCCTTCGCCGATGCTCAGCCCTATGATGTGCTGGACGCGACCAAGCTGATCCCGGAAGAGGATTGCCCGGTGAGGCTGATCGGCACGATGACGCTGAATCGCAACCCCGACAACTTCTTTGCCGAGACCGAGCAGGCGGCGTTTCTGCCCTCGAACGTCGTACCCGGCATCGACTTTTCCGATGACCCCCTGCTGCAGGGACGGCTGTTCAGCTACCTCGACACGCAGAAATCGCGGCTTGGGACGACGAACTTCCACCAGATCCCGATCAACGCGCCGCGCTGCCCGATGCACAACTTCCAGCGTGACGGCATGATGCAGACCCAGATCCCCAAAGGCCGGGCCAATTACGAGCCGAACTCGCTGGGTCAGCGGGGCGAGATCGGGGGCCCGCGCGTCGACGCGGTCGGCGGCTATCGCACGATCAAGAGCGCGACCGACCTCGGGAACGAGCCGACCGAAAAGCTGCGCATCCGGGCCGAGAGCTTTGCCGACCACTTCAGCCAGGCGCGGCTATTTTACAAGTCGCAGACCGAGACCGAGCAGGGCCACATGGTCAGCGCCCTGATCTTCGAGCTGTCCAAGGTCGAGATCGCAGGCATCCGTGAGGCGGTGCTGGCGCAGATCCAGAACATCGACATGGGCATGGCGCAGCGTGTCGCCAACGGTCTTGCGATGGACCTGCCCCCGGCTGCCAAGGCCGCGGTCAAGCCGGTCGACATGAAGCCCTCGGACAAGCTGTCGATCCTCAAGCAGGCGCGCCCGATCAGCACCGGCCGCAAGCTGGGGATCCTCGTCACCGACGGGATCGACAAGGCGGCGGTCGATGCGCTGAAATCGGCGGCCGAGGCCGGCGGCGCGGCGGTCACCATCGTGGCGCCGAAGATCGGCGGCGTCACGCTGAAGGACGGCAGCAAGCTGCCGGCCGACGCCCGCCTCGACGGAACGCCCTCTGTGGTGTTCGATGCGGTGGCGATCGTCGCATCAGCCGAGGGCGGCAAGCAGCTGGCGGCCGACGCCGCGGGTATCGACTTTGCCGCCTTTGCCTGGGCGCATCTCAAGGCGATCGCCGCCTCGCCCGAGGCACAGCCGCTGCTGGACAAGGCCAATGTCGGCAAGGACGACTTCATCCTTGCGGCGAGCGATGCCAAGGGCGTGGTCGACAAGCTGTCGCAGCGCGCCTGGGCCCGCGAGCCGCAGGTCCGTCCGCAGTTCTGACGTCCGCGAGGGCGGCCGTATATCGTTAAAAATCGCGCCGTCCCCACAGCGGGGGGCGGCGTTTTCTCGCGGCCGCCAGGGGTGCCGGAACGCTCACGATCCTTTCGGCACATCGTGATGATCCAAAATGCTTTTCCGGCGTTATCATGATGCCATGAACATTCGCAGCATCGCCCTCGCGCCCGTCCTCGCCCTTCTCGCCGCGGCCCCTGCCTCGGCCGAGAAGATTTCGCTCAACGAAATTTCGCGCTACCTCAACAGCCTCAAGTCGGCAGTCGCCGATTTCAGCCAGGTTAACAGCAATGGCTCGGTCACGGCCGGCAAGCTGTACATCCAGCGCCCGAACCGTGTGCGGTTCGAATACGGCGGCAAGAACAAAACGCTGGTGCTCGCCTCGGGCGGGCAGGTCGCGGTGTTTGACGGCAAGTCGAACCAGCCACACCAGGAATACCCGCTGGCCAAGACGCCGCTGTCGATCATCCTGGCCGACAACGTGAACCTCGGACGGGCCAACATGGTGACCAGCCACACCGAGAAAAAGAACACCACCATCGTCAAGGCGCAGGACCCCGCACATCCGGAATACGGCAATATCCAGATGGTGTTCACCGCCAACCCGACCGAACTGCGCCAGTGGATCATCACCGACGACACCGGCAAGAAGACCACTGTGGTGCTGGGCGAGATGCAGAAGGGTGTGAAGATCGCGCCGTCCGCCTTTGCGATCGCCAACGAGGTCGCACGCCGTAAATAAACCGTCGCAATCCGCTGGCGGCGAGGCCCATGGCGTTGCACGTTGGCGCCATGGCAGGACGTCGCCCGCGGGGCGGCACTGGCCGCAACATTGGGGATTTCCGCGATGCTCAAGCTGAACCGCATCCTCGCGCTGGTGACCGTTGCCGTAGTGGCCGGTCCCGCGCTGGGCCAAGGCGCCAACGATCCGGCCGCGTGCAAAACGATCCGCATGTCGGACCCCGGCTGGACCGACATCAATTCAACCAACGGCATTGCCAAGACAGTGCTGGATGCGCTCGGCTATGACGCGCAGGTCACGACACTGTCCGTGCCGATCGGGTTCGAGGCGCTGAAATCCGGGCAGAGCGACGTCTTCCTGGGGAACTGGATGCCTGCGCAAGCCAGCTTTCGCGCCGACCTGGACAAGGCCGGCGCGGTCGAGGTGCTGAACCGCAACCTCGAGGGGGCAAAGTTCACGCTGGCCGTGACCGGCCCGGGCGCAAAGCTGGGCGTCAAGGATTTCGACGACCTCGACGCCCATCGCGACGCCTTCGAGGGCAAGATCTACGGCATCGAGCCGGGCGCCCCGGCGAACCAGTCCATCGGCAAGATGATCGAGGCAGACGCCCACGGCCTCGGCGATTGGGAACTGGTCGAGACGGGCGAGCAGGCGATGCTGGCGCAGGTCGCGCGCAACGATGCCGCCGGAAAGCCGAGCGTGTTCCTCGCCTGGGCCCCACACCCGATGAACGAGACGCTGCAGATCACCTACCTGACCGGCGGCGACAAGGAATTCGGGCCTAACTACGGCGGCGCCGAGGTCTTTACCCTGGCGCGCAAGGGCTGGGCGGCCGAATGCCCCAATGCCGCCAAACTGCTGAAGCAGATGACCTTTACCGTCCCGATGGAAAACCAGATCATGGACGGCATCCTGAACAATGGCGAGGCGCCGGCCGATTCCGCCCGCGCCTGGCTGAAGGCCAATCCCGATGTGCTCGGGCCTTGGCTCGACGGCGTCACGACGCTGGACGGACAGCCGGGGCTGCCCGCCGTCGAGGCCGCGTTGAAATGATCGAAGGCGGCCAGGCCGGCAACACGGGTAGTGCAGCGCGTCCTAACATCCTGATCCTGATGGTGGATCAGGCCAACGGCACGCTGTTTCCCGACGGTCCGGCCGCCTTCCTGCGCGCCCCCCACCTGAAGGCGCTGGCGGCGCGGTCTACCCGGTTCGCCAATGCCTATACCGGCTCGCCCCTCTGCGCGCCGGGGCGCGCCTCGTTCATGTCGGGCCTGCTGCCGTCGCGGCACCGGGTCTATGACAACGCGGCGGAATTTGCCTCGGACATACCGACCTATGCGCATCACCTGCGCCGGGCGGGTTATGCCACTTGCCTCAGCGGCAAGATGCATTTCGTCGGTCCCGACCAGTTGCACGGCTTCGAGCAACGCCTGACGACCGACATCTATCCCGCCGATTTCGGCTGGACCCCCGACTGGCGCCGCCCCGGCGAGCGGGTGGACTGGTGGTACCACAACCTCGGCAGCGTCACCGGCGCCGGCGTGGCCGAGATCACCAACCAGATGGATTACGACGACGAGGTCGCGCACCACGCCTGCCGCAAGCTCTACGACTATTCACGGGCTGACGACGGCCGCCCGTGGTGCCTGACGGTCAGTTTTACCCATCCGCATGACCCCTACGTCGCCCGTCGCAGGTTCTGGGACCTTTATGAGGACTGCCCGGAATGTGCGCCGCCGCCCGCCATTCCCTACGCCAACCAGGACCCGCATTCGCAGCGGCTGATGGATGCCTGCGATTGGCGCGCCTATGATTTGACCCCCGATCAGATCGCCCGCGCGCGGCGCGGATATTTCGCGTCGGTCAGCTATATCGACGACAAGATCGGCCAGATCCTCGATGTACTGAAGCGCACGCGGCAGGAGGCGATCATCGTCTTTGTCAGCGACCACGGCGACATGCTGGGCGAGCGTGGACTGTGGTTCAAGATGAGCTTTTACGAAGGCTCGGCGCGCGTGCCGCTGATGATTGCCGCCCCAAGCATGGCGCGCGGACGCATCGACACGCCGGTGTCGACCATCGACCTGGTGCCGACGCTGGCCGAGGTTGCCGGCCTGGACCTGGACCCGTTGACGCCCTGGATCAGCGGCGAAAGCCTTGTTCCGGTGGCGTCGGGCGCGGACCACGGACCCGTCGCGATGGAATACACGGCCGAGGGCAGCATCGCACCGATGGTCGCGCTGCGCGAAGGGGGGTGGAAATACACCGCCTGCCCCGCCGACCCCGAACAACTGTTCGATGTGGCCAGCGATCCGGGCGAGTTGGCAAACCGCGCGGGCGATCCAACCTGTGCAGAGCGACTGGACCATTTCCGCAAGCTGGCGGCAGAGCGCTGGGACATGGCGGCGTTCGATGCGCAGGTGCGCCAATCCCAGGCGCGGCGGATGATCGTCTACGAGGCGCTGCGCAACGGCGCCTATTATCCGTGGGATTATGAGCCCCTGATGGCGGCGTCAGAGCAGTTCATGCGCAACCATATGGACCTGAATATCCTCGAGGAAAGCAAACGCTTCCCTCGAGGAGAGTGAGTGCAGCCGGCTTCGCGCCGGCCAGACCGATCAGAGCATCAGGGTGCAGGACGCGGTCTCCGGCGTGCCTTCCTTGGTCTCGTTGATCATCGTGGCCTTGCCGTTCACGGGCTTGGACAGGCGGATTTTCTGACCGTCCGCCAGCACCAGGCGATAGTCCTCGCCGACACGCTCGATCGTGGTGATGCGGACGGGGTTGCCGCCCTGGCTGCGGTAGGTGCCCGGCGTCACGGTGAACGAGTTCTCGCCGCACTGCCAGTTGCCGAGGATCGGCAGCGGCGCGGTCGCATCGGGCGACGAGCCGGCAATCGGGGTCGGCTCGGTCGGGGTGACAACCGTGCTCACGGTCGGGGCCTCGCCGGGACCACCCGGGACGGCAACCGTGGTTGCCTCGCCCACGATGGTCTTTTCACCGCCGGTGTTATCCATCGTGCAGCCGGCAACGGCCAGAGCGGCGGCGGAAGCGCAAAGAATGAGAGCGCGCATAGGTCATTTCCTCCATTGATACGCCGAGTTAGCAGGTCGGCTTTCGGCGCAGATTTGGTCTGCGCGCGTGGGGGCGTAACGCCGCACCGCCAGCGTTCGATCCCTCATGGCATGGACGAAGCTGGCAACTGCGACTAGCTTGCATCACCATGAGCGTAGGCCAAGATGTCGTCATTGCCGGTGGCGGGCTGAATGGCCCGGCGCTGGCTATCGCCTTGGCGGGTGCGGGTCTGTCGGTCACCGTGGTCGATCCTCGCCCCGCAGAGTCGCGCGCGGCACCCGGATTTGACGGCCGTGCCTATGCGCTGGCGCTGGCCAGCCAGCGGCTGCTGGCCGCGCTGGGCATCTGGCCCGAATTATCCCCGGAATCGCAGCCGATTCTGCATGTCGAGGCCGTGCAGGCCCGCAGTGGGGAGGCGGCCGGTCTGCTCGGCCTGCACTTCGACGCGGCGGAGATCGAGGAAGGCCCGCTCGGCTACATGATCGAGGATCGCCACCTGTACGCTGCCTTGCGCGGCGCGATGGCCGACCGTGGCGTGCGGCACCTCGACGGCCGCGCTGTCATCGGCGAAACCGGTGGTCCGGACGGCATCACGGTGCACCTCTCGGACGGAAGTGACCTTACGTCACGTTTGCTGATCGGGGCCGATGGCCGGGCCTCCGGCGTGCAGCAGCGAGCCGGAATCAAGCGGATCGGCTGGGATTACGGCCAGACCGCGCTGGTCTGCGCCATCGCGCACGAGAAGCCGCATCACGGCACCGCGCGGCAAGTTTTCCTGCCGGGCGGACCGCTGGCGATCCTGCCGCTCACCGACAATCGCAGTTCCATCGTCTGGTCCGAGGCGCGCGCCCAGGCCGAGGCGCTGGCGGCGTTGCCCGATGACGCGTTCATGACAGCGCTGCGCCCCCGCTTCGGGACCCAGCTAGGCGAAATCAGCTTGGCCGGGGCGCGGTTCAGCTATCCCATCGGCCTGACCTTGGCCGAGCGCTACGTCGCCCCGCGCCGCGCCCTGATCGGCGACGCCGCGCACGGCGTGCATCCGATTGCCGGCCAGGGTCTGAACCTGGGGCTGCGCGACGTAGGCGCACTGGCAGAAGTGCTGGTCGAGGCTGCCCGCCGCGGCGAGGATATCGGCAGCGAAGCAGTGCTGGCCCGATATCAAGGCTGGCGGCGGTTCGATTCGACCGCGCTGGCGCTGGGAATGGACACCGTCAACCGCCTGTTCTCGAACAACAACCCTTTGCTCCGGATGGCGCGGGGCCTCGGCATGGGCGCGGTCCAGGCAGTTCCGGCCCTGCGCCGGGGTTTCATGCGGCAGGCGGCAGGCCTCTCCATCGATCCAATGCCGCGCCTGCTGACTGGGCGGCCCCTCTAGCCTATTCAGCCGGCAGGATCGTGCCTTCGCAACGGCCAAAGCCGATCCGGTAGCCTGGGCCTTGGGAATGGCCCTCCAGCGTGACGCTGTCGCCATCCTCCAGAAACGTGCGCCGACCCCGAGCCGTTTCTACCGGAAACTTGCCGCCCTCGGTCATCTCGAGCAGCGCGCCGGTCTGATCGCGCGCGGGGCCGGAAATAGTCCCGCTGCCCAGCAGATCGCCGATGCGCATCGGACAGCCCGAGCTGGTGTGGTGCGCCAGTTGCTGGGCGCTGGAATAATACATGACGGCATAGTTCACCCGCGCCATGACCTCGCCATTAAGCGACCAGGACAGATCCAGGTCGTAGAGACCCGGCCGAGCCTCGGCCAGATAGGGCAGCAGCGGGTTTTCCCGGGGCGCGCCTGCGCGGCGAAAGGGCTCGAGCGCGGCGCGGGTCACCACCCAGGGGCTGATCGTCGTGGCAAAGGCCTTAGCCTGGAACGGGCCGAGCGGCTGGTATTCCCAGGCCTGGATGTCGCGGGCGGACCAGTCGTTCAGCAGCACATAGCCAAAGATCATCGCCTCGGCCTCGGCGACGCTGACGCGCCCGGTCGAGGGTTGGCCGACGATGGCGCCCAATTCAAGCTCCAGATCCAGGCGGGCGCTCGCTGCCCAGCGCGGACCGTCCTCGCCCCGCAACTGGCCCATCGGACGCCGTACCGGCGTGCCCGAGACGACCACGGACGAGGCGCGGCCGTTATAGCCGATCGGCATATGGGTCCACTGCAGTGGCAGCGCATTCTCGGGTCCTCGAAACAGCGCGCCGACGTTGAAGGCGTGGTTCCGCGATGCGTAGAAATCGGTGTATTCGCTGACGGTGATGGGCAGGTGCAGCGTCGCGCCCACCATCGGGAACAGCGGCAGATCGCGGTTTCCCCCATCCTCGGCCAGCAGATCGGTGAGCCGCGCGCGGACCCGTTCCCAGACCGCCGGGCCTTGCGCCATGAACGCGTTCAGCGCGGACGCTGCGAATGCGCCACCAGCGTCAAGGAAGCCCACAGCCTCACAGGCTGCCAGATCAACAATTTGATCGCCGATCGCCACCCCGCAACGCGGCGCGGTGCCGGGGGTCGCAAAGACTCCATAAGGCAGGTTCTGCAGGGGAAAATCGCTGTCCGGGGCGTTCGCGGTGGCAACCCAGCTACGACGGGACGTGGCGATCATCGGCGGCTCCGAAGGGCTGCGGCATGGCCTGGCAGCGATAGCGCGGAAACGGTTTCATTTGCAACGATTGGCCAGCGCGCGGATCGCCGCCCTCGACGGCTGGCGCCCACGGCCGATAGGGTGCACCGACCCCCTGCCGGTGTGCCGATGTTCGATCTCGACGCCTTTCTGCCCTTTCGTCTGAACCTGCTCGCGGAACGGATCAGCCGGCTGGTCCAGCCTGTCTATCGTGACAGCCATGGCCTCAGCCGGGCCGAATGGCGCGTGCTGGCCCATCTGGGCGCGCGGGGACATTCGACCGCGTCGGCGCTGATCGGGTTGACCGCAATGGACAAGGTCAAGGTCAGCCGTGCCATTTCGGGGTTGGAGACACGGGGCTGGATCGCCCGGACCACTGATGATCGCGACCGACGCATCAGCCGCCTGGCGCTGTCGCCGCAGGGACGAGCGGCATTGGATGGCCTCGCTCCGGTGATGACGGCCCGCGAGGCTGAGGTGCTCGCCGGGCTGAACCCCGTTCAACGCGCCCGGTTGGTCGCGGCCCTTGCCGATCTTGAGGCGGCACTGGCGGCCGCCGACTAGAACGCCGCGACTGGCCCGGTCGAGCCGCGCAGCACCAGCTCGCAGGCAAGCTCGACTCGGCGCGGCGGCAGGCCGCGGCTGCGCGCTTCCTTCAGCAGATCGAGGGCCACGGCCCCGACCGCCCGCATCGGGATTTCCATCGTCGACAGCGGCGGGTCCAGCAATGCCGCCTGTGGCAGGCCGTCGATACTGAGGACCGAGACTTCGCCCGGGATCGCGACCCCCGCCCCGCGCAGTGCTGCATAGGCGCCGACCGCCAGCGCATCGCCGCAGGCAAGAATGGCGGTGAAGTCCCGGCCGCGTTCCAGCCGGCTGGCGATGGCCGCGGCGGCTGCCTCAGCGAGCCAGTCGCCGACCTCGACCACCAGATCGGGGTCCGCATCACCCCCCATCGCGTCGCGCCACCCCTCCAGCCGGCGCTGGATGGTCCGCCGCCCGGGGTGGGTCAGCAGCAGGATGCGCTGGTGCCCCAGTTGCCGCAGCGCGTCCGTCGCCAGCGCCGCGGCGCTGCGATTACAGGGCGCGACAGAACTCAACTGCATCTCGGGGTCGTCGGCATTGACCAATGCCACCGGGACCGGCGCCGCCCGCGCCTCTGCCAACGTCGCGTCGTCATCAATGCTAAGCAGCAGAACGCCCGCGACCCCGGGATCGGCGGCGGCGTCCGCCAGCAGGCCGGCCGCCACGTCCCGGTCCGGCAGGCTGCGGGCCTCGACCGCCATCCCGAGGGTGGCGGCGCGGTCGCGCAACCCCTCAAGGACATGCAGCGTGAACTGGTTGCGGGCGAAATCGAGCATCGCCGGCGCCGAGGCGGCCAGCCAGACCGTCTGCCCGGCGAGACTGGTCGGCATCGGATAATTCAGTTCGGCCGCCGCCGACATGATGCGCGCTGCAAGCCCGGCCTCGACATAACCGCGCGCCGACAACGCCCGCGACACGGTGGCGGTCGACACGCCAACCCGCTCGGCAATGTCCTTAAGCCGCACCCTGCCTGAAATCGCGGCCCTTTTCCCGTCCGGACGCATGGCCGACTCCGCCTGCAACAGATTTTCATATTGTGTAACGCGGGCCCCCGCCGCCAGTCTAGCGATGGGGGGACGCCAAAGTGAACACGCAGGCCCATATCGCGCAGGCATTGGAGCGGCTGGTCGCCGGCCTCGGCACGCTGCGCGATGAGGGCCGCTATCACGAGCCGAACCTAGATGGCTCGGCCGGCGACTACATCAGTTTTGACAGTTGGGAATGGCCGCAGGGCGTTGGCCTTTACGGTCTGGCGCAGTTGTGGCTGGCGCGCGGCTGCGATCCGGTGCTGGGGAAAATACTGACCGGCTGGTACGATCGCGCCCTCGCCCGGGGCCTGCCTTCGATGAACGTCAACACGACCGCGCCTATGCTGGCCCTGACCCTGCTGTGGCGCGAGGGACGGCAGCCGCGTTATGGCGCAGTCCTGGACGATTGGGCGGACCGGTTGCTGCGGGACGCCCCGCGCACGCCCCTCGGCGGGTTCCAGCACGACGTCTCGGACCGGCTCAATCCGGGCGAGATGTGGGACGATACGCTGTTCATGGTCGCGCTGTTCCTGGCCGCTTATGGCGAGGCCGCCGGCCGGCCCGAACTTGTGGCTGAGGCAGAGCGCCAGTTCCTGGTCCACGCCCAGTTCCTGACCGACCGCGAGACCGGCCTCTGGTTCCACGGCTGGTCGTTCGAGGGGCGGCACAGCTTTGGCCGCGCGCGGTGGGCGCGGGGCAATGCCTGGATTACCGTCTGCCTGGTCGACCTGCCGCAGCTTTGCACACTGTCGAGCGGCGTCGCGTGCTATCTGGCCGATCTGCTGACCGATCAGGTGGCGGCGTTGCTGCCGCTGCAGGCGGACAGCGGCATGTGGCGCACACTGCTGGACGATCCGACCAGTTACGAGGAAACTTCGGCCACCGCCGGCATCGCCTACGGCCTCCTCAAGGGGGCGCGGCTTGGTCTCGGCGGCCCGGAATGGCGCGCGGCCGGGAACCGGGCCATCGGTGCCGTTCTGGCTGCGATTGACGATCAGGGCGTGGTCGGCGGCGTCAGTTACGGCACGCGCATGGGCCACGATCTGCAACACTACCGCGATATCCCGATCCAACCGACGGGATATGGCCAGTCGCTGGCGATCCTCGCCTTGGCCGAAGCCTGTAAGGAGACAGACCGATGAGCCTTGAAGTTCGCTATGGCGCCTCGCCTGCCCAGATCGACGGCATGGGGACCGACGATCTGCGCGCGGAATTCATGGTCGAGGCGCTGTTTCAGCCCGGCCAGTTGCGGCTGTGTTATACCCATCTGGACCGGATGATTGTCGGCGCGGCCATGCCGACCGCCGCCCCGGTCGAGATCGCCAGCGGCGCCGATGTCGGCACGCCCGGCTTTTTCGACGCGCGCGAGATGGGGATCGCCAATCTCGGCCAGCCCGGCTGGGCCGAGGTGGATGGCGCGCGCTTTGCCCTGGGTAACCGGGACGTCCTTTATGTCGGGCGCGGCACCGGCTCGCTCAAGCTCGGCAGCGATGATTCCGAGGCGCCGGCGCGGTTCTACATCAATAGCGTGCCGGCCGGCGCCGATCACCCGACGCGGCTGATTCCCCGGGCGGAGGCCACGGGAGTCACCTTCGGCGACAAGGACCGGGGCAATTTTCGCGAATTGCGAATGTATATCCACCCCGAAGTCGCGCCCTCGTGCCTGCTGCTGATGGGCATCACGGATCTGCCGCAGGGGCAGGTCTGGAACACCCAGCCCCCGCATCTGCACGAGCGGAGGATGGAGGCTTATTGCTACTTCGACCTCGCGCCAGAGGATCGGGTGTTCCATTTCATGGGCCGGCCCGACAACACCCGCCATCTGGTGATCCAGAACGGCGACGTGGTCCTTTCGCCCGCCTGGTCGATCCACATGGGCGCCGGCACCGGTCCCTACGGCTTTGTCTGGGGGATGACCGGCGAAAATCAGGCTTACGGCGACGTCGAGCCCATCCCGGTGAGCGCTCTGCGATGATCCTGGCGCCCGGTGATGCATTGACCCGCTGGCAGGTCTCGGACATCGCCGAGGCGCGGTTCGACGTGCCCGACGCGCCGCTGCAGGGCGAGATGGACCCGTTCTTTTTCCTGACCAAGGACAAGAACTTCATCCCGCATGAATACCCGTGCCGGACGCAGTTTGCGCAGCGCTTTCGCGGCCACCGCCCGGAGGTGCGCGGCGAGCCGGACTGGACGCGCAACTGGCTGCCTTTCGGCCAGCAGGTGCTGGATCTGTCGGGTTTCTGGTTCCGGCCGACGCGCCTTGCCGCCTGGGCACGCACGGTCATCGCAGCGAACGAGGCCGGCACCGCCCGGCTGCGCCTGACGACCTGCGGAGGCGCTGTCCTGTGGGTGAACGGCACCGAAGTCGGATGGACCGCGCCTTACGTCCGGAACTACGCCCAGTCGGCGGATTTCGACGTTCCCCTGACCGAGGGCGACAATGAACTCCTGGTGTTTTTCGATGATCTGGCCGAGCGCGATACCCGCTATCTGATCCGCTTGGACTGGCTGGACGGACCGTCCGCGCGGGCCGGAATGCCGTTCGCCGCCCCCGCCGGGGTGGTTGCAGGCGTAGAGGCGGCGCTGGAGTCGGCCCATTTCGACGCCCCCGCCTATGACGGCGGCGAGGTCGCGGTGATCCTGCCGCCGATGGTGGCCCCGGCGCAGGTCGATCTGTTGGTCGAGGGCGATTTCATGTCGCACCAGCGTTTGCGGCGGCGCTACCAACTTGCCGTTGGCCAGACCCGGCTCGTGCTGGGCGAGGTGGCGGACTTTCCCGCCGATTTCCGGCACTTCCGCCTGACCCTGACCCAGGACGGCTTTGCCTCAATGCGCACCCTGGGAGTCGAGATCGCGCACCCCGCCGGCCCGGCGCCGGCGACCCAATCTGCCCGGATCGCCGAGGCACTCGAGGCCGTGGCCACCGGCGCCGAGGGCGATTGCGTGCGCGCGCTTGCCTGCCTTGCCACTGGCCGGGCCGCCGATGCCATGATCCTCGCAGCGCTGCCGGCGATCGAAGATTGCTGGGACTGCGCAGATTTCGAGCTGGTGCCGCTGCTGTGGTCGCGCATCCGCTTTGCGGAGAGCTTGGCGCCGGAAACGCTGGCGCGCATCGACGCCGCGATCCTGAACTATCGCTACTGGATGGACGAGCCGGGCAACGATGTTCAGTGGTATTTCAGCGAGAACCACGCCCTGCTGTTTCACACCGCGGCCTATCTGGCCGGGAATCTGCTGCGCGATGCGATCTTCACTCGCTCGGGCCGCACGGGGGCGCAGCAATCCGCCACCGGCGCTGCGCGGGTGCGCGCATGGCTGGATCATTTCGAGGCAGCCGAGATGGCCGAGTTCAACTCGGCCCCCTATTTCCCCATCGACCTCAAGGGCCTTTGCGCCCTGCAGGCGCTCGCGCCCGATGCCGACATCCGCGAGCGCGCGGCCCGCGGCATCGCGCGGCTCGTCGAGATCGTCGCGAACAGCGCCCATCAGGGTGTGCTGACCGCCGCCCAAGGCCGCAGTTACGAGCATACCCTGCGGGCCGGCGCGACGCTTGAGCTGTCAGCGGTGGCGCGGCTGCTGTGGGGGGCGGGCAGCTTTGGCGCGCGGTTCCACTGCCTGCCGCTACTGGCCCTGTGCCTGCGCGATCACGACCTGGTCCTGCCGGACCTGACCGCGCGGGCGCTGTGGGACCGGGATGACGGGCAGGAATGGACCTTTACCCAAGGGGCGGGAAACTTTGCCCGGCTCTATCACTGGAAGACCCGCGGCACCGCGATGGGCAGCGCCGCGGGCTATCGCTGGGGCGACTGGGGCTATCAGGAAACGCTGGTTCATGCGCGCATCGGACGCGACCCGCAAGCCCAGGTCTGGATCAACCAGCCGGGCGAGATGATCCAGTCAGGCTATGGCCGGCCGAGTTACTGGGGCGGCTCCGCCAGTGTGCCGCGGGTGCAGCAGTATCGCGGCCTCGCCCTCGTCCGCTTTACCGGCGTGCCGCCACAGCCCGACCTGACCCACGCGTGGTTTCCCGCGCAGGTGTTCGACGCCGCAGAGGTTGCAGATGATCGCGCCTGCGCCGTCCTCGACCGGGCCGGGTTGATGCTGATCGCCTCCGGCCCGCTGCATATGGTCACCGAGGGGCCAAGCGCGGGCTGCGAATTGCGGCTGACGGGGCGCGATGGCTGGTGGCTGATGCGCGTCACCGAGGACGCCCCCTCGACCGAGCGCCTGTTCGAGCATTTCGCGGGCGTCACGGCGCGCGAGGACGCGGATGGCAATCTTTGCGTCATCGATCCTGAATACGGTAGCGTCGCCTTCAACCGCGACGGCACCGTGGAGGCGGAAGGACGCCGGCTCGACCCGGCACAGTGGACCTTGACGGGGACGCGCCACAAGATCGCGCCCAAGAACCGATCCGGGGAGGATCTGCCATGAAAACGACTGTAACCGCGCTGCTGCTCGGCTCCGCCCTCGCCACAGGCGCATGGGCGGGGGACGTGCGGATGATGTGGTATTCGGACGGCAACGAGGGCGAGGTGATGGCCGACCTGGTCAGCCGCTTCAACGCCGAGAATCCGGACATCAAGCTGACGCTCGACAACGTCGCCTACCAGGTCATCAAGGAGCAACTGCCTATCCAGCTGGCGGCCGGCCAGGGGCCCGACATCGCCCGCATGACCGACATCAAGAAAGAGGCCGGCCATTTCCTGGACCTGACGCCGTATCTGGCGGACCCGGCCTACTGGCAAACCAATTTCGGCGCCCAGATGGACTGGATGCGACCCGATGGCAGCGATGCCATCACGGGCTTCATGACCCAGTTGACGCTGACCGGCGGCTTTGCCAACGCCACGCTGTTCGAGCAGGCCGGCGTGCCGCTGCCCGGCGAGGGCGCAACCTGGGACGAGTGGGTCGATGCCGCGGCCAAGGTGCAGGCCAGCCAGCAGACCGCGGCGGCCATGGCCATCGACCGCTCGGGCCACCGGATCGCCGGACCGATGATCTCGGAAGGGGCAAAGCTTATCGGACCGGACCGCAAGCCGGCGCCGCTGGACGATGCCGGCAAGGGCTTTCTGACCAAGCTGATCGGCTGGACCGCTGACGGCAAGAACCTCAAGGACGTGTGGGTCAGCGCCGCAGGGGCAACCTACCGCGCCGGCGCAGATGAGTTCATCAATGCCGCGGTGCCGTTCTACTACTCCGGCAGTTGGCAGGTCGCGAACCTCAGCGAAAAGATCGGCGACGGCTTTGACTGGGTGGCCACCGGATCGCCCTGCGGTGCCGCGGGCTGCACCGGCCTTCCGGGCGGCGCCGCGCTGGTCGCGATCAAGTCGACCAAGAACCCGCAGGACGTCGGCAAGGTAATGGACTGGTTCGCGCGCGAGGACATCGTCAAGGAGTTCTCGGAGCGCGCGCTGTTCCTGCCGGCGCACAAGGCGGTGCTGGAGAAGGGCCTCGATTTCAAGACCGAGGACCCCCATGCCAAGGCGGCGCTGAACATGTTCGTCAAGGCCACCGGCCAACTGACCGAAGAGGCGCAGCAGATTCCGGCCTGGACCCCGGCCTCGGACGTCTATGCGGCGCTGGTCAAGCGGGTCGGCGAGGCAATGGCGGGCGAGTTGTCCCCCGAGGATGCCTTTGCCCGCATTGACGCGGACATCGCCGAGGCCGCCGCCAAGGTCGCCCAATGAGGACCTTGCCGTGAGGATCACCTGGTGAGGGCGAAGGCTTGAACCCCGGCAGGTCTGTCGCCGGGGTCCTGACCGCACCGCTCCGGGGGCTTGCGACAGCCATCGATCCTGCCTTTCGTGCATGGCAGAGGTTGACCGGACAGGGCGGCATGATCGCCCTGTTCCTGCTGCCCAACATGCTGATCTTTGCGCTGTTCGTGCTGATCCCGATCGGCCTCAACGTCGCCTACTCGCTGACCGGGGGCGCCGAGGTATTCCTGCCCGACCGCAGCTTCGTCGGCGCCGCGCATTACGCGCGGCTGATGGACTGCACCAACGCCCTGCAGCCACGAACCTGCCGCGACGACAGCTTCTGGACCGCCGTGTGGAACACGCTGCGCTTTACGGTCTTTCAGGTGTCCCTGATGACGGTCGCGGCGATGATCACCGCGCTGATCCTGAATCGCCGCATCCCGGCCAAGGGCCTGTGGCGGGCGGTGTTCTTTTTCCCGGTTCTGCTCTCGCCCGTGGTGGTCGGCCTGATCTGGCGCTGGATCCTGCAACGACAGGGCCTTGCCAACCTGATGATGGTCGAGGCCGGCCTGCCCCCCGTCAACTGGCTGACCGAGCGCGGCTGGGCCTTTGCCGCCGCCGTAGGCGTCAGCGTCTGGGCGCATGTCGGCTTTTACGCGCTGATCCTGCTGGCCGGATTGCAGGCCATTCCCCGCGATCTCTACGAGGCGGCAGAGATGGACGGCACGCCGCCGGCGCGAGTCTTCTGGCGCATCACCCTGCCGCTGCTGATGCCGAACCTGGTCGTAGTCATCACGCTGGCGGTGATCCGCGCGGTGCAGATATTTGACGAGGCATATGTTCTGACCGGCGGGGGGCCGGGCACCGCGACCATGTTCCTGACGCAGTATATCTACGAGACCGGCTTTGCCTCGCCGGTCCGCAATCCGGGGCTGGCGGCTGCGGCGTCGATCCTGATGGCCGGGGTATTGGTCGTCCTGACGCTGATCCAGCAGCGCCTGCGCAAGGCCGAGGGCCGATGAGCCCTGCTGCATTCCTTGGCCGTCGGCGGGGCGGCGCGCGCTGGGACTGGACCGATATCCTCAGCTGGGTTTGGCTGCTGGCCGGGCTGCTGCTGATGCTGGGACCGGCGGCCTGGCTGGTGCTGTCATCTTTCAAGACCCCAGCCGCCCTGGCCGAGTTTCCGCCGACCCTGCTGCCCTATGCCCAGCAGACCGCGACCATCGACGGCAAGCCCAAGGGCCTGTTCACCGTCACCCTGCCCGATCGCCAGACCCGAACCATGGCCGAGTTGCGTCGTGTCGGCATCGTCGCGCAGATGGTTGACCCGGACCAGCCCGAGGCGCCGCCGGTCAAGGTCAACATCAAGGATCGCCAGCCGTTGCGGCAGATCACATTTGCCACCGGCAACTATACCGAGCCGTTCCTGAAGTTCGATTTCTGGCTGTACTTCCGCAACTCGGTCTTTGTGACGCTGATGGCGACCGCGCTGACGCTGCTGACCAATTCGATGGCGGCCTTTGCGCTGTCGAAATACGACTTTCGCGCCCGCAACAGCGTGCTGCTGGTGATCGTCGCGACACTGATGGTGCCGCTGTCGGTGATCCTGGTGCCGCTCTATTCCGTGGTCTCGGCGGTCGGGCTGCTCGACAACCTCTGGGGGGTGATCCTGCCGACCATTGCCACGCCCACCGGCGTGTTCCTGCTGCGCCAATACATGCTGACCATCCCGGACGAGTTGCTCGAGGCGGCGCGGATGGACCATGCCTCGGAATGGCAGATCTACTGGCGGATCGTGCTGCCGCTGGCCGCCCCCGCGCTCGCCGTGCTGGCAATCTTCAGCGTGGTCTGGCGCTGGAACGATTTCCTGTGGCCGCTGGTCGTGCTGTCGAGCAAGCAGAACTATACACTGCAGATCGGGCTGAATACCTATGCGGGCGAGTTGAACGTGCAGTGGCACTTCATCCTCGCCATGACTGTCGCCGCAATGATCCCGGTGGTCGTGGTGTTCGTGTTCCTGCAGCGGTTCATCACCACCGGCATCGCCGGCACCGGCTTGAAATAGGGGGCGGCCATGAGCGGGGCGATTACGCTGGACCGGGTGTCGCGCAACTTCGGCGTCGTCGAGGTCATCCGGGACATCTCGCTCGACATCGCCGAGGGGGAACTGGCGGTGTTCGTCGGTCCGTCGGGCTGCGGTAAATCGACCCTGCTGCGGTTGATTTCGGGCCTCGATCAGCCCAGCGTCGGGCGCATCCTGATCGACGGGGTGGACGTCACCGCACGTTCCGCGGCCGAGCGTGGCCTCGCCATGGTGTTCCAGAGCTATGCCCTCTACCCCCACATGACGGTGCGCCAGAACCTTGCCTTTGGCCTTGAGAACGCCCGCCTGCCGAAGGCCGAGATCGCGGCGCGCATCACCGAGGCAGCCCGGATGCTGGAACTGACCCCGCTGCTGGACCGCCGCCCGGGGCAGCTGTCGGGCGGCCAGCGGCAGCGGGTCGCCATAGGCCGCGCCATCGTGCGCGAGCCGGTGGCCTTTCTGTTGGACGAGCCGCTGTCGAACCTCGACGCAGAGTTGCGCGGCGCGATGCGGGCCGAACTTGCGGCGCTGCATCGGCGGCTCGGGCGGACGATGATCTATGTCACCCATGACCAGATCGAGGCGATGACGCTGGCCGACCGCATCGTCGTGCTGCGCGGCGGCAAGGTCGAGCAGAGCGCCGCGCCGCTCGAGTTGTTCAATCGCCCCGCCAACCGCTTTGTGGCCGGCTTCATCGGCGCGCCGGCGATGAATTTCCTGACGCTGCCAGTGCCACGGCGTGACGGCGCGGTCACACTGGGCCTGCGTCCGCAGCACCTGCGCCTTGGCGAGAAGGGCCTCGGGATCGCGGTCGAGGCGGCGGAAAACCTGGGGGCCGAAACGCTGATCCACGGCCGCACGATGACCGGCGATGTGCTGACGGCACTGCTGCCGGGACAGTTGCGCCCGGCGCGCGGGGATCGGCTGTCCCTCACCCATGACCCGGAAAACGAACACTACTTCGACCCCGAAGGCCGCCGGCTGGACTGACCCCATCCGGCCGCTTGGCCGATTTGTCATTCCACTGTCGCGAAAATCATGGCTAAACCCGGTCCAGACGCAGGTAACGGGAGGCATCATCATGCGGATCGCGATTCTCGGGGGCGACGGTTTCGTCGGATGGCCCACCTCGCTGCATCTGTCGAACCTCGGGCACGAGGTTCACATCGTCGACAACCTCTCGCGCCGCTGGATTGACACCGAACTGGGGGTGCAGTCGCTGACCCCCATGGATTCGATCCAGGAGCGGTGCCGCATCTGGAAGGCCGAGACTGGCCACCAGATCCAGTTCCACCTGCTGAATCTTGCCACCGAATACGAGCGGCTTAAGGCATGGCTGGCGGAGTACCGCCCCGACGCGGTGATCCATTTCGCCGAGCAGCGCGCCGCCCCCTATTCGATGAAAACCGACCGCCACAAGGTCTACACGGTCGACAACAACGTCAGCGCGACCCACAACCTGCTGGCGGCACTGGTGGAAACCGGGATCGATGCGCATCTTGTCCATCTGGGAACCATGGGCGTCTATGGCTATTCCTCGGTCGGGGCGCCGATCCCGGAGGGCTATCTGGACGTCGAGATCGACACCCCGACTGGCAAGAAGGGGATGGAGATCCTGTACCCGACGCGCCCCGGCTCGGTTTACCACATGACCAAGTCGCTGGATCAGATCCTGTTCCAGTTCTACGCCCAGAACGACGGCCTGCGGATCACCGATCTGCATCAGGGCATTGTCTGGGGCACCCATACCGAACAGACCCGCCGCCACGAGCAGCTGATCAACCGCTTCGACTATGACGGCGATTACGGCACGGTGCTGAACCGCTTTCTCATCCAGGCGGCCATCGGCTATCCGCTGACGGTGCATGGCACCGGCGGCCAAACGCGGGCCTTCATCCATATCCAGGACAGCGTGCGCTGCATCGAGCTGGCACTGTCGGACGCCCCCGCTTCTGGCGAACGGGTGCGCATCTTCAACCAGATGACCGAAACGCACCGGGTGCGCGATCTGGCCGAAATGATCGCCGGCATGACCGGCGCCAAGACGGTCTATCTGCCCAACCCGCGCAAAGAGGCCGACGAGAACGAGTTGATCGTCAAGAACGACCAGTTCCTGGCGCTGGGCCTCGAGCCGATCCGGCTGCAGCAGGGCCTGCTCTCCGAGGTCGTGGATGTGGCCAGGAAATACGCCCACCGCATCGACCGCAGCCGCGTTCCCGCCGTCAGCGCCTGGACAAAGGACATCGCCAAGCGCGTCGACCGCGACCCCGAGGGCAAGCGGCTGCGCCAGGTCTCGTGATGCCGGGCTGGTTGGCCGACCGGCCAGCGCGCGACAAGCGGGCCTATGTGACGCTGGTCACCAATGCCGACTATGCGCTGGGCGCCAAAGCGCTGCTGCATTCCCTGCGACTGACGGGTACCACCGCCGATCTGGTCGTGATGCACACCGAAGTTGCAGCCGATGCTCTGGCGCCGCTGTCGGCCCTCGGCGCGCGGCTGGTGCGGGTCGAACTGTTGCCGACCTCCGCCGCGTTCAACACCGCCCACGCCCGCGCCAGGCTGCACGGGTCAGCGCCCTTTACCAAGGGCGAGAAGCCCCCCTTTCACACGCCGCTGGACAATTTCGCCAAGCTGCGGCTGTGGCAGCTGGACTATGCCCGGGTCGTGTTCATCGACGCCGATGCGATCGTGCTGAAATCCGTGGACCGGCTGTTCGACTATCCCGAGTTTTCAGCGGCGCCCAATGTCTACGAAAGCCTTGCGGATTTTCATCGCCTGAACAGTGGCGTGTTCACGGCCCGGCCCGACGCGGAAACCTTCGCCGCCATGCTGGCCCGGCTCGATGTGCCAGACGCCTTCTGGCGGCGCACGGACCAGACCTTTCTCGAGGCGTTCTTTCCCGACTGGCACGGCCTCCCGGTTTTCGACAACATGCTGCAATATGTGTGGTTCAACCTGCCCGGGCTTTGGTCATGGAAGGACATCCGCATCCTGCATTTTCAGTACGAGAAGCCGTGGCAGGATCACGCCAAGGCGGACCGGGTGCGCCCGCTGATTGAACTTTGGCGGGGATTTGCGGAGGGGCGGGATGCGCCCGACATAGCTGGGCTAAAGGGACCGGGTTAGCGCTGGGGGTGGAACCGGTGATGGTCACCTTGTGACAACCAGCGATGGCTTACCAGGACGCAGGATTGTAACCGATCTGCTTCCCACAAAAAAACAAACCTGAATTTCCGAGATTGACGGCAAAAATATGATGCGCGCAGCGTTGGGTCCGCTGGGGCCCGCTCTTGTTCGCAAGAACTCCTCTCTGACGATCCTGACGCTTCCTTGGTCGGATACGTGGAAATTGGAGCTGATCGGCCAGCATGATGGTCTGGCCAAGTCTTCAATATCGGGGCGAGAGCAACACCAGCACTCGGGGGTCAAATGAAGATCGCGATAACTGGCGCAAACGGATTTGTCGGCCAATACATAACGCAAGCCGCAATGGACGCCGGCCATCAGGTCACATCCTTCGGACGCAGCAGACCCTTGCTCCCGGGGGTGACCCACAACTCTTGGTTGTTGGGCGAAATTCCCGACCTCTCTGGCCACGACGCGCTCATACATGCCGCCTTTCACCACGCCCCCGGACGCTATCGCGGCGGCGAAGGTAATGACCCTGAGGGCTTCGTTCAAACCAACCTCAGTGGCAGCATCGCGCTTTTCGAATTTGCAAAAGCGGCAGGTCTCGAAGCCTGCCTGTTCTTGTCATCACGCGCGGTATTCGATGGCTACCCGCCCGGAACCTGCCTCACCGAAGACCTGACACCGCTGCCAACAACACTCTATGGCCGGGTCAAGGCCGAGGCGGAGTCCGCCCTCGCTGATCTTTCCTCCGCCACGTTCCGCACCGCCAATCTCCGGCCAACCGGCGTCTATGGGATGCCCCTCGACGGATCGCAGCATAAATGGGCAAAACTCTTCGCCGAGTTCCGTGCCGGGCAGGAAATCGAGCCGCACGTCGCAACCGAGGTCCATGCAGGCGACCTCGCTTCGGCGGTGCTACTGGCCCTAAACGACCTGACCGCGGGTGCGAAAGACGCCCGAGGGCCCACAAATCGCAATTTCAATGTCTCGGACCTGGTGTTGGACAGACGAGAGCTTCTGAAACTCTACGCCGCTAAAAATAGTCTGTCGGGAGAGAACCTCCCGCCTGCGAAAGATCGTCAGGGGCTAAAAATTCTTAGGTGCCAGCGCACCGAGGAAATCGGATGGAGGCCGGGCGGCCTTGCACGCTTGTCGACGATGCTGGAAAATGTGGCTGTCAAATCCCCGGGCGCTCAATGATCTGAACTCGCCGCACTACCTCCACTCAAGAGACGACGGAGGCAGTTCGCCAAGTTACGACCGCGATCGTCCGTCACCACTCAGATCAGTTGATAACCACATCTGCATGCAAAGCCCCCGCCGCATGAATGTTCTTGAGGATTTCGATCAGATCGCGCGGGCGTACTCCCAGTGCGTTGAGCCCCGTCACGACGTCCGATAGCGACGATCCACGAACCTCCGCCAATCCGATCCCAGGATTCTCCGCAATCTGCGCTGTACTACGGGGCACAACAACCGTTTGACCCTCGCTGAACGGATTGGGCTGCACCACGTAGCTTTCATCTCGGACACGCAATGTGAGGCTTCCTTGCGAAACCGCCACGCGCGATATTCGCACGTCCTCACCCATAACCACGGTCCCGGACTTGTGGTCAATCACCACCCGGGCACGCGTTTCAGGCGTCACCGCCAGATTTTCGATCCGGCTGACCAGGTGTGCCGGATTGGGATTTCCCAGCGCTGAGGGATCGATATCCACGGTTCCCGCATCGCGCATCACCGCGACCTTGTCCCCCAAATCATTGTTGATCGCCCTCTCGATCCGCGCGGCGGTGGTGAAATCTGGTGTGCGAAGTGCAATTCGAAACCTCTCCATTGCCTGGAAGTCGAACGCAACCTCCCTTTCGACGCGGGCGCCCGAGGGGATGGAGCCGGAGGTTGGAACGCCTTGAACAACCTTGGTCGTGTCGTCGCCTGCCGTTACGCCCCCAGCGATGACTGAACCTTGCGCGACGGCGTAGATTTGGCCGTCGGCCGCGTTCAAGGGAGTCATGATGAGGGTTCCGCCGAGCAAGCTTTTCGCGTCCCCGATTGCCGAAACCGAGATGTCGATCTGAGACCCTGTGCGCGCAAAGGGCGGGAGCGCCGCCGTCACCAGAACGGCGGCCACGTTCTTGGGCCGAATTTGCTCATCACCAACATTGGCGCCGAGCCGTTCTAAAAGCCCGACCAGCATTTCCTCCGTGTAGGGCGCGTTTCGCAGGCTGTCGCCACTACCGTCGAGGCCGACCACGATTCCGTAACCAACCAGATCGTTGCCCCGCATTCCGTCGAAGGTCGCAAGGTCCTTGATGCGGACCGCTTGCGCGCCCGCCGCACCAGGAGCACTAACCAAGCCGATGCAGACTATCAGAAGGCGAGCCAGCATCGACGTCATCACAGGCGATCCGCCAGGCTCATCCGCGACAGGCGCGCAGTGATGGAGTAAAGCGTCTCTAGTTGCAGCTGCGCATTGGTCAGCGCCGTGGACGCCTCGTAGGGATCCGCCGCCGTTATACTGCCGCGAGCGATGGTCAATGTTGTGCGCTCGGCCGCGTTTCTGGTTCTGGCCAGTTCGACGCGTTCCTCCAGAACGCCTTGCGATGCCTGGGCGGAGATCAAACCGGCATCAGCGTTGATGATCACAGTGCCGGCGGCTTGGATCAGTTTGCCGCGCTCCACTTCGCCCGGGGGGCCGCTTTTGGCGATCACCGCAAGGGCCAAGCCTTTCAAGAGGTCGCGGAACGCCGGATTGCCCGCCGTCAGGTTGTTGCTCATCGTTTCGCCAGTCGTGAGCGGCAGCGGGCCAGCGCCCGTTATGCTGCCCGTCACGGTATTGCTCAGGTATCCATCGCTCCCCGAAGGGGCGTCGAAAAAGTCGCTAACGGCCTGGGTAATTTCTGCCGCCGTGCTGAGGCCTGCTGTGACCGCATCAATTTGCGCCAGCAAAGCACTTTTGGTGGCGACCGCTGGCTGGTTCGAGCGCGCGCCGGCGAACAGAAACTGCCCTGCCGCCTCGGTATTCAGCAGGCTCAGCGCCGCCTCGAGTTTTTCCTCGGCCCCCGCGACGAGGTGCGCACTCGATGCCTCCATCAAGGGCGCAGACACCATTGGTCCGCCCATCCCGTCGATGAGCTTACGCATGCTGTCCAACGCTTGTTGGCCGGTCGTCAGGCGTATCTCGGCCTCCGCTGCATTTCGATCAAATGCATCGAGGCGGCGCAGGCTGTTTTCGATGCTGGCCAGCGAACGGGTGTCTCCCCGCAGACTGCCGGCAACGTCGTTCTTTTGGCCGGACGCGACTTCGCGGGTCAGTGCGTCAAGACGCGTCTTGGTTTTCGCATAGGCCTGGTTGAGGCCAAAACTGCGGGCCAAGTCACCGGCGTGAGTCAAGCGCATCTCAGATCTCCAATATTCGGGCGATCATTTCATCGGCGGCCCTGATCACACGGGCATTGGCGGCATAAGCCTTTTCCAGACCGAGCAGACGCTGCATCTCCTGGTCCGTGTCGACGCCATCGGCGAGGAGGTCGGAATTCAGCGCGTCCACATGCGCGGCGTCGCGGGCCTGTGCATTGGCCGACTGGACACGCGCGGTGGAGGCCTGAGAAGACAGGGTGGACGCAAAGGCGGCGACGCTGCGGCTGCCTGGTGAAACCCCGGTCGAGGCAGTCTGCCTGCTGGCCATCAGGCGGTCCGCCAGCGCTGACAACTGGGTTGATCGTCCGACATCCCCCGCGATGGTCGCGCCAAGCCCGTCGCGGAGGCGCCAGTCGCCGCTGCCATCCGCCGCTAGCTGAGCCGTCAGAGACAGGCGATTGGCCAGCCCGCGCTCGCTTGCAGAGCTCGTGGCAGCACCGGCGTCAGTAAAAAGGCCAGGGTCGTCAGTAGCGAGGGTTGGATCGAGAGCCGGATCAGCGAACCGCTCGACCAAGTCGCGCGCCATGGCGTCAAGACCGGCCTGCACCTCCGGGGCGAGCGTGTCGCGGATCGCGAAATTTGCCTGCAGCGAGCCGCCGGCGAAAAGCGACATCAGGCTGTCACCCACGGGCTCGCCGTTCATCATCAGGCGGCCGACGGGCGGGGTTTCGACCTCCATCAAGGCGGTGACACGCCCGGCGGAGCTGAACTGAAGGTCGATCGGTTCGTCGCCGTCGAGAAGCGTGGCGCCCCCAGCCGTGAAAAGGGCGATACGGCCGTTATCGCGTGGCACCTCGCGAATCGCGACGATGTCGGCGATGGAGTCGATTGTGCGTTGGCGTTCGTCCATCAGCGTCGCGGCGTCGCGGCCGTTTGCGCGATCGATGATGATCGACCTGTTGAGGCGCGCGACGTCTTTCAGCGCGCTGCGCAAGCGGGTGACATCGGCGGAGATTCCTTCATCAGCTGAGGTCCGGGCGTCTTCGACAGCGCTTGCCGCAGTATTGATCCCACTGACCAGCGCACCTGCGGCCAGCCTGACAGCGCCTAGGCGGACCTCGTTATCGGGACGCGATGCGGCGGAGAGGAGCGCGGCCTCCAGGTCGCTGACCCTGTCGACCAGCGACGTGCCATCGCCAGGGACGCCGATTGCCGTCTCCATCGCCGAGCGGAAGGTCGCGACCGTCCCGCTGAAACCTTGCGCGGCCCCTGCGATCCGATGATCGCCGATCAAGGCGGCAGAGACGATACGCTCGACCGCGGCGATGCGCACGCCGCCCCCGTCGGCAAGGCCTGCCAGCACGATCTCGCGCCGCGTATAGCCGGGCGTGAGAGCATTGGCGACGTTGCCGGCAACAACCTCTGTGCCGCGCGTGACTGCGGCGAGGCCCGAGGCAGCGCTGGACAGTGCGGATGCAATACTCATCTCGGGGGCCTCGTTCTCAGTGGGTTCAGCGCTTGATGTTGGTGGTTTCCTGCAACATCTCGTCCACGGTCTGGATGACCTTGGCGTTGGACGAGTAGGCGCGCTGGGTCTGGATCAGATCCGTCAATTCGGCCGCGACATCGGTTGTGGAACCTTCACGAGCGTAGCCCCGGATGGCGCCCGTTGGACCGTCGCCGGCGTCCCACAGGAAGAACGAGCCCGAGTCGGGCGAGACCTGATAGGTCTGGTTGTTCAGGGCCGTCAGGCCGTTGGGGTTCGGCACATCGACTAGCGGGATCTGATAGATCGTGCGGATGAAGCCGGTGTCATAGGTGGCACGAAGGTAGCCGTTCTCGTCGACCTCGACGGCAGTCAGGTTACCGACGGGCGAGCCATCCTTGCTGATATTGGTGGGGGCAAAGCTGTCGGACAGCTGGGTCAGGCCGTTCGGATCGCCCACCTTGCCCAGGGCGACATCGATGGTCCCCTTGCCACCCAGGACGTTCAGCCGAACCTTGCCGGTCGCCGGATCATATGCGGGGAAGCCTGCAGCATTGGTCACCGAGGCGATGGTGCCGCCCGAGGTCTTGGTGTCGTTGAACACGACTTCGTAGGTGCCGATCAGGGATTCGTCGACGCCGGTCGTGGCCGAGTCGTCGGGCGTCGCCGAATCGCGGATTTCGATGGTCCAGGTGTTGGTGCCGGTCCCCGGCGTCGTCGCGACCGTCGGCTTGAAGGTGATGTTCAGCGATTCAGAGGTCCCGAGATTGCCGAAATACTCGACCTTCAGCGGGCGCGACGCGACCTTTGCGCCGAATTCGGTATCAGTCGCGGGCAGGTTGACGCCCAGCGTCATCGCGGTCGTGGGGTCAGACGAGGTCTGGTTGGCGTTGATCACCACCGGTTCGAGCCCGCCCAAAGTATCGCGCGGCATCACCGGGATCGTGCCGTCCGAATTCGCCGGCCAGCCCAGCAGCACCAGTCCCGAGTCGGTGCGGAGCACGCCATCGGCATCCGGGCGGAACGCCCCGGTGGTCGTCATCATGATCGGCTTTTCGCCCGACTGGCTGTTGATCGCCACCGATGTCGTGACAGGCAGCATGCCCCGGCCGGCAATGGCGATATCGAGCGGATGCGCGGTGGAGATCATGGCACCCCGCTGATCGATCACGCGCGAGGTCGAGGCGCGCACGCCGCCGGCGGAATAGACCCCGGCGCCGCGGGACTGGTTGATCACCATGCCCTCGAAATCCGTCTGCACCCGCTTGTAGCCATAGGTGCCGGAGTTCGAGATGTTGTCGGCAATGGTCGACAGCCGGGTCGCGTTGGCGGCCAGACCGGCAACACCGGCATTGAGCGAAGAAGAGATCGACATGTTGCGTCAGTCCTTGATGCGAGTCGCATGTTGAGGGTCAGACTGCGGCGCCGGGGCTTAACATCCGGCTAACGCGCGGCCGATTTCGGAAATTATCTCAGCAGGATCAGTTCGACCCGGTTGTTGGCCGGATCCATCGGGTTGGAGGATCGCGCGCGGCGATCGCCAAAGGCGGTCACGCGGGCGGTGCGACGTGCGCCAAGGCCTGCAGCCTCGATCAGTCGGCGCGCGGTCTGAGCGCGCGACTCTGACAGTGACCAGACAGGCGAGTGGATCAGGGTCTCGGGGAAGGCATGGACATGGCCGGCAAAGGCGACCTCGTTGCGGACATGGGCGAGGACACGGGCAACGATGGCCGACAACTCCTCCATCACGCGGGTCGGCTGGGCGGTATCGGCCTGAAACAGTGGCTCGCCGGCGAGATCGCTGAGTTCGATCACCAGCCCCTCGTCGGTGACGCGGGTGACCACGTGGCGCAGCAGGTTGCGCTGCTGCATCGATTCCGCGCCGTTGCCCGACAGCTGGGTGGCGATATCCCGCGCCAGTTCGTCAAAGCCGGGCGGGGCCAGCGGTTTTCCTGCCTCGGTCGCGGTGTCAGTGCCCTCGAAGGCCATCGTCCCGCCCGATTTGCTCTGCACGACGGTCGGATTGAAGTAATCGGCGAGGCCGGCCCGCTGCTTTTCCGTGGTCGCATTCAGCAGCCACATCAGCAGAAAAAACGCCATCATTGCGGTGACGAAGTCGGCATAAGCGACCTTCCATGCGCCGCCGTGATGGGCTGCATGTTCGCTACCCGCCATGCGGCGGATAATGATCGGCGCAGCGTTTCGATTGGCGGGTGTGGTCATGAGCAAATCCCTGACAGTCAGCGCAACCATCTAGAGGCGAGCCATTTCGATCCAGTTAACGGATCAAATGCCCCATAATTCCCCACTGCCGGGCACCGGGCCGCCGACACAACCAAGAGAGCGTCCAATCAAGTCCGCGCGTGCAGCTTGGAAAATCCGGGTGCCACGCCTAGGGTGCCGGCATGCGCGGCGGGGTTCAGATCGATATGGCGACAGGCGCCGGGCTCATCGCCTGTCCGCGCTGTGATGCCCTGTATCAGGAAACTGAACCTGCGACCGGTCAGCGCCTGCGCTGCCAACGGTGCAACGCGGTCCTCGCCACCTCGCGCGCTGGTTCGCTGTCGCATGTGATCGCGCTGGCCGTGACATCGGTCGTGCTGATGGCGGCTGCGGTATTCTTTCCGTTCCTCGAGATTTCGCGGATGGGGTTCGGCAACCAGACCTCGATCTTTGGCGTGGCGCTGGCGTTTTCGCATGGCTTCATGCTGCCGCTGACGCTGGCCCTGCTGGCCACCATCATCGGTCTGCCGGTGCTGAGGGCGGCGCTGATCCTTTACGTCGTCGGCCCGCTGGCCTTGGGCCGCGCGCCGCCGCGCCACGCCGCCCGCGCCTTTCGCCTGTCCGAGGAGATGCGCCCCTGGTCGATGGCCGAGATCTTTGTGATTGGCACCGCGGTCGCCATGGTCAAGCTGGCGGGCATGGCCAGCGTCAGCCTCGGGCCGGCGTTCTGGGCCTTTTGCGCGCTGATCCTGGTGAATATCGCCAGCCGCGTCTTCATGAGCGCAACGACAATCTGGGACGCGATCGAGGATGCCGGCCATCGCACCGACGGACGCGAGGTTCGCGGTCCGGCCGACCCGGAAGCCGCCCGGATCCAGTCATGAGCGTGCCGCACCCCGCCCCCGCGGGCGACGACGGCTATGTCATGACGGCGCATCGCGCCGGACTGCTGGGCTGCCGGCGCTGCGGTCGCGTCTGGCCAGCGGACACGCTGGATTGCGGACGCTGCGGCGCCGGCCTGGCCCCGCCCGACCGCCGTGGGCTTCAGGCCGTCTGGGCCTGGCTCGCTGCCGGGCTGGTCCTGTATGTCCCGGCGAACTTGCTTCCGATGCTCAAGACGCAGACCCTCGGCGGTCTGCAGGGCAACAGCGAGGCCACCATCATCGGCGGCGTGATCGAGCTTGCGCGCTACGGCAACTGGGACATCGCCATCATCATCTTCGTCGCCTCGGTCATGGTCCCGATCGGCAAGTTCATCGCGATCAGCTGGCTCGCCATCGTCGCCGGCCGCCCTGCGAGCATTGCCGAGGCGCACCAGCGCCTGCGCGTCTTCGAGGTAGTCGAGTTCATCGGACGTTGGTCGATGATCGACGTCTTTGTCGTTGCGATCCTGTCGGCCCTGGTGCAACTGGGCTTTGTCGCCTCGATCCACCCCGGTCCGGCCGCGGTGTCATTTGCGTTGTCGGTTGCCTTCACCATGCTGTCCGCGCAAAGCTTCGATCCACGGCTGATCTGGCGCGGTCTGCCGCTGCGCCGTCGCAAGGACACGCCCGCCTGATGACCGACCCGACCCTACCGCCCCGCGGGCCGCAATCGCCCTCCGGGCCAACCGGCAGCCCCCCGCAGCAAACCGACGCCGAAGGCCTGCCGCCGCGGCCACTGACAGAGCCTGCGGGCTTTGGCCGGCAGCCTGCCGCGCCGGCCGAGGACGGGACCGGGCGCCGTCCGGGCGTCCGGGCGGTGCAGCGCACGGCGCGAAACGCCATGCTGGCCGGGGTCTCGCTGATCTGGCTGGTGCCGATCATCGCGCTGATCGCCATCCTCGGACTGGCGTGGAACTCGTGGAGCCAGCGAGGCGATCTGATCCAGGTCAGCTTCAACGACGCCACCGGCATCACCCCGGGCGAGACGGTCCTGAAGTTCCGCGAGGTCACCGTCGGCAAGGTCGAGGGCGTACGCTTCAGCGGTGATCTGAGCGAGGTGATCCTCGACATCCGGGTCGACAAGGATGTCGAGCGCTTCATCGATGCTGATTCCCAGTTCTGGATCGTGCGGCCGCAGGTCTCGGCCAGCGGAATCTCGCGCCTCGATACCGTGCTGACGGGTGTATTCATCGAGGGTTACTGGGATTCCCAGATCGGCCCTCCCCAACAAGGGCCGCATCGTGGGCTCGAGCGCGCGCCCCTGACCCGCGCCAACCAACCGGGCAGATGGGTGGTTCTAGCCGCCGACACCGCCAAGGGCCTCAGTGAGGGGGCTCCGGTCCTCTACCGCGGCCTGCCCGTCGGCCGGATGGAAAATATTCGCCTGTCGGACCGCGACGAAGGCGTCCTTGCCGATGTCTTCATCGAGGCGCCGCATGACAAGCGCCTGACCACGGCGACGGTGTTCTGGGACACGGCCGGGCTGTCGCTGTCGCTGGGGGCGCAGGGGCTGGCGCTGAATGTCGGCTCGCTGTCCTCGCTGCTGCAGGGCGGCGTGCAGTTCGAGACGATGACCTCGGGCGGAACCCCTGTCCCGCCGGGCCATGTCTTTCGCCTGAACCCGAACGAGGATGCGGCCCGCAACAGCCTGTTCTCGGGCGATGCCGCGGGCGAGGTGCGGCTTACCGTGCTGGTCGACAATGCCGTGCGCGGACTGGCCAAGGGCGCCGACGTCCAGTTCCAGGGCCTCGCCGTCGGGCGCGTGACCGATCTGGGGCTGCGGGTGGCCGATACCCCGCCCGACCAGCCGCGCCAGGTGCAGCAAGAGGTGACCATCGCCCTCTCGCCCGAACGCATGGGCCTGCCCCCCGGCAGCACCTCTGACCAGACGCTGGCGTTTATCGCCGACCGGGTCCGCGAGGGCCTGCGCGCGCGCGTTGCCAGCGCGGGCTTCCTCGGCACGGCCCTGATGATCGAGATGATCCAGATTCCGAATGCCGCGCCGGCCACGCTGGACCTGGCCGCGAAACCCTATCCGCTGATCCCTTCGGCGCCGGGCGATATCAGCGATTTCACTGCCACAGCCCAGGGCTTCATCAGCAAGGTCGGCCAGTTGCCGCTGCAGGAAACGCTGCGCTCGGCGCAGGACATGATGAACAGCGTGACCGCACTCGCCTCGTCCGAGGAAACGCGCAACGTGCCGCGCGACGCCCGCGCGACGCTGGACGAGGCGCAAAAGACCTTGGCCGAGATTCGCAAGATCGCCGAGGATCTGCGGAAATCCGGGGCCATGGACCAAGCCGGCGAGGCGGTTGCGGCGACGCAACGTGCCGCCACTGCCGTGGCCGACGCGGTCGAGGGCGTGCCCAA
Organism: Paracoccus suum; assembly: GCF_003324675.1. Taxonomy (NCBI): domain Bacteria; kingdom Pseudomonadati; phylum Pseudomonadota; class Alphaproteobacteria; order Rhodobacterales; family Paracoccaceae; genus Paracoccus; species Paracoccus suum. The sequence continues at coordinate 730,617 of NZ_CP030918.1, forward strand.
GGTGGTCGAGCGCCTCGGAGTCGTCGCCGACAATGCCGCGACCGTCGATCTCAAGAAGCTGGGCGATGCCGCGACCGAGGCTGCAACTGCCCTGCGCGACGTCGTCGCGTCGGACGCCGCGCGCGAGTTGCCCAAGCGCCTTGGCACCGCATTGGAAAGCTTTGACAAGGCCGCCAACGAGCTGCGCGCGGTCACGACCCAGCTCAAGGATTCGCGGGCGGTGGAAAAGCTGGGCCTGATGGTCGACGAGGCAACTGCCGCCGCCGAGGCGGTCAAGGTGGCCGCGGCCGAGGTGCCCGACATGGTCACCAAAATCGAAGATACGGCGACCGCCGTCGAGGCATTCGATTTCGCCGGTATCAGCGCAGAGGCAAAGGGCATCGTGCAGCAACTGCGCGCGATGCTGGGGACCGAGGACGCGGCGCAGCTGCCGCGCAACCTCAGCGATACGCTCAAGGCGGCATCGGGCCTGCTTAACGATCTGCGGGACGGCAATGCCGTTGGCAGCCTGAACGCCCTTCTCGCCTCGGCCCGGACTGCGACCGACAATATCGCCGCCTCCGTCCAGCGCCTGCCCCAACTCGCGCAGCGATACGAGCAACTGGCCGCGCGGGCCGAGGCGGTGATTGCCACTTATGGCAACCGCTCGGCCTTCAACGTCGAGCTTCTCGGCGCGCTGCGCGAGTTGCGCCGGGCCACGGCCGCCTTTGGCAGCCTCGCCTCGACCATCGAGCGCAACCCCCGCGCCTTCATCTTGGGACGTTGACCATGCACAGCCGCCCGTTTTTCACCCTTGCGCTGCTGGTCCTGCTGGCGGCCTGCTCGAACCCGCTGAAAACCGGGCGGCACCTGATCGACGCGCCGCAAACCGGCAAGCAGCTGAGCGATCGCCTTGGCACGGCCGAGCTGTCCGATGTCTCGCTGCCCGAGTATGCGGCGGCGGACGAGGTCGCGTTCCAGGCGGCCGACGGAACCGTGCGGTCGGGGCCGCGCGCGCTTTGGGCGGACAAGCCGCAGCGGGCCTTTACGGTGGCCCTCGCGCGCTCGATCTCGGACGTGTCGGGGGCGACGGTGATCGCCTCGCCCTGGCCGCTGACCGAGCCGCCGCAGCACAAGATCCAGGTCGAGGTCGAAAAGGCCCTGGCCAGTCGCGACGGCCTCTACCGCCTGACGGGCCGCTATTATGTCTCGGACGAGCGCGGCAACGGCACCAGCCAGGCGCGCAGCTTTTCCATCGCCGTGCCCGTGCCGGCGGGCACCACCTCGGGCGTGGCGGCGGCGCAAAGCACTGCCATCAGCCAGCTGGCGCGGCAGATCGCAGAGCTGGGCGGACCCGGCCGTTCGGTCAAGACGACGACGCCCAAGGCCAGCAGCGATCCCTATGCGATCCCGCCGCTTTACCCTATTGACCCGCTGCCGCCGCTCAACCCCGGCAGCTAGTCCGCCTCGGCGGCGAGGCTGGCAAAGCGGCCGGCGACGAATACCAGCGGGTGATCGGCCGGCCCTGCGATGGTCACCCGCGCGACCTCGCCCACCAGGATCGAATGATCGCCGCCGGGATGGCAGGCATGGGCGCGGCAGTCGAACCGCGCCGCGGCCGCCGGCAGCAGAGGTACCCCCTCGGGCGAGACCTCATGCGCGAGCCCGTCGAATCCCGCACCGCCGCGCGTGAAACGCAGGCTGAGGTCGGTCTGCTCGGCGCCCAGAACATGTATCGCCCAACCCTTCGCGGTGGCAAAAGCATCGTGCCGGCTGGACGAACGTGCCGGGCACCAGAGCAACAGCGGCGGCTCCAGCGAGACGCTGGTGAAACTGTTGACGGTCATGCCGATGGGACGATTGTCGGGCGCGGTCGCTGTAATCACCGTGACGCCCGTCGCGAAGCGTCCCAAAGCCTCGCGAAAGCGTCGCCCCTCCTCGGTCGCGGGGTGAAAGCTGATGGCCTCGGCCAAGCGGCTGTTGCGTTCGCTGGCGTTTCGCGGGTCCATGCCTCAGTCCTCGCCCGCATTGGGGACGAGTCTCGCCAGCAGCGCAGCGTGGAGGGCCGGCGGCGCCAGCAGCAAGCCATCGGCCAGCGGTTGCGGCTGATTGAACCGCAGCGCGCGGCCGCGCCGGTCACTCACGACACAGCCGGCCCGTTCTGCGATCAAGCTGCCGGCGGCGATATCCCATTCCCATGAGGCGCGCAGCGCCATGACGGCGTCGAACTGACCCTCGGCCACGAGGCACATGCGCCACGCGATCGAGGGGCGAAACATGCGCCGCATCTCGGGCGGCAAACCCCCGCGCCAATGGACCGGGGCAAAGCTAGCCTTGCCGGTCAGCACGCTCGCCCCGTCCGGCGCGGTTGCGGCCGACGGCGCGATCACTGCGCCGTTCAGCGTCGCCGGCCCGCCCGCACGGGCGGCATACATCAGGTCCGGGATCGGCAGATAGACCACGCCAGCGATCACCTGATCGCCCTCGACCACCGCGAGGGCGTGCGAGAACCCCTCCTGCCCATCGATGAAGGCGCGTGTGCCGTCGATCGGATCGACGACAAAGGTCCGCGCCGCATCCAGCCGCGCGGGCTCGTCCGGGGTTTCCTCGCTGAGCCAGCCATAGCTCGGGCGGGCGGCGCCCAGCATCTGCTGCAAGTGGATGTTGACCGCCAGATCGGCCTCGGTCACCGGGCCGGCGCCCCCGTCCTTGTCCCAGGCGCGCGGCTCCTGCCGCCAGAAGCGACGGGCGATGTCGCCGGCCTCGCGCGCGGCGCGGCTCAGCAGCGCCAGATCGTCCGCCGGCGTTGCCAGCGGCGGCATCCGGCCAGCCTCGCTCACGCGCCGGCCACGGTCATGCCCTGAACCAGCAGGCTGGGAACGGCCTGCACGCGCCAGGGCTTTGCGTCGTTGGCGGGCGTCAGCTGCATCAGCATCTCGCGCAGGTTGCCGGCGATAGTGCATTCGTTCACCGGCCACGCGATCTGGCCGCCCTCGACCCAGAAGCCTGCCGCGCCGCGCGAATAATCGCCGGTGGTAGGGTTAATCGAGGCGCCCAGCAGCGAGGTGACCAGCAGCCCGCGCCCCATATCGGCGATCAGCGCATCGCGGCTGGCCGCACCTTGGGTCAGGATCACGTTCGAGGTTGCCGGATGCGGCGGGGCCGAGGTGCCGCGCGCAGCATTCGCGGTGCTTTCCAGCCCAAGCTTACGCCCGGTGCCAAGGTCCAGCACCCAGCCGGCCAGCACGCCATCCTCGACCAGGGCACGGCGGGCGCAGGCCAGCCCCTCGGCATCGAACGGGCGCGAGGATGCGAGGCGTGGGATCAGCGGGTCCTCGATCAGGCTGATGCCGGGCGGCAGCACGGGCTGGCCGTCGGCATTTCGGAGCCAGCTGGCGCCGCGCGCGATGGCAGTGCCGTTGATCGCCCCCAGCAGATGGCCGATCAGCGTGGCCGCGACGCGCTCGTCAAACAGGATGGGCACAGGGCCCGTCGGCGGACGGCGCGCGCCGATGCGTTCGGCCGCGCGCTGCCCGGCGAGGACGCCGATCTCCTCTGGCGTGGGCAGATCGCCCGGATGGGCGCGCGATTCCGAGGCCCAGTCACGCTCCATTCCGGTGCCGGTCCCGGCAATCGCGATGGCGGTCGTGGCATGGCTGCTGCGCCGATAGCCGCCGCTGAAGCCGTTGCTGGCCGCGATCCACACGCCGCGGCGCACGAATGACGCGCTCGCCGCCTCGGTCTGGGTGATCCCGGCCTGGGCCAGGGCGGCCGCCTCAGCCGCGAGGGCGCGGTCCTGCAACTCAGCCGGCGTGGGGTCGGAGGTTTGGGTATCTTCCAGCTCCAACCCGTCCGCGTCGCGGCGGGCCGACAGGGCCGACGGGTCGGCCAGCCCGAGGGTGTCGTCCAGAGGCGCCTCGCGCGCCATGGCGACCGCCCGCTCGGCCATTTCCAACAAGGTCGCGGGGCTGGTGTCCGAAGATGACACGCAGGCCTGCCGTCCGTTCAGAAGCACCCGAAGACCAATGTCGACCCCATTTGCCCGCTCGGCCTGCTCCAGCCGGCCGGCGCGGACATCGATGCTAACCGCATCCGCACCCACCGCGATGGCATCCGCCTCAGGCGCGCCGGCCTTGCGGGCGGCGTCCAGCAGGCGTTGGGTCAGATCGCGCAGGGTTTCGGTCGCTATCATCATCAACCTTCGTGGTTCGCTTTGAAGGCACCTTCGTGACATGGCGCGGGGCCGGAGAACAATCCCCCGGCCCCGCAAGTCCGTCTGCCGTTCCTGCGCCGGCGCTTACTTGATCTGCTGCCCGTTCGCGAGGATCGAGCCGTCTTCCTTGAACTCGATATCCGAGGTCATCACGTCCGAGCCTTCGGTCGTCTTGGTGAACATGGCCAGCATCATGCGATAGCCCTGCACCTGCTCGGACTTGACGACGCCCATGGCGACCAGCGTGTCGATCAGCTTGTTGATGCCTTCCATGCGGGCGTGAAGCGTGCCGACCGGGGTCTTGAGGCTGCCGCCGGCCGCGCCCTTCAGTGCGCCTTCGGCCGAGATCTTCGCACCGAGCGCATCAACCGCGAACTTGTTGATGGTCAGCTCGACCGGATCGAACGGCATCGGATTGTCGCTCGGCTCCTCGTCGTCGGGCGAGGCGGTTTCCGCGGTGGTATCGGTTGCACCATTCGTTGCAGCGTCCGGCGCGGTTTCGGTCGCAGCGTCCGGCGCGGCGGACGTGTCCGTTTCGGGCTTCGCAGCATCCTCGGCCGGCTTGTCGGTCGGGGTCGCGGCGTCCGGCGCCTCCGTGGTGGTCGCATCCGGCGTTTCCGTCGAGGTCGCGGCATGGGATTCGTCGCCGCCAGCCGCCTTGTCCATCACCGCGGGATCCAGCAGATCGTCGGTCACCCTGGCCAGGCCCGACACGTCGATATCGATATTAGCTGGGGTACGGGGCAGCTTTTTGGCAGGATCGGCAAGATCCCACAGGCTGTCGCCCAGCGTCAGCCCGCTGACCAGATAGGTCAGGCTGAACGGCGACGGGGCGTCCGACTTGCTGATCGGCACCATCACACCGAACGCGCCTTTGTCGAGCTTGTAGGTGATCGGCGCCGGCAGCTGGCTGTCGGTGATGCTGGTCTCGCTGTTGGTGCCCTCGACCTTGTAGCCGATTCCGCTGGCGGCCATGTCAAAGCTGGCGGCAAGGCTGCCGACCGTGGCAGCGACGGTGCCGTTGCTCGCGGTGCCTTCCTTGGGCTTGGACGTATAGTCGAACGAATGCGTGCCCGCGCCGCCCGACAGCTTGCCCTTGATGGTCAGCCCGTCGTTCAGCGCCTTGGCGATGTTTTCCTCGAGGTTGGCGATGCTGCCGCCGGCGGGCAGCGTCACTTCCGCGTCGACCGCCAGCTTTTCCAGCGAGCCCTTGCCCTTGATCGAGCCCTGATCGCCCTCGGCATTGGCGCCGGGGTCCTCGGCCACGTCGAGGGTGTAGTCCAGCTTGGCGATGGTGCTGTTGCTAGTATAGGCAGTGCCGCCGCGGGTCACGGTCTCGCTCACCATGTCCGTGGCAGTCACGCTCGCGACGTTGTTCATGGTACGGCTCTCCGCCGGCAGCTCGACCTTGTCGAAGGTCAGCGTCGCGGTCGGCAGCGTCATGCGGTCAGTGCGGTTGTCCAGATCGCCGGTCGAGAGGATCTCGGCCCCCGGCAGCTTCATGGTCAGATCCAGCAGAACAGGCTTTTCCTTGTCCTGCGTCACCTCGATATGGGCCGGGATCGTGTCCGGCATGGTCGTGCGAACGCCACCGTCGCCCGTGCCCTGCAGGACCAGTTGGCCGAGCTGCATGTTGATCTTGCTGGTCGGATTGTCTTGCGTCAGCACGACATCCTTGATCGTCAGCGTCTCGCCCGCCTGCTCGCGCGCGCCCTCGGCCAGCTTGTAGCCCATTGAGCTGTAATATTTGACCCAGCCGTCCCAGACTTCGTCGGGCGTCAGCGAGAATGCAGCAGGCGCCGTCACGAGGCAGATCGCCAGGGCCGAGCTCGTCAGTCGCAGGAACATCGCACTACCTCTCAGGAAATTTTTTACTAACGCGGCAAACTTGCCGATTTGTGCCACAGCCGCCTTGGGGGTCCAAGCGGCAACTGTCCCGGGAGGGGCAGGATGATTGTCTTTTTCCCGGGTTTCTGCCCGGCATCGGCCCCGGACGGCACCCGGCCGCGCCGTCAGTAACGATAAAGGTCTGACTTGAACGGACCTTCCGCGGGCACGCCGATATAGTCGGCCTGCTCGGGCGAAAGTTCGCTCAGCCGCACGCCGATCCGGTCTAGGTGCAGGCGCGCCACCTTCTCGTCGAGGTGCTTGGGCAGGATGTAGACGCCCGGAGCGTATTCGCCCTCCTTGGTCCAGAGCTCGATCTGGGCGAGCACCTGGTTGGTAAAGCTGGCCGACATCACGAAGGACGGATGGCCGGTGGCATTGCCGAGGTTCAGCAGCCGTCCCTGAGACAGCAGGATGATGCGGTTGCCGGACGGCATCTCGATCAGGTCCACCTGGTCCTTGACGTTGATCCACTTGTGGTTCCGCAGCGCCGCGACCTGAATTTCGTTGTCGAAATGGCCGATGTTGCCGACGATCGCCATGTCCTTCATGGCCCGCATATGCTCCAGTCGGATGACGTCCTTGTTACCGGTGGCGCTGATGAAGATGTCGGCGCTGTCCACGACATCCTCCAGCCGCACGACCTCGAAGCCGTCCATCGCCGCCTGCAGGGCGCAGATGGGGTCGACCTCGGTCACCTTCACGCGCGCGCCGGCCCCGGCAAGACTGGCGGCGCTGCCCTTGCCGACATCGCCATAGCCGCACACCACGGCGACCTTGCCGGCCATCATCACGTCGGTGGCACGGCGGATGCCATCGACCAGCGACTCCTTGCAGCCGTATTTGTTGTCGAACTTGGACTTCGTGACGCTGTCGTTGACGTTGATCGCGGGGAACGGCAGCAGCCCCTTGCGGTGCAAGTCATAAAGGCGATGCACGCCAGTCGTGGTTTCCTCGCTGACGCCGCGGATGGCATCGCGCTGGCGGGTGAACCAGCCTGGCGCCTCGGCCAGGCGGCGGCGGATCTGGGCGAACAGCGCCTCCTCCTCCTCCGAGGTCGGGGTGTCGATCAGCCCGGTCTCGCCAGCCTCCACACGCGCGCCGAGCAGGACATACATCGTGGCATCGCCGCCATCGTCGAGGATCATGTTCGCCGTGCCCTCGGCAAAGCGAAAGATCTGGTCGGTGTAGGACCAGTATTCCGCCAGCGTCTCGCCCTTGATGGCGAACACCGGCACGCCGGTCGCGGCAATGGCGGCGGCGGCATGGTCTTGGGTCGAATAGATGTTGCACGATGCCCAGCGCACGTCAGCGCCCAGTGCGACCAGCGTCTCGATCAGGGCGGCGGTCTGGATGGTCATGTGCAGGCTGCCCGCGATCCGGGCGCCGGCCAGCGGCTTTGCCTCGCCGTATTCCTCGCGCAGGGCCATCAGGCCCGGCATCTCGGTTTCGGCGATGTCCAGTTCCTTGCGATCGTAGTCTGCCAGCCCGAGGTCGCGGATGATCGATTCAGTCATGGTAAGGCGCCCCGTTCTGATTTGACCGGGGCGCCTTACCATTGCAGCGATGCAGGCTCAATGAACCGCACTCAGCTGCGCAGGCCGGCCTTGTGATAGAACACGTCCGGATTGGTGGTATCCGAGTAGCCGACCCCCGAGGCGATGACGCAGCTGGTCTTGTCAGGGCGCGCCATGACCAAGGTCCAGGTGCCCATCACGTCGGAGCCCCAAAGCTGGGTGTCGGCCTTGTTGACCTTGGCGTCGTCCACCAGCGATTCGCCGAAATCATGGCTCAGGGTGTGTGCGATCATCGGGTTGCTGTCGCAATACGGCGCATCGACAGACGCGTCGGCGCCGGACGCGAGGGCGCTCGCCATCGCCATGACCGAGGCGGCGTCTTGACCTGCGATGGCTGACCAGGCGCGGGGCTGGGTCTCCAGCCGGTCGCGCAACTCGACCGAGGACTGGGCTGGCACAGCGACAAAGGCGGAGGCAAGGGCTGCGGCGGCAAGGGTGAGGGCGGGGGCGGCTTTCATGGTCTCGGCTCGCTTCTGATTCGACCCCCCAACGCCCCATTTGTCGTGCGGTTCCTTGGCGCTCGGATGTCAAGGGGTTGATTGGCGGCAGAAGGCTTGACTGTGCCCTGGCAGTCGCGCGCTCTTTCGTCAGCTCGGCGCCCCGGCCACAATGCGTAGCGGTTTGGCGGGGCACAGTGAGGGTGGAATGCAGCTTGTCGGTGATGTCGGTGGCAGCAACGTGCGCTTGGCGCTGGCGGACGACGGCCGGCTGGTCGCCAGCAGCGCGCGGCGCAGCAGCGGCGCGGATGTCGCCGGGCTCGAGGCGTTGATCGCGACCTTCCTGGCCGATGCAGGCGGTCCCGCAATCACCGCCGCATGCATCGCGGTCGCGGGTCCCGTCGCCAACGGCCGGGCCAGCTTGACCAACCGCACCTGGCAGGTCAGCGAGGACGACCTGGCCCGCGTCACCGGCGCCCGGCGGGTACTGCTGATCAACGATCTCGCGGCACTCGGCCATGCCACCGCAAGCCTGACACCGCGGGTGCTGCGATCCGCATCGGATGACCGCCCCCACAACGGTCAGGCGCTGGTCGTCGGTGCAGGCACGGGCTTCAATGTCTGCGCGGTCCGCGCCTTACCCGGTGGGGGCGTTCTGCCGCTGGAGGCGGAGGAGGGTCACACCGCGTTGCCGCTGACCATCGCCCGCCGACTGACCGACCTATTGGGCGCGGACGCGACGGAGGCCTTTCCCTCGGTCGAACATCTGTTCGCCGGCCGGGGCCTTGCCCGGTTCCACGCCCTGCGCAGCGGCGTGGCGCCGGTCCCCGGCGAGGCGATTGCCGCTGCCGCCAATGCCGGCGATGCCGCGGCGGTCGAGACCCTGTCCCAATATGCAGAGGCCTTTGGCCTGATGCTGCGCGAAGTGGCCCTGCGATTCATGCCGCGCGAAGGGATCTGGCTGGCCGGCAGCGTCGCCCGAACGCTGGTGCCCCGGACCGACCGCATCGCCGCCGGCATGCTGGGCAACCCGCTGATGCGCGATATTCCCCTTTCGACGCCGCTGTTGCTGATCGAGGACGACATGGCCGCGTTGCAAGGATGCATCGGCGCGATCACGCCTTAGTGCCCGGTGATCTGGCGCGATCTGCGCCCGCCGCTTTATTTTGCTTGGTGATGCTGCGATAACAAATCAAAGCGCGGGCACACGGGCGAAAACGAGGGCAGGCGGATGGGCAGATGGCTTGCAGCGGGCGCAGTTGCCCTTGCGGCGGTGACTTGGGGCGGCGTTGCGGCGTCGCAGTCCTCCTCGCCGTTTTCGGGCCTGTTCGGTGACCGCGATGCGGGCGAGGGCAGCCCGGTCAAGCTGACCTTCAACATCTCGGGCGACGACAAGACGCTGGAGAAAACGCTGCGCAACGGCTCGCTGCTGACCGGCTCGCTGCGTGACAAGCGTTATACCGGGCAGGACATCCTGGCGGCGGCGCGCGCCGATTACGCGCGTTTGCTGGGAAACCTGTATGACGAGGGCTATTACGACGCCGTCATCAACATAACCTTGGACGGTCGCGAGGCGGCGCAGATCGCACCGCTCGACGCGCCCGAAAATGTCGCGCAGGTGGTTGTCGCCATCTCGCCCGGCCAGCAGTTCCATTTCTCACGCGCCGATATCGGCCCGATCGCGCAAGGCAAGACCAAGATCCCGCCGGAATACCGCCTGGGCGAGGTTGCGGGCACCGGCACGATCAAGGCCGCCGCTACCGCCGGGGTCGCGGGCTGGCGGGATGCCGGCCACGCCAAGGCCGACCTGCAAGAAACCGACATCACGGCCGACCACCCTGCCCGCAAGGTCGATTCGCGCATCTCGCTGGCACCGGGACCGCTGGTCACCTTTGGCCAGATGAATGTCTCCGGCCTCGAACGCCTGCGCGAAAAGCGCTTGCGCGAGATTGCGGGCTTTCCCGCTGGCCACCAGTTCGACCCCGAGGACCTTGAGGCGGTGCGCAAGCGCTTGCGCCGCTCGGGCGTGTTCTCGGCCATCACCTTGGCCGAGGTCGACCGCCTCCGGGACGGGAACACGCTGGATGTTGACCTGACCGTGGTCGAGCAAAAACCGCGCCGCATCGGCGGCGGGGCCGAGATCTCGAACAAGGACGGGGCCGCGATCTCGGGCTACTGGATGCACCGCAACCTGTGGGGCGGGGCAGAGCGGCTGCGGATCGACGGCAAGGTGTCGGACATCGGCTCGGGGACCAGCGGCCAGGACGCGCAAGCCAACATCCGCCTTGAGCGGCCGGCAACCTTCGCCCGCGACCTGACCGCATATGTCGCCGCCGGTGTCGCCCGCATGCGCGAGGAAGACTATGACAGCGACAGCGCCTTTGCCGGCATCGGCCTCGATTACTACCGCAACGACAACCTGACCGGCGGCATCCGCCTGGAATACCGGTTCCAGAAGGTCACGGACGACAGCGGGACCACGAATTTCCGCACCATCGCCCTGCCGGTCACCGGCATCTATGACAAGCGCGACGTCGATACCGATCCGAAGAAAGGCTACTGGCTCAGCGGCGAGTTGACGCCCTTTGTCGGGCTGGGCGACACCGGCTCGGGCCTGCGGGCGGTCCTCGAGGGGCGCAGCTACTACAGCGTCGGCAAGGACGACCGGCTTACGTTTGCCGGGCGCGCGCGCCTCGGCACTGTCCTGGGCCCCGAGATTGCCGAGACGCCGCGCGATTACCTGTTCTATTCCGGCGGTGGCGGAACGGTCCGCGGGCAGCCGTTCGAATCCCTCGGCGCCGAGGTGATCCCCGGCCCCGACGGTCCTATCAAGACCGGCGGCATGTCGCTGGCCGTCATCAACGCCGAGACCCGCTTCCAGGTGCGCGAAAAGATCGGCCTCGTCGCCTTTGCCGATGCCGGTCGCGTCTGGGCCGACAGCAGCTTCAAGGGCAGCAGTGGGTGGCAGTCGGGCGCCGGCGTCGGCGTGCGCTATCTGACCCCCATCGGACCGATCCGCCTCGACGTCGCGGCGCCGCTGAAGAGCGAGCCGGACACCGGCAAAGGCGTGCAACTTTACCTTGGACTCGGGCAGGCATTCTGATGCGTATTCTCAACCGCCTGCGCCTGCTGCCGATGATCTGCCTGCTGGCGCTTCAGCCGATCATCGCGTCCGCCCAGAACGCCCCAGGCGCCCCCGTCCCTGCCACCCCTGCGCAGGACGCGCCGCGGGACCCGGCCTCCATCAGCCAGGAGGTCGCGGACGACGGCGGCTTCATCACCCGCTTTCTGGAACGCAACCTCAGCGGCGCCGGCCGCGAGGTGCGTCTCGAGGGGTTTCGCGGAGCCCTCAGCTCGCGTGCGACCTTCGATCAGATCACCATCGCCGATGCCGATGGCGTGTGGCTGACCCTGCACAACGGCGCCATCCAGTGGAACCGCAGCGCGCTGCTGGCCCGCCGGGTCGAGATCGCCGAGCTTTCGGCCGAAACCATCGAACTGCCGCGCCTGCCCAAGGCCGAGGAGGACGCCCCCAAGGCCGAGGCCCGCAGCTTCAGCCTGCCCAAACTGCCGGTCGGCGTCGACATCCAGCATATCGCCGCCCAACGTGTGAACATCGGGGCGCCAGTGATGGGCGAGGCCGCCTCGATCAGTATCGACGGCGCCATGAGCCTGAAGGGCGGCGAGGGCGCGGCAAAGCTGGCCATCAACCGCGTGGACGGCAAGCGCGGCGTGTTCGCCGTTGATGCCAACTATTCCAACGAAACGCAGGTCCTGCGCATAGACACCACGCTGGACGAGGACGCCGGCGGCATTTTCGTCAACCTTATCAAGCTGGAAGGTCGCCCGGCGGTCAAGGCCGAGATCAAGGGCGAGGGGCCGCTGTCCGATTTCGCGGCGGACATCGCCCTCGCGAGCGACGGCCAGCCGCGCATCACCGGCACCGTGGCCGTCAAGGCCGAGGCTGCCGCCGACGGCATGTCCGGCCGCAGCTTCAAGGTGAACATCGGCGGCGATGTCGCAGCCTTTGTGCCGCCCGCCCAACGCGCCTTCTTTGGCGCGAAATCGCAGCTGATGGCCGAAGGCTGGCGCGGCGACGACGGCAGGCTGAACGTGCCGGTTCTATCGGTCAAGACCGAGGCGCTGGACGTCTCGGGCACCTTCGCCGCGAACGCCCAGGGCGCGCCGACCACGGCCGCCCTGACACTCAAGCTCGGGGCCGATGCCGGCGCCACGCAACTGCCGGTACGTCTGCCGACCACCGGCACGCCGATCACCGTCAACGGCGGCCAGCTGCAGTTGGGTTATGACGCGGCCAAGGGCTCGGGCTGGACGCTGAAAGGCAACCTCAAGGATTTCGCCCAGCAGGCGCTGAGCATCGCGGCGGTCAACCTGGATGGCGGGGGCACCGTGACGCTCGCGGCCGGCGAGCTGAAAATGGTGGGCGGCAAGATCACCTTCGACACCCAGGGTATCGCCCCGACCGATCCCGGCCTTGCCAGCGCCATCGGCCCGACCCTCAAGGGGGTCAGCGACTTCAACTGGTCCCCGGGTCAGGCGGTCACACTCGACAACCTCGACATCGCCGGCGCCGACTACGGCCTGAACGGCAACCTGGCGATCAACGGTCTGGCGACCGGCATCACCGTCGCGGCCGAGCTGGACGCGCGCTATGACGATCTCGCGCGCCTGTCGGGCATTGCCGGGCGCGATATGACGGGCAAGGCCACCGGCCATGTCAGCGGCCAATACGCCGTCCTCGGGCGCGGCTTTGACGCGACGGCCAGGCTGGTCGGCACCGACCTGCACCTCGGCCAGCCGCAGTTGGACCGGCTGCTGGCGGGCGATGCCACCATCGTTGCCAGCGCCCGCCGGGACGAGAACGGCATCAACCTGCGCGAGTTCACGGTCAGCGGCCAACGTCTGACCGCTGATGCGCGCGGCCTGCTGGCCACCAACTCCAGCGACGTGAAGGCCAATGTCCGCCTGACCTCGCTGACCGAGGTCGACCCCGCCTTTGGCGGCAGCCTCGAGGCCGAGGCGACGCTGACCGGTCCGGCCGGCGCGCGCCAGGTCACGGTGAACGGGCAAGCGATGGACCTGTCGACCGGGATCGCCGCCCTCGACGGGGCGCTGAAGGGCAAGACCGATGTCGCGGTGCTGGCGCATCAGGAAAACGGCGCGATGCTGCTGAAGACGGCGCGGCTGGCGAACCCGCAGCTGACGATCGCCGGCCAAGGCAACCTGACACCGGGCCAGATGGACGCGACGCTGGACGTAACCGTCGCCAACCTGGGCGACATCCAGCCCGGCTGGGCGGGCAACCTGGCCGCCAAGGGCCGCGTGACCGAGGCCGACGGCACCCGCAAGCTGTCGCTGAACGGCACCGGCGACGGGCTGCGCTTTGGCACGGCGGATGTGGGCGAGGCGCTGACCGGGACGACCCGGTTCGACCTCGATGCAACGCAAACGGGCGAGCAAATTCAGGTCGACCGGCTGGACGTGGCGAACGATCAGTTGACGGCCAATGTCTCCGGCCCGATCGGCAAGGACCGCACGGCGCTGGACGGCAAGCTGGCGATCAAGTCGCTGGCCGCCTTTGGCCGGGGCTGGCGCGGGTCGCTCGATCTGGCGGGCAAGGTCTCCGATGATGGCGCGGGCGGCCGGCACATCGACATCAGCGGGACCGGGCAAGACCTGTCGCTGGGTCAGGCGCAGGCCGATGCCGCCCTGACCGGGACGACGCGGCTGGTGTTGAAGGCCGACCAGCAGGCGGACGGCAAGGGATTCGCCATCCAGCAGGCCGAGATCATCAACGAGCAGGCCCAGGTCACCGCGCAGGGCCATCTGGGGCCAGACGGCACCGACCTGACCGGCCACGCGCAGATCGCCTCGCTGGCGCCGTTCGGGCGTGGCTGGGGCGGCTCCGCGAACATCGACGGCAGCTTTCGCGACGACGGTACCGGCGCGCGGCGGCTGGCGGTCACCGGCACCGGGCGCGATCTCGCCTTTGGCCAGCCGCAGCTTGATGGCGCGCTGAAGGGCGAGACCGCGGTGGATGTTCGGGCGGTCGAGCGCGATGGCCTCTTCACCATCGAGAACGCCGAGATCAAGAACCCGCAAGCCAGCGTCACAGCCGAGGGCACCGTCGGCAAGGCCGGCACCGACGCGCGGGCGCATCTTGCGATGCCCTCATTGGCGCCGCTGGGTGCGGGCTATCGCGGCGCGATCGAAGCCGACGCCACCCTGAAACAAGACAACACGGGGGCCCGCAACTTTACCGTCAAGGGAACGGGCCGCGATCTGTCGCTTGGCCAGACCCAGGTCGATGCCGCTCTGCGCGGCGAGACCCGGTTCGATATCGCCGGGGTCGAGCGCAGCGGCGTGGTGACGCTGGAGCGTGCGGTGATCGACAACCCGCGCCTAAAGGCCGATGCAAGTGGCACGGTGGGCGGGGGCGCGACGGATATTTCCGGCAACTTGCGCGCCGACAGCCTCGCCTTCCTCGGGCGCGGGTTGCGCGGGGGCATCAATGCCGAGGGCAGCGTCCGCCAGCAGGGCACCAACCTCAGCCTGACGGCCAAGGGCGAGGGGCGCGGCCTTGCCATTGGCAATGCCAAGGCCGACCCGCTGCTGGCCGGCACCACCAGCTTTGACGTGGCGGCGACGCGGGCCGGACAGAACCTGACGATCCAGCGCCTGACCGCACGCAACCCGCAACTGAGCCTGACGGCCGAAGGCGCGCTTGCCTCGGGCATCCGGGTCGATGCGCGGCTGGCCGACCTCGCCCTGCTGGCACCCGGCTTTCCGGGCGCGGCCGAGGCGCGCGGCACGGTGCGACGGAACGGCTCGCAGATCGGGCTCGATCTGGACGTGACCGCCCCCGGCGGCACGAAAGCCAAGATCGCCGGTACCGCCGCGCAGGATTTCTCGACCGTCGATATCCGCGCGAACGGCACCAGCGACGCCGCTATCGCCAACCCCTTCCTACGCGTGCGCTCGGTCGAGGGGCCGGTGAACTTTGACCTGCACCTGAACGGCAAGCCCTCGTTGCAGGCGCTGTCGGGCCGCATCAGCCTTCCTTCGGCGCGGCTGTCCGACCCCAAACTCGGGGTCCGGATCGAGGCGCTGCGCCTCAACGCCGAACTTGGCGGTGGCGGCATCAGCATCGACGGCGGCGGCAACCTCGCCGACGGCGGCTCGCTGGCAGTCGATGGCCGCATCGGGCTGGAGGGCACGCGCCCGATCAACCTGACGGTCCGGCTGAACGACGCGGCGATCCGCGATCCGAACCTCTACCAGACGGCGGCCAGCGGGACGCTGACGGTCAGCGGCAACCTCGCCGCCGGGCCGCTGATCGCCGGTCGGCTGACGCTGGACCGGACCGAGATCCGCATCCCTTCGACCGGCCTCGGCGGGGCCAAGGGCATTCCGCAGATCACCCATCTGGGCGACCGCCCGCCGGTCCGCGCAACCCGCGCCAAGGCCGGCCTGACCCCCTATCCTGGCGCAGAAAGCCGCGAGGCCGGACTCGCCGGCCCGCCCGCGACGCCGCCTACGGTCGTCGCCAAGCTGGACATCACCATCGACGCGCCAAACCAGGTGTTCCTGCGCGGCCGCGGTGTCGATGCCGAGTTCGGCGGCTCGATCCGGCTGACCGGCAACGCTCGCAACGTCGTTCCGATCGGCTTTTTCCAGCTGATCCGGGGCCGCGTCGACCTGTTGGGCAAGCGGTTTGATCTGACCGAGGGTCTGGTCGAGTTGCAGGGCAGCTTGGTGCCGGTGATCCGCCTGATCGCCCAGACCGAGCAGGACAGCATCACCACCATCATCTCGATCGAGGGCGAAGCGAACGATCCCAAGATCAAGTTCAGCTCGATCCCGGACATGCCGGAGGAAGAAGTCCTATCGCAACTGCTGTTCGGCCGCGGGCTGGACAACATCAGCCCGCTGCAGGCAGCGCAACTGGCGAACGCGGTCGCGGTCCTGGCCGGGCGCGGCGGCGAGGGCATCGTCAGCAAACTGCGCAACCAAATCGGGCTGGATGACCTGGACCTTGCCACAGATGCCGAGGGCAACGTCACCGTCCGTGCCGGAAAATACATCACCGACAAGGTCTACACCGATGTCGCGGTCGGCGGCGACGGCAAGACCAAGCTGAACCTCAACCTCGACGTGACCAAGGCGCTGACGGCGCGCGGTTCGGTCGACAACGAGGGCGAGAGCACCCTGGGGCTGTATTACGAAAAGGACTACTGAGCCGCGGCAATCCCGCTGGGGCAAGGGATTGCCGCGCCGCAGTCAGTCCGACGCGATCAGCGTCTCGAACCGGGCGAGATAGGCATCGCGCGCCTCTGCCGGGGGGCGCAGGGTGATGGTCGTCTCGGCATCAAGCCAGCCTTGTGGCGGGCGGCCGAACAGCCGGTCGGCCTCGGCCCGGGCAAAGCCCGCGATCTGCATCGCCTCAAGCCAGGCGGATACGCGGTCGGCGCGCTTGATGGCGCGTTTCGCCTCGGCGGGCAGGGCCGCGGGGATACCGAAGCGGCGGTGAACCGCGGCGCTGAGGCGCGCATCCAGCTCGGCATAGCTGGGACCAATCGCGGACTTCACAGGCGAGATCATGTCGCCCAAGACATATTCCGGCGCATCATGCAGCAGCGCCGCCAGCCGCCAGCTGACCGGCCAGTTCGGCCGCGCGCGCTGCAACAGCGCCTCGACCAGCAGCGAATGTTCGGCAACGGAATACGGCCAGTCGCCGCGCGTCTGCCCGTTCCATCGGGCCACGAACGCCAGCCCGTGGGCGATGTCCGCGACCTCGATATCCAGGGGCGAAGGGTCGAGCAGGTCGAGCCGCCGCCCGGAGAGCATCCGCTGCCACGCCCGTGGCGGGGTCTTGGCAGCGGTCCGCGTGGCGGCCAAGTGTCAGCTCAACGGCTGGTCGGCGGGACGCTCGGCCTGGGCGCGGCGGGCGATTTCCTGGCGGTAGAGGGCGACGAAATCCACCACGTCCATGTTGAACGGCGGGAAGCCGCCATCGCGCGTCAGATCCGAGATGATGCGCCGCACGAACGGGAACAGCAGGCGCGGGCATTCGATCATCAGGAACGGGTGCAGCTGATCCTCGGGCACGCCCTCGATATGGAACACGCCGCCGTAGTCGACCTCGCACAGGAACAGCGGTGCGCCCTTGTCCGCGCCATTGGCCGAGTTGATCTTGAACTTGGTGATCACCTCGTACTGGTGCTCGGCCTCGCGCTTGCGGGCGTCGAGGCTGACCTGAACGGTAATCTCGGGCGTGACCTCGGCGCTGGAAACGCCGCGCTGCGCGACCACATTCTCGAAGCTGAGATCGCGGATGTACTGCGCGAGAATCTGCAGGCGCACCTGCGTGTCGGCCTGCGCGGGGGCCGAGCCGTTGGCGGCGGATCCCCCGTTCTGCGGGCCGTCGTTCTGGGGGCCATTGTTCTTGGGCTGGCTGTCGTCGCTCATCACGCGGCTCCTGATCCTTCGGTCTGGGCGCTTTTAGACCGCGCCGCTGCCTGCTTCAATGCGCCTCGGGTCCGCGGGTCCAGCCCGAAGGCCCGTGCGGACGAGTGCTGGCAGTGCCGCTCGGGCGGCTTTGGGGTCCGGCGGTGGGGGCGGGGTCCACCTCCTCGACATATTCGGCGTCGATCACCGCGCCGCGGCCATAGCGGTGGACCGCAGCCTCGCCGGGAAAACCGGCGCGCGCTCGGCCGCCGCGGATGCGCCGGCCCATGGCCCGCATCATGGCCGTGCGCACGAGAGGGATCAGCAGAAGCAGGCCGAGTGTATCTGTCAGAAAGCCCGGCAGTATCAACAGCACCCCCGCCAGCATGGTCAGCGCGCCATGCGCCAGCGGGGCCGAGGGATCGCGCATCTCGCCCAAGGCGCGCTGCACATCGGTCATGGCCCGGGCGCCCTGTCGGCGCAGCAGCCAACTGCCCAGAAAAGCGCTGCCGATGACGATTGCGAGCGTCGGCCACAGGCCGATCAGGCCGCCGACCTGCACGAACAAGGCGATCTCGACCAGCGGCAGGATCACGAAAATCAACAGCAGCGGCATCGCGCCCCTCCTTCATCAGGCGGCGGGCAACTGGACTTGGACCCGCGTCCTACCTACATAAAGCGATGATCCAGCTTTGCCAGACCAGGAACCCGTCATGTTCAACAGCCCGATGCTGCAACTGCTCGTTCTTGCCGGGATCGCAGTCTTTTTGATCCTGCGGCTGCGCGGCGTGCTGGGAACCCGCGACGGCTTCGAAAGCCCTGCGCCGGATCAAGTGCCCGCCGCGCGCCGCTTCGAGGTGATCGAAGGCACCGCGACCGAGGATGACAGCGACGTGTCCGACCACGTCGAGGCCGGGACGCCCAACGCCGATGCCCTCGCCGCGATGAAGCGTGCCGAGCCGTCGTTCGGGGTCGGCGATTTCCTGTCCGGGGCGCGCCAAGCCTATGAGATGATCCTGATGGCGTTCGAGCGCGGCGATCTGTCCGAGGTGCGCCCCTTTCTGGCCCCGCCGGTGGCCGAGGCGCTGCAGTCGGTGATCGACGGCCGGCGCGAGCGCGGCGAGGCGGTGGACGCCCAGTTCCTCGGCACGCGTGAGACCTCGCTGGCTGCGGCCCAGTTCGACCAGGCCAGCGGCGAGGCCGAGATCACGGTCCGATTTGTCGGCGAGATGATCGTTGCGATCAAGGACGCCTCAGGCACGGTGATCGAGGGCGATCCCAAGGCGTCGCGCAAGCAGCGCGACACCTGGACCTTTGCTCGCTCGATGGGGGCCAGCGACCCGAACTGGCGCCTCGTCGCGACCGGCTGAGGCGCGGCGTTGTCCCGCAGGCGCGGCGGCGTCAGCGACGAGGATCGCCGGCTTTGGTCGCAGGTGGCGGCGAGCGCTGCACCCTTGCCGGGCCAGGTCCGCCGCAACTATGCGCCGCTAACAGCGTCCGAACTCAAGCCGACTGCGGTTCTACCGGCACAGGGGCAGGCGAAACCCGCCCTCCCCATCCCCGATGCGCCTCGCTTCTCGATGCAGCCGTTCCGCATCGGCCAGGCCGTCAAGCCGCCCCGCGCAACCGCCAGTCTGGCCCCGACCCCGGCCGAGGCCCTCGCCTCGGTGCCGGTGGCGATGGACCACCGCACCCACCGACGCATGTCGCGCGGCAAACTGGCCCCCGAGGCGCGGATCGACCTGCACGGCATGACCTTGGCCATCGCCCAGCCGGTGTTGGAGCGTTTCGTTCTGGCCCAGCACAGCGCCGGGCGCAGGCTGGTGCTGGTTATCACCGGCAAGGGAAAGGCGGGAGGTGTAGACGCGCCGCTGCCCGTGCGGCCCGGCGCGCTGCGCCATCATGTGCCGATGTGGCTGGGCCGCGCGCCGTTAGGGCGGGTGGTGCAGCAGGTGACACCCGCGCATTTCCGTCACGGGGGCGAGGGCGCCTACTACGTCTACCTGCGCAAATGAAAACCCCCGCCGCCGGCGGGGGTTTTGAGATCGGCGCGCATAATATCGCGGTCAGACCCTGTTGTTATAGTTTGCCTTCGGCCCCATCAGCCACCACGCGATCAGGCCAACAACCGGCAAGATCGCAACCACCAGCGTCCAGATGACCTTGGAGCGGCCGGCGGCGTCGGAATTGATGATCGAGGCGATCGCCCAGACATCAAGGGCAAACAGGATGATCCCGCCGATGCCCCAGGAAGAATTGAACATGGTCAGTCCTTTATATCCGATGGCTCGCGCCTCAACCGCGCACCTGCCCGGCGGTTCCGTTCAGAGCACGTAACGGGACAGATCCGCCGACCGGCTGAGATCGCCCAGATGCTTTTCGACGAAATCCGCATCGAGCGTCACCGCCTCGCCCGAACGGTCAGGGGCGGTAAAGCTCAGCTCCTCGAACACGCGCTCGATAACGGTGTAGAGGCGGCGGGCGCCGATGTTCTCGACGCTGCGGTTTACCTCGGCGGCGATGCGGGCCAGGGCGGCGATCCCCTCCGCGGTGAAACTGACGGTGACGCCCTCGGTCTGCATCAGCGCTGTATACTGGCGCGTCAGGGCGTTGTCGGTGTCGGTGAGGATGCGAACGAAGTCGCCCTCGGTCAGCGGCTTCAGCTCGACCCGGATCGGCAGGCGGCCCTGCAGTTCGGGCAACAGGTCGCTGGGTTTCGCGACGTGGAACGCGCCTGACGCAATGAACAGGATGTGGTCGGTCTTGACCGGGCCGTATTTGGTGCTGACCGTGGTGCCCTCGATCAGCGGCAGCAGGTCGCGCTGCACGCCCTCGCGGCTGATCTCGCCGCCCCGCGAATCGCCGCGGGCGCAGACCTTGTCGATCTCGTCGATAAAGACGATGCCGCTCTCCTGCACCGCCTGCAGCGCGGCCGCCTTTATCGCATCGTCATCCAGCAGCTTGTCGGCTTCCTCGGCCAACAGCAGATCATAGCTTTCGGACACCGTGACCTTACGCTTGACCCGCCGGCCGCCAAAAGCCTTCATCAGGCCCGACAGGTCCATCATGCCGCCGATCTGCCCGCCCGGCATCCCCGGCATGTCCAGCCCCTGCAGCGGGTTCGAGGTGTCGGCCAGTTCCAGCTCGATCACGGTATCGTCCAGCTCGCCGCTTTTCAGCTTCTTGCGGAACATCTCGCGCGTGCCCTCGCGCGCATTCTCGCCGGTCAGGGCGGCGAGGACGCGGTCCTCCGCCGCGGCATGGGCGCGGGCGCGAACCTCGTCGCGCATCCGCTCGCGGGTCTCGACGATGGCGGCATCGGCCAGGTCGCGCACGATCTGCTCGACATCGCGGCCGACATAGCCGACCTCGGTGAACTTGGTCGCCTCCACCTTGATGAAGGGCGCGCGCGCCAGCTTGGCGAGGCGGCGGCTGATCTCGGTCTTGCCGACGCCGGTCGGGCCGATCATCAGGATATTCTTGGGATAAACCTCGTCGCGCAGGTCGTCGCCCAGTTGCTGGCGGCGCCAGCGGTTGCGCATGGCGACGGCCACGGCGCGCTTGGCCTCGGCCTGGCCGATGATGAAGCGGTCAAGCTCTGACACGATCTCGCGCGGGGTCAGGTCGGTCATCGAAAACTCCGTTGTGGGTGCCCGGTGGTCAGCGGGCGGGATCGGCTGGCGTCAGGGCGCGCCGATCGCCTCGACCGTCAGATTGCCGTTGGTGTAGACGCAGATGTCGGCCGCGATGGCCATCGCCTTGCGTGCGACGGTCTCAGCATCGGCCTCGCCCTCCATCAGTCCGCGCGCCGCGGCGAGGGCGAAGTTCCCGCCCGAGCCGATGGCGGCCACGTCATGCTCCGGCTCCAGTACGTCGCCGGCGCCGGTGACGACGTAGAGTTGCGCGCCGTCGGTCACCAGCAGCATCGCCTCGAGGTTGCGCAGGTACTTGTCGGTGCGCCAGTCCTTGGCCAACTCGACGCAGGCGCGCTGCAACTGGCCGGGCGCTGCCTCAAGCTTCTTTTCCAGCCGTTCCAGCAGGGTGAAGGCATCGGCGGTGCTGCCGGCAAAGCCGACCACGACCTCGTGCCCGCCGGGCGAGAGGCGGCGCACCTTGCGGGCCGTACCCTTCATCACTGTCTGGCCGACGCTGACCTGCCCGTCGCCCGCGACCACCACCTTGCCGCCGCGGCGCACGGCGATGATCGTCGTGCCGTGCCAACCCGGAAACCTGTCCTCGGCCATGTCCGTCCTCATTCTGCCTGCCCGCCGACTTAGGTTTCCCGGCCGTCATGGAAAAGGGCGCGGCACCAAGTGATGCCGCGCCCCTGTCTGTACTGGCGTTCTCAGATTGCTCCGTCGATCCAGCTTTTCAGCGCTGCCTTGGGCGCGGCGCCGGTCTTGCTGCCGACAACCTGGCCGTCCTTGAAGACGAAGAGCGCGGGGATGCCGCGCACGCCCAACTCGGCCGGGGCCTCGGGGTTCTCGTCCACGTTGATCTTCACGATCTTGACGCGGTCGCCATATTCATCGGACAGCGCCTCGAGGTCCGGGCCGATCTGACGGCAGGGTCCACACCAAGGCGCCCAGAAATCGACGACCACGGGGGTCGCGGACTTGCGG
This sequence comes from Paracoccus suum, assembly GCF_003324675.1. Taxonomy (NCBI): domain Bacteria; kingdom Pseudomonadati; phylum Pseudomonadota; class Alphaproteobacteria; order Rhodobacterales; family Paracoccaceae; genus Paracoccus; species Paracoccus suum. The sequence continues at coordinate 752,800 of NZ_CP030918.1, forward strand.
ACTTCGGCGTCAAATTGGGCATCGGTCACGGCTTGGGTGGCCATCGGCACTCTCCTGATATCATCCGTTCGGGTCAGAGCTAAGATCGGACCTGACCATGGTCAACCCACCGGCCCACCTGCGGCCAAGGCGGCAACGGCGCCCGTCATGGCGCGGTCCAGCAGAGCATCGTCGAGCCGCACCAGCAGGCGGGCACGCGTCCACAGGACCGCCGCCTCGACCGGTCGGTCCGGCCAGATCAGCCGCAGGGCCGCGCGATAGGCCGCCATCTGCCGCAGGATGCCGGGCGGGGTGGCCTCGGCCGCGTCAGGAACCACGACATTCGATTTGTAATCAATGACGACGATGCGATCGGGGCCGACGATCAGCCGGTCCACTTTGCCCGACAGCGTGCCCAATCCCGGCAGCGGCGCGCTGAGGTCAACCTCGCGCAGCACTGTGTCGCCGGGAGCGGGGGCGAAGACCGCCGCCAGGTCGGGCGCAGACAGGATCGCGGCCACCTCGGCCAGAAGGTCGGCGCGGGCCTCGGGGGTCGGCAGGCCGCCCTCGGCCGAGGCCAGCAGCGCGTCCGCGCGGTCCGGCCAATCGTCGGGCGGGAAGTCGGGCAGGTGCTCCAGCAGCAGGTGCAGGCGGGTGCCCGCCAGCATCGCGGCCTCGGCATCCTGTGCGTCGGAGGTCCCCGACCCGAAAACGATCTTGGCCCCGCCCAGGGCAGTCGGCGCAATCGGCCCGCGATCGGCCGCGGGGGTTGCCTGCGGCGGCCGGCGCAGCCAGTCGGGCGCGGGCTCGGGGCGGCTATCGGACGCGTCCCCCTGTTGCTGTTTCGTCACCTCGGCCGGCCAGTCACCAAAGGCGAGGCGAGCAACCGGGCCGGTGCCCTCGACCATCTCCGGCAGTTCGGTGCAGGCGAAGCCCGCGTTGCCCTCTGTCCCCGATGCGGTCGCCTGAAAGCCGTTCGTGACCATCGCATGCCAGCTGTCGGTGTCCGCGCCCGTCTCGCCGGCGGCCGCGATGATGAGCCAGCTTTCCGCACGTGTCAGGGCGACGTAGAGCAGGCGCCGGCTCTCCTCGGCCTGGCGCGCCTCGTGCGCCGCCACGGCCTCGGCAAGCACCGGGGGGCGGCTGTCCTTGCTGAGGCGCAGGACCGCCGGGCGCTTCGCCAAGGGCAGCACGGTTCCAGACGACGGCTTTCTGCGCATCGCCGTGTCCGGCAGGATCACCACCGGGCTTTCCAGACCCTTGGCGCCATGCACGGTCATCACCCGGATCAGGCCGCCCCCGCCGCTTGCCGGACTGCGCTTGATCTCGACCTCGTCCTCGCCCAGCCAGACCAGAAAGCCGGTCAGGGTTGGCACACCACTGCGCTCGTAAGCCAGCGACTGGCTGAGCAATTCGTCGATTCCGTCCTCTGCCTCGGGGCCGAGGCGGGCGATCAGCCGGGCGCGCCCGCCGTGTCGGATCAGCATCCGCGAGAGCAGATCATGCGGGCGCATGAATCCGGAAACCCCGATCAGGTCCGAGATCAGCGCCCGTGCCGCGGCGATGCCCGGCCCCAGATCGTCCGGCGCCTCGCGCAGCGCCTGCCACAGACTCGCCGGCCGGCCAGCGGCCAGCCGCCACAACCCGACCTCGTCGACATCGAACAAGGGCGAGCGCAAGGCGGCCGCCAGCGACAGGTCGTCCTCCGGCGTGGCCAGCACCGACAGCACCGCGCGCAGATCGCGCACCGCCAGTTCGGCCGCCAGCTTCAGGCGGTCGGCACCCGCGACCGGCAGCCGCGCGGCCTTCAGCGCGCGGATCAGGTCGTGGAACACCTCGCTGCGGCGCTGCACCAGGATCAGCACATCGCCCGGCACCATCGGACGGACCGAGCCGTCCCGATGGCGCAGCGGCGTGCCGAGCATCCCTTCGATCTGCCGGGCGATCGCGGCTGAGAGGCGCACGACGGCCGATTGCGGCTCAGGCTGGGGGGCGGTGTCGTCCCACTCCAGCGCCTCCGGCGCCTCGGCTTTCGGCACGGCAGGCCACAGATCGACCCGGCCCGGCTGGCCGGTGTTGAAGGCCCGGTGCCGCATCGTGCCGCCGAGACCCTGGCCCGCGTCGCCCTCGAACACCCGGTCGACCAAGGCCAGGACGGCGGGCGACGAGCGGAAGGAATATTCCAGCGCCGATTGCTGCATCGGCCGCCGGATGGCCGCAAAGTCCTGGGTAAAGCGCGCGCGGCGCTCGGCAAACACCTGAACGTCGGCGCCTTGAAAGGAATAGATCGACTGCTTGGGATCGCCGACCACGAACAGCGTGCGGCCGGTGGTCCCGGAGGCTTCGCGCGCACCTTCCCCGGCGGTGAACTCGGCAATCAGACGCTCGATCACCAGCCACTGCTCGGGGCTGGTGTCCTGCGCCTCGTCCACGAGAATATGGTCGATCCCTCCATCCAACCGGAACAGGACCCATTGCGCCATCGAGGCCGAGGACAGCAGCAACCCGACCCGAGCGATCAGATCGTCGAAATCCAGCCAGCCCTGTGCCCGCTTGGCGTCGGCATATCGGGCGGTGAAGGCATGGGCGAAGCGGTGCAGCGCGGCGGTGCGCTGGCAGAACTCCAGCGCGAGGCGGCGGGGGCGGGCGCCCTTGACCCGGCGCATCAGGTCGTCGAAGCGGTCCACCAGATGCGCGCAGGCCCCGTCGCGCAGACCCTTGGTCGGGATCTTGCCGACCTTGGCCGCAAAAGGCTCATTCGCGCCACTGCCGGTCAGCAACTGATGTTCCAGCACAGCAAGCGCGGCGAGGTCGGGCTGGTCCCAGTCCACGGTCCCCAGCGCCTTTGCCAGTTTCGCATCATTGGGGCCGCTGGCCGCCAGCAGTGGCTGCAGTTCGGCCAGCAATTGCGCATCGCCCGGCGTCATCACCGCGGCCAGCAGGTGGTCAGGCTCAAACGGATAAGGCAGGCCGGCAAAGCCCCACAGCTCCGCCGGGTCCAGCGGGGTGTCCAGGCGTGCCTCAGCCCGCGAGACGGCGGCGAGGAAACGGTCCAGCTCGTGCCCGCTATGCAGGCTGACCAGATCGGCGATCTCGGGCGCGCCTTCCTCGGCCATCTCCTCGATGATATCGGCGCGCAGTTGAGCGGCGCTGCGCTCGTCCAGTTCGGCAAAGCCGACCGGCACCCCGGCCTCCAGCGGAAAACGGCGGAGGATGGCCGCGCAGAAGGCGTGGATGGTCTGCACCTTCAACCCGCCCGGCGTCTCGATGGCGCGGGCAAACAGGCGCCGCGCCTCGGCCAGATCGGCGCCGCTGGCATCCGCCCCCATGGCCTCCAACTCGGCCACCAGTTGCGCGTCCGGCAGCATCGCCCAGCCGCCGAGGCGCGAGAGCAGGCGGATCTGCATCTCGCTGGCCGCGGCCTTGGTGTAGGTCAGGCACAAGATCCGCTCTGGGGGGGTGCCTGACAGCAGTAATCGAGCGACGCGGTCAGTCAGAACCCGCGTCTTGCCCGATCCGGCGTTGGCCGTCAGCCAGATCGAGTGGAGCGGATTGGCCGCCGCGATCTGGTGGCGGGTGGCGTCATCAGTCATTTGCGGCCCCCGGCGGGTGGGCGAGGGCGATCTGGGTCGGCAGCGTCTCCGGCCCCCACTCGCCGGCGCGCGACAGATGCTCATAATCCGAGGCATGGCCGCCCGCGGTCCGGCGCGCGGTGAAGCCGGCAGTCCCAGTCAGATAGCGCATCGCCAGGGCGACAAAGCGGTCCCAGGTCTCGGCAACCGCGTCCTCGGACATGGTGCGGTCCTCTGTCATACCTTTGCCGCCGAGATGGATGTAGGCCATGCCCTCGACCTGTGCGGCGCCGGGCGGCACGAACGCGCCCCGTGTCAGCAGCGCCGCCGTCAGCGGCAGTTGCTTGTCGTGGCTCTCGATATCCCTGGCGCTCGGCGGGCTGCCGGTCTTGTAGTCATAGACTCGGGCCGCCCCGCCTGGCAGCAGGTCGATCCGGTCGGGCTGCGCGACCAGCCGCAGCGACAGGGCCGGGTCCGGCAGGGGGACCGCAAAGAGGGTCTTGCGCTCGATCACGATCGGCTGGCCCTCGGCGAGGCGCACGGCCTCGTCCGCCATCAGTTGCGGCGCGATCTGCCGAAGGCGGTGCATCCAGAAGGCGCGCGCCGAGGGCCAAGGCACCTGCTGGGCCAGGACGTCATCGGCGATTGCCATGAAGCGGGCCGCCAGCACATCCGGTGGCGTTCCCGGTGCCGGCGCGGGGGATAGAAAGCGGCGGGTGATTTCGTGCAATACGGTGCCGCGCAGGCTGGCGTCGGCCTCTGGCCGCAGGGGCGGCAGGGGGCGCAGGCGCAGGACTGCGCTGGCATAGATCGCATAGGGATCGCGGATCAGCGTCGCGACCTGGGTGACAGAGATGCTGGAAAAGGCTGGGCTGGGAGGGCGGGGCGCGGGACGGGGCGCGGGCGGGATCGCGGTCCCGGGGCGGGCCAGTTCCTCGGCAAGAGACAGATACCGCTGGCCGCGCGTCTGCATCGCCTTCAGCGCAGCGGGCCCGTTCTGACCGGGCAATCCCTTCATCAGGTTCACGAGCCGGTTCAGCCAGCGCGAAGGTACGGTTTCAGCCTCGGCATCGCGCGCGGCCCGCGTCAGAATTACCGCCTCAGCGGCGACGGCCTGCTGAAAGTCATGCGCGGCAAGGCCGATGGCGCGCTCCGGCAGGGTCAGCCCGGCCGCCGCGCGCATCTGCCGGCTGAGCCACGGATCGGGCGCGGGGGCCTGCGGCCAGCTACCCTCGTTCAGCCCGCCGAGGATGACGAGGCCGGTCGCCTCGGTGCGCGCCTCGCGCGGGCCACGGATGCGGATCAGGGGGTGGGGCGGCGTTTCGGCCCGGACGGCTTGGGCCTGCAATTCGGCATCCAGCAAGGCGGCGAAATCACGCGCGGTCAGCCAGTGCAAGGTGTCGGCCTGCGATGTGAGGTGGTCGAGAACGCCGCGCGCCAGCCCGCCCGCCTGGCGGGCAAAGAGCGAGGAGCGCGCAGCATCGCCCCCCGGCCCGGCCGCCAGCGCCTCGGCCAGCGCGCGGTGCCGGGCCAGCCGGTCCGGCAGCGGCAGGGGCTCACGGTCGGTGCCGAGCGGCACGATCCGGTCGAGGAGATCGGCCAGCCAGCCGCCCCACGCCTCGCGCCCCGCAGTCGCGGCCCAGCCGCGCAGGAAATCGCCGGTCGGGAAGGCCGGACCGTTGCGGCGCAGGTGCAGTTCCAGATCACGCGTCAGTCGCAGATGGTCGCCCGGCGCGCCGGTGCCGCTGGCCGTGACCTGGCTTTTCAGCAGCGCCAGCAGGGAATCGAGCGTCAGCGGCCGACCGTGCAGCGCCGCGACCTGTCGCAGGAACATGCCCGGCGCGGTCAGCGACAACGGCTGGCCGGCGCTGTCGTCCGCCACCAGATCCCAACGGTCGAGAGCCGCGGCCACCCGCCGGGTCAGCAGCCGGTCGGCAGCGATCAGGGTGACGCGGCGCCCGGCTTCTACCGCCTCGCGGATGGCGATGGCGATGGCCTCGGCCTCCGCCTGCGGCGTCCGCGCCTCGATGAGGGTCAGCGCAGCGGTGGGGGGCAGCAGATCGCCGAGGCGCGGCCCCTCGGCGATCCATTGGTCGGTAACAGGCGCGGGACGCAGGGCCAGCGAAATCAGTCGGTTGCGACCCTGGTCCGGCGCGGCATCCGTCCAAGGTGCAGGGGCGCCAAACTCGGCCAAGAGGGGCGCGAAGCGGGACTGCGGATGATCGCCCGCGCTGCCGGCCAGCGCCGACCAGACCGCCGGAGGCTGGGTCATGTCAAAGCCGGGCAGGATCACCGCGCCCTGCGGCAGGCTGGCCACCGCCCGCAGGAACAGCTGGGTCGCGCCATGCGAGCCGGTCGAGCCCGCGACAATCACGGAGCCATCCGGACGGTTGCGGCCAGCGGCCCAATCGGCCGCGAGACATTCCGCGGCCACACGCTGACGGGCCTCGCGGTCGCGCACATCGCCTGTCAGGGCAAAACGCGCAGCAATCGTCAGGAAATCCTGCGACAGGCGCCAGTGCTCGGCGTGATCGCCGACATCCAGGCGGTCGAACACGTCGGGCGGGCAACCCTCGGACTGCATCTCGGCCATCAGCCCGGCAAGCGAGCGGGCCAGTTCCGGCACCGCCTGGCCGCCTGCCAGCGCCGGGCGCCGCGCCACCAGCCCGGAAATGAGCGCGCCGAGGTCAAGCCGCCGTCCCAGCGGCGCGGCGATCGGACCGTCGCCAAGGTCGGCGATCAGGCGCAGGCGGGGCATCAGCAGCGGGCCGCGCGCCTCGAACGCCGCCCGCAGCGCGTTCATCGTGCGCAGCGAGTTGGCATGGATCGTGACCTGCGCCAGCGTCTCGGGGGGCTGGCCGGCGTTGCGCTTCAGCAGACCATCTACCACGCCGGCCGCGAAATCCGCCCCCGGGGGCAGCGCGTAAAGACCGCCGAGCTTCACGGCGTTCCTTCCCTGAGCAATCCTTCGGCCAGCGCAATGCCCTCCGGGCGGCCAACGTCGCACCAGCCGCCAGGGTGCAACAATCCGTAGGCGCGATCCCCGGCGATCAGCAGGTCCCACAGGCGGTTCAGCGAAAACACGGCCTCGGGGACCTCGGGCAGGCGGTCCGGGCGGATGATCTGGGCGCCGGTATAGACCAGCAGGCCGCCGCGGATCAGGCGCCCCTCTGGATCGAGGCTGAAATCGCCGCCGCCTTGCCGGCCGGTCGCGCAGTCGAGCGGAACCAGCATCAGCAGCGCGTCCATCCGGGCATCATCCCAGGCGGCGCGCAAAGCAGCGACTGGGTTCGGCCCGGTCCAGACGGCATCGGGGTTCAGCGTCAGCACCGGCCCCGGTCCCAGTTGCGGCAGCGCCCGGCGCAAGCCGCCGCCGGTTTCCAGCAGTTCATCCTCAGGCGACAGGGCGATGTCGGCCGCGCCGGCGATATGGTCCGCGATCTGCTCGCCCAGATGATGCGTGTTGACCACGATCCGCCGCGCGCCGCCGGCGCGTGCCAGATCGAGGGCGCGGTCGATCAGCGGCCGCCCGGCGACCGGGATCAGCGGCTTTGGCAACCGGTCGGTCAGCGGCGCCATGCGCGTGCCGCGTCCGGCGGCGAACATCATCAGCGCATCCGGCCTCACGCCGATTCTCGCATCGTGCCGCATCGCTGCGCGATCCTTTCGACCAGATCGGGGGTGGGGGGCGGGACCGCCCTCACCGCCTCGGCCAGTGGGGCCAGCGCGGGATGTGCAAGGTTGCGCGCGATCAATCCCCAGCACCGCGGCATGAAGGCGAGGTAACGCGGCTTTGCATCGCGCAGGCAGAGGCGGGTGAAAATTCCCATGATGCGCAGATTGCGCTGTGCGCCGAGCAGCGCATAAGCGGCGGCGAATTCGTCAGGGTCGGTGCCGGTCTGCTGGCAGTAGCGCGCGATGGCGGCAGCCTCGATTTCGGGCGGCACATCGCGGCGCGGGTCCTGCAAGGCCGAGACGAGGTCATAGGCCGGATGGGCCGCGACCGCGTCCTGAAAATCGAGGAGGCCGAGCGGCGCATCGCCGCGCCAGACGATGTTCTCGGCATGGAAATCGCGCAGGGCGGTGACAGGCGGCTGAGCCTTCGCCAGCGCGGCGTGCAGTTCCGCGATGGCCGGACCGACCTGCGCGGCCGCGCCAAGCGCCGCGCCGACGGCCGGGGCGTACCATTCGTCGAAGAGCCCGACCTGCTGGGCCAACTCGCGCCCGTCTAGCGCCAGAATCTCGGGGGCGGGGGGCTCGCGATGCAAGGCGGCCAGGAGGTCGGCGACGCGCAGATAGGCGGGTTGCGCCAGCGCGGGCTGCGCGTCGATCGCGCGGGCCAGCAGGTTGTCACCCAGATCCTCGAGCAGCAGGAGGCCGCGGGCGGTGTCGGCCGCCAGCACCTCGGGCGCGTGAAAACCGCGGCTGCGCAGCCAGTCGGTCATGTGCAGATACGGCCCGCAACTGCCGGGCGCGGCATCCATCAGAACCGCGCTGCCCTGCGGCAGCGTCAGGCGCAGGTAGCGCCGCGCAGATGCATCGCCCGCCAGTGGTTCCACGCGGGCATCGGCCCAGCCGGCGCGGGCGGCCAGCTGCGCGCATTCCGCCGCGCGCGCGGCCGGTCCCCAGCGAACGGCGTCGCCGGATAGCGTCACCTCGCGCAGGTCGGGCGCCTGCGGCACGGGCTGCAGCGAGATCGTCAGCGCGCCCATAGGCGCGGGGCCGAGGCGGTCAGGCCACTCGATCAGGCTGATGTCGTCCGGTCCGGCATCGTCGAGGCCCAGTTCTGCCGTGCCCTCGGAGCCGTCCAGCCGATACAGGTCGACATGCCACAGGCTGCCGCCGCTGAGCAGATCGTAAGTCTGGACCAGCGTGAAGCTGGGGCTCGGGACATCCTCGCACGGGTTGTCCAGAAGCGCGCGGACAAGGGCGCGGGCGAAATGGGTCTTGCCGGCGCCGAGCGGCCCCTCAAGCCGGATGACCTCGCCGCCCTTGAGGGTCAGGGCGAGGTGCCGCGCCAAGGCTGCGACGGCACCTTGTTCGGCAGCAGGGAAAATGGCGATGGGGTCAGCGGTAGCCATGAGGCGTTCTATCGCCGCATCCGGTGCGGGGAAAGCAGGTGCCGCAGGCATATCACGCCTGAGACAACGCCTCAGTGCGTTGCGCCCTGCCGCGCGGCCGAGGTCAGCACGACCGCCCGGCTTTCGTCCGAGCGTCCCGGCAGATCATGCACATCGAAGCGAAGCGAAATGGTATAGCGCGTCGGCTCGGGCGTCTTGACGATTTCAGAATCCAGCTGCAGGGCAAAGGCGTCGATCAGTTGACCGCCAAGGCCTGTGCCCTCGATCGCTGTCTGCCCCGCGCCCATCGAGTTCGACACCTCGAGCAGCGCCCGCCCCGGCCCCTCCAACCGCAGGACGACGCAGGCCCAGGGCCGATCCTCCCCCGGCTCGGGGCTCGCGTATTTCAGGGCATTGGTCAGCGCCTCGGTCGCCAGCAGGGAGAGCGGGACTGCCTGGTCGGGCAGCAGCGTCAGCGGCTGGATATCGGTTTCGATCCGGATGCCCCGGTTCACGCCGGCGGTGGCGGCCGACATCTGGCTGACGATGTCGCTGAGCAACCGGTCGGCGGCGACGGAATCCAGATGCTCCGCTTGATAAAGGTTGCGATAGATCGTCGCGAGGCTGGCGACCCGGTCCTGAACGCTGCGCAGCACGCCCTTGGCGTCGGGATCGTCGATCATGCGGCTTTGCATGTTGATGATCGAGGCGATGAGCTGAAGGTTGTTCTTGACCCGGTGGTGGACCTCTTTCAGCAGTACAGTCTTTTCGGCGACCGCCTCCTCAAGCTGCTGTTCGTCGTGAACCAGGATGCGGGCGAGGTTGTGGAAGGTGCGGCTGACGTCTTTCAGCTCGGCCGGGGCATCGGGAATGATGCGCGGCAATTCGGTGCGATCGCCGATGGCAAAACGGCGCATCTGGCCTCGCAATTCCTGCACATGCCGAAGCACAAGGCGATAGACGGCGAGATAGGAGACGCCGATCGACACCAGCCACAGCGCCAGCGGGATCATCACCGCGCCGGCCCGCGCCGCGGCAAGCCCGCGCACGCCCGATTCCGCGGGGCTGTAGCTGCCCAAGGCATGTGCAAGGCCCGGCACGATGGGCACTGCAGCAAAGATGCGATCCTCGCCATCCTCGGTGGCGTTGTGGAACGTGCTTTCGGGCCGGTTGACGAGTTCCGACAAGGGCACGTTGCGGGGTAAAAGCTCGCTCAGCGGCAGATCGTCCACCGCATAGGTCGACAGCACCGAGCCGTCGTTGGCAAAGGTTACGATATTCGCCGTGCCTTGCCCGAAATCGCTGGAATGGGTCGAGCGCAGGAGGTCATGCGTTAACGAGACCTGCACATAGCCGAGCAATTCGCGGTCGCGGTAGACCGGCTGGGCCATCGAGACGACCGAACGGCCGGAGACCGGCCCGTTGGGATTGGCCGCGATCACGGTCGAGCGCCGGACCATGAACTTCTGGAATGTCGGCGTGTCGCTGACATCCAGAACCACCCCGCCGGAGTTGCACGAGGTGATGCCATCCATTCCGGTGAAGCCGGCATAGACATAAGTCGCGTTCCGCTGGACGAAGCCCCGCATGATGGCGGCGCAGGCGGCGGGATCGTCCAGCCGTTCAAGCACCGCGGGCCCCAGCGCGTCCGCGGTGCCGAGCGCGCCCTGGATCAGCGCCCGCTCGCCTGCTGCTGCGGCTGCAGTGCGGCCCAGCAGCGCGACCTCGCGTGCGCGCTCAGCCTCGCGCGAGAGGTTAAGCGTCTGCATCAGCGAGATCAGACCGATGGGCAGGATCGCGAGCGACAGCAGGAACCCCAGCCTGAAACCCAGGCCGTTCATGAAGTCCAGCCTGTCGTAGATCCGTGCCGGCATCGTCCTAACGCGAGATTGCGCTGTTCTGTGCCATCACCGCCAAGGTCGCCCGATCGGTCATGTCCAGCTCTTCGCCCTCGGCCAGATGCAGCAACTCAGCAAGCCGCCTGCGACCTCGGTTGGCGCGCGATTTCACCGTGCCGACGGCGACACCGGTCATGCGCGCCGCCTCGTCATAGGAAAAGCCGGACGCGCCAACGAGGATCAGCGCCTCGCGCTGCTCGTCCGGCAGCTGGACGAAGGCCGCGCGAAAATCGTTCAGCGCGAGACGGCCGTCATGCTCCGGCCGGGTGGCCAAGCGGGCGGCGTGCAGCCCATCACTGTCAGACACCTCGCGGCGGGTCTTGCGGCGCGCGGAGTAGAACGTGTTGCGCAAGATGGTAAACAGCCAGGCGCGCAGGTTGGTGCCGGCCTGAAACTTCTCGATGTTGGTCCATGCCTTGACGATGGTGTCCTGCACCAGATCGTCCGCCGACGCACCCTCGCGTGTCAGGGACAGGGCAAAGGCGCGCAACGCGGGCAGGTGATCGACAAGCTCGGACCGAGGATCGGCCCCGGACATCGGAGCGCGTTCACGTATGGTCAACCGGTCATTCCTTCTCGCGGAGTTGCGCCAGCAGCGTCATGAAGCGATCCGGCACGTCCTGCGTAGCATCTTGTTCGTAGACCCGCCTCAGGTTTTCATCGATCTGTTTCTCGATGGCCGCTCGCTTGCGCTCCTCTCGCTTGGTGTTCATTCTGCAGTCCCGGAACTTGTGTGCACGAGCCGCAACGGATAAGCAGCCCGGCAGGTTCCGACAATGGTCGGTATTTAAAGAGGGGCGCCATGTCTTCCGATCTCGCACAGTCCATCGGACGCGAACTGCCCTACCTACGCCGGTATGGGCGCGCCCTCACAGGAAGCCAGCAGGCCGGCGATAGCTACGCCGCGGCGACCCTGGAGGCGATCCTCAGCGACCGCTCGCTGATGGAGGGTGACAATCCGCGTGTGGCACTTTACCGCACGTTTCACGCCATCTGGCAGTCCAGCGGCCAGCCGGTCGCCGGTGACGAAAGCGACGACCGCGCCGCACGCGTGCAATCGCACCTGACGGCGCTGACCCCGAATTCGCGCGAAGCCCTGTTGCTGCGCACCATCGAAGAACTGCGCTACGAACAGATCGCCGAGATCATGGGCATCAGCCAGGACGAAGCCGAGGAACTGGTCCAGATCGCCTTGACCGAGATGGGCCGGGCGATCCGCGGCAAGGTCATGATCATCGAGGACGAGACGATCATTGCCATGGATATTAAGGGCATCGTTCAGGCCATGGGCCACGAGGTGACTGGCGTCGCCCGGACCCACAGCGCCGCGATCCAGTTGGCAGGCGAGCGTCGGCCGGACCTGATCCTCGCCGATATCCAGCTGGCCGACGGCAGCTCGGGCGTCGATGCGGTGAATGAGTTGCTGGGCGCGATGGGCGATATCCCGGTAATCTTCATCACCGCCTTCCCGGAGCGCCTGTTGACCGGCGACCGCCCGGAGCCGGCGTTCCTGATCAGCAAGCCCTATACCGAAGAGCAGGTCCGCTCGGCCGTCAGCCAGGCGATGTTCTTTGCATCGAGCGAAGGGATCGAGGCGGCCTGAGGGCCGCCCGTCCATCCGGTCACTCACGATCCAGCCGCCCCGACGCGCCGGCCGCCGCGCGGCGGCCCGCTCGCCGGCGCGAGGCTGCATGCCATGTCCGACACCACGATCCCCACGCCGCGCCTGACCGAGCTTGCCCATGGCGGCGGCTGCGGCTGCAAGCTGGCGCCTTCCGTGCTGCAACAATTGCTGGCCGATCAGCCGCTGGCCGCGGCCTTCCCGCAACTGCTGGTCGGCAACGAGACTGCCGACGATGCCGCCGTCTGGCAGATCGACGCGCAAACCTGCGTGATCGCGACGACCGATTTTTTCATGCCAATGGTCGACGATCCGCGCGATTTCGGCCGGATTGCCGCGACCAACGCCATCTCTGACATCTATGCGATGGGCGGCCGGCCGATCATGGCTTTGGCTATCCTGGGGATGCCGGTCGATCGCATGCCCGTCGCCATGATCCGCGAAATTCTCGCGGGCGGCGCGTCGATCTGCGCCGAGGCCGGCATTCCGATTGCCGGCGGCCACTCCATTGACGCGCCTGAACCTATTTATGGCCTCGCGGTAATCGGGCTCTGTGCGCCCAAGGACCTGCGCCGTAATCACGGCGCACAGCCGGGCGATGCATTGATCCTGACCAAACCGCTGGGCGTGGGGGTTTATTCGGCGGCGATCAAGAAGCAACTGCTGGACGCCGATGGCCTGGCCGCAATGATCGCCACGACGACCACGCTGAACCGGATTGGCACCGACCTTGCGCGCGAGCCGGCTGTCCATGCGATGACCGACGTGACCGGCTTTGGCATCCTCGGCCACGGGCTGGAGATGGCGCGGGGCAGCGACGTCCAGTTGGTGATCGACGCGAGCCGGCTGCCGCTGCTGGGTGAGGCTGCCACGCTCGCCCAACGGGGCCTCGCCACAGGGGCCTCGGGGCGCAACTGGACCGCCTATGGCGCCGAGGTGACTCTGCCGGACGGGATGGCCGATTGGTGGAAGGTGCTGTTGACTGATCCTCAGACCTCGGGCGGCCTGCTGCTGTCCGTGGCGGCTGAGGACGCGGATGCGGTCCTGGCGCGAGTTCGCGAGGCCGGCCACTCGGCTGCCGCGATCATCGGCCGCGTCGCGCCGGGCAGCGGCATCACCGTCGCCGTCTGAAGGGACGAAGCTTGCCGCATGGCAGGGTTTGCGGCATTCTAGGCTGATCCATAGGGGGAACGCGCCATGCGCCTGTTGCCACTCACCCTCGCCGCCATGCTGCTGGCCGGGCCGGTCATCGCGCAAAGCCCGAGCACCGATGCAGTTGCGCCGCCGCCGGTCGCGCCTGCTGCGGCTGTCCCGACCTCGACGCCCGAGCCGGCTACCACCGCCGGCACCTCGGCTGCGCCCGCAGGTGCGCCGGCCGAGCCTGCTCAAGCTGCCTCGCCTGATCCAGCGGCGGCGAACACCGGCGCGACTGCTGCTGCGACCCCGTCCGCCAGTGGTGCGGCAGTCTCTACCCATCCTGCGACCGCCCCCGCGGCAACGCCGCAGACCGCCACCACTGACGGCACCGCGCCGAGTAACTCCGGCTCGACCGGCTGGACGGGGGGAACCGGCGGCTCGATGATCGGGACCAACCCGTCGGGCAAGATCGCGACATCTAAGACGTGGCAGCCACCGACTGCGCGCGGGATCGACCTGATGATGGGCGCTGCGCCGGACAAGGGTTGAGCCCGCCGGCGGAGGAGAATGGGAGTCGAACCCACCCGAGACAGGCTGGCTGCCTCAACCGGATTTGAAGTCCGGCCGCCCCACCGGGGACGATTCTCCTCCATCGGGCGCCCGGGTCGTCGTGTCGTCCGAGGGCTGTTCTGCGGCAAACAGATCGGCGCGCAGGGGATTGATGCGCCTCAAATCCCCCCTGCGGTAGGTTATCCGGTGACGATCAAAGAAATCCAGAATCTCGATCGCGACCTTGCGTCCATTGCGCAGCTGGTCGCGAAACGCCGGGGCAGCGAACCAGCCGGTCGGGGCGGCCTCTGACAGGGCCCGCGCGATCTGGACCATTTCTGAAGTGACGGCGCGGTCGAAGAAGTGGTCGCGGGCAATCTGATCCACGCGGCCCATGCGCGCAGCGAGGCGCAGGATGCGGCGAAGATTGTCTTCGTCCTCGGACAATTCGGTGGCGAAGTCGCGCACGCGGGGCGGGCGAAAGCGGCCCTCGCCGAGGAGGGCCGGCGCAATGCGGGTGAAGAGGGCCTCGTCGGGCGGTGTGAGCGTGGGGGCGTGGCTAGGCAGGGCAACGAAGCCGCCCTTTAGGTGGAGGGCTCCCCGGGCCGCCTCGGCCTTCAGCAAGGTCGCAAAGGCAGAGGCTGGCAGGCGTGGGGTCAGGGAAAGGCGCAAACGCTCTGCCGCGATGCCCGGCAGATCGGGATGTTCCACGTGAAACATTTGCAGCCGCTTTGACATCGCTGTCCGTAGGCTGTGGATCGTTGCCGCCGATAGCACGAGGCGCTGCGGCGCGACGCCGATGGTCACCGTGGCAGTCGCCTGAAGCGCAGCGTCGCCCTCGCCCGGCGTCAGGGCGCGGTCGCGGATAAAGTTGTCGAGATCGACGCTACCCCCGGGCAGCTCCAATTGTGCCGAAAGTGCCTCCGCCGGGACTGGCGGGAGCGACGCCATCAAAGCTGCGCGGCGGGCCGCCGTCGCACGTTTTCTGGCCGGCGGGCGCAGGTCGATGAATTGCCCCCCGCCGAGCGTGCGTTGGCCCGAGGCGTCGCGCAGGATGTATCGCCGTCCCCAGGACGTGGCGATCGGCCGGTCGAGGACCAGCTGAACCCAGGCGGCGGGGCCTCCCGGCAGCGCCGCGGCCCCCAGGGGGACCACCCGCGCGACCGCCTCGGCCGTGGCAGTGTGCAGATGCACCTGCGCTCCGCTCCGGAGGGGCGCAATCTCGGACGCGAGCAGCCGCAGCGTGGCGTCGATGCGCGCCGTGGGTGCGTGGAGGCTCGGGTCAACGATTTCGTCCCCACGCCTGATGGCTTCGCGCGTAATGGCCGGCCCGGCGAGGTTCAGTGCGACTCGCTGCCCCGCCACGGCCGTTGCAACTGCCTGGTTCTCCGCCCGCAACTCGCGCACCCGTGCGGCAAGGCCGGTTGGGCTGACCACCACGCTCGCGCCGGCCGCGATGCTGCCCGAATGCACCGTTCCGGTGACCACCGTTCCCGCCCCGCTGAGGGTGAAGCTGCGATCGACCGCGAGCCTGAAGCCGCGGCCCTGCTGAGGGGGCGCCACATCCTGCGCCGCCAGTATTGCCCGCAGCGCCGCAATACCCTCGCCCGTCAGGGCGGAAACTGGCAGTGCCGGCGCGCCCGTCAGGGAGGTCGGCGCTAGGAGCGCGTTGATTTCGGCCGTCACCGCCGTGATCCGGGCTGCAGGCACCCGGTCCGCCTTGGTCAGTGCCACCACCAGGCGCGGCACGCCGAGCAAGTCGAGGATCGCCAGATGCTCGCGTGTTTGTGGCATGATGCCGTCGTCGGCGGCCACCACCAGCAGCCCGAGGTTGATCCCGCCCGCACCCGCCACCATGGCGTGGACCAGCCGCTTGTGGCCCGGCACATCGACAAAGCCGGTGATGCGGCCATTGCCGAGGTCGGTATAGGCAAATCCCAGCGCGATGGTGATGCCGCGTGCCTTTTCCTCGGCAAGCCTGTCGGTGTCGGTGCCCGTGAGCGCCAGCACGAGGGCGGTCTTGCCATGATCGATGTGCCCGGCCGTGCCGACAATCACCGAACCGCCTCGGCGATGGCCGACAGCAGCGCCGGTTCGTCGCCGGGCCGCAGGCAGCGCAGATCGAGGATCACGGCGCCATCCCGCACCCGGCCGATTACCGGCTGCCCGCCGCTGCGCAGCCTGGCTGCCAGACGATCAGGGGCCGCGCCGTCAGTTGAGGGCGGTGCCAGCGCCAAGGCGGCCGACGCGATCAGGTCAGTCGGCAGCGCACCCGAACCGACCTGGCTGTCGCATGAAATTACAGAAGCCGTGATGCCAGATGCGCCCAAGGCGTCGTTGGCCCGACCCAGCAGCGCCTCGGCCTGTGCGGCAATCTCGGCTTGCGAACGGCTCAACATGGCGAGAACCGGCAGCCGCTCCGTCAGGCGGTCCGGGTCGAGATACAGGCGCAGTGTCGCGTACAGCGCCGCGATGCGGATCTTGTCGAGGCGCAGTGCGCGCTTCATCGGGTTGCGGTTGATGGCCGTGATCGCCTCGCGCCGTCCGACGATAAAGCCGGCTTGCGGGCCGCCCAGCAGCTTGTCGCCAGAGAACGTCACGACATGGGCACCCTCGGCAACTGCCTCAGCGACGGTCGGCTCGCGCCGCAGGCCCCAGCGGCCCAGATCGACCAGCGAGCCTGAGCCGAGGTCGTTGAGCAAGGGCACGCCGGCCTCGTCAGCCAGTGCCGCGAGGCGCGGGGCTGAAACCTCGGCGGTGAACCCCTGGATGCGGTAGTTTGAGGTATGGACCTTGAGGATCAGGCCGGTTTGGGGCCCGAGGGCACCGCGATAATCACGCTCATGCGTGCGGTTGGTCGTGCCGACCTCGCGCAGTTGGACGCCGGCGCGCGCCATGATGTCAGGCATGCGGAAGGCGCCGCCGATCTCTATCAGCTCGCCGCGCGAAACGATGGCCTCGCGGCCAGCCCCGAGGGTATTCAGCGCCAGCAACACGGCGGCGGCGTTGTTGTTGACGACCGTGGCGTCCTCGGCCCCGGTCAGCTCGCACAGCAAGGCGCGCAGGTGGGCGTCGCGCTCGCCCCGTGCGCCGGTCGCAAGGTCGTATTCCAGCGCGATGGGATCGCGCATCGCCTCGGTCGCGGCGGCGATGGCAGGCTCTGCCAGCAGGGCGCGGCCGAGGTTGGTGTGCAGGACCGTGCCAGTCAGGTTGAGCACCGTGCGCAGGGGGCTGAGGGCGGCGGCGGCCAGATTGGCCTCGGCGGTCGCGATGACCTGCGCTGCTGGGGCGGCCGAGGCGGGTGCGCCCTCGCGGATGGCGCTGCGCAGCTCCGCCAGTGCGGCGCGCAGGGCGCCGGTTGCCAGCGCCTTGCCGTAGTGTCGCGCCAAAGATTGTCCGTCGGGAGCCATGAGCAACTGGTCCACCGAGGGCAGCGCGCGTAGCCCCGGCTCCATCAGTAGCCTGCAAGAAACGGGTTCGCCCCCGCCCTGCGCCAGCGGCTGTCGGCCATGCGCAGGTCCAGTCCCAGGCTGGCAACATCATCGGCGATCGGTTCGACCCCTGGCAGGCGCAGTTGGTAGAATACCTTCAGCCATGTGCCGCATTCGTTGCAGCATTCGGCCTTGATCGCCGGCTCGCTGGCGCGCGCGGTCCGGTCGTTAGCCGGTGCGTCCCCAGCTTCCTCGAGGCCGCGATAGGACATTGATTTCATTGACCCGCAGCTGAGGCATTTGACCCGGACCTCGTTCCAGCGGCTGCTGCAGGCTGCGCAGCAGGCGTAGCGGCTGCCCTCCAGCGTCTCGAGACCGGCGGTCACGACGGATGCCGCCGGGCGGCCGCCGCAGGCTGGGCAGATTCCGGTTGCGACGGGCTCCAGCGCCTCGGGGCCGAGGGCTGCCGCGCGGCGCGCGAGATCGACCTGCGCGGCGGCCGCGGCGAGGATATAGGCCGCGATTGCGTCAGTCGGCACCCGATCCTCCAGGACCGCAGCGCGCAAATCGCGTCGCTCTGCCGGAGTTGCCGCGACGACTGCATCGCGGGCCTGTGCGGCAGCAGGCGGCAAGTGGGCATCCCGCAAGAGGTCGAGATAGCCCTTTAAGGCCCCCTCAGACTCGGGTTCGTCCAAAAGAGCAGTCCGATCGATTGGCGGCATTCCCATGCCGCGCAACTGCGCCATCCTGTCGTGCGCTGGCGGCTGGGCTGGCCCGAGCCTCCCGGCCAGTTCGGCCTGGGCGTCCATCAGCGTGGCAAGAAAGGACAGATAGGCCGAGGCCGGATGCCCAGGAGCCAGGGCGCGGCATCGGCTGGCACGAGCCGCGAAGATGCGCGCCGGGTCCGGCAGGAAGGCAAAAGGCGGGGTTGGGACGCCGCCGGTGATGGGTGTCGCAGTTTGCGTCATCAACATCCCCCGAAGCCGACCGGCCATGGGTTCCGGCGGAACCCCTTTAGTCTGCGGGATCGCGGGACTGACGTCTAGCCATCTCGCGCAGCCACTTGCGGTGATGCTTCCACGCCCAGCCGCCCGTGACGGTTCCGCGCGTCATGGCGCGGATGGTACCGCGGGTCCAGAATGCTGCGAAGACGTGCAGGATGAAGACCAGGATGATCGCCACCGCGGCAATCGAGTGGATCAGCATCGCCAGCCGTCGGGTGGGGATGCTGACGAGCGTGCCGAAATATTGCTGCCAGATCATGATTCCCGTGGCAATCAGCACCAGGATCAGGGCGAACATCGCCCAGAAGACGAACTTTTGCCCGAGGTTGTATTTTCCCAACTCCGGCAACCGCTCCTCGTTATCGGTGACGACATCTCGGATGTTGCGGGCCCAGACGATGTCCTCGCGCCGCAGCAGGTTCAGCCGCCAGAGTTGGGCGAACAGGATGAGGAAGCTGAGGACCAGCACTATTCCGATCCAGGGATGGATCCAGCGCGTCGTCTGGCCCCCGCCGAACAGCCCGGTCATGAAGTAAAGGGCCGGGTGAAACAGCGCGAGGCCGGACAGCAGAAGCAGGATAAGCGCGGTTGCAGTGATCCAGTGGTTGACGCGGGTAAAGCCGCGATAGCGGCTGACCTCGACCTCCGGCGCGACCGCGATGATGGCATCGCCGCTTTGAGAGAACTGGCGTTTGCGGCGGGGCCCGCTCATGCGCTGTCCTTTCCGGCGGGAACGACGTGCTCGACCTCGACCAGCTCCTCGGCCTCACGCTCGTCGGTCAGGCGGACCCTGTTGGCGCGGGTGGTCAGGCCCATGACGGCGCTGCCGACCGCAGCCAGCGCGATGGCGGCAAGGCCCGCCGTCTTGGCCGGACCTTTCCAGACCTCGACCGAGGCCGCGATCTTGGGATCGGAGGGCAGGTCGTTGTAGATCTGCGGCTTGTCGGCATGTTGCAGTACATAGAACACATGCGTGCCGCCGACGCCGGCCGGATCATAGATGCCGGCGTTGTCGTAGCCGCGCGATTTCAGGTCGGCGACCCGTTCCTCGGCATGGGCGACCATGTCTTCCTTGGTGCCAAAGACGATGGCCTGCGTCGGGCACGCCTTGGCGCAAGCCGGGCCCTGCCCGACAGCCACCCGGTCGCTGCACAGTGTGCACTTGTGCGACTTGTGCGTAACCTCGCTGACGCGCGGGATGTTGAACGGGCACCCCGTGATGCAGTAGCCGCAGCCGATGCAGTTGTCGGTGATGAAATCGACGATGCCGTTGGAATACTGCACGATCGCCCCGGGCGCCGGGCAGGCCTTGAGGCAACCGGGATCCTCGCAATGCATGCAGCCGTCCTTGCGGATCAGCCATTCGAGGTTGTCGGTCTCCGGATTCACCCATTCGTTGAAGCGCATCAGGGTGAACATTTCCGGTGTCAGATCGTGCGGATTCTCGTAGTGGCCGACGTTCTCCTCGATCGCGGGGTGCGTGTCGTTCCACTCGATGCAGGCCGATTGGCAGGCCTTGCAGCCGATGCATTTGCTGACGTCGATTAGCTTGGCGACCTTTTCCAGCTGCCGTTCGGGCGCCGGCACATCCATCGTCGCCGAGATCCGGACCACGTCGCGGGCATCGAACCCGACGCCCAGCGGCGCCACGACCGGATTGGATACCGCAGTGGTGGGTTGTTCGGCGACTCCGCTGGCGGGTTGCGTTGTCATGCGACCGGCTCCCCTGCATATGGTTCGATGTTGACCAGAAACGCCTTGAATTCAGGCGTTTCGATATTGGCGTCACCGACATAGGGCGTCAGAGAGTTCGGTCCGAAGCCCTTGCGTGCCGCCCCGAGAAAGCCCCAGTGCAGAGGGATTCCGACCACATGGATGACCTTTCCGTCGCAGGTCAACGGCCGGATCCGCTTGGTCACCAGCGCCTTCGAGGTGATCGAGCCACGCTTGGACCAGACCCGTACCGTGCTGCCGCCCTTGATCCCCTTTTCGGCCGCAAGCTCTTCGCTGATTTCGACGAAGGCCTGGGGCTGCAGGACCGAGTTCACCCAGTTGTGCTTGGTCCAGTAGTGGAAATGCTCGGTTAGGCGGTAGCTGGTGCCGACGTACGGGAACTCGTCGCTGGTGCCGAAGGTCGCAACATCCCGCTCGAACACCCGGGCGACGGGGTTGCCGCGCATCCGGGGGTTGAAGACGTTCTGCACCGGGCTCTCGAACGGCTCCATATGCGTGGGGAATGGTCCGTCGCGCATGAGCGCGCGGCTGAACAGGCGCGACACGCCCTCCTGGTTCATGATGAAGGGCATGACCACACCGGGCTTTGCGGTGGGCGCGATGTCCGGGACGTCGTAGCCGTCCCATTTCTCGCCATTCCAAGCGATCACCTTCCGGCTGGGATCCCAGGGATTGCCCGTGAGGTCCGCAGAGGCGCGGTTGTAGAGGATGCGGCGGTTCAGCGGCCAGCTGAACGCCCATTTCGAGTACATCCCGGTATTGTCGGGATCGGTATTATCCCGCCGGGCCATGTTGTTGCCGTCCTCGTTCCAGCAGCCGGAATAGATCCAGCAGCCGCAGGCGGTCGATCCGTCGTCGCGCAACTGGCTGAAGTTCAGGACCTGCTTGCCGGCCTCGACCACTACCTTGGACGGATCGGTCAGATCCGCCACCGGAGTCAGCGCGCGGCCATTCAGTTCCTTGGCGAGTTCGGCGGGCGACGGCTCGTCCGGGTCGGCGTAGTCCCAGGTCAGGTTCAGGACAGGTTCGGGAACAGTGCCGCCTTCCTTGCGGTAAAGCTCCCGCACCCGCAGGAACAGCTGCGCCATGATCCAGACGTCATTCCTGGCCTCGCCCGGCGGCGATGCGCCAGCCCAGTGCCATTGCAGCCACCGGCTGGAGTTGACGAGTGAGCCCTCGTCCTCGGCAAAGCACGTCGAGGGCAGTTGGATCACCTCGGTCTGGATCGCAGCCGAGTCGACGTCATTGTATTCGCCGTGATTTTCCCAGAACCGGGCGGTCTCCGTCTGCAGCGGGTCCATTACGACCAGCAGCTTGAGCTTGGCGAGCGCTTCGGTCAGCTTGCCCCTGTTGGACAGGGCCAGCAGCGGGTTGAAACCCTGGCAGAAGTAGAGATTGACGTGCCCGTCATTCATCAACTCGAACATGCGCAGCATGTCGTAGGCCGGAACATCCAGCTTGGTCAGGTAGTCATAGGCCCAGTCGTTCTCGGCCCGCGCCGCGTCGCCCCACATGGCCTTCATGAAGCTGACCATGAATTTGGGATAGTTCTGCCAGTAGCTGGTCTGGTCTGGTTGTAGCGGCTTGAACTGGCGCGAATTCATGTAGGTCGCCCAGTCCACCTCCTTCTCGGTCGGCACGTTTAGGTAACCGGCGAGGAGGTTCGACATCAGGCCGATGTCGGTCAGGCCCTGGATGTTGGAATGACCGCGCAAGGCGTTCATGCCGCCACCGCGAACCCCGATATTCCCCAGGATCAGCTGCAGCATCGCCATGCCGCGGATGTTCTGCGAGCCTTTCGAATGTTGCGTCCAGCCCAGCGCATACATCGACGTCATCGTCTTGGTCGGCGACGAGCATTCGCCGATCATCTCGGCGATGTGCAGGAACCTGTCCTTGGGCGTGCCGGTGATGTTCTCGACAAACTCGGGCGTGTAAACCTCGACATGCGCCTTGAGCAGGCTCCACACGCAGCGCGGGTCCTGCAGCGTCGGGTCGGTTTTGGCGATGCCGTCCTCGTCGATGACGTAGTCCCAGCTGGCCCGGTCATAGTCGCGCTTGGCCTCATCGTAGCCAGTGAAGAGGCCGTCCGCCCAGCCGAACTCGTCCTTCACGATGAAGGCTGCGTTGGTGAAGGCCTTGACGTAGTCCCACTGGACCTTGTCGTTGGCGATCATCCAGCGGATCAGGCCCATCAGGAAAACGATATCGCTGCCCGGACGGATCGGTGCGTAATAGTCGGCAACCGCCGCCGTGCGTGTAAAGCGCGGATCGACCACGATCAGCTTGGCGCCTCGATGCGCCTTGGCCTCGGTCACCCATTTAAAGCCGCACGGATGGGCCTCGGCGGCATTGCCGCCCATGACGATCACGAGGTCGGTATTCTTGATGTCGGTCCAGGAGTTGGTCATCGCTCCACGGCCAAATGTCGGGCCCAAACTGGACACCGTGGGGCCGTGTCAGACGCGCGCCTGGTTGTCGAATCCTGCTATGCCGAGCCCCTTGACGACCTTGAAAGTCGCCCAGGCTGTCTCGTTGGTGGTGGCCGATGCGGCCAGAAAACCCGTGGTGGTCCAACGGTTTACCGGAACGCCGACGTCATTGAACGCAACCATGTTGGCATCGCGGTCGTCCTTCATCGCCCGGGCGATGCGGTCGAACGCGTCATTCCACGAAATCGGCTCGAACGCCGTCGCACCGGGCCGGCGGATCATCGGCTGGCTGAGGCGCGTTTCAGCCCGCACAAAGTCCTTGAGCGCGGCGCCCTTGGGGCAGAGCGTCCCGCGGTTCGTCGGGTGGTCGGCGTCCCCTTCGACGTGGACCAACTCCGCCACCTCGCCATTGCGCAGGTCGCCCTTGGAATAGAGGATGACGCCGCAGGCGACCGAGCAGTAGGGACAGGTGTTTCGGGTTTCGGTCATGGCGGTCAGCTTGAAGGGCCGCGTATATGCCGCAACTGCTGCCTCTGCCTCGCTGAACCCGAAGGCCCCCAGCGCGGTCGTTGCCACGACCCCCGCACCCGCGAGCTTGAAAAAGCCCCGACGCGAGAGATCGACGTTCATCGCCACCCCCCTTGCCTAATCGCGCAAAAACAGCGCCTTTGGTCCCTTCAGTGTTGGGCCGATGAGAGATTCTGTCAACCTGTTTGACCCCTTGCGCGTCCTGAGGCGGTTTTGACGGCGCGTCCTGGGGACGGGTCAGCCCTCGCCCCGGCTAAGCCAATCCACCCGTCCACGTCGCACCGGGGCGGCCAGCATCAGCCCCGCGGCGCGGGCTGCGTCGACGGCAGCGGTGGTCGGCGCAGAAACCGCGAGCAAAAGCGGCGCCCCCAGAGTCACGCATTTCTGCACCAGATCCACCGACACCCGGCTGGTCAGGACCACCGCGCCTGCAGGGGGATCGCGTCCCCGCAAGGCGCCGGCCAACTTGTCGAGCGCGTTGTGCCGGCCAACATCCTCGCGCAGGGCAACGAGGCCTTCTGCGGGGGTCCAAAACCCGGCGGCGTGGGTGGCGCGCGTGGCATCACGCAGTGGCTGGGCGGCGTCGAGGGTGGCGACGGCTGCTTCGGCCTCGGTATCGCTCAGCCTCAGGGGGGTGGCGGGCAATTGTGGCAGGCCGCGCATCGCCTCGGCCAGCGTTTCGATCCCGCAGAGCCCGCAACCGACCGGACCGACACGGCGGCGGCGGCGGGCGGCGAGGCGGCCGGCGACCTCCTCGGACACCCAGATCTGCAGATCGATGCCGAGGGGCGTGACCAAGGGCTCGATCCGTTCGATCTGCTGCGGCGTCGCGAGGCCCTCGGTCAGCGAAAAACCGTAGGCGAAATCAATCAGATCGGTCGGACTGGCCATCAGCACCGCCTCGGTCGAGCCGTTGTAGCTGAGGGCGACCGCCACCTCTGTCGCCAGCGGCCGGGCTGCGCCGCTTCGCTGGTCGGTCGAGGATGGCACCGGCACGGTCATTGCCCGGACGATGCGGCCAGAGCCGCAGCACGGGCGATGCGGGCGGCGGCGATGCGGCGGCGGCGGGCGTTCTCGACATTGATCAGCGCGCCGAGCAGCACCGAAAAGCCGGCCAGATAGAACCACATCAGCAGCGCGACCACCGCACCGATCGAGCCATAGATGCGGTTGTAGCTGTTGAAGCTGGTAAGATAGGCGGAAAATCCGATCGAGGCGACCGCCCAAGCCAGTGCCGCGAACAGCGAGCCTTGGGTAAAGATCGGCGTGCGTGGCGCCTTCACGTTGGGGCCATAGCGGTAAAGGATGCCGATGCCAATCATGACGATCAGGAACATCGCCCCCCAAGGCAGCGCCGTGATGAGCCAGGTGCGCAACGGCCCGAAGGTCAGGAAATTGATCAGCAGCGGTACGATGACGATGGTCGCGAGGCCCATTAGCACCACGCCGACAATCGCCAGCGTCAGCGCATAGGCCAGCACGAAGCCCATGATGGTCGAGTGCGAGCGCACCCCATGGGCGGCGTTCAGCCCCCGGATCAGGGCATCGACCCCGGCGCGCGCGGCAAATGTGGCGATAAGGATCGAGACCACCGAGGCCCAGCCCAACTGCGTGCGGCCACCCGACATCAGCGCCGCGACCTGGGCATGCAGCAGGTCCGCGGCCTGGCGGGGGATAAACTCGTCCGCGATGGTGACGTAGGTCATGATGACATTGGGATCGAACCACAGGCTCCACAGCGCGATGATCGCTGCCAGGCCGGGAAAGACGGCAAACATGGCGTAAAAGGCCACACCGGCCGAGATCAGACCCATGTGGATCTTGTCCATCCGCTCCATCAGGGCGGACAGGAATTGCCAGGAATCCCGCAGTTGCGTCAGCATGGTGCCCCGCTCGGCCAAGGCATGATCAGGGGCACGTTCGCCCCTTTCGCCGCCCCGCACAACTCGCGGGCGGCCGGATGGAGGCGGCGACGTTGCGCCGCGGCCTCATGCGCTGGCTAGCCACAGCGCGCCGGGCCCCATGCGAGCCACAAGGGCGGCATGGGCCGCGGCCTCGGCTTCGCTCAAGCGGGACGGCAGGGGCACAGGGCGGGGCCTGCGGGCGACGAGGGCGCGAACCGTGTCGTCGGCCGGGCCGGTGGCGATCGTTTCACTGGCGAAGGTGATGGTGGTCTGCCGGCCGCCGACCAGTTCCAGATAGACTTCGGCCAACAGCTGACTATCGAGCAAGGCGCCGTGAAGTTCGCGACCGGAATTGTCGATTCCGAAGCGCTGGCAGAGCGAGTCGAGCGAGGCCGACGCACCGCCCGGCAGTTTGTCGCGTGCCAGCGCCAGCGTGTCCACCGCGCGGCTGTGCGGCAGTTCAGGGTGGCCGCAGTTTTTCAATTCGGCATTCAGGAAACGCATGTCAAAGCTGGCATTGTGGATCACCAGCGGGGCGTCGCCAATGAAGGCAAGAAACTCGGCCGCAATCTGGTTGAAAACCGGCTTGCCGCGCAGGAATTCATCGCCGAGGCCGTGGACGGCGAAGGCATCGGCCGGCATCGGCCGCTGCGGGTCGATATACTGGTGATAGGTTCTGCCGGTGGGCAGGTAATTCACGATCTCGACCGCGCCGATCTCGACAATGCGGTCCCCGGTCGCGGGATCGAGGCCGGTGGTTTCCGTATCGAGAACGATCTCACGCATCTTTGGCCTTCAGGATTTCTGCAATGATGGCGTCGACAGCGGCGGCCGCGGCCTCGCGCGTGTCGGTCGGGATGACCCAGCGGGCGCGGGACCGTTTGTCGGCGTCGGGCATTTGCCGGGCGAGAATAAGGTCCAGCGCGGCCTCGGTCATCCCCGGCCGTGCCAGAACGCGCGCACGTTGGATCGCAGGATCAGTCGAGACAACCGCCACGCCGTCCAACATGGCCTGCGCGCCCGTCTCGAACAACAGCGGGATGTCAAGGACGATGAGCGGCAGGTTTGCTGCCTCGGCTGCAGCGATAAAGGCCGCGCGATCCGCAGAGACGAGAGGGTGAACGATTGCCTCGAGGCTGGAAAGCTGGCCGGGGTCGCGCGCCAGCGCCACCTTGAGCGCAGTGCGGTCAATACCGCCGTCGCGCAAGGCCAAGGGGAAAGCATTAGCCACGGGCACGACAGCCGCGCCACCGACGGCATAGAGATCATGGACTGCCTGGTCGGCATCCCAGACCGGATATCCACGGGCGGCGAACAACGCGGCCGTTGCTGATTTGCCCATTCCGATCGAGCCGGTCAGCCCCAGGCGAAAGGTCACGCAAGCACCGCGGCGCGGGCGGCCGCGTCAACCTCGGGGCGGGGGCCGAACCAGCGTTCGAACCCCGGGGCGGCCTGATGCAGCAGCATGCCAAGGCCGTCGACAATGCGCGCGCCTCGGGCCTCGGCCTCGGCCAGGAAGGTGGTGCGCAGCGGGGTGTAAACAAGGTCGGTCACCAGTGTCCCGGCGGCCAGCGCATCGAGCGGCAGGCGAAGCGGCGGGCGGCCGTCCATCCCGAGCGAGGTGGCGTTGATCACCGTGCGGGCACCATCGAGCATGTTGCCGAAATGGGCCCAGTCATAGACAACAATCTTGGCACCGAACTCGGCCTTGATCTGCTCGGCCCGGATGCGGGTGCGGTTGGCAATGCGCAGCTCTGGCACGCCGGCCTCTAGCAGCGAGGCGACCACGGCGCGCGCCGCGCCGCCTGCGCCGATGACGGCGGCGGGGCCACGCTCAGCGGCCCAGTCCGGTGCGTACTGCTTGAGGTTCGAGATGAAGCCATAGCCGTCGGTATTGTCGGCATGGATGCGCCCGTCGGGGCGAAAAATCAGCGTGTTGGCGGCACCCATCAGCGCCGCGCGGTCGGTCACGACATCGGCCAGCGCCAGCACGGCCTCTTTATGGGGGATGGTAACATTCGCCCCGACAAAACCCGCCTGGGTCAGGCTACGCAGAACGGCAGCCAGATGCTCTGGCCGGACCGGCAGGGGGACGTAATGGCCGTTGATGCCATACCGGTCGAGCCAGTGCCTGTGCAGCCGCGGCGAGCGCGAATGCGCGACAGGCCAGCCGATCACGCCCGCCAGTGGAATGTCGGCGTGGGGGACGATGCCGGCAACCTCGGCCGAAGACGGGGCGGCGGGCACAACGGGATCGGTCGGGTCCAGCATGGCTCCGTGATATCGGCCCGCGGGCGGCCTGAACAGTCCCCCGATCCCTGTGGGTAAGCTGCGGTGTGGCATGGGTATCAACTGGGGGCGACTCGTCAGGTTTGCGGGGTGTGGGCAACAGGCGAGAACGGGCGGGGAACGGGTGAAAACTGACCACAGGGGCACAGCTTGTCTGACTTTGTGCCCAGACTGGGGATCGTTTGGCCGACGTCCGATATATCCCTTTATCTACAAGGTATTGTTACCATCCGGATGCCTATCTGACCAGTGCCTGCTGTGGGCAAGTTCGGGAGACAAACCTTGTCCCGTCGTCCCCAACCCCTTCTACCTCATCATCCTTTAAGCCTTCTTTCTTAAGTTCTAAGAAGACTCGGGAAGGAGGCGTCATGCGCGATGGACTGCTGATCATTTATCCATGGATCAAGGCGCTGCACGTGATGGCCGTCATCTCGTGGATGGCTGGGCTTTTCTATCTACCGCGTCTGTTCGTCTATCACGCGGAGCGTGGTGGCATCGGTCAAGGGACGGCAGAGCCGGGGCGATCGTTTGCCGTGATGGAGGACAAGCTTCTGCGGGTCATCATGAACCCTGCGATGATCGTCACCTGGCTCGCGGGGCTGACGCTGGTTGCAACGCCGGGTGTAGTTGATTGGGGCAGCACTTGGCCTTGGACCAAGGCCGCCGGCGTCATCGGCATGACCGCATTTCACATGTGGTGCGCGGGGGAGCGGCGGCGCATTGCAGCCGGACAGATCGCGCCGGGACGCCGTTACCGTATGATGAACGAGGTCCCCACCCTGCTGATGATCGTGATCGTCTTGTCGGTGATCGTTCGTTTCTGACCGCGATAGCCCCCACAATTGACGCGCCCGGCCATTGACTGTATGAACGCGCGACCCCGGCCATCCGGCCATCAGGGCCTTCCCATTCACATACCCGTTCCGCCCTCTGCCCTGGCAGGGATCGCGGCGGTGGACTGCCGGTGATTTTCCATGAGCGACGAGCGTCTTAACCTATCCGATCTGAAGGCAAAGAGCCCGGCTGAGCTGCTGGCGCTGGCCGAAGAGTGGGAAATCGAGAACGCGTCGACCATGCGCAAGGGCGAGATGATGTTCTCGCTGCTCAAGGAGCATGCCGAGGATGGCGTCATCATTGGCGGCGACGGCGTGCTGGAAGTGGTGCAGGACGGCTTCGGTTTCCTGCGCTCGACCGAAGCGAACTATCTGCCTGGTCCTGACGACATCTACGTCAGCCCCGACATGATCCGGCAATACTCACTGCGCACTGGCGATACGGTCAGCGGCGTCATCCGCGCGCCAGGCGAGAACGAGCGCTATTTCGCCCTGACGACTGTTGAGACGATCAACTTCGAGGATCCCGAGAAGGCCCGCCACAAGGTTGCCTTTGATAACCTGACGCCGCTTTACCCCGACGAGCGACTGAAGATGGAAATTGACGATCCGACCATCAAGGACCGCAGCGCCCGGATGATCGACCTGATCGTTCCGATCGGCAAGGGCCAGCGCGCGCTGATCATTGCACCGCCGCGGGTCGGCAAGACAGTCCTGATGCAGAACATCGCCGCCTCGATCGCCAAGAACCACCCGGAATGTTACCTGATCGTGCTGCTGATTGACGAGCGGCCCGAGGAAGTCACCGACATGCAGCGCAGCGTGAAGGGCGAGGTCATCAGTTCGACCTTTGACGAGCCGGCGACGCGTCACGTCGCGGTCAGCGAAATGGTGATCGAAAAGGCCAAGCGTCTGGTCGAGCACAAGCGCGATGTCGTGATCCTGCTCGATTCGATCACGCGTCTGGGCCGGGCCTTCAACACGGTCGTCCCGTCCTCGGGCAAGGTGCTGACCGGCGGTGTGGATGCCAATGCGCTGCAACGCCCCAAGCGGTTCTTCGGTGCGGCGCGCAATATCGAGGAGGGCGGCTCGCTGACGATCATTGCCACCGGCCTGATCGATACGGGCTCGCGCATGGACGAAGTGATCTTTGAAGAATTCAAGGGCACGGGCAACAGCGAGATCGTGCTGGACCGAAAGGTCGCCGACAAGCGCGTGTTCCCGGCACTCGACATCCTCAAGTCCGGCACCCGCAAGGAAGAGCTGTTGGTCGATGCGAAGGATCTGCAGAAAACCTATCTGCTGCGCCGCATCCTGAATCCGATGGGCACGACCGATGCCGTCGAGTTCCTGATCACCAAGCTGAAACAAACCAAGTCGAATGCCGAATTCTTCGACTCGATGAACGCCGGGTAAGCCATGGACACGATCTTTGCCGAGGCGACACCGCCCGGCAGGGGCGGCGTGTCTATCGTCCGGCTGTCTGGCCCGGACGCGGCGAGCATCTGCGCCGACCTGTGCGGCGAAGTTCCGGAGCCGAGGGTTGCCACGCTGCGCGTGATTCGCGACGGGGATGAGGCGATCGACCGGGGCCTTGTGCTTTATTTCGAAGGCCAGCAGAGCTTTACCGGCGATCCGGTGGTGGAATTTCAGTTGCATGGCGCGCCGGTCGTCGTTCGGCGCCTTGGTGCGGCGCTCGCGGCAAGGGGCGCGCGACCTGCCACGGCAGGAGAGTTTACCCGCCGCGCGTTCATGACCGGCAAGCTCGACCTGACGGAGGTACAGGGACTTTCCGACCTGCTTGAGGCCGAGACCGAGGCGCAGCGTGTGCTGGCAATGCGCAACGCCTCGGGCGAGTTGGGCCGGATGGCGGATGGCTGGCGCAGCAAGCTGGTCCGTGCTGCCGCCATGGTCATGGCGGTGCTGGATTTTCCCGACGAGGAAACGCCAGAGGAGGTCCCCAAGCAGGTTTGGGTCTTGTTGGCCGAGGTCCAGTCGGAGATTGCGCATGCGCTGAGCGGCCATCAGGGGGCTGAGCGCGTACGGCGCGGATTTACCGTGGCAGTCATTGGCCCGCCAAATGCCGGCAAGTCGACCTTGGTGAACCGGATTGCGCAACGTGATGTCGCCTTGGTCACCGACCAACCCGGCACCACTCGCGACGCAATTGAGGTGATCTGCGATCTTGGGGGGCTCGCCGTGACCTTGGTCGATACTGCGGGCCTGCGCGAGACCGAGGACTTGGTGGAGGGAATGGGGATTGCGCGTGCCCGCGAGCGTGCAGAGGCCGCGGATCTGCGGCTGCATCTGTCTGTCAGCGGGGAAGTCGACCACAGTTTGTGGGTCGCAGGTGACATTGCGGTTCGCACCAAGGCCGACGTTAACGGGTCCGGGGTCTCTGGCCTGACCGGGGCTGGGGTCGATCGCCTCCTTGAGGAAATCCGGAAGGTCTTGGGCGATCGGGTTGCGGATGCGGGGCTTGTCGCGCATGAGGCGCAGGCGGGACACCTGAAGGTCGCGCTACGGGCACTGAAATCCGCGGAGGGTCTGCCGGCAGAGTTGATCGCCGACCATATCCAGGCGGCGGTCCGTGCCCTTGAAGGGCTGGTCGGCAAGGTCGATATCGACGAGTATCTGGACGTGGTCTTTGCGGCCTTCTGCATTGGGAAGTGATGTTTCACGTGAAACATTTTGACGTCATCGTGGTTGGCGGCGGGCACGCCGGCGTCGAGGCTGCCGCTGCCGCAGCTCGCGTCGGGGCGCGGGTGGCCCTGGTCACCCTTCGTAGTTCCGACCTGGGGACGCTATCCTGCAACCCTGCTATTGGCGGGATAGGCAAGGGTCATCTTGTCCGGGAGATCGACGCCTTTGACGGTCTGATGGGGCGACTCGGTGATGCGGCGGCGATCCAGTACAGGTTGCTGAATCGCAGCAAGGGAGCGGCCGTTCAGGGCCCGCGGACCCAGACGGACCGCAAGCTTTATCGCCGAGCAACCGCCGATGCGGTCGCCGCCCTCCCAAAGCTCACCGTTGTCGAAGGAGAGGTTTCCGGGCTGGAAGTCGTTGGCGGGCGGGTCAGTGGGATCCAGCTTGTGGAGGGAGCGCGACTGGGCGCGCCATCCGTGGTCCTAGCGACGGGTACGTTTCTCGGGGGTACCATCCATATCGGTGACTGGTCGCGGCCAGCGGGTCGTTGGGACAGCGACGCTTCGCAGCGCCTCGCGGCCCAGGTGCGGGATCTGGGTTTAAACACACGGCGTCTTAAAACCGGCACCCCGCCGCGACTGGATGGTCGTACGATTCATTGGGATCGCGTCGGCACGCAGCCCGGGGACCAGGAGCCATCGTTCCTCTCTACCCTGACGAAAAGAACCTGTAATCAGCAGGTTGATTGTGGCGTAACGGCGACCAACCCGCACACCCACGAAATCATCCACGCCAATCTGCATCGCTCGGCGATGTACGGCGGCCACATCGAGGGGGTGGGCCCGCGCTATTGCCCCTCGATCGAGGACAAGGTCACCCGGTTCGCGGACAAGACCAGTCATCAGGTCTTTCTGGAGCCCGAGGGGTTGGACGACCACACCATCTACCCCAACGGGATTTCGACCAGCTTGCCCGAGGAGGTGCAAGAGGCCTATGTCCGCACCCTAGTTGGACTCGAAGACGTGCGCATTCTCCAGCCGGGCTATGCGGTCGAGTACGATTATATTGATCCGCGCGCGCTGACGGCAGAACTGCAGCTCCGAGCGCTGCCAGGGCTATACCTCGCCGGCCAGATCAACGGCACAACCGGATACGAAGAGGCGGCAGCCCAAGGGCTCGTCGCCGGCCTCAACGCCGCTTTGACGGCGCTGGGACGCTCACCGGTCACCCTCGGGCGAAACCAAGCCTACATTGGCGTCATGATCGACGATCTGATCACCCGGGGCGTTACCGAACCCTACCGCATGTTCACGTCCCGGGCTGAATATCGACTGACCCTGCGCGCCGATAACGCCGATCAGCGCCTCACTCCGGCTGGGATGGCGCTGGGTTGTGTGGGAGCCGAGCGCGCACACGCTTTCGAGGAAAAGATGTCGGCTCTGGGCAAAGCCTCGGCGGGATTGTCCGCGACCATAGCGCCCCGGGAACTGCTTTCGGTGGGCTTTGCCTCAGCCGAGATGCGGACGGGGGTGGAGGTGCTTGGTCTCGCCGGGGGGCGGGATGCGTTGGCGAGCCTGGGCAAGTTGGATAATTTCGCCACCGCGACGATCGCTCAGTTGCAGATCGATGCGACCTACGCCCCCTACCTCGAGCGTCAGAAGCGGGAGATCGAAAATCTCAAGCGCGACGCCTCGGTGAGGCTACCTGAGGATTTCGACCCGGCGAGCCTTCCAGGCCTATCGACCGAGCTGAAATCAAAGCTCCGGGATCATTGCCCCAAGACCCTGGCAGACGCACAGAGGATCGAGGGCATGACCCCCGCAGCGCTCGCGCTGCTATCTCTCCACGCGCGGCAGCGAACTGCATGAATGTTTCACGTGAAACATCCAAGCGCTTGCAAGCCTATCTGGAGTTGCTGAAGAACTGGTCCGCAAAGATCAATCTCGTTGCCCCCGCGACGATTGAGGACGCTTGGGAGCGACACATCGAAGACAGCTTGCAACTCCTCGATCTCCGGCCATCACCGGGCCCAATCTGGACGGATCTCGGGACAGGTGGCGGCCTTCCGGGTTTGGTTATCGCGATGGCACTGCCCTCTCAGGAAACAGAGACAGTGTTGGTCGAATCAGATCAGCGGAAAGCTGCGTTCCTGCGACACGTCATACGCACACTGGAGATCCAACAAAC
This sequence comes from Paracoccus suum, assembly GCF_003324675.1. Classification (NCBI taxonomy): domain Bacteria; kingdom Pseudomonadati; phylum Pseudomonadota; class Alphaproteobacteria; order Rhodobacterales; family Paracoccaceae; genus Paracoccus; species Paracoccus suum. The sequence continues at coordinate 785,604 of NZ_CP030918.1, forward strand.
GCGAGTGATCGCTGAACGGATTGAGGTCATTTCCGGGCTGGGCGCCTCAACACTCACCGCCCGCGCCCTTGCCCCGCTGCCAAAGCTCATGACATATGTCGAACGTCATCTGGGGCCGTCCGGAACCGCCCTTCTGCCCAAGGGACGCAATTGGCGCGAAGAGGTCGCGGCTGCGCAGCTAAGCTGGCAGTTTGAGCTTACAGCGCATCCAAGCAAGACTCAGCCAGAGGCTGCCGTGCTAGAGATCAGGGACATCCATGCCCGGTAAAGGTAGGATCATAGCGATCGCAAACCAGAAAGGCGGCGTCGGCAAGACGACTACTGCCGTCAACCTCGCTGTGGCGCTTGCGGATTCTGGGCATACTGTCCGCTTGGTGGATCTCGACCCTCAGGGAAACGCCTCAACCGGAATGGGGATCGCGGCGGATGACCGTGACGTAACGACCTACGATCTGCTGACAGGTGAGGCCACGCGGGACGACGCGTCGGTGTCGACTTCCGTCGACCGGCTTAGCCTTATCCCGGCCACGGCCGACCTGTCCTCGCTGGATCTGGAACTCGGTGTCAGTAGCGGCCGCCTGCACCGGCTTCGCACGGCCCTGCGCGCCACCGCCGACGGCCAAACCATCACCATCATCGACTGTCCGCCCACGCTGGGTCTGCTGACTCTCAACGCTCTTGTCGCGGCCGACGGCCTACTGGTACCTTTGCAGACCGAGTTCTACGCGCTTGAGGGGCTGTCGCAACTTATGCTGACCCTGCGGGAGGTGCGGCGCAGCGCTAACCCGGCGCTCCGCCTGGATGGAGTAGTCCTGACGATGCTGGACGGGCGCAACAACCTTTCCCAGCAAGTCGAAGCGGACGCACGGGCTACGCTGGGCGGCGTTGTCTTTGATACTATCATTCCCCGCAACGTGCGCCTGTCCGAGGCACCCTCTCATGGCCTGTCGGCACTGCGTTACGACCCGCAATCTCGCGGCAGCCAAGCGTATCGGGCGCTGGCGGCGGAATATCTAGGCCGCATCGACAACAAGCGAGGAACGTGATGGCGAGCGTCAAACCTGAACGTCGCGGGTTAGGCCGTGGCCTGACTGCGCTGATGGCGGATCTCGGCTCGGATGCCACCGACGCGACCAGCACCCCTGCGCATCGCAGCGTCCCGATCGAGCAGGTCGTGCCCAACCCGGACCAGCCGCGCCGCCGCTTTGCACCCGAAGCGTTGGACGAACTCGCCGCGTCGATTCGGAGCCGTGGCATTTTGCAGCCGCTCATCGTTCGGCCCCACGGCGAGGATGGTGCGCTCTACCAGATCGTTGCGGGCGAGCGCCGTTGGCGCGCAGCGCAGCAGGCGCAGCTACACGATGTTCCTGTTATCATTCGAGAATTTACCGATGCCGAGGTCGCAGAAGTTGCGCTTATCGAGAACATCCAGCGTGCCGACCTGAGTGCAGTCGAAGAGGCTGCGGCTTTTCGCCAACTGATGGACAGGTTCGGACACACGCAGGAACAACTGGCCGAGGCCCTGCACAAGAGCCGCAGCCATGTTGCCAACCAATTGCGCCTGCTGACGCTGCCCGATGCTGTTCAGGATATGGTCCGCGAAGGAACGCTAACCGCAGGCCACGCGCGGGCGCTGGTCACAGCGAAGGACCCAGCAGCGCTGGCACGTCGCGTCATCGAGCGCGGTCTGTCCGTGCGCGAGGTGGAGCAACTCGCGCAGGGTGCGCGCAAGTCGACGAACCCTTCCCAGGTGAAGCGCGACAAGGACGCCGACACCCGGGCGCTGGAGGGCGACCTCAGCGCAACTTTGAAGATGCGGGTCCGCATCGAGCATGCCGGCCAAGATGGCGGCAAGCTGAGCGTCACCTATCGCGATCTGGAACAACTGGATCGGCTTTGCGCTCTTCTGGGTGGGACGGCGTAAGCCACCTTGGTGGCCTCACCGAGCCCACCTCGCGCCCACCAGAGAGGCTTCCCATAGTCCGCCAAACAAAAAGCCCCGGACCGAAGTCCGGGGCTTTCCATATTCAGTGATAACAATCAGGCTTCGGCTTCGGCCTTTTCTGGAACGATTTCCGCGCCAGTTTCCTGATCGACCATCTTCATGCCGAGCTTGACCTTGCCACGGTCGTCGAAGCCCAGAAGCTTGACCTTAACTTCTTGGCCTTCCTTCAGAATCTCATTCGGATGCTGAAGGCGCTTGCCGCTGATCTGGCTGACGTGAACGAGACCATCGCGCTTGCCAAAGAAGTTCACGAAGGCGCCAAAGTCGACCAGCTTGACCACCTTGCCGGTGTAGATCTTGCCTTCTTCCGGCTCGGCCACGATCGAATGGATCATGTCGTAGGCCTTCTTGATGGCCTGGGCGTTGGCCGACGCGATCTTGATGACCCCGTCGTCGTTGATGTCGACCTTGGCGCCCGAAACCTCGACGATCTCGCGGATGACCTTGCCGCCCGAGCCGATCACTTCACGGATCTTGTCCGTTGGGATCTGCATGGTCTCGATCCGCGGGGCATGGGCGCTGAACTCGCGCCGGCCTTCGGTCAGGGCCTTGCTCATCTCGGACAGGATGTGCAGCCGGCCGTCCTTGGCCTGCGCCAGGGCCTGCTCCATGATCTCGGGGGTAATGCCCGCGATCTTGATGTCCATCTGCAGGCTGGTGATACCGCTTTCAGTGCCGGCCACCTTGAAGTCCATGTCACCGAGGTGATCCTCGTCGCCCAGGATGTCGGTCAGAACGGCCCATTGGCCGTCGTCCTCGAGGATCAGGCCCATCGCAACGCCGGCAACCGGCGCCTTCAGCGGCACGCCCGCGTCCATCATCGACAGCGAGCCGGCGCAAACCGAAGCCATAGAGGACGAGCCATTCGATTCCGTGATCTCCGACACCACACGGATGGTGTAGGGGAAGTCGGTCGGCGCGGGCAGGACCGCCTGCAGCGCGCGCCAAGCCAGCTTGCCGTGGCCGATTTCGCGGCGGCCCGGGCTGCCGACCCGGCCGACCTCACCGACCGAATAGGGCGGGAAGTTGTAGTGCAGCAGGAAGTTCGAGCGCGAGTTCATGTGCAGCGCGTCGATGATCTGCTCGTCGTCACCGGTGCCGAGCGTGGTCACGCCAAGCGCCTGGGTCTCACCGCGGGTGAACAGCGCGCTGCCGTGGGTGCGCGGCAGGATGCCGACTTCCACGTCGATCGGTCGGACGGTCTTGTTGTCCCGGCCGTCGATCCGCGCACCACCGCGGGTGATGTTCCCGCGCAGGATCGAGGATTCCAGCGCCTTGAAGGCCGATCCCAGGCCGGCCTCGGCCAACTCGGCCTCGGTCAGTTGGGCTTTGACCTGCTCCTTGGCCGCCTCGATGGCGTCGCGGCGCTCGGTCTTGTCGTGGATGGCATAGGCGGCGCGCATGGCGGCCTCGCCCAGTTCCTTGACCCGGTTCTTGATGGCCGAGGTGTCGGCCGGACGGAAGTCGAAGGGCTCCTTGGCAGCGGCCTCGGCCAGCTCGACGATCAGGTCGATCACCGGCTGAATCTGCTCGTGCCCGAACTTCACCGCGCCCAGCATCTCGGCCTCGGTCAGCTCGTAGGCTTCGGATTCGACCATCATCACGGCGTCACGGGTGCCGGCGATGACCAGGTCCAGCCGCTGCTCGGGGTTGCCGCGCAGGTTGTCCATGTCGCTGACTTCCGGGTTCAGCACGTACTGGCCGTTGCTGAAACCGACGCGGGCCGCCCCGATCGGGCCGCGGAACGGCACGCCAGAGATGGTCAGCGCGGCCGAGGCGGCGATCATGGCGACGATGTCGGGATCGTTCACCAGGTCATGTGACAGCACGGTGCACATCACCAGGACTTCGTTCTTGAAGCCGGGCACGAACAGCGGGCGAATCGGACGGTCGATCAGGCGCGAGGTCAGCGTCTCTTTCTCGGACGGGCGCGCTTCGCGCTTGAAAAAGCCGCCGGGGATCTTGCCGGCAGCGTAGGTTTTTTCTTGGTAGTGGACGGTCAGCGGGAAAAAGTCCTGGCCCGGCTTCGGCTCGCGCGCGAAGGTCACGTTGGCCATGACCGAGGTTTCGCCCAGCGTGGCGATCACGCTGCCATCCGCCTGGCGGGCAACCTTGCCCGTCTGCAGGGTCAGGAGGTCCTGGCCCCATTGGATGGATTTCGTCACTTCATCAAACATCTGATATCCTCAAAGGGCGCCGGCCCCTGCCGGTCCCTCGTTTCACGGCGGCCCCATTGCCGCCGCCTCCAATCCTGATTGCATGTGCCCGGAGGCTGGGGGCGTCACGTCGCAGATCGGCGGCGCATACAGCAAAATGCGCCATTTGGAAAGGGATCTGCACGTCATGCCAAACGCCCGCGCTGCAAAGCACGGGCGTCGAGGTCGAGTATATCTGTGGCAGGGTTAGCGGCGCAGGCCCAGCCGGCCGATCAGCGCGGTGTAGCGCGATTCGTCGTTTGCCTTGAGGTAGTCCAGCAACTTACGGCGCTGGGCGACCATCATCAGCAGCCCGCGGCGAGAATGGTTGTCTTTCTTGTGGGTCTTGAAGTGCCCGGTCAGTGTCGCGATGCGCGAGCTGAGGATCGCAACCTGTACTTCTGGCGAGCCGGTGTCGCCGGGCTTGGTCGCGTATTCCTGCATGACGCGGGCTTTTTCTTCGACAGTGATCGACATCGGGGTCTCCTGAATAAAAGGGTGATGGCGCAGGCCGGGATGTCGTCCAGCAAGGCCCGTGGAGGCTGTCCACCCGAGTGGTGGATGGCGGCTGATACGGGGATTCGCCGGGAAAGAAAAGCCCCGACCGACCGTCCTAGCTTGGGCCGATCCGCTCGAGGACGAGGTGGCCCAAGTTCAGGCCGGCGCCGCCCGCAATCCGCGCGACAGTGTGCCCGTCCAGCGTGACGACCGCATCCTTGCCGTCGGCGGTCAGGCCGAGCTGTGGATGATATCCGGGGCGGTCCTCGATCACCAGGTGCAGGCGATCCTCGAGCGGGTCGAAATCGCCGATGACGGTGTTCGCATCGCCCTGATGAACGCGCAGGATGTCGGCGCCCTCGCCACCCTCGATCCAGTCGCCGGCGCTGCCGGTGACGGTGTCGGCGCCGCTGCCGCCATGCAGCCATGCGCGCCCCGGGTCGGCATTGCCTTCAATTACGTCATCCCCGTCGTTGCCGGACAAATCGTCATCCGCACCGGTCCCTGCGGTCAGCGTGTCGTTGCCGGCGCCGCCATTCAGTTCGTCCCTGCCAGCGCCGCCATCAATGTGGTCGGCTCCGTCGCCGCCAAACAGACGGTCGTTGCCGGCCCCACCCGTGATAACGTCATCATTGCCTTGCCCGGCGATCTCGTCATCGCCGTCACCGCCATCCAGCGTGTCGCGGCCGTCAGGGCCGCAGGTCGCGCCGTCATCGCCGCGCAGAGTGTCGTTGCCTGCGCCGCCCTCGATCCGGTCATTACCGATGCCGCCCGACAGCAGGTCGCCGCCGCCATGGCCGATCACCACGTCGTCACCCGCATCTCCACCCAGCAGGTCGATGCCCTCGCCACCTTCGAGATGCTGGCCTTGGGGGCCCTCGGGTTCGGCATCATCACCCATGTCGTCATCGTCATGGGTGTAGCTCTCCTCCGCGCCGCCGTCCGGCAGCGCGGAGTTCTCGCCCGTGTCCGTGTCACCTTGCTGGTCCTGCCAGAAGTCGATCGGCTGATCGTCCTCATCGTCGTCACGCGCGGACAGGGTGATGCCGGACATCGCCCCGCCCAGCAGCATCGCCATCAACCCGGCCATCATGAACATGCGAGCAACCCAAATCCCAGGGAATCAGAGCTTGCTCATAAGCGCGAATCGCGCCGTTAGGGCCGGAATTGTTAAGAACCAGTTAACGCGGTCGCCTCAATGCGGGTGCAGCCCCGCGCGCAGGGGCGAGACCGACTCGGCCAGATTTTCCGTCAGTTCGGACTTGCGTCCCAGGATCAGATCTTCCGCAAGGGCAGAGACCGCGGGCGCAGTCTGGATGCCATAGCCGCCTTGGCCTGCCAGCCAGAAGAACCCGTCCAACTCGCCGTCAAAGCCAATAACCGGGGTCCGGTCGGGGGCAAAGGTGCGCATGCCAGCCCAAGTATGCTCGACGCGCGTGACCTCGATGGTCACCGCCTCCTCGAACCGGGCGAGGCCCTCGGCAAGAACCATTTCCTCGGCCCAGACGTCATGGGGCTCGACCGGATCCTCGTCAGCGGGCGAGATCATCAGCTTGCCGGCGTCGGGCTTGGCATACCAGCTTTCGCCGGCATTCGCGACCATCGGCCAGCGGCTGACGTCATGACCGGCGGGCGCCGGGATCAGCGCGGCCGAGCGGCGCAGTGGACGCAGGCCGCGGGGTTTTGCGCCGGCCATGACGGCCACGGTCTCGGCCCAGCCGCCGGCGGCGTTCACCACGATCGGTGCGCGCCATTCGCCGGCCATCGTGGTGACCTTCCAGACGCCATTCTCGCGCGACATGCCGGTGACGCCCGCGCCGACGGCAAGCTCGCCCCCGCGGCGGCGCAGCAGGCGCAGGAAGCCCTGCAGCATGCGGTCCACGTCGATGTCCTGGGCCGCGGGCTCGTAGGCGGCATCCTCGATGCGCTCGGGGCGCAGGATCGGCACCATGCCCACGGCATCGGCCACGCTGATCCGCTCCATGTCAGCGGCGCCATCAAGGTAGGCGGCAAAGGCCGCGCCTTCGCCGGGGCCGCAGACCAGCAACTCGCCGCGCGGGGTCAGCAGCGAGGTCTCGCTGATTTCGGCGGGATCCAGCAGGAACGGCTGGGACGCTTGGTTCAGCCGGCGCAGGACAGCGCCACCGTAGTTGAGGATAAAGATCGCCGCCGATCGTCCGGTGGAATGGTGGCCGGGCCGGCTTTCTGTTTCCAGCACCGTGACACGGGCGGTTTCCGCCAGCCGCGCAGCTAGGCTGATGCCGGCCATGCCGCCGCCGATGACGATGATATCGCGATCCATTCTGGCCCCATTTGTTGTGCTCGGCGGAGCCTCGCCTTATGACACGGCGAATGCAAGACGGTGCGGCAGCCGGTCGCACAGGAAGGGGCAAGCATGGCGCGGGTGTTTATCGACGGCGAGGCTGGAACCACCGGCCTGCAGATTCGCGAGCGGTTGGCGGGACGGTCCGACATCGACCTGGTTCGCATCGATTCCGCGCATCGCAAGGACCCCGAGGCGCGCCGCGCGGCATTTGCCGAGGCCGATGTCGCCATTCTGTGCCTGCCCGACGCCGCGGCGCGCGAGGCGGCTGCGTTTGCGGCCGACCTGCCGGTGCGGATCATCGACGCCTCGAGCGCCCACCGCGTGGCCGAGGGCTGGGCCTATGGCTTTGCGGAACTGACGGCCGACGCCCGCGCCCGAATCGCTGCGGCACAGCGGGTCAGCAACCCGGGCTGCTATGCCACCGGCGCCATTGCCCTGCTGGCGCCCTTGGTTGCCGCCGGGCTGATCGCCCCGGAAGAGGACCTGACGATCAATGCGGTCAGCGGCTACAGCGGCGGCGGCAAGGAGTTGATCGCAGAATTCAAGACCGGCGAGGCGCCCGATTTCTTCGTCTACGCTCTGGGGCAGAGCCACAAGCACCTGCCCGAGATCGTCGCCCATGCGCGCCTGACGGGGCGGCCGGTCTTTGCACCCTCGGTCGGTCGTTTCGCGCAAGGCATGGTGGTGCAGGTGCCGCTGCATCTGCACGGGCGGACGGTCGCGGGGCTGACCGATGCGCTGCGGGCGCATTACGACGCGGCGAGCTTCGTGCGCGTGCGGGGCGCCGGGGACTATGCCGGGCGGGTCGTCCCGACGGCGTTGAACGGCAGCAATTTCATAGATTTGTCAGTTCATGGTGACGATGCCAGGGGCGGCGTGCTGGTCGCGGTGCTGGACAACCTCGGCAAGGGCGCCTCGGGCGCGGCGGTCCAGAACCTCAACCTGATGATCGGCGCGGACGAAGGGCTGGGCCTCTAGCCAAAAATGGAAACGCCGGCCACCTAGGCCGGCGTCAGGCGTGTTGCCGAGACGTCAGCCCAGGTCGTCGACCGTTCGGATGATCTTTCCGAGCAGGCCGTAGTCCAGCGCCTCTTGCGTCGTCAGCCAGAAGTCCCGGGCGGTATCCTTTTCGATCCGCTCGATGGGCTGGCCGGTGGCCTCGCTGAAGATCTTGTTCAGGCGATCACGCATCTGCCGGATCTGTTCGGCTTGGATCATCATGTCGCTGCTGGTCCCGCCGATTCCGCCCGAGGGCTGGTGCAGCAGGAAGCGCGTGTTCGGCAGGCAGTAGCGGTTCTCGCGCTGGGCGCCGATAAAGATCAACGCGCCCGCCGAGGCCACCCAGCCAGAGCCGATAGTCCGCACCACGGGCCGGATAAAGCGGATCACATCATGGATCATGTCGCCCGATTCGACATGACCGCCGGGCGAGCTGATCAGCATGTTGATCGGCGCGTCGCTTTCCTCGGCCAGCGCCAGCAGATGGGCGACAGTGCGTTGGGCCAGCTTGTCGTTGATGGTGCCGGCGACGATCACCGTGCGCGATTTGAAATACAGCTTGTCGATCGCGCCGGTCTGCGGAAGTCCCAGGCCTTCGCCCTTTTCCTCGTCCTGCTTTTCGCGGCGCTCGCCCGGCTGGTCGTCGTCGTCATCATCGTCGTCATCATCGAGGCGGTGGCGCAGCATGGCGTCGGTCCTTTCGTGGCAAGGGCGCGCGGGTGACCCGCACGCCCCAGATCGACGCCAAGCTAGTAGCGCCGGCCGGGCCTCGCAACCCGGCCCTGCGCGGCATTTTTCAGAAGAACCCCAGCGCGTCGTCGCTGTAGCTGACCAGCATGCATTTGGTCTGGCGATAGTGGTCCAGCATCATCAGGTGGTTTTCCCGCCCGATGCCGGATTTCTTGTAGCCGCCAAAGGCCGCATGCGCCGGGTAAGCGTGGTAGCAGTTGGTCCAGACCCGGCCCGCCTGGATGCCGCGGCCCATGCGAAAGGCGCGGCTGCCGTCCCGCGTCCACACCCCGGCGCCGAGGCCGTAGTTGGTGTCATTGGCGATCTGCAGCGCCTCGGCCTCGTCCTCGAACGGGGCGACCGCCAGGACGGGACCAAAGATTTCCTCCTGGAAGATGCGCATCGAGTTGTCGCCCTGGAATACCGTCGGCTGGATGAAATTGCCGTTGTCGATGCCAGTGATCGCGCCGACATCGCCGCCCGTCAGCACCTTGGCGCCCTCGTCCCGGCCAATCTTCAGATAGGACGTGATCTTGTCCATCTGCTCGGTCGAGGCTTGGGCGCCGATCATGGTCGAGGGATCCAAGGGGTTGCCCGCCTTGGTTTTTTTCACCCGCGCCACCGCACGTTCCATGAAGGCATCGAATATCGAGGCCTGGACGAGGGCGCGCGACGGGCAGGTGCAGACCTCGCCCTGATTCAGCGAGAACATGGCGAAACCTTCCAGACATTTGTCAAAGAAGGCGTCGTCATGGTCCATCACGTCGGCAAAGAAGATGTTGGGCGACTTGCCCCCCAACTCCAGCGTGACGGGGATGATGTTGTCCGCAGCATAGCCCATGATGAGGCTGCCGGTGGTGGTCTCGCCGGTAAAGGCGATCTTGGCGATCCGCTTGGACGAGGCCAGCGGCTTGCCTGCCTCGAGGCCAAAGCCGTTGACCACGTTCAGAACGCCCGGCGGCAGGATATCAGCGAGCAGTTCCATCAGCACCATGATGCTGGCCGGGGTCTGCTCGGCAGGCTTCAGTACGATGCAGTTGCCCGCGGCGAGGGCGGGCGCGATCTTCCAGGTCGCCATCAGCAGCGGAAAATTCCACGGGATGATCTGGCCGACGACGCCCAGCGGCTCCTTGAAATGATAGGCGTAGGTGGTCGCGTCGATTTCGCTGATGTGGCCCTGCTCGGCCCGGATCACCCCGGCGAAATAGCGGAAGTGATCCACTGCCAGCGGCAGGTCGGCGGCCATCGTCTCGCGGATCGGCTTGCCGTTATCGAGCGTTTCGGCAATCGCCAGCGTCTGCAGGTTGTCTTCGATCCGCTGGGCGATGCGCCACAGGATGTTGCTGCGCTCGGCCAGCGATGTCTTGCCCCAGGCCTCGCGGGCGGCATGGGCGGCGTCCAGCGCCAGTTCCACCTCGGCAGCGTCCGAGCGGGCGATCTGGCACAGCACCTCGTTGGTGATGGGCGTCACGTTATCGAAATAGCGGCCCGACTGCGGCGGCACGAACTTGCCCCCGATCCAGTTGTCATATCGGTCCTTGAGTGGCCAGTCGGCCTTCAGATGGCTGAGATCGAGCGCAGCCGAGCGCCCTCCGGCGCCGGCCTTGGCAGCGGAAATATCGTCCATCGAATCCTCCTCCCCAGGAAGGCGGGCATACTGCCCCGCAAGGAAGGCTTGCCCGGACCGTGCCCGAATTCAAGGAAAAGGGGGACGGGTGGGCCTTAAGGAGGAGGCAGCGCGCCGCCCTCAAGTATGGTTGCCGACAGGCCGGTCAGGTCGCGAGCTGCGGATTTGCCCGTCGCCCGATCATGAGCGAGCGGGCGGCGATGGGCAGTGCGAGGGCAAGGCCGATCAGCGTGGCGGTCAGGTCAGGCGCGATCAGCAGGATCGCCGCAATCGCCAGCAACGCCCGCTCGATTCCCCACAGGCGTGAGAACATCCAGCCGGTAACCGCGGCCGAGAGGGTGAAGATCCCTGACACGGCGCCAAAGAAGGCGAGGGCGAAATTGGCCCAGGTAAAGTCCTGGGTGACCAGCAGCAGGGCCGGCTGGAACACGAAAACGAACGGCACCAGCACCTTGCCCATGGACAGACGGAACGCCGTATTGCCGGCGTGGAAAGGGTTCGCGCCGGCAATCCCCGCGGCGGCATAGGCCGCAAGCGCGACTGGCGGCGTCACATCGGCCAGAACGCCATAATAAAACACGAAGAAATGCGCGACGAGCGCCTCGACCCCCAGCAGCCCGAGGATCGGGGCAGCGACGGCGACCATGATGATGTAGTTGGCCGTGGTGGGGATGCCGCAGCCCATCAACACGCAGACCACGGCCGTCAGCAGCAGCGTGAAGAGCAGCGTCAGGGTCGGCACGCCCATCACCTCGAATGGCAGCGCCGCGAGAAGTCCGTGCACCGAGCTCGCCCAGTCTGCGGCGAGGCCGGTGACCATGTAAGCAATCTTGAAGCCGACGCCGGTCAGGGTGACGACACCGATCACGACCCCGACAAGGGCCGCCGCGGCCGTTACCGACAGCGATTGCCGGGCGCCGAGGACAAATCCCTCGAAAAGGCCGTGGGCGGCGGCTTGCAGGCCCCGGGTCAGGCCGCGGCTGCTGATCTCCTGCCACAGCAGCACGGCGATGCAGGCGGTAATCGACCAGAAGGCGGCGGCGAAGGGGGTGCGGCCCGACATCAGCACCGCGATCAGGATAATCAGCGGCACCAGCGTCAGCCAACCGGCCCGCAGCACGCGCCATGCGTTCGGCAACTCCTCCGGGTGCAGGCCGCGCAGGCCGCGCCGCTTTGCCTCGAGATGGACCTGCACCAGCACGCCGAAGAAATGCATGAAGGCCGGCACGATGGCCGCCATCAGGATCGTGGTCAGCGGAACGCCAAGGTATTCGATCATCAGGAAGGCGACTGCGCCCATCACCGGCGGGGTGATCTGACCGCCGGTGGAGGCCGAGGCCTCGACCGCCGCCGCGAAGTGGCGCGGGTAGCCGACGCGGATCATCGCCGGGATGGTCAGCGCGCCGGTGGTCACCGTGTTGGCGATGGACGAGCCGGTGATCGAGCCGAGCAGGGCCGAGCTGAGGACCGATACCTTGGCTGGCCCGCCGGCATATCGCCCGGCGGCGGCACTGGCCACGTCGATGAACAGTTGCCCCAGCCCGATCCGCGTCGCCATTACGCCGAACAGCACGAAGTGGAACACATAGGTTGCGATCACCCCCAGCGCCGTGCCGTAAATGCCCTGCGAGGTCAGATAGAGGTGGTTGACGATGTTGGACCAGCTGGCGCCCGGATGGACCAGCACCCCGGGCATCGAGCGGCCGAAATAGGCGTAGGCCATGAACAGGATCGCGATCACCGGCAGCGGCCAGCCCATCGAGCGCCGCGTCGCCTCCAGCAACACGATGATCAGGGTCGTGCCCATGATCAGGTCCAATGGCAGCGGGTTGCCGACGCGGAAGGCCAACTGGTCATAGATCCACGGCACATAGAGCGAGGCGACGACCCCTGCGAGCGCAAGGGCCCAATCGATCAGCGGCAGGCCAAGCAGCGTCAGCGGCCCGTGCTGAACCCCGCGGCTGCGGCCTGCGGCGAAGGAGGTAAAGATTACGAAAAGCGTCACCGCGAGGTGCAACCCGCGGTGCGTGGTCGCGCGCGGGATGCCAAAGCCGGCGGTGTAGAAGTGATAGACCGAAAGCAGGAACAGCAGGCAGCCGGTCAGCGTCGCGACGGGGCGGAGCAGCTGGCGAAAGCGCATCTCCGGGTCGAACTCTTCCTCGATCCTTTGCAGGTCATCGGCGGAAAGCTGGGGATAGAGTTCAGGCTTGGACATCGGGCTGTTCTCGCTGGTCGTGCGGGCTGAAGATCGCGGCGCCGACCGTTGCGGGTCTCGCTCGCGAGGCGCGGGGCCGATGGCGGCCCCGCGCAAAGGCGCGCCTCAGCGCTGTTACTTCAGCAGGCCGGCTTCGCGGTAGTACCGCTCGGCGCCGGGATGCAGTGGCAGGCCAAGGCCGTTCAGCGCGGTCTCCTTGCGGATCATCTTGCCCTTGGCGTGGCCGGCGTCGAACTGGGCGCGGGTGGCGTCGTTCCACAGCGCCTTGGTGATCTGGTAGATCAGCTCTTCGGGCTGGTCGGCCGAGGTGACCCACTGGGCGCCGACCGACAGGGTCTTCACGTCGGCATCCTGACCCTTGTAGGTGCCGGCGGGGACAGTGTCCTGGGCAAAGAAGGTGTACTTGCCCGTCACGCTGTCAGCAGCCGCGCCGTCGATCGGCACGATGGTCACCGGCAACTGGCTCGCCAGCTCGGCAATCGCGCCCGCCGGATAGCCGCCGACAAAGAAGAACGCGTCCATCGCCCCGTCGCGCATCCGGTCGGCGGCCGCGTCAGGCTTCATGAATTCGGGCGTGATGTCCTTTTCGGTCAGCCCGGCGCCTTCCAGGATGATGCGGGCATCGACCAGCGTGCCCGAGCCCGGCTCGTCCAGCGACACGCGCTTGCCCTTAAGATCGGCGACTGACTTGATCCCCGAGGCCTGCGAGGCGACGAGGTGAATCGATTCCGGGTAAAGGTTGGCAATGGCGCGCAGCTTGTCGGCGGCCGGCTGACCCTCCCAGATGCCGGTGCCGGTCTGGGCCCAGGCAGCGACGTCGCCTTGGGCAAAGCCCGATTCCAGCGTCCCGCCAATGATGCCGTTGACGTTGGCGACCGAACCGTTCGAGGCCAGCGCCGAGGCGACCAGGCCCGGCACGCCGCAGGCCCCCCCGTCCTCGCAAGCGCGGGAGCCGGGCGGTGCAGAGATCGCGTTCGCGATCAGCCCGCCAATAGGGTAATAGGTCCCGGCCGTGCCGCCGGTGCCAATGCGAAAGAACTGCATCTCTTGCGCCGCTGCACCGGTGACGGACAGAGCCAGCGCCACAGCAGCGGCCAGCGGCTTGAAGTTGAATGTCATTACAGGTCCCCCTCGAATTCACTGACCTGTGACTAAAGGGGAATGAGCTGCCGAGGGCAACACCCAACCCGGCCTCAGGCAGGGCTTGGGTCAACCTCCACGCGATAGAAGCGGCTGCGGGGGCGGGCGGCCACTGCCGCCCGCTAAACGTGCCTACTGGCCCGGGGTCGAGCTGACGCCAACCTGCGCCGCGCGCAGCAGGCGGTCGTGCAGCAGGAAGCCGTGGCCCATTACCTGGATGATGTCGCCCGCGCGGGTGCCGGGAACCGAGGCCTCGAACATCGCCTCGTGGATGGTTGGATCGAAGCGTTCGCCAATGGCGGGCTTGATGACGGTGATGCCGTGCTTGGAAAAGACTTTGTCGAGCTCGCGCAGGGTCAGCTCGACCCCCTCGATCAACGCACCGGCCGCGGCGCGGGCGGCCTCGTCCGGCATCTCGATCGCGCGCTGCAGCGAATCGTAGACTGGCAGCAGGTCCCGCGCGAGGCGCGAGCTGCCGTATTGTTCCGCCTCGCGACGGTCCCGCTCGCCCCGCTTGCGGGCGTTCTCGGCATCGGCGAGGGCGCGCATCCAGCGGTCGCGCATCTCGTCCAGTTCGGCCGCCAGGGGCTCTGGGCTCTGGTCCAGGGGCATCCCGTCGGGGTTCAGCGGGTCGTCCATCGGCGCATCACTCATGCTCTCAGCTTTCTTACTCATGCCGGCCTGACAAGGCGCGGCCCACCAATTGCGCGGTCAGATCGACCAGCGGAACGATCCGCCCGTAATTCAACCGGGTGGGACCGATGACGCCAACCGCACCGACAATCTTGCGATCGGCATTCATATAGGGCGAAACAACCAGAGAGGAACCCGAAAGTGAGAACAGCTTGTTTTCGGCTCCAATGAAAATCCTCACGCCGTCGCCCTCCTCGGCGAGCGACAGGAATTCGGCGATGTCGCGCTTGCGTTCCAGATCGTCGAACAGCACGCGGATGCGGTCAAGGTCGGCCGCGTCCTCGGCCAGCAGGTTCGCCTGGCCGCGCACGATCAGCCGTGGCTCTGACGCCTCGCCGCCCTGCCACAGCGCCAGCCCCGATGCGACCAACTCGGCTGCGAGGCTGTCGATCTCGGCTCGGCGCTCGGTCACCTGGGTCTGGATATGCGCGGCAAGCTCGGCCAGCGTGCGGCCGCGGGCATGGGCGTTGATGAAGTTACCCGCCTCGCGCATCGAGCTGGCAGATTGTCCGGGCGGTGGGGTGAACACCCGGTTCTCGACCCGGCCATCGGCGAACACCAGCACGACCAGGGCCCGATCTGGCGCCAGGCTGACGAATTCGATGTGCCGGATCGGCGCTTCCTGCTTGGGGGTCAGCACCAGCGAGGCGCCCTGAGTCAACTGCGACAGGGCCATGCCCATCCGGTCCAGCAGGATCGACGGATCCGCGGCCGGTCCCAGTGTCGCCTCGATCGCGGCGCGGTCGGTGGCGGCAACCGGGCCGGCCTCCATCAATGCATCGACGAAGAGGCGCAGCCCGACATGCGTGGGCCGGCGCCCGGCCGAGGTGTGCGGATGGTCCAGCAGTCCCATCGCTTCGAGATCTTGCATGACGTTGCGGATGGTCGCGGCCGAGACCTGCTCGCTGAGCGAACCCTGCAGCGTGCGCGAGCCGACCGGATCGCCGGTCTGCAAATAGCTCTCGACCACGCGGCGAAAGACCTCGCGCGAGCGGCTGTTCAGGTCGGCCAGCAGGGCAGAGGCAGGCGTTGTCATCGGCAGACAGCTCCGTAAGGCTTGCGGATGCGCCTCGGGCCCCTGTATCGGGGCCGGGCAAACCCGACAGCAAGGACGACCCACATGCGCCCCTCCGGCCGAGAGTTAAGCGAGTTGCGCCCCATTGCAATCGAGACCGGGGTCCAGCGCAACGCCGAAGGCAGCTGCCTGATCCGCGTTGGCGGCACCGAAGTGCTGTGTTCCGCCAGCATCGAGGACCGCCCGCCGCCGTTCCTGAAGGGCAGCGGCCAGGGCTGGGTCACCGCCGAATACGGCATGTTGCCGCGTGCCACCACCAGCCGCACCCGGCGCGAGGCCGCGGCCGGCAAGCAGGGCGGCCGCACGGTCGAGATCCAGCGCCTGATCGGCCGCGCCCTGCGTGCCGGCGTCGACCGCCGCGCCCTGGGCGAGCGGCAGATCGTGGTCGACTGCGATGTACTGAACGCCGACGGCGGCACCCGCTGCGCCGCCATCACCGGCGGCTGGGTTGCGCTGCGCCTGGCCGTGAACAAGCTTATCGCGGCCAAGCAGGTGCTGGGCGACCCGATCCTCGATCACGTCGCGGCGGTGTCCTGCGGAATCTATGCCGGGCAGGCGGTGCTGGACCTCGACTATCCCGAGGACAGCGAGGCCGGGACCGACGGCAATTTCGTCATGACCGGCGCGGGGCAGCTGATCGAGGTGCAGATGTCAGCCGAGGGCGCCGCTTTCTCGCGCGTGCAGATGGTCCAGATGCTGGATTTGGCGGAAGCAGGTGTCGCCCAGTTGGTTTCCGCGCAAAAGGCGGCCTTGGGATGAGCGCGGGGGCGGCCGTGCTGGGGGCGGGCAATTGTTTCACGTGGAACAAGCTGCTGATCGCTACCCATAATGCCGGCAAGCTGGATGAGATGCGCGCCCTCTTCGCGCCGCGCGGCATTGAGGTCGTGGGCGCGGCCGACATGGGCCTGTCCGAGCCGGCCGAGACCGAAGACAGCTTTCTCGGCAATGCCCGCATCAAGGCGCAGGCGGCGATGGCAGCGACCGGCCTGCCGGTGCTGGCCGACGATAGCGGCATCACCGTCGACGGGCTGGGCGGCGCGCCGGGTGTCTACACCGCCGATTGGGCCGAGACACCGAACGGGCGCGACTTCATGCAGGCGATGACCCGCACCTGGGCCGAACTGGAGGCGGCCAGCGTGCCCGAGCCGCGCACCGCGCAATTCCGCTGCACCCTGGTTCTGCTGCAGCCCGATGGCACCGAGCGGGTATTCGAGGGCCTCGCCACCGGCCATCTGGTCTGGCCGCCGCGTGGCGCGTTGGGGCATGGTTATGATCCGATCTTTGTGCCCGACGCCGGCGATGGGCGCACGTTTGCCGAGATGTCGGCGGAAGAAAAGAACGCGATCAGCCATCGCGCCGATGCCTTCCGCAAGCTGGTAGCCGCTCTGTGAGCGCCTCGGCCGACCTGGTCCGGCAGTTCTGGCGGGCAATGTCGGCCAATGACTGGACCGCCGCTGCGAGCCTGATGGCCCCGGATGCCTTCACCCTTTGGCCGCAAACTGGCGAGGTCATACCCAGCGCCCGCTTTGCCGAAGTTCAGGCCGCCTTCCTCGGCGACGGTGACTGGCAGTTCGAGGAAATGGCGCTGGTCGATGGCGGCAACGAAGTCGTTACCGACATGCGCGTGACCAACCTGCCGCTGGGGATCCTCGCGCGTGTGATCACGTTTCACACGATCGCCAACGGGCAGCTTGTATCGCAGCGCGAGTTCTGGCCCGATGCGACCGAAATCCCGGCCTTTCGGCAGGGGATGCTGGTGATCGACCCCGACCATGCCCGGCTCTGAAAGGTGACCATGTCCAGCACCCGCACCATTTCCTCCGGTTCGCCCTTCGAGGCAACGCTCGGCTACAGCCGGGCACTCATCAAGGGCGACTGGTGCTTTGTCAGCGGCACCACCGGCTACGACTACGCCACGATGACCATGCCCGAAGGGGTGGCGGACCAGGCACAGAACGCCTTTGCCACTATCGACAAGACGCTGGCCGAGGCCGGCTTCGCCATGTCCGACGTGGTGCGCGTCCAGTATACGCTGACGGATGCCGCCCTGATCGAGCAGGCGGCGCCGGTTCTGGCGCATTGGCTGGGTCCGGTCCGCCCGGCAGCCACGATGGTCATCGCTGGCCTCATCCGCCCCGAGATGCTGATCGAAATCGAGGTCACGGCCCTGCGCGGTTGACCTGAACCCTCTGCCCAGCGCATCGCGCGCGCCGCGACCAAGGCCCCTGAAATGCCCGCAGCCGACCGCAGCCTCTCAGACCCTGTGCGCCTGTCCGACGCGCAGGACTGGCGGCACGGCGGCTTTGGCCTCTACGTCCACTGGCCATTCTGCGCGGCGAAATGCCCCTATTGCGACTTCAACAGCCACGTCACCGCCTCGGTCGACCAGTCCCGTTGGGCGACCGCCTACAACACGGAAATCGCCCGGCTGGCGGCAGAATTGCCCGGCCGTGTCCTCGGCTCGATCTTCTTCGGTGGGGGCACGCCCTCACTGATGGCGCCCGAGACGGTGGCGGCAGTCATCGAGGCCGCGCGAGCCGCCTGGCCCCTGGCCAATGACTGCGAAATCACGCTCGAGGCCAATCCGACCAGCGTCGAGGCCGGGCGGTTTCGCGGCTATGCCGATGCCGGCGTTGACCGTCTGTCGATGGGTATCCAGTCGCTGAACGATCCCGACCTGCGCCGGTTGGGGCGCCTGCACAGCGCGGCCGAGGCGCGCGCTGCCTTTGATATCGCCCGCGCCGCCTTTCCGCGCATCAGCTTTGACCTGATCTATGCACGCCAGGACCAGACCCGGGCCGCATGGCGGGCCGAACTGCGCGAGGCCCTGGCGATGGCCGCTGATCACCTCTCGCTCTACCAGTTGACGATCGAGCCGGGGACCGCCTTTGGTGCTCGCCACGCCTGTGGCGGATTGCGCGGTTTGCCGGACGAGGACCTCGGCACCGACCTGTGGGAAGACACGCAGGAGGTTTGCGTTGCCGCGGGGATGCCGGCCTACGAGGTCTCGAACCACGCCCGGCCTGGTGCCGAAAGCCGGCATAACCTGGTGTACTGGCGGCAAGGCGACTGGGCCGCCATCGGCCCCGGCGCGCACGGCCGATTGACCCTGGGGGCCACTCGCATCGCGACCGAGGCGCACCGGGCGCCGGGTCAGTGGCTTGCGGCCGTCGAGAGGACGGGCAGTGGCGAGAGCCTGCGTGAGGAAATCCCAGCGCCCGAGCGCGCGGTCGAATACCTGCTCATGGGCTTGCGCCTGTCCGAAGGGGTATCGCTCGGCCGTCTGGCCGCGATGGGCTGGGCGCCGCCGGGGCCGGCGCTGGCCGATCTGACGGATCTGGGTCTGGTGCGGACGGACGGCGACCGCCTGGCCGCGACCGCTGCGGGCCGGCCGGTGCTGAACGGGATCCTGCGCGCCTTGGCGGGCTGATTGCCCGCTCACTGGGACTTCCCGCGACTCGCACAGACGTGCGTCCCGCAGCAGCGCTAAGCGGTTGTCGTTTCGCCTGGGAAGGTTATGTGCGGTCCGGGGAAACCGGATCAGGTGCGGTGTGCAGCAGCGGCTTTGGCATTGGGGCGGAATGGCGGCACTGGCCCTGGGGGTGATCGGGGTCGTGCTGCCGGTCATGCCGACGGTGCCGTTCCTGCTGGTCGCGGTCTGGTGTTTCTCGCGCTCGTCCCCTGCCCTCCGCGCCCGAATCCTGAATCACCCCGCCTATGGCCCGCCGATCCGTGCTTGGGTCGAGCGCGGGGCGATTCGCAAGACCGCAAAGCTGTGGGCGGTGCTGGCCATGGCGTCGGGGGTGGGCATCGCGATCTGGCTGGGCATGCCGGTCTGGTTGATCGGAACGCAAGCTGCGATCTGCCTCGCCGTCGCCTCGTTCGTGGTGACCCGACCCAGCCGCTGATGGCTCGTCAGTCCAGCCGAACGTCGCGCGGATAGCCCAAGGCCAGCAAGGCCGACACCGGAGAAGTGCAGGCCAGCCGCGTGCCGCCTGCCTCGCGCAGGGCAAGCGCAAAGCCAGCCAGAATCCGCGGCAGCCCTTTGGTCAGGCCGGAGGGCGCACTGTCCGCGGCAGTCTCGTAAAACCGCGGCTTCGCAGCATTGCCAAGGTCGATTCCGGCCAGCAAGATCTCGGCGGGGCGCGCGGCGAGCGCTGCCTGCAGCGCACTGAAGGCCACGGTGCCTGTGATCACAACGCCCCGGTCAGGCTGCAGCGACAGCGCAGCGCCCTCGCTCCGCGTCACGATGCCGTCCAGTGCCGGATCGTCGAGCGAACGGCGGGCGGCGTTAACCGGCTTAGCCAGATTGTCGATCAGCGCCACCGGCCGCCCCTGCCGCAGCAGGTCGGGCGCTCGCTCTGCAAGGGCACGCAGCGCTGCGGGCGACAGCATCAGCGGCACGCCTGCCTGCAGGCCGGCCAGCATCGCATGGTGTCGGAACACGAATCGCTCGTCCTCGACCATGACCCCCAGTGGCGCGAGACTCGAGGCGAGGCTGGCCGCGCCGTTGAGCAATATGGCTGATCCGGGCGGCAGACGCTCCGGATGCTGGTTGGCCAGCGAGGGGCCGGTGCCGATGATGGCGATCAGGTCCCGTGCGGTGGTCACGATGGCCGACAGCGGCAACAGAGGGCACAGCGGCCGGCGGTGCCAGACCGTCGTGCCCGCGGCGCGGTCAATCGCAAGGCCCGGCCAGATATCCTGGCGATGGGCCCGATCCCGCCCCAGCGCCATCGCGCCGAGGCGGATCAGGGACCGCCCGAGGGGGCGGTCCGACATCGTTCAGCCCAGCGCCGGCTGTTTCACGAAGCGCAGGTAGGGCAACTTGCTGTCCATTTTGCCGAACCGCTGCTCGGCCTGCTCGTCGTTCAGGGACAGGGCGGCGATCACGTCCTCGCCGGGCTGCCAGTCGGCCGGGGTGGCGATCGGCACGCCATCGGTCGCCATCACGGCGTCGAGCGCGCGCAGGATCTCGGCAAAATTGCGGCCGACGGACATCGGATATGTCATCATCAGGCGGACCTTCTTGTCAGGACCAATGATGTAGACCGTGCGCACGGTCGCCGAATCGGCCGGCGTGCGGCCGTCGGGCAGATAGGCCTCGGCCGGCAGCATGTCATACAGTTTCGCGACGGTCAGGCTGGTGTCGTCGACGATAGCGAAATCGGCCGGGGTGCCGGCAAACGCCTCGATGTCGCGCTTCCACTTGCGGTGCTCGTCCGCGCTGTCGACGCTGACGCCCAGAACCTTGACGTCGCGCTTTTCCCATTCAGGGGCCAGACGTGCCACGGCGCCAAACTCGGTCGTGCAGACCGGGGTGAAGTCCTTGGGGTGGCTGAAGATGATGGCATACTTGCCGTCCAGCCAGTCATGGAAGTGGATTTCGCCTTCGCTGGTGTCAGCGGTAAAGTCGGGGGCAACGTCGTTGATACGCAACGCCATTTTGGACATCCTTTCGGAATGCGGGGACCGTGGCGGCAACATAGTCCACGCCGCCGCCCGGTTCCAGTTGCCCTTTGGCCCGGGCAGACTGCCACCGGCACGCGGCGCAATGCCAGCCAGACCGGCCTTGCGGCCGGCGGGTGCGCCTGCCACGCTTTGCCCGAAATCCGAAATGGAGGGGATCATGGCCGATCTGCTGGACAAGCGTAAGTTCTACATCAATGGCGAGTGGGTCGCCCCGACGGCGGCTAACGATCTGGAGGTAATCGACCCCACCACCGAGGAGGCGGTCGCCGTCATCTCGATCGGCAGCCAAGCCGATACCGACCGCGCCGTCGCGGCCGCCAAGGCGGCCCAGCCCGGCTGGGCAGCGTTGCCGCCGGCCAAGCGGCTGGAATATATCCGCAAGATCGAGGCCGGTTATAACGCGCGCGCCAAGGACATCGCCCAGGCGATGACGATGGAAATGGGCGCCCCGGCCGACATGGCCCTGGCCGACCAGGCCGGCGCCGGCAGCTATCACATCAAGAACTTCATCACGGCCGCCGAGAAGTTCGAGTTCATCAAGCCGCTGGGCGATCATGCCCCGGGTAGTATGATCGCGTACGAGCCGGTGGGCGTGGTCGGGCTGATCACGCCCTGGAACTGGCCGATGAACCAGGTGACGCTGAAGGTCATCCCCGCGCTGATGGGCGGCAACACTGTCGTGCTGAAGCCGTCCGAGATCGCGCCCCTGTCCTCGATGGTGTTCGCCGAGGTGGTCGATTCCGTCGGGCTGCCCAAGGGCGTCTTCAACCTGGTGAACGGCGATGGCGTCGGTGTCGGCGCCCAGCTATCCGTTCATCCGGACGTGGACATGATCAGCTTCACCGGCTCGACCCGCGCCGGTATCGCGATCACCAAGGCCGCGGCCGACAGTCTCAAGAAGGTTGCGTTGGAGCTGGGCGGCAAGGGTGCCAACCTGATCTTTGCCGATGCCGACGAAAAGGCGGTCGAGCGCGGCGCCAAGCATTGCTTTTACAACAGCGGGCAAAGCTGCAACGCCCCGACCCGAATGCTGGTCGAGCGCAGCGTCTACGACAAGGCGATCGAGACCGCCAAGCGCGTCGCCGAGGAAACCACCGTCGCCAGCGCACACGAGGCCGGCAGCCACATCGGCCCGGTCGTCAGCAAGCAGCAGTGGGACAAGATCCAGGGCCTGATCCAGGCCGGGATCGACGAGGGGGCACGTCTGGTCGCCGGGGGCACCGGCCTGCCCGAGGGCGTGAACCGCGGCTATTTCGTTCGCCCGACCGTGTTCGCGGATGTCAGCAACGACATGACCATCGCCCAGCAGGAAATCTTTGGCCCCGTGCTGTCGATCATCCCCTTCGAGACCGAGGAGGAAGCGGTCGCCATCGCCAACGACACGATCTACGGCCTGACCAACTATGTGCAGAGCCAGGACGGCGCGCGCCGCAACCGCCTCGGGCGGCAACTCAAGGCCGGCATGGTCGAGATGAATGGCAAATCGCGCGGCGATGGCAGCGCGTTCGGCGGGGTCAAGGCTTCGGGGCGTGCCCGCGAGGGCGGGGTGATGGGCCTTGAGGAGTTTACCGACAGCAAGGCCATCAGCGGCTGGGATACCGCGGCCAAGGCCTGAGCCACATGGGGCGGCGTCAAGGCCGCCCTCGGAAACAAGCAGGCGCGGGCAGTAACGGCCCGCGCCTCGTCGTTTGTCCGTCATCCTCGGCGTGCTAGCCTTGCCGCCAGTTCACCGTCGAAAGGCCTCGCCATGTCCCCCCTCTCGCGCCGCGGATTTCTGTCCGGCACGGCCGCCGGTGCAGCCCTGATCGCGCTGCACCCCTATGCGGCCCGCGCCGCTGCGAACCAGGCGCATCTGCGGATCATGGAAACGACCGACCTGCATGTGCACGTCTGGCCTTACGACTATTACGCCGACAAGCCGGTCGACACCGTGGGCCTCGCCCGCACCGCAGCGCTGATCGAGCAGGTGCGGGCCGAGGCAGGCAATTCGATCCTGCTCGACAACGGCGATTTCCTGCAAGGCAATCCTATGGGCGATTTCATCGCCTACGAGCGCGGCATGACCGAGCGGCTGATGCACCCCATCGTCTCGGCCATGAACGTGCTCGGCTATGACGGCGGAACGCTGGGCAACCACGAGTTCAACTACGGCCTGCAGTTCCTCGACGACTGCATCTTCGGAGCCGAGTTTCCCATCGTCTGCGCCAACGTGGCGACCAAGGAGGGGGCGACGCCGACCGAGGATGAGACGCTGGTCAAGCCCTACG
The DNA here is from genome assembly GCF_003324675.1 of Paracoccus suum. Taxonomy (NCBI): domain Bacteria; kingdom Pseudomonadati; phylum Pseudomonadota; class Alphaproteobacteria; order Rhodobacterales; family Paracoccaceae; genus Paracoccus; species Paracoccus suum. Next base: position 808,845 of record NZ_CP030918.1, read on the forward strand.
TCATCCTCGACCGCGAGTTGACCGACGGCGCGGGCGCCAAACACCCGATCCGCATCGGCCTGATCGGCTTTGTTCCGCCGCAGATCATGCAGTGGGACCGCAACCATCTGGAAGGCAAGGTCACGGCACGCGACATCGTGCCGACGGCCGAGGCTTGGGTGCCAAAGCTGCGCGCCGAGGGCTGCGATCTGGTGATCGCGCTCTGCCATTCGGGGATCGCCGGCGCCACCGCCGAGCCGATGATGGAGAATGCGGCCGTCCCGCTGGCCACTGTCGACGGCATCGACGTGATCCTGACCGGGCACCAGCACCTCGTCTTTCCGGGAGAGGATTTCGCGGACACCGAGGGCGTCGACCGCGAAAAGGGCACGATCAGTGGCAAGCCCGGCGTGATGGCTGGCTTCTGGGGCAGCCACATGGGGCTGGTCGACCTGCTGCTCGAGCGGTCGGGGGATCGCTGGACGGTTGTCAGCCACACCTCGGAGGCGCGCCCGATCTACGAGCGCGATGCCGACAAGAAGGTCGTCCCGCTGGTCGCCAGCGTTGCACGGATCGAGGAGGCCGTGCAGCCCGAACATGAGGCAACGCTGGATTATGTGCGCCGGCCGGTGGGCAAGACCTCGGCCCCGCTTTACAGCTATTTCGCGCAGGTCGCCGACGATCCCAGCGTCCAGATAGTCAGCCAGGCGCAGGAATGGTACATCCGGCAGATGATGCAGGGTACGCAATGGCAAGGCCTGGCGATCCTTTCGGCGGCGGCGCCGTTCAAGGCCGGCGGCCGCAGCGGGGCGGATTACTATACTGATGTCTCAGCCGGCGACGTCGCAATCAAGAACGTCGCCGACCTGTACCTCTACCCGAACACCATCCGTGCGGTGAAAATTACCGGCGCCGAGGTCAAGGACTGGCTGGAGCGCAGTGCCGGGATGTTCAACCAGATCACCCCCGGCAAGGCCGACCAGCCGCTGCTGGACACCGACTTCCCCAGCTACAACTTCGATGTCATCGACGGCGTGACCTACCGGATCGACCTGTCGCAGCCCTCGAAGTTCGGTCCCAAGGGCGAGGCGCTGAACCCCGAGGCCAGCCGGATCGTCGATCTGGCGTTCGACGGCAAGCCGATCGATCCGGCCGCGCAGTTCATCGTTGCGACCAACAACTATCGTGCCGGCGGCGGCGGCAGTTTCCCGGGCGCGGATGGCACCACGATCATGTTCGAAGGACCGGATACGAACCGCGACGTGGTCGTGCGGTTCATCGTCGACCAGGGCACGATCAACCCGTCGGCCGATGGCAACTGGGGCTTCGTGCCGATGCCGGCCACCAGCGTCACCTTCGAGACCGGACCGGGCGCCGATCGCTATGTGGCCGAACAAAAGCTGGTGCTCGAGAAGGTCGGCGACGCAGAGGGCGGCTTTGTCACCTATCGGCTGATGCTCTGACGGCGCGTCCTAGCTGGTGCCGCTTGCGCTTGCCCACGCCACCTCGCCCAGAAAAATATACCCCGCACCGTAGATCGTCTTGATCAGCCGGGGGTTCTTGGAATCCTCGTTCAGCTTGCCGCGCAGGCGCGAGATGCGCACGTCCATGGCGCGGTCAAAGCTCTCGCCAGCGGCGCCGCCCAATGTCTCCAGCATCTGCGCGCGGGTGATCAGGCGGCGCGGACTTTCCAGGAACAGGCGCAGCACCTCGGCCTCGGCATGGCTGAAGGGCACCTCGGTGCCGTCCGGCGCGATCAGAGCATAGCGGTCGAAATCGGCCGCCCAGCCCGAGAACCTGGCCTGCTGGCGCAGCGGCGCGCTGTCGCGGCTGGCGGCGGGACGGCGCAGGCGGGCGCGGACGCGGGCAACGACCTCGGCCAGTTCGAACGGCTTGGCGATGTAATCGTCCGCCCCAAGCTCCAGCCCGGTAATGCGGTCCTGCAGCTGCGCGCGACCCGAGATGATGATGATCGCGGCCCCGGTCTCGGTCGCGAGGCGATGGACCAGTGCCAGGCCGTCGCGGTCCGGCAGGCCGAGGTCGATCAGGATCGCGTCCGGCGACATGCGGCGCAAGGCGGCCTCGAACTCGGTGGCGCGGCCAAAGGCTGCAGTGCGAAAGCCCGCCTCCTCCAGCGCGGTGCAGGTCAGGCGGCGCAACTCGGCCTCGTCATCGAGGACCGCGACCAGAGGGGCGGCGTCAGCGGGCATCGGGAATCTCCGTCAGGGCGGCGGCGAGCGTGGCGGGGTCGAGCGGCTTTTGCAGCACCGGAACCCTCGCCCCGGCGCGCAGGGGATGTTCGGGCGGCAGCGAGGTCATCAGCAGCGCAGGCAGCGGGCCGCCGGCCAGCTCCAGCCCAAGGCCATCGCCCAGCTGCAGGTCGGACAGCACCAGCGACAGCCCCGGCAGGTCGGCCAGATCTCGCGCCTCGGAAAGGCTCGCGGCCTCGATCACCGCATGGCCCATGGCGGTCAGCCAGTCGCGGACCTGGGCGCGGATCGCTGCCTCGTCGTCGACCAGGAGGACCATGCGCGGCATCACCGGCCGCCATGGCAGACGAATCGTCACGCGCGCGCCCGTGCCGGTGTTACGCAGCCGCAGCGTGCCCCCTGCCAGCTTGGTCTGGTCATAGACCATGCTGAGGCCCAGGCCGCTGCCCTGCCCGGTCTTGGTCGTAAAGAACGGCTGCGTCGCCTGCTCAATCGTGCCGGGGGCGAAGCCGGGCCCTGTGTCGGTGACCGATAGCTCCAGCCAGGGGCCGGCGAGCCGCGCGGCCAAGGTCACCTGCCCGCCGCCCTGCGCCTGCATGGCGTCGCGCGCATTGAAGATCAGGTTCAGCAGGCTGTCCTGCAGCGGGCCGGGGTCGATCATGGCCGGTCCGCCCGGCAGCTCCAGAGCAAGCTCCAAGGTCGTGCCCGCGCCGAGGCTGGGTCGCGCCATGGCGGCGAGGTCCGACAGCAGCGCCGTCAGGTCGGTCGGCCGGGTGACAATCTGGCGCGGCGCGGTGATGGCCGCGAGTCCTGACAGCAGCGCCGTGCCGCGTCGCGCTGCGGCGATGGTGGCGGCGACGTCATCGGCCGCCGTCTGCGGCAGTGTCGCGCGCGCCAGCCGGTCCTGCAGCGCCAGGATGATCGTCAGCAGGTTGCCGAAATCATGTGCCAACCCCGAGGTCAGTTGCGCGCCCAGCGCCCGTCGCGCGGCATGGGTCAGCGCCTCGCGCGCCTGCACCTCGGCCGTGACGTCGGTCGACAGGATATAGACCCCCGGCCCGCCGGGGTCCGGCGTCAGCGCGACGCGCACCCGGCGCAGCGATGGCTCGTGCGTGATCTCGAACACCTGCGGATCGCCCGCCAGCGCGCGCTCCATCTGTGGCGCGATCCGCGCCCAGGTCGCCTCGCCCAGCGCCTCGGCGGCGGTCAGGCCGATCACCTGATGCGCAGCGCCGGGAAACACCTCGGACAGCTGGTTATTGGAAAAGGTGTAGCGATGGGCGGCGTCCATATGGGCGATATGGGCGGGCACCATGGCGGTGACATGGCGGGTGCGCGCCTCGGCCTCGGTCAGCACGCGCTTGGCTTCCTCCAGCGCGGCGTTGGTTGCGGCCAGCGCGCGGTTGGCGGCCGACAGGCGTTCGGTGTGGTCCAGCACCTGGCCCGACAATTCGTCCGAGCGGGCGCGCAGCATCGCCTCGTGGCGGCGGATGTCGGTAATGTCGGTATAGACTGCGATCCAGCCGCCCTCGGACAGGGGCGCGCCCTCGACGCTGATGGTGCGGCCGTTGGCGCGGGTCCGCTCCATGTAATGGGGCTGGAAGGTGCGGGCCTGATCGACCCGCTGGCGGACGGCGTCCTCTATATCGGGCACCGCGCCATATTCGCCGCGCTCGACCAGGAACTGGATCGTGTCCTCGAACGACGCGCCGGGCACGGTCAGTTCCTCGGGCAGCGTGAACATCACCCGGTAGCTGCGGTTGCAGGCCGCCAGCCGCAGATTGGCATCGAAGATCGAGATTGCCTGCGGGATCAGGTTCAGGCCCGACTGGGTCAGGGCGGCGCGGGTTGCGGCATCGCTCGGCATCGATTTTCCCCGTGTCCCACCCCGTTGTAACAATTCGTTAGGATCGGGCAACATCAAGGTTAGGATTGCCCCTAGACTGGTTCAGGTCCGGCGCGATGGGGGAGCTTTGCGCCGGACAGCTGCAGCGGCACGGGGTGCCGCCCGTCCGGGGGGACAGGATGACTGCACATGCGACGCCGGCCGCCCGTGCCGACGCCATCATCGCGCCCGACGGCGGCAACGCTCCCGTCTCGATGCCGGGGCTGCTGGCGCGCAATGTTGCGCTGCACGCCGGCCGTCCGGCCTGGCGCGAGAAGGAATTCGGCATCTGGCAAAGCTGGACCTGGGCCGAAGCGGCTGCCGAGGTCCGCGCGCTGGCGCTGGGCCTGCTGGACCTTGGTCTGCAGCCCGGCGAGCATGTCGCGATCATCGGCCGCAACCGGCCGGCGCATTATTGGGCGATGCTGGCCGCGCAGATGTGCGGCGCAGTGCCGGTGCCCCTCTACCAGGACGCGGTCGCGGCGGAACTGGCCTATGTGCTGGACCATTGCCATGCCCGCTTTGTCATCGCCGGCGATCAGGAGCAGGTCGACAAGGTGATCGAGGCCGAGGCCGCCGGCAGCGGAATCGCCCGAATGATCTACACCGACAAGCGCGGCATGCGGAAATACGACCACAAGCGCCTCAGCTGGCTGGCAGACGTGCAGGCGGCCGGCCTGGCCGCCGAGGCGCGTCTTCGGCCTGAGCTGGACGCCCGCATCGCCGCACTTGGCGCCGACAGTACCTGCGTGATGCTTTATACCTCGGGCACCACCGGCAAGCCCAAGGGCGTGGTGCTGTCGAACCGCAACGTGATCGAGACTGCCCGGGCCAGCGCCGCCTTCGACAACCTCGGGGCCAGCGACGACGTGCTGGCTTACCTGCCGATGGCCTGGGTCGGAGATTACATCTTCTCGGTCGGGCAGGCGCTGTGGTGCGGCTTCTGCGTGAACTGCCCCGAGAGTCCGTCGACGATGATGACCGACATGCGCGAGATCGGGCCGAGCTATTTCTTCGCCCCGCCGCGCGTGTTCGAGGGGCAGCTGACCAGCGTCATGATCCGCATGGAGGACGCTGGACGGGTGAAACGCTGGATGTTCCGCCGCGGCATGGCGCTGGCCCGGCGCGTGGGCCCGGCGATCCTTGACGGGCGCGGGGTCGGGCCGATGGACCGGCTGGCCTATGGCCTCGGGCGGTTGTTCGTGTTCGGGCCACTCAAGAACACGCTCGGCCTGTCGCGGGTGCGGGTCGGCTATACCGCAGGCGAGGCGATCGGACCGGAGATCTTTGATTTCTATCGCAGCCTGGGGATCAACCTCAAACAGCTTTACGGCCAGACCGAGGCGACCGTGTTCATCACCCAGCAACCCGACGGCGAGGTGCGCCCCGATACGGTCGGCGTGCCATCACCGGGAGTCGAACTCAGGATCGCCCCCTCGGGCGAGGTATTCTATCGCAGCCCCGGCAGTTTCGTGGAATATTACCGCAACCCCGAAAGCACCGCCGCGACCAAGGATGCCGAAGGCTGGGTTGCGACGGGCGATGCCGGCTTTATCGACGCGGCGACCGGACATCTGCGGATCATCGACCGCGCCAAGGATGTCGGCAAGATGGCCAATGGCGCGCTGTTCGCGCCGAAATATGTCGAGAACAAGCTCAAGTTCTATCCCGACATCCTCGAGGCGGTGGTGCTGGGCAATGGACGCGAGTTCTGCACGGCGCTGATCAACATCGACCTGACGGCGGTCGCCAACTGGGCCGAGCGCAACAATATCGCCTATGCGAGCTACCAGGAGCTGGCGGCCCATCCACGCGTCTATGCCACGATCCGCGGCCATATCGAGGCCGTGAACGAAAGCCTCGCCAGCGATCCCATCCTGTCGGGCTGCCAGGTCGCGCGGTTCCTGGTCCTGCACAAGGAACTGGACGCCGACGACGGCGAGATGACCCGCACCCGCAAGGTCAAGCGGGGCGTGATCTCGGACAAGTTCGCCGACCTGATCGAGGCGCTCTACGACGGGCGCAGCAGCGTATATACGGAAACCGAGGTGACTTATGAGGACGGCCGCAAGGGCAAGTTGAAGGCGACCCTGCATCTGGAGGATGCCCGCGTCTTTCCCGTGGCGCCTGGCGTAGACGCCGCGCGGGCCGCCGCATGAGCGCGCCCGTGATCGACCACGTCCACCTGCGCGTCGCGGACTTCGCCGCCAGCCGCGCATTCTATGCCGCAGTGCTCGAAGCGTTCGGCGGCGGCATCGAATGGCAGGGCGAAACCGCCTTCGAGGCTGGCGCCCTCTATGTCGAGACTGCTGACGAAAACGGCCCGAGCCGGGTGCATCTGGCTTTCACCGCGACGGACGAGGCGCAGGTGCGCGCCTTTCACGCAGCCGCGCTGGCCGCCGGCGGACGCGACAACGGCACGCCCGGCCCGCGCGACTATCACCCGGGTTATTTCGGCGCCTTCGTCCTCGATCCCGATGGCAACAATATCGAGGCCGTCTGGCACGGCGGGGACCGCGCATGACGGCGCCCGCGAATGTAACACAGGCCGAGGGGCTGCCGGCTGGCCTCACCCCGGATGGGCGCCGCATCGGCCCCGTGCTTATGGACCTGCGCAACATCACTCTGAAGTTCGGCGGCGTGACCGCCATCAAGGACATCAGCTTCGACATCCGCCAGGGCGAGATCCGGGCGATCATCGGCCCGAACGGCGCTGGCAAATCCTCGATGCTGAACGTCATTTCAGGCTTTTACGTCCCGCGCGAGGGCGAGGTCTGGTTCCGCGGCGAGCGGCGGTCGGCGCTGAAACCCTATCAGATCGCCCGATTGGGGATCGCCCGCACCTTCCAGAACATCGCCCTGTTCGACGGGATGTCGGTCCTCGACAACATCATGACCGGGCGCCTGACACATATGCGCGCCGGCCTTTTTCCACAGGCGCTATGGTGGGGCGCAGCCGAGCGCGAAGAGAACGCCAACCGCGAGAAGGTCGAATGGATCATCGATTTTCTTGAGATCCAGGCGATCCGCAAGACCCCGGTCGGCCGCCTGCCCTACGGTCTGAAAAAGCGTGTCGAACTGGCCCGCGCCCTGGCCGCTGAGCCAAAGCTGTTGCTGCTCGACGAGCCGATGGCCGGCATGAACGTCGAGGAGAAAGAGGACATGAGCCGCTTCATCCTCGACGTGAACGACGAGTTCGGCACCACGATTGCCCTGATCGAGCATGACATGGGCGTGGTCATGGACCTGTCCGACCGGGTCGTCGTGATGGATTACGGCCGCAAGATCGGTGACGGCACGCCAGATGAGGTGCGCGGCAACCAGGCGGTGATCGACGCCTATCTGGGGGTGGCGCATGATTAGGTGGCTGCTGATCATCGTGGCCCTGCCCGAGCTGGTCATGGGCGTGCTGATCGGGATGCTGTCCGCTTCGGATATCCAGTTCACGCTGGGGGCCGTCCTGGTCGGGTTCGGCATGACGCATCTCGCGCTGGCGGCGATGCTTCAGCGGATGGGAGGCGTTCGCTGATGGACCAACTCCTCTACGCCGCCGAAGTGGTCGCCAATGGCCTGATGGCGGGGGTGATGTATGCCCTCGTCGCGCTGGGGTTCGTGCTGATCTACAAGGCCTCGGGCGTGTTCAACTATGCCCAAGGCGTGCTGTGTCTCTTTGCGGCGCTGACGCTGGTCGGCATCCAGCAAGGGCAGGTGCCATTCGCGCACCTGATCAACGCCATCACCGGCGGCCATCTGGACCACTTTGGCTGGACGGTGCCATCGGCACTGGCGATCGTGCTAACGGCGGCGGTCATGGTTGGAGTCGCCTGGGCGGTCAACATTCTGATCCTGCGCCATCTGGTGAACCAGCCGCCCATCATCCTTTTCATGGCGACCATCGGCCTAGCCTATTTCCTCGAGGGGCTGGGCGACGTGATGTGGGGGGCGGACGTCAAGACCCTCGACATCGGCATCCCGCAAGGGGTCAGCGAGACGATCGAGGGCTGGACCGACCGTGCCTTCGGCTATGGGTTCTTCATCGACCGTTTGGACCTGGTGGCGACCGCGGTAGCAACGGCGCTGGTCGCGGCGCTGGTTCTGTTCTCGCAATACACCAAGCAGGGCCGCGCCATGCGCGCGGTGGCGGACGATCATCAGGCAGCCCTGTCGGTCGGCATCAGCCTGCGCTTCATCTGGGTGCTGGTCTGGTCGATCGCCGGTTTCGTCGCACTGGTCGCGGGGATCATGTGGGGCACGAAATCGGGCGTGCAGTTCAGCCTGTCGCTGATCGCGCTGAAGGCGCTGCCGGTGCTGATGCTGGGCGGCTTCACCTCGATTCCCGGCGCCATCATCGGCGGGCTGATCATCGGCGTCGGTGAAAAACTGTTCGAGTACTTCGTCGGCCCAATGATCGGCGGCGCGACCGAGAACTGGTTCGCCTATGTCCTGGCGCTGCTGTTCCTGGTGTTCCGCCCGCAGGGCCTGTTCGGCGAGCGCATCATTGAGAGGGTGTGAGGGTGATCCAGGGCCCGCACTGCAACGGCGAGAGCCGCGATCAGCACCCAGGGGGAGGCGCTGATGTTCTATCGTGAGGCGGGCGACTTCAAGACCAGCTACCGCGAGGACAGCCAGACCTTTCCACTGGCGCTGGACCGTTGGGCGTATCGGCTGTTGATGGCGGTCGCCGTGCTGGTGGTCCCGTTCGTGATCGACGGCTACTGGGCCAACGCCATCCTGGTGCCTTTCCTGATCTATGCCATTGCGGCGATTGGGCTGAACATTCTCGTCGGCTACGCCGGACAGCTCAGCCTCGGGACCGGCGGTTTCATGGCGGTCGGCGCCTATGCGGTCTACAAGCTGTCGGTCGCCTTTCCCGGTATCAACATCGTCTTTCACATCATCGCCGCCGGCGGCATCACCGCGCTGGTCGGCATGCTGTTCGGCCTGCCCAGCTTGCGGATCAAGGGCTTCTACCTCGCCGTGGCGACGCTGGCGGCGCAGTTCTTTCTGGTCTGGCTCTTCAACAAGGTGCCGTGGTTCTACAACTACAGCGCCTCGGGCCAGATCAACGCGCCGGACCGCTCGGTACTTGGCTGGATGGTCACCGGACCGCTGGCGACGCCCGCCGCCAAGTATCTGATCTGCCTCGCCTTTGCCTTTGTGGTGGCGTGGATCGCGCGGAACCTGACGCGCGGCATGACCGGCCGCAAATGGATGGCGATCCGCGACATGGACATCGCGGCCGAGATCATCGGCGTGAACCCCCTGACCGCGAAACTGACTGCATTCGGCGTCAGCAGCTTTTTCATCGGCATCGCCGGGGCGCTTTTCTTTGCCGTCTACCTGGGCGCGGCAGAGGTCGGCGAGGCCTTTGGCATCAACAAGTCATTCCTGATCCTGTTCATGGTCATCATCGGCGGCCTCGGCAGCATCTTCGGCAGCTTCGCCGGCGCTGCCTTCATGGTGCTGTTGCCGGTCGCGCTAAAGAACCTGCTGGTGGGCGGCTTTGGCTGGCCGACCGATCTGGCGGCCCATATCGAGCTGATGATCGTCGGCGGCCTGATCGTGATCTTTCTGATCGCCGAGCCGCATGGCCTCGCTCAGCTTTGGCGCCTGACCAAGGAAAAGCTGCGCCTGTGGCCGTTCCCGCACTGATTGCCTGCAAGAAAAATCTCTGGGAGGAGAAGCCGATGAAGATGACACTTGCTGCCCTGACGACCGCCGCCGCGCTGATCGCGGGGCCGGCCCTCGCCGACCTGACGCTGCCGCACCTGAGCTATCGCACCGGCCCCTATGCCGCCAACGGCACCCAGTATGCCGACGGCTTCAACGACTACTTCACCCTGCTGAACGAGCGTGATGGCGGCATCGGCGGGGCCAAGATCCTGACCCCGGAATGCGAGACCGCCTACAACACCGAAAAGGGCGTCGAGTGCTACGAGGCGACCAAGTCCGAGGCCGCGCTGATCTACAACCCGATGTCGACCGGCATCACCTACCAGCTGATCCCCAAGGCCTCGGCCGATGGCAAGGTCCTCTACACCCCCGGCTATGGCCGTACCTCGGCCAAGAACGGCAAGGTGTTCGAATGGGTGTTCAACGCCCCGGCGAATTACTGGGACGGCGCCTCGGTCGCGGTGAAATACCTGCTCGACCAGAACGGGGGTGACCTGAAGGGCAAGAAAATCGCGCTGCTCTATCACAACAGCGCCTATGGCAAGGAGCCGATCCGTACCCTGCAGGAGCTGTCCAAGAAGCACGGCTTTACCCTGTCCGAACTGCCGGTCGACGCACCCGGCCAGGAGCAGAAATCGCAGTGGCTGCAGATCCGCCGCGACAAGCCTGATTACGTTATCATGTATGGCTGGGGCGTGATGAACCCCGCGGCCATTCAGGAAGCGGCCAATATCAAGTTCCCGATGGAGAATTTCATCGGCATCTGGTGGTCGGGCGGCGAGGTTGACGTTCAGGCCGCCGGTGCCGCAGCCAATGGCTACAAGTCGTTGACCTTCAACGGCGTCGGCACCGATTACCCGTTCTATGCCGACCTGACCAAGTTCGTGGTCGATCCGGGCAAGGCCTCGCAGGGCGGCAAGTTCGTCGGCAGCGCGGTCTATTCGCGCGGCGTCTATGCCGCGCTGATCATCGGCGAGGCGATCCGCAAGGCGCAGGAGCTTGCGGGCACGCCCGACATCAACGCAGCACAGCTGCGCGACGGATTCGAGGCGCTCGACATCACCGAGGCGCGCATGGCCGAGCTGGGGCTGCCGGGCTTTGGCCAGCCGATCAAGCTGAGCTGCGCCAACCACGGCGGGGCCGGCATGGCCCGGCTGCAGCAGTGGGATGCGACGGCCGGCAAGTGGAACCTGATCACCGACTTCATCCAGCCCGACGAGGAAGTGCTGGAGCCGCTGATCGCCGCCGACAGCGAGGCCTATGCCAAGGAAGCTGGCATTACGCCTCGCGCCTGCGACTGACGCGGGCGATCCGCAACGACCCCCGGCGGCGCCACTGCCGCCGGGTTCCACCCGCCAAAGGGCAACACCATGCTGGACGCTGCACCCCGCCCCGACGCCGAGGCCCTGCTCGACGTCAACAACATCGAGGTGATCTACAACCACGTCATCCTGGTGCTGAAGGGCGTCAGCCTGTCGGTCCCCAAGGGCGGCATCACCGCGCTGCTGGGCGGCAATGGCGCCGGCAAGACCACGACCCTGAAGGCGATCAGCAACCTGCTGCATTCCGAGCGCGGAGCCGTCACCAAGGGCACGATCCGCTATCGCGGCGACGACGTGGCCGACCTGAACCCGGCGGCGCTGGTCAGCCGCGGCGTCATTCAGGTGATGGAGGGGCGGCACTGCTTCGAGCATCTGACGGTCGAGGAGAACCTGCTGACGGGCGCCTATACCCGCGCTGATGGCAGCGCGGCGATCAAGCGGGACCTCGAAATGGTCTATGACTATTTCCCGCGCCTGCGCGAGCGGCGACGCTCGCAGGCGGGTTACACTTCGGGCGGTGAGCAGCAGATGGTCGCCATGGGCCGGGCGCTGATGTCCCGCCCCGAAACAATCCTGCTGGACGAGCCGTCGATGGGCCTCGCCCCGCAGCTGGTCGAGCAGATCTTCCAGATCGTCAAGGCGGTGAACGAGGGCGAGGGCGTGACCTTCCTGCTGGCCGAGCAGAACACCAACGTCGCCCTGCGCTATGCCCATTACGGCTATATCCTGGAAAGCGGCCGGGTGGTGATGGACGGCCCGGCCCAAGCGCTGCGCGAGAATCCAGACGTCAAGGAATTCTACCTGGGCGTCGGCGACGAGGGTCGCAAGTCGTTCCGCGATGTGCGCAGTTACCGCCGCCGCAAGCGCTGGCTGGCATAGGGGACCCGGGCATGAGCCTCTATTACGACGATCTGGAAACCCGCAGCGCGGCCGAGCGCGCGGCCGACCTGCCCCTCGCCCTCGCCGAGGCGCTGGCAAATGCCAAGCGCGCGCCCACCCTCGCCCGCAGCCTGCGCGAGGTCGAGCCGGAGGACGTGCGCAGCATGGCCGACCTGGCCCGCCTGCCGGTGCTGCGCAAATCCGATCTGGTCGAGGCGCAGGCCAGACGCCCGCCATTGGGGGGTTATGCCACCCGCCATGCGCACGAGTTCGATCACCTGTTCCAGTCCCCCGGCCCGATCTACGAGCCGGGGCGCCTCGACAGCGACTGGTGGCGCATGGGCCGGTTCCTGACCGCCGCCGGGATCGTCAAGAGCGACGTGGTCCAGAATTGCTTTTCCTACCATCTGACGCCCGCCGGCCAGATGTTCGACAGCGGCGCGCGCGCGGTAGGCGCGGCGGTCTTTCCGGCCGGCACGGGCCAGACTGAGCTGCAACTGCGGGCCGCGGCCGATCTTGGCACCACGGTCTATGCCGGCACCCCCGACTACCTGAAAGTGCTGCTGGACAAGGCGGGCGAGCAGGGCTTGCGGCTGGGCATCACCCGCGCGGTTGTGGGCGGCGGCGCGCTGTTTCCCAGCTTGCGCGCGCTTTATGCCGAGGCTGGTATCGCCACTTTCCAGTGCTATGCCACCGCCGATCTGGGCCTGATCGCCTACGAATCCGAACAGCCTGAGGGCGGTGCCGGCGAGGGGATGATCGTGGACGAGCGCGTCATCGTCGAGATCGTGCGGCCCGGCACCGGCGATCCGGTTCCCGAGGGCGAGGTGGGCGAGGTGCTGGTCACCACCCTGAACCCGGATTATCCGCTGATCCGCTTTGCCACCGGCGATCTGTCCGCGGTGCTGGCGGGCACCTCGGCCTGCGGGCGCACGGGGCTGCGCATCAACGGCTGGATGGGCCGCGCCGACCAGACCACCAAGATCAAGGGCATGTTCGTGCGCCCGGAACAGGTCGCCGCCCTGATTGCCCGGCATCCGGAGGTGGCGCGAGCGCGGGTCATCGCTGATCGCGCCGGTGAGGCGGACGTGATGACCGTGCAGCTTGAAACCCGCGCCGCAGACCCGGCATTGTACGAGGGATCGGTGCTCGAGGCACTGAAGCTGAAGGGCCGGGTCGAGATCGTGCCGCCGGGATCGCTGCCGAACGACGGCCGGGTGATCGAGGACCGGCGCCGCTACGATTGAGACGGCCGCGCCGAAAGGGGGCCGGATGATACGCCAGATCGCGGGATTTGCGCTGCTGGCGGCGCTTTGCGCTGCACCCGCCGCGGCCGAGGACCGAGCGGTGGTGATCGCTCAGCCAGGCCCGGGGGCGCCGCTCGATATCTCGCAGATCGCCGCGCGACTGAAGGCTGCAGGCATGACCACCACGACGGCGAGCGACCTGAAAGCGGCGCAATTGCCGGGACCGCTGGAGGTGCTGCAGGCGCCCGATCCGGCAGCTGGTGCGCGGCTGGTCCTGCTGTCAGGGCGCTTCGTGAACGCTGGCGGCGATTCCTGGCTGATGGCGAGCGACGCCGGGGCGCGCGGGTTGGCCTTTGCCGACCGCGACGGCATCTCGGTCGGTCATCTGGTGACGCTGATGCGAGATGGCAGCCGGCGCGGCGTCCTGCTGCTGGCCGAAACACCGGGCGGCCCCGCGCCCGGTCCGCGGCTGCAGGCCGGTGTCGGCCAGATGCGCGGGGTTGCCGGTGTCAGCGTCATCGCCGGCCCGCCCGACGCCATCGCCCGCGCAGTCGAGGGCCTGACCGGCCCGCGCACCAACGTCGCCGCTGTGCTGCTGGCGGAGCCGACCTTGCGCCTCGTTTCCGGCACTGCGGCCGCCTCGCTGGAAGGCTCCCCGAGCGCCGCTGCCGCCGCCCCGACTGCGACGCCGACCGGTGCCGGCGGCCTGACGGCGCCCGCCCTGCCCGGCGAGGCCGAGGCCTGGGTGCGCGCCGCCGCCCTGCGTCAGGTCAAGGCCTATGAGGACTTCCTCACGGCTTTTCCCAATGGACGCTATGCCGGTGTCGCCGCCCAGCGGATCACCCAGCTTGGCGGCACGCCGCCGGCGCAGGCTTCGACACCCGCGACCACGACCTCTGCGGCGCCCGCGCAGGGCAGCGATTCCGCCCATGCTGCCGTGGCAGAGATCGCGCTGAACCTGTCACTGGGCGAGCGTAGCCAACTACAGCGCATCCTGACCGGGTTGGGTTTTGACACGCGCGGCACGGATGGCGCCTTTGGCAGCGGCACGCGGGAGGCAATCCGTCGCTGGCAGGGCGGTGCCGGCCTTCCAGCGACCGGATATCTGGATGCGGCCCAGGTCGCCCGGTTGCGGCGCAGCGCCCGCTGAGTTGAGGTGCACAATATGAAAAGGGCCCGCGACATTGCTGTCGCGGGCCCGATCATTCCGTGCCGGTCAATCAGCCTTGGCGGGCCTTGAAGCGCGGGTTGGTCTTGTTGACGATGTAGAGACGGCCGCGGCGGCGGACGATCTGACAATCCTTGTGACGCTCTTTCAGCGAGCGCAGCGAGTTGCGAACTTTCATCGCTCTCATCCTTCGTTGCGCGCCCAGATGGTTGCGCCGTGAAACCAAAAGCCCCCGGAAAGGCCGGGGGCCGCGGAAAATGGTGGGCGGTACTGGGATCGAACCAGTGGCCACTACGATGTCAACGTAGTGCTCTACCGCTGAGCTAACCGCCCGTCAGACCGCGACCCCCGCCACCCGAAAGCTGCGCGGAACTCGCGTCGGTCGCGTGTCTATAAAAGCAGCCGGCGAGGCATGCAAGTCCCTGCGCGCAACTGATGCAACGGTTTTTGGCAGGCGCGGGTTGGCCCCGGGCGCGGCTTGGTTATGATGCCACCAACGGGCGGCGAGCCCGCCTGGCAAGGACGGCCCGTTGGACCAAACCTTCCTCCTCGAACGACCTCGGAAATGGCGCGGCGGGCTGATCCTCGCCTCGCCGCATTCGGGACGGGACTATCCCGATTCGTTTCTGTCGCGCACCCGTCTCGACATCATGACGCTGCGCAGCTCGGAGGACGCTTTCGTCGACCGTCTGATCCGCACCGCGGCAGAGGCGTCCGGTGCGGTGGTCCTTGCGGCGCGCGTGCCGCGCTCGGTCGTCGACCTCAATCGCGGGCGCGACGATCTGGACCCCCTGGTGGTGGAGGGTGCGCGACTGCCAAAGCCAGGCAATCCGCGCACCCAGGCCGGACTTGGCGTCATTCCGCGGGTCGTGGCGCAAGGCCGGGTGATCTTTCATCGGCGCATGTCCGCGGCCGAGGCCGAAGCGCTGCTGGATGCGGCCTGGCAGCCCTATCACGACGCCCTGGCGGCGCTGATGGACGAGGCGGTGGCGCGGTTCGGCCGTGCGCTGCTGATCGACATGCATTCCATGCCGCGAGAGGCGCTGTCGCATCTGGTGCCGCGCCCGCAGGTGGTGCTGGGCGACCGCTATGGCCGGTCGGCCGGCGGCTGGCTGCGGCAGCAATTGCGGGCCGGGCTTGAGGAGCAGGGCCTGTCCGTGCGGCTGAACGCGCCCTTCGCCGGCGCCTATGTCGCCGTCGCCTATGGCGATCCGGGGCGCGAGCGGCACGTTGTCCAGCTGGAGGTCGACCGCTCGCTTTATATGGACGAGGCGCGGCTGGCGCCGCATGAAGGTTTCGACCGTCTGGCGGGTCAGTTGGCACGCGCGATCGCGCCGCTGACCGCAGCGCCGGGCGCAATGGCCGCAGAATAGGGAGTTTGGCGATGGAACAGGGCTGGACACTGACCCTGCTGGCATTCGTGATCCTCGCGACCGTCATGATGGCGGTCCGCGTGGTCCCGCAATCCGAGAAATACGTGGTCGAGCGCTTTGGCCGGCTGCGCGCGGTCCTGGGGCCGGGCATCAACCTGATCGTGCCGTTCATCGACCGCGTGGCGCACCGCATCTCGATCCTCGAGCGGCAGTTGCCGACCAGCAAGCAGGACGCGATCACCGCAGACAACGTGCTGGTGCAGGTCGAAACCAGCGTGTTCTATCGCATCCTCGAGCCGGAAAAGACCGTCTATCGCATCCGCGACGTGGACGCCGCCATCGCCACGACCGTGGCGGGGATCGTGCGCTCCGAGATCGGGACGATGGAGCTGGACCGCGTGCAGTCCAACCGGGCCCAGTTGATCGAACGGATTCAGACCAGCCTCGCCAGCGTCGTCGATGACTGGGGGATCGAGGTCACGCGGGCCGAGATCCTCGACGTCAACCTGGACGCCGCCACCCGCTCGGCCATGCTGCAGCAACTGAACGCCGAGCGCGCGCGGCGCGCGCAGGTGACCGAGGCCGAGGGCAAGCGCCGCGCGGTCGAACTGGGCGCCGATGCCGATCTGTATGCCGCCGAGCAGCGGGCCAAGGCGCGCCGCATCCTGGCCGATGCCGAGGCCTATGCGACCAACGCGCTGTCGGCGGCAATCCGCGACGGCGGCCTGGAGGCGGCGCAATACCAGTTGGGCATGAAGCAGATCGAGGCGCTGTCCGAGGTCGCGCAGGGTGCGGGTCAGCGCACGGTGATCCTGCCGGCAACGGCGGTCGATGCCTTTGCCGATGCGCTGGGGCGCCTTGGTCGCGGTGCGGGCCGGGCATGATGGCCCCCGGTTGGGACAACGGGTGGCTGTGGCTGGCGGTCGCGCTGGTGCTGGCGCTGGTTGAACTGGCGCTCCCCGGCTACCTGTTTCTCGGCACCGCGATCGCGGTCGCGCTGATGGGGTTGGTGCTACTCGCCGGACTGTGGGGCGGCGGCCTGCCCGGGGCGCTGGTCGTGGTGGCGCTGCTCTCGGGCGCGGTCTGGTTGGGCTTGCGGCGCCTTTCTACCCCGCGCGAGGGGCAGGTCCGTATCTGGCGGCGGGACATCAATGACGATTGAGGGAGCCTTTCGCGGCGCCAAGGTCATCCTGACCTGCGGCGATGCGCTGCTGGTGCTGCGCCGAGACGATATCCCGACCATCCAGTGGCCCGGCTGCTGGGATTTGCCGGGTGGCGGGGCCGAGCCGGGGGAGACGCCGCTCGACTGCGCGCTGCGTGAGCTGCTGGAGGAGACCGGCTTGCAGATCGATCCTGCGCGACTGACGGGCGAGGGACGACCGCTGGCCCACCGCCGGGGAGTTGGCTGGTACTTCCACGCTGAGATCACCGAGGCCGAGGCGGCAAGCGCGCGGTTGGGCGACGAAGGCGACATGCTGCTGCTGATGCCGGTGGCTGAGTTCATCGCCCACCCAAAGGCGGTCCCGCATTACCGGGTGATTGTCTCCGAGATGCTGGCAAAGGCGCCCGCGACATAGTGTTGGCACCATATATGTCGTGATCGGCCAAGAACGCCGGTGGCGCCGCCTATGGTCCGCCGTTCGGGCAAGGACCGACGTTTACGGCAGGCTTGCCAGGATCGCCTCAGCCGCAGCGCGCGGGTCGGACGACTGCCAGACCGGGCGGCCAACGACGATATGATCGGCCCCGGCGGCGATCGCAGCGGCCGGTGTCTCGATCCGCTTCTGATCGCCGGCGTCCGCGCCGGCCGGGCGGATCCCCGGCGTCACGATCAGGCCCGATCCCGGCAGGGCGCGGATGGCGGCCGCCTCGCGCGGGCTGGCGATCACGCCATGGGCGCCTGCCTCGAAGGCGCGGGCCGCCCGCTCGACGGTCAGATCGTGCAGATCGCCCTCGCGCATCATCCCGGCATCCAGATCGGCCCGGTCGAGCGAGGTCAGAACCGTCACCGCGAGGATCTTGAGGTCAGAGCCCCCAGCCCCCTCGCGCGCGGCGCGTACCACATGCGGATCGCCATGGACGGTCAGGAAATCCAGGTCGAACTGCGCCAGGCCCCGCACTGCCGCCTCAATCGTGGCGCCGATGTCATATAGCTTCAGGTCCATGAAAATGCGCTTGCCGTGGTCTGCCTTCAGCTCGTTCGCCAAGGCCAGACCGCCGCCAGTCAGCATGCCGAGGCCGATCTTGTAAAAGCCGCAGGCATCGCCGATGGCGCCCGCCACCTCGAGCCCCGCGAGGGCGTTCGGCACATCCAGTGCAACAATCAATCGCTCGTCCATCGTGGTCCCCTGCGTTCGTGGCAAACGGTCGGGGGTTTTGCACGGAACCTCGGCGCGTGAAAGGCCGTTCGGCCTTGGAATGCCGATTGGCAGATCCCATCTGTCGAGGCGAGACCAGTCAGAGCCATGCCGCAGCGGGTGGCCGGACGACTGGGGCTATCGAGGAGACATCTCATGGATATGGAAAAATTCACGGAGCGCTCGCGCGGTTTCATTCAGGCCGCCCAGACGATCGCCATTCGTGAAAACAATCAGCGCGTCATGCCCGAGCATCTGCTGAAGGCACTGATGGACGACGATCAGGGACTGGCCGCGAACCTGATCACCCGCGCTGGCGGCAACGCGCGCGCCGTTGCGGATGCGGTCACCACGGCCGTCGACAAGCTGCCCAAGGTGCAGGGCGGCGAGGGGCAGGTTTATATCGACACCTCGCTCGTCCGGGTGCTGGACGAGGCTGAAAAGATTGCCAAGAAGGCCGGCGACAGTTTCGTGCCGGTCGAGCGCATCTTGATGGCGCTGACCATGGTGAACACCCGGGCCCGCGACGCGCTGGAGGCTGGCAAGGTCACCGCGCAGGCTCTGAACGCTGCCATCAATGATGTGCGCAAGGGCCGCACCGCCGACAGTGCCTCCTCCGAGGACACAATGGAGGCGCTGTCAAAATATGCGCGCGACCTGACGGCCGCCGCCGCGGAGGGCAAGATCGACCCGATCATCGGCCGCGACGAGGAAATCCGCCGTGCCATGCAGGTGCTGTCGCGCCGCACCAAGAATAACCCCGTCCTGATCGGCGAGCCCGGCGTCGGCAAGACCGCCATCGCCGAGGGCCTCGCCCTGCGGATCGTCGATGGCGACGTCCCCGAGAGCCTGCGCAACAAGAAGCTGATGGCCCTCGACATGGGCGCGCTGATCGCGGGCGCCAAGTATCGCGGGGAATTCGAGGAGCGGCTGAAGGCCATCCTGAAGGAGATCGAGTCCGCCAACGGCGAGATCATCCTGTTTATCGACGAGTTGCATGTGCTGGTCGGTGCTGGCAAGACCGATGGCGCGATGGATGCCGCGAACCTGATCAAGCCCGCGCTCGCGCGGGGCGAGTTGCATTGCGTCGGCGCCACTACGCTGGACGAGTATCGCAAGTATATCGAGAAGGACGCCGCCCTCGCCCGCCGCTTCCAGCCGGTCATGGTCGAGGAGCCGACGGTTCAGGACACGATCAGCATCCTGCGCGGCATCAAGGAAAAGTACGAGCTGCACCACGGCGTCCGGATTACCGACTCTGCACTCGTGGCGGCGGCAACGCTGAGCAATCGCTACATCACCGACCGCTTCCTGCCCGACAAGGCCATCGACCTGATGGACGAGGCCGCCTCGCGGCTGCGGATGGAGGTCGACAGCAAGCCGGAAGAACTGGACCAGCTGGACCGCCAGATCCTGCAGCTGCAGATCGAGGCCGAGGCACTGAAGAAAGAGGATGACGCTGCCAGCAAGGACCGTCTTGGCCGGCTGGAGCGGGATCTGTCCGACCTGCAGGAGCGCAGCGCCGAGATGACGGCCCGCTGGCAGGCCGAGCGCGACAAGCTGGAGGGCACCCGCGGCCTGAAAGAGCAATTGGACCGCGCCCGCGCCGAGCTGGACCAGGCCAAGCGCGAGGGCAACCTCCGCAAGGCCGGCGAGCTGTCCTATGGCATCATCCCGGGGCTGGAGAAGAAGCTGGCCGATTCCGAGGGCAGCGACGAGGGCCCGATGGTCGAGGAGGCCGTGCGCCCCGAGCAGATCGCCGAGGTGGTCGAGCGCTGGACCGGCATTCCGACCACCAAGATGCTTGAGGGCGAGCGCGACAAGCTGCTGCAGATGGAGCAGGTCTTGGCCCGCCGCGTGCTCGGCCAGAACGAGGCCGTGACCGCCATCGCGAACTCGGTCCGCCGAGCGCGGGCGGGGCTGAACGACCCCCACCGTCCGCTCGGCAGCTTCCTGTTCCTCGGCCCGACCGGCGTCGGCAAGACCGAGCTGACCAAGGCGATTGCCGAATACATGTTCGATGATGACGACGCGATGACCCGCATCGACATGTCCGAGTTCATGGAGAAGCACGCGGTCAGCCGGCTGATCGGTGCGCCGCCCGGCTATGTCGGCTATGACGAGGGGGGCGTGCTGACGGAATCCGTGCGCCGTCGCCCCTATCAGGTGATCCTGTTCGACGAGGTCGAAAAGGCGCATCCGGATGTATTCAACGTGCTGCTGCAGGTGCTGGACGACGGTATCCTGACCGATGGCCAGGGCCGGCGCGTGGACTTCAAGAACACGCTTATCATCCTGACCTCGAACCTCGGCGCGCAGGCCCTGTCGACACTGCCCGAGGGCTCCGACTCGAGCGATGCGCGCGAGCAGGTGATGGCTGCGGTGCGGGCGCATTTCCGGCCGGAGTTCCTGAACCGGCTGGACGAGATCCTCATCTTCCGCCGCCTGACGCGCGAGAACATGAGCGGCATCGTCAAGCTGCAGCTGCTGGGCCTCGAGAGCCGGCTGGCCGACCGCAACATCCATCTGGACCTGGACGCCCAGGCGCTGAAATGGCTGGCGGACGAGGGGTATGACCCGGTTTACGGCGCGCGCCCTCTAAAGCGCGTCATCCAGCGGAGTCTGCAGAACCCGCTGGCCGAGATGCTGCTGTCGGGTGCGGTGCTGGACGGCGAGACCGTGCCGATTACCGCGGGGCCTGAGGGCCTGATCGTCGGCAACCGGGTGGGCAAGAACGCTCCACTCGGCTCGGCCGGTGATCGGCCGGCGGGCGTGCCGCTGCAGTAAGCGCGAGAGCAAAGCCATGGACCCCGGCCATTTGGCCGGGGTCTTACATTATGCGGCAGGTCGCGGCGGCAGCTTACTCGACCGCGGCCTTGACGATCTTCTCGATCAGTTCGCTCACTTCGGGAACGCCGTGAGCCGCGTAGTCGGGATGTCCGACGATGACTTTTCCAGGCGCGTCCGCCGTTTCGTACACATAGATCGAATACGGGCAGAACTGGATGTTGGACGGGTCACGTTCCATCACAGCGCGCGATACCGTGGCCGAGCAGAAGGTGA